>JBFLXM010000059.1:0-65258 GCA_040757175.1 Thermodesulfobacteriota bacterium
ACTGTTGGAAAAAATGGCACCAAATCTCCCAGGATTTAAGAGAGCCCCCGCGTAAGAGGCTGTTACAATTAGATGTTTTAAAAAACCTGGCAGTTCATAACTGTCTCTTAAGTTAGCGCTTATGCCCTTGAGGGGGGAGGGCCGGGGTGGGGGTGAAGTTTTTGCGAGTGCGCAACTTCTCCCCCTCCGATCATGCAAACATTGGTTCTCGTTCCCAAGTTCAACTTGGGAACGAGAACTAAAATTATTTCAGCAGCACCGGCATCCCCATGAGGGGCCAGATGATATAGACAAATAGCGCCAGGAGAGCCATCAACACGATGCTTGGCAGCCAACCGTAGCCGAAGAACTCTCCGGTGGTGAACTGCTTGCTCTCATAGGCGATGGCGTTGGGAGCCGCGCCGATGAGCAGATTGAAAGGCATGCCCGCGGTCACCAGGGACGCGAAGAGAATGACATGAGGGGCCACGCCCAAATATTTGGCGATGACCAGGGACACGGGCAGGGCAATGGCGATGGCCGCCACGTTCATGATGAAGTTGGTCATGATCAGGACGAAGAAGGCGATGCCCAGGACGAAGACCAGCCAGGGGGCATTGAGGAAGAAGGAAAGCCAATGCACCGCCAGCCATTCCGCGGCCTTGGTGCTCCAGAGGCAGAAGCCGATGGACATGGCCCCGCCGAAGAGCAGGATGATGTTCCAGGGGATGGTCTCCAGGTCTTCCACGGTGAGGGTGCGGGTCATGAAGAAAAGCACGGTGCCCACCAGCATGATGCCGGCCCGGTCCAGGTCGGTAAAGGCCTTGATGGGCAGAAAGGCCTTGGCCATGAAGAGCCCCACGATGCCGACGACCATGAACAGGACGAATTTTTCTTTGGGGTTCATGGGACCTAACTCCCTGGTCAGATCCTTGGCCTTCTCCCGCAGTCCCTCAATGACTGCCCGCTCCGGCTTGAAGCAGGTGATGATAATCAGCCAGATGGCGAAGATCATTAAGACACCCATGGGCAGCATATACCAGATGAGTTCAAAGAAGCCGATGTCGTTGCCGGTGAATTGCTGGAACATGCCCGCGGCGGCCACACCCCGGGCCGCTCCCAGGAAGGTGATGATGGAGCCCGCGCCCGCGGCCCAGGCCATGCCGATGAACAGGCCCTTGCCGAACCGGGTGGGCTGGTCTGATTCGCTGTAGAGGGCATTAATGGCCAGCAGCAAGGGGAAGATGGCCGCGGCCACCGCGGTATGGGCCATGATCAGGGTCATGGCGCCCACCACCAGGAAGGTTCCCAAAAGGATAAGGTTGGTTTTCTCCCCCACAATCGTCAGCATCTTGTAGGCCATACGCTTGGTGAGGCCCGAGGCGCTGAACGCGGTGCCGATGACCACGGAACCGAAAATAAACCAGACGGAGGGGTCCAGGAAATCGCCCAGGGCTTCTTTGGGGGTGCGGATGTAAAAGAGCACCTGGAAAAGGCCGATGGCAATGGCGGTGACGCCGATGGGCATCACCTCGAAGACCCACCAGATCCCGGCCATGAGGAAGAGGCCCAGGGCCATTTTCCCCGCCCAGGGCAGTTTGAAGACCTTGCCCCCCGGGTCCACCGCGTCCGGCAAGGAGGGGATCAGATAGAACAAGAAAAATATTCCCAGGCCTAACAGAATAAAGAAAATGCGTTTATAGTCGATGGCCACCTTTTTAGGGGCGATAATTATCTCTTCGGGCATCTCCGGCAAGCCGGCGCCTACGGGCATTTTTTTGGTCTCTTCCGCCATGGTAAACTCCTTTTAGTTGGAAGTCCGGGAACCGGATCAGTCGCCCAGCACCAGGTCCGAGACCTCTTTAAAGAGATCGCTCAGGCGGATCATGCCCGTCACCTTGTGGTCCTGGATCACCGGCATGGCGCCCACATTTTCCTTGATCATCAGGAAGATGGCCTTGGCCAGGGGATCGCCGCCCTGGACGGTGACCTTGATGGGGCTCATGACTTCGCTCACCGGTTTTTGGGACGCTTCTTTCAAGCCGGGCCCAAACAGGTCACCCATCAAGACAGTGAGGCTGGGGTCAGCTTTGACCAACGCCGTCTCATGCAAGAACCTGGGCTCCAGGCCCTTGATGATGTCCCGCAGGGTCAGGATGCCCATGAGCTGGTATTTTTCGTCAAAGACCAACACGGCCCGGGGCTCGAAACTCCCCTCGAACTTGACGGCCGCCTCCCGGACGATGGCCATGGCCTGGCGCAGGGTGAACCAGTAGGGGATGTGGGGATAATCTTCCAAGGGAATCATCAATTCCTTAACTCTTTTGGTGTCTGACATGGAGACCTCCGATCAATTGTGCTTTCATAAAGGTTTTCCCAGAGATTCCTGCAGGCCAGCCCGGAGCCGGATGGCGGCGTTGGGAAAAAACCGGTGTATCCCGGGCTTGGAGCCTTGAATCGCGGCGTTGTCCATGCTGCCGGAGCAGTGGACCTAAAAAGTGAGCGGCATAGGATGGGGAAAATTATCCACCCTAGTCCGACTCCGCCGGGGCCTGGCTGAAGGAAGACTAACCGGGAACAGCCCTTTCCAGGTGCTGTTTTCCCCCAAGAACTCCCGGTTCAAAAAGAGAGCGCTTTCGCTAAGATGGGAAAAGGAAAAAACCGAGTTCGCCCTTTTCCCGTCAACCCCACCGTCACCTTTTTAGGAAACTTGACGGCCTTCTGTCCCCGTTTTGCTGGGGAGGCGGGTCTGGGGCAGGCGTTTCCGTTGGCGTTAGGCGTGCGGCTGCAAAGGAGGGTCGTGCGCGAGGTACTTAAGATAGGAATGGACTAACAACCATGAGGATTTAATCAGCAGAGGAGTTGACTTGGGTAGCATCGTCATTCCTTTAATAAAAGAATAATTGGGTGCTTTTTCCCAAGGAACCCGGATATCTGCGTTCCCGGAGACCTGTGGCTCTCTGTTCCCGCCTGGTGCTGGCTTCGGCTTTACCTGGAAATTTCTCTAATACCATGTCCGCTTTGAAATGAAACAAAATAACATGCTAACATATTGATATCACTTGTAGGGGCGGGTTTAAAACCCGCCCCTGCAATGCGAACATGGTATAAGAGCCCTAAATCGCGGCTTTATCCACGCGGCCGCAGAGTGAATTCAGGGGAAACATAGCATTGGGGATATATAATTACTGTTAAAAAATGGGTTGAGGCCATTAATTTTCTGTTAAGAAGGGACCTTTTGAGCCTGAAAAATGGGGGACGGAAGACGTCGGGGGTTAAATTTGCAACCCCTGGCTGATCCAGTTTTTTGCAGGTGCAGATTCCCAAAGCGGCTTAACCCGGGAGGAGCCTTTTGGTCCTGGAAAGAAATGAGACGAGGATTTCACCTTCGGTACCGGGAGGGCTTGGTAATAAAATTTCGCCATTCTCTGCCGCTATTAACTTCGGCGGGATGTCCATCTCTCTGGTGGATATTTCATGCACTGAGATAAATAATAATGGTATGCTGGAGTGGCGAATCCAAATGCCCTTGCAGCAATAATCCTTTAGTTAAGGTACGTCAAGAATGACCCTGCTCTCTTATCCCATAACGAAAATTTTGCTTCCCTTTGATGGCAGTCCCTCAGCCCGGAACGCCCTGGAACTGGCCGCCCAACTCAGTATCGCCGGCAAGGAAGTGGTAAAAGGCCTGACCCTGTTGCAGGTCATCGGGGGCAGTTACCTGGCCCGGCATGTCCATAACGTGGACTTGCGGGTTGCCCGCATGGATCAGGACAAGGATTGGCAACGGATCCGCCAGCGTTTTCTGGAGAGGGAAGTCCTCCCTTTGCTGGAGGAAGGGATAAAAATCCTCCAATCCCGCGGCGTCCAGGCCCCTATTGAGGTTCGCATCGTCGAAGGCAAAGTCAGTGAAGAGATCATCCGGCTGGCCCAGGAAGAAGAGTTTTCCACCATCATCATGGGCCGGCGGGGCCTGTCGCCTTTCAAAGCCTTACTCCTGGGAAGCGTCACGCGCAGTGTCTTAGCGCGCGCCCAGGGAGTGACCGTATATGTGGCCGCCCAAGAGGCCATGCCTAAGGCTGGTTGTCCCATTTCCCCCATGCTTCTTCCCCTGGACGGGTCGGAGTCCAGCCTGGCTGCAGTCCGGCAAGCCGCGGCCCTGGCTCAGGCCTTTAGACCGATGGCACCCTTTCTGACCCTGTTCCATGTCATCGACATTGCTATCATGGGGATGAAAATCCAGGAAGGGGCCCAGGATCTGGTGGCGGAAGGAGAAGGTATTCTGGGGTCCGCCCGGGGTATTCTCCAAGAAGCCGGGCTGGAGGGATGCTGGGAGGAAAAGCTGGTCAGCGGGGAACCGGCCCAGGCTATTGTCCAGCAGGCCGAAGAAGGCGGCTATCCCCTCATCCTCATGGGCAGCAGGGGGCGCTCGGCCCTGGCAAGCCTGCTCATTGGCAGCGTCACCAGTAGTGTGGCGCACACTGCAACCCGCGCCGCAGTGGCGGTTGTCTATCTCTGAGTTCCTGGCCCCGGCGCCGATTGGCATGCGGATGGCGCAAAAGGTAAAAATGTTGTTAAAGAAAACGACGGTCACCCCAGATAGACTGCTGGTTCTGGTGATCGCCTTGCTTCTGGCGCTCCTGGCTGCCGACACCCGGGCCGAAGATCATCTCCACCTGGCGGGAACGGTAAAAAATACTCAGGGGAAAGGTGTTAAGGATGTGGCGGTGGAGGTAACGGTGAACGGCCGGCCTCTTCAGCCCCGGGGGAAAGAGGCTGACATTCGCACCGGGGCCAGGGGCAGCTTCGCCGCGGAATTTACCCTGCCGGCCGGCACCTTGCCCGGGGCGGAGGTGCAAATTCAAGCCTCCAAACCCTCCTGGCGGGTTTCCGGGCCCACT
Source organism: Thermodesulfobacteriota bacterium (assembly GCA_040757175.1). Taxonomy (GTDB): domain Bacteria; phylum Desulfobacterota; class Desulfobaccia; order Desulfobaccales; family 0-14-0-80-60-11; genus SURF-52. The sequence continues at coordinate 4,881 of JBFLXM010000059.1, forward strand.
CCGGTGAAGCTGCTAGCCGACGAAGTCAGCGGGAGCGGCAACCGGATTTTTTTGGCCCATCAAAATATCCCTTTGGAACGCCGGGTAACCCCGGCCTTCTGGCTGGCCAGCCTCATTTTGCTGGTGGTGTATCTCATCATCGCCCTGGAATGGCTGCACCGAACCTTGGCCGCCCTTCTGGGAGCAACCCTGATGTTATTCCTCTCCTACACCCTGGGCGCTTTCGATTCGAACTATGTTATTCTTTCTTTTGCAGACGCCATGCAGGCCATGGACATGAATGTCGTTTTTCTTCTGCTCGGTATGATGATCATTGTGGGGGTCATCAAAAAGACCGGCATGTTCCAGTGGCTGGCCTATAAGAGCTACGCCCTGGCCCGGGGCAATGTCTTTATCCTGGCGGTCCTTTTTATGTGGATTACCGCAGTGGTTTCGGCCTTCCTGGACAATGTCACCACCATGCTGCTGATGATACCGGTGACCATAGAAATTGCTTCAACCTTGAAAATCAACCCCATTACCTTCCTGATCCCCGAGGTTTTCGCCTCCAATGTGGGAGGCACGGCCACCCTGATCGGCGACCCGCCCAATATCCTCATCGGCTCCTATGCCAACCTCACCTTTGGCCAGTTTGTCCTCAATTTGGCGGGAATTTGTACGGTTTGCATGATCATCACGGCCGTCTACTACGTCTTCTGGTATAAAAAAGACTATCTACAGAGCGAAATAACTGACGTCCAGGCCACCGTCGCCTCTCTTAAGGAAGAATATCAGATTACCGACGGCAAGCTTTTGGCCCTGTGTTTGGGGCTCCTGGGCCTGACGATTTTCTTGTTTGTCATTCACGGCATGCTCCACATGGAGCCCTCGGTGGCCGCCCTGACCGGGGCCATGCTCCTGTTGGTCTTTTCCCGGGTGGATATTGTGGAGATGCTGGAACATGAAGTGGAATGGCCCACCTTGGTCTTTTTCATGGCGTTGTTTATCGTCATTGCCGGGGCGGAGGAGACCGGTCTGATTCAGTTCATCGCCGAATGGGTGCGGCAGGTTTCCGGCGGCTCCCTCACCGTGGCCATCATCATGGTCCTATGGGTTTCCGCCATTGCTTCGGCCTTTATCGACAACATTCCCTTTACCGCCACCATGCTGCCCATCATCGCTTTCCTGAACCAGACCATCCCCGGCGCGGAAAGCGGCGTGCTCTGGTGGTCACTGGCTCTGGGGGCCTGTCTGGGCGGCAACGGCACCATGATCGGGGCCTCGGCCAACGTGGTGACCGTGGGCCTGGCGGAAAAGGCCGGCTACCAGATTTCTTTTTTGTATTACCTGAAGGCCTGTTTTATGCCCATGCTCATTACGGTCGCCCTCTCCATGGTCTATCTGCTGCTGGCTTATTGAGAAGGATTATCTATCCAGGTCCTCATTTCTCAGGAATGCCCTCTTTTTTCATTTGGCTAAAAAACCCCAATCAATACCCAGGGGAGTATAGGGGCGGCTGGTGACGCGGTCCAGGTTCTTCCGGGCCGGTAGATAGGAAGGATTGAGGGTCAATGCGACCCGATAATTTTTTTCGGCCTCCAGACGATTGCCGCGAGCTTCAAATAATCCCCCCAGTATATTGAAACCCTCCGGGCGGTCCGGTGCAAGAGATATGGCCTTGTGGGCATAAACCCGGGCCGCGTCGAATTCCCCGCCGCCAAGGCGCTTGAACGCCAGCTCAAGATATTTTTCATATTCCCGGCCCCCATGGCTTTCCTGGGTGGCTTGGTCCAAAAGGGAAGATACCAGTTTTCGCACTTCCTCCGGATCAAAAGGCTTCTGGAGGAAATCCACCGCTCCCAGCTTCATGGCCTCCACCGCAGCCTCAACGGACCCATAGGCGGTGATGATAACTACTTTTAATTCGGGCCTGATCTCCGGGACCCGCCTCAGGACCTCCATGCCGTCGATGCCAGGCATGCGCAGGTCCAGGAGCATCACGGTATAAGGTCTTTCCGCCAGCTTTTTGAGAGCCTCCGCCCCGTTAGCCGCGGTATCCAGCGACACGTTCAGTTTTTCAAGGGCAAAGGCGAGAGTTACGCGAATATATCTTTCATCTTCCACAATCAGCACTGACCGGTCAGCCATAGTGAGGTCCCCTCTTGCTTGAAATCAAGCGGCGACGGGCAAAGTAAAGGTAAAGGTGCTGCCTTGGCCGGGGATGGAATCGACCCAGATGGTGCCCCGGTGCGCCTTGATAATTTCTTTACTGATGGCCAGGCCCAGGCCGCTGCCACCATTGTCGTCACTGGGCTTGCCATGCACAAATTTATCAAAGATCCGGGGCTGTACGTCCAGGGGAATTCCCTCCCCATCATCAATGACGGAAAGATACACCTGCTTACCGGCCGACTCCCCCGCCAGCTTGATATGGCCGCCGGTATCCGTATAGCGCACCGCATTGGCCAGGAGATTTACCAGGACCCAGACTATCTTGTGGGCATCAGCGGTCACTTCGGGCAAATCCTGGGGCACCTCCAGGGACACCTCGATACCTTTGGCATCGGCCTGGGGCTTGATGACGGACAGGGCCTGGTCCCCGAGGAGCCTGGGTTGGACCGGCTGGAATTCCAGTTCCAGTTTGCCGGCTTCAATTCTGGATAGGTCCAGGAGATCGTTGGCCAGCGCCCGCAGCCGCTGTACGTCATCGTGACAGGCGTCCAGCAAAACCCGTTCCCGGTCTGTTAATTTGGCTGAGGCAGATTCCCGGAGCAATTTCACGGCCATGTTGATACTGGTCAGGGGTGTGCGCAATTCGTGGGAGGCGGTCATGACAAATTCGCTCTTGAGCTTGTCCAACTCACGAAGGCGGGTGATGTCCCGCAACAACAAGACCACCCCCGGGATCTCCTCCGCGCGAGTTCGCATGGGCACTATGGAAACTTGATAGTGGCGGTTTTCTTCCCCCGTTTTCATGGTCAGGATATCCTCGCCTTCTTCCATGGGGGGGGGATGGCCGGCGGCCAGGACCTCCTTGAGGCAGCCGAAGAGCTTTTCATCTCGCATGACTTCCAGAATGTGTTTTCCCAGCGCATCTTCAGGGAAAATTCCGAAATTTTTGGCGGCTGCGGGATTCAGATTGGTGATCAGCAAATTATTATCCACCACCACAATGCCGTCCGTCACACTCCTGATAATGGCCTCGCTCTTGCGTTTTTCGGCAATAATCCTGCCTACATTCATGTCATTGAAATGTCGTAGTTTTTCCACCATCAGATTGAATTGCGTGGCCAGGAGGGCCAACTCCCCCTCGCCCCGCACCGGCACCTGGACCTCGTAATTACCCTGGCCCACCTGCAGGGCGGCCTCTTTCAGTTCGGTTACCGGGCGGGAAATGAGGTGAGACAGGAAGAGACTAAAGCCGATGACAATGATTACTGAGACCCCGCCGATGAGCGAGATGGAGAAAACCGCGGTCACCGAAATCTTATTGGCCCGGTTGCTGGCGGCATACATGGTTTCATGGTTCAAATCCCTGAGCTTGATGCAGGTATCCCGGATGGATCTGAATAACGGCAATATCATTTCATGATAAGCACTGGTTGCCTGAGCAGGTTTCGAGTGATAGAGGAGTTGGAGATTGGAGATGGCGCTCAAATAACGGGTATAGCCTTTCTCAAGATTGTCGATAATCTCTTTTTCCCCCGGTATCGTAATGTTGTCCTTGGCGCGCCCCAACCATTGCAGAAAAAGGGTCTCATTTTCCCGGAATTCAGAAATGCCCTGTTGTTCGTATCCCAACAGGATCAGCAGGGTGGCCGAATCTTGCCGTTCCGCGGCATCGATCATGTTTTCCGCAGCCAGGATGCTTTGATAATTCTCCCGCAAAATCGACTCTGAGGCCCGCCCCAGGCGCAAAATCATAAAAATCGCCCAGGACAGCACCACAATGATCAATAGAAGGATGGCCCCATATCCCAGGAGAATTTTTTTCCGGAAGGTCCGCATGGAGAATCTCTAAGACTTAATACAAAACCTGTTCTATGTAATAAAATCAGCTTGTTATTAATTCATCCCCTTTAATCTCCGGTTTCTTGATTCAAAAATGCCCGCCCTTTTCCCTGAGGTGCACCAAGTCCTCCTCTTTGCCGATCATTACCAGGATGTCGCTGGGTTTGATAATGAAATCGGGGGAAGGGAGAAAGACAAAGCGCATGGGCACCAGTTCCTTGATGGCCAGAACAAAAACCCCGAATCTTCGCCGCAGGTCCAAGTCAACCAAAGTGTGACCGTAGAAGCTGTCCGGCGGGGCGACATCCATGACCCGGTAGTCTTCCTCCAAGGGAATGAAATCCAGCAGATTGGGGTTGATAAGTTGGGCCGCCAGACGGCGGGCGGTTTCCCGCTCGGGAAAGACAATCTCACTGGCGCCCACGGATTTCAGGATGGCGGCGTGGTCCTCGGTGGTGGCTTTGGCCCAAATACGCTTTACCCCTATTTTCTTCAAATGCAAGGTGGCCAGAATGCTGGATTCCAGACTTTCCCCCATGCTGACGATGCCCTCGTCAAAATCCCCGGTAACAACGGAGCTCAGGGCTTGAAAGTCGCGCACATCTAAAATCAGGGCCCGCTGCACCTTGTCCATGATGGCCTCCACCATGGGCTCCTCCCGGTCCAGGGCCAGCACTTCGCATTCCTTGGCCAACTGCTGGGCCAACTCCCGACCGAACTCCCCCAAACCGATGACGACGATGTGTTTTTTTTCTTTCATCCGATCATTATCCTGCCTTCGGGATATTTCACATGGGTGGCTACTGCCGGGAGAACTCCCATGGCTATGGTCAACGGTCCCAATCGGCCCACGAACATGGTGGCGGTAATCCAGAGGCGGCCGATCACGGTGAGCTTATCCGTCAGCCCGGTGGAAAGGCCCACCGTGCCGAACGCGGAAATTTGCTCAAACAGCACATCATGCAAGCCCACCCCGGGACGGCCGGTTTCCGTATACAACAACAGCAGCACCCCCAACAGGTTCCAGATGATTGACAGGCGGATCAACACCATGGTGCGGTCCAGAATCGGTTTGGGGACCCGGCGGTCCAGGATAACCACTTGTTCCGCACCTTTCAGTTTAGCCTTGAATTCAGCCAGGGAAATGGCCAGCGCGGTGGTCTTGACCCCCCCGGCGCAGGACCCCGGTGAGCCGCCGATGAACATGAGCAGGGTGATAAGCAGTAAAGAGGCCAGGGGCATAACCCCGATATCCACCGTGTTGAAACCCGCGGTGCGGGCGGTGACGGATTGAAACAAGGCAGAGGATAGTTTCATCCCCCAGGTGGCCTCCGCTGCGGTTAAGCCCAGGATGACCAGGCCCAGCCAGCCGATGGCAATCAACGCCAGGGTGGTCCTCAGGACGACCCGGGAATGAATGGAAAGGGGGTGAGGCCCGGTCGGATTGGCCCGGAGAAACCAGTTTTTGCCATGATGCCAGACCTCGAAAACCACCATGTGGCCCAACCCGCCCAAGACGATGAGGGACATTATCGTGGTCATAATCACCGGACTGTCCCGCAATCCTACGAGATTGTCTCGGTAGATGGAGAAGCCGGCATTGCAAAAGGCGGAGATGGAGTGAAAAAAAGCGGAAAACAACGCCGGTACAGCAGGGGCCTGGCGCCACAGGAGGGCTGAAAAGATCAGGAAGATTCCCGCTAGTTCGATACTGGCCGTAATCAGCAGTATTTGGAAGAATTTTCTCCTAAATTGGATACCCAGATCCCGTTGAAAGAAGGCGTCGTGCAAGGCCGCCTGGGAGGCCAGAGACAGACGCCGGCCCAGCATGAGGTAAGCCAGGGCGGCAAAGGTCATGATGCCCAGGCCGCCTATCTGGATCAAAGCCACGATCACCGTTTGTCCGAACAGGGTGTAAGCCGTACCGGTGTCCACCACCACCAGGCCGGTGACACAGACCGCCGAGGTGGAAGTAAACAGGGCATCCACAAAGCCTACCTCACCCTTGGTTTGGGACCACGGCAGCAAGAGCAACAGGGTCCCTGTCAGAATGATTCCGGCAAACCCTCCAATCAGCAGGGTCTGGGGCATTTTGCCAAAAGGCAGCAGGCGCCTAAAAAGTTCTCTCGCCATTTCCATAACTATGTTAAGAGAAGGTTATTGGGGACCTGGGAATTTCCCCGCTTTGTTTATCAGTTGTTTACCACAAATGCGGAAACTGAGAAAACTATAAACCTATCTTAAAAAGACCATAACCTGATAAAAACGAGGTTCCCGCTTTGAAGATCATCATTGTTGGCGCGGGCGAAGTGGGCTATCACTTCGCGGAATGGCTGGCCCAGGAAAAAAAGGAAGTGGTGACCATCGACATTGACATGGAAGCCCTCACGCGCGTGAGCGATCACCTGGATGTGCAGATCCTGCATGGCTCCGGCTCCAACCCCAGGGTGCTGGAAGAGTCGGGCCTGAAAACCGCCGACCTGATCCTGGCGGTCACCGACAAAGACGAAGTCAACCTCATCGCCTGCTTCTTCGCCAACGTCATTGCCCCGGACATCCAGAAAGTCGCTCTCATCCGCAACCCGGACTATATTCACTACCGGGAGGCCCTCACCCGTGACATTCTCAACATCGGCCTGGTCATCAACCCGGAAATGGAGGTGGTCAACTCCATCCTGCGCATCCTGGGCGCCCCGGAGGTGGAGGAGGTCAATGACTTCGTGGGCGGCCGCCTCAAGATGCTGGGCAAACACTTACCCCCCGACAGCCCCTTGAACGGTTTGAAACTCATGCAGCTTCCGGACCAGATCGAACGCAACCGCATGATCGTCGCCGCCTTGGTGCGGGAGGAGCAGCTCATCATCCCCAGGGGCAAAGACACCCTGCGGGGAGGGGACTTTGTCTATTTCGTCTGCCAGAGCCGCGACATCGAAGAAATTTTGCGGCTCTTCGGCAAGCAAACTACCTATCTAAAGAATATCCTGGTGGTGGGAGGAGGCAACATCGGCTTTCCCCTGGCGAAAGAGCTGGAGGCTAGGCGCTTCAATGTCAAGCTCATCGAAAAAGACCCCCAGCGCTGCCAGATGATCTCCGCCAAGCTTAACCGCACCCTGGTGCTCCAGGGTCTCGCCACCGATCAGAAGTTTCTGGAGCAGGAAAACATCGGCCACATGGACATGGTGGTGGCAGTAACCTGGGACGAAGAGATGAACATCCTCTCGTGTCTCCTAGCCAAACAGTTGGGGGCAAAAAAGACCATCGCCCGGGTGAATAAGGTGCCGTACATCCCCCTGGTCCAGGCCATCGGCATCGACCATATCGTCAGCCCCCGTCTTTCGGCCATCAACACCCTCTTCCCCTATCTGCGCCGGGGCAAGGTCATCTCCAGCGTCTCCATCCGGGGCAAGGCCGCCGAAGTCCTGGAAGCCGAGGCGTTGCCCAATTCCGCCATTGTCGGCAAGCCCCTGAAGGATCTGCAGTTCCCCAGGGAGGCCCTGTTCCTGTGCATCTTCCGGGGGGATGAAGTTATTATTCCCGGCGGGGATACAGTCATTGAGCCTGAGGACCGGGTGCTGATTCTCTCCACCGGCGCCGTCATTCCCCTGGTGGAGCAGGCCATTATGGGCAAAAGGTGAGCCTCCCATGATCCGCTGGTCTTTCATGCTTCATATCCTGGGTTCCCTGATCGTCTGCATCGGCCTATGTATGCTGGTTCCCATAGGGTTTTCCCTTTATTATCATGATGGCAGCGCCTGGCCATTGCTGATTTCGGCGGCCATCACCGTGGGCGTAGGTCTTTGCCTCTACCTGCTCTTCCGGCGCAGCCAGGTCAAGGGCGCCATCAGCCACCGGGAAGGTATGGCCATCACCACCCTGGGGTGGGTGGCGGCCAGCGTCTTCGGCGGCCTGCCCTTTTATTTCTCCGGGGTCCTGCCCCAGCCGGTGGACTGCATCTTCGAAACCATCTCCGGCTTTACCACCACCGGGGCTTCGGTGATCCGGGACGTGGAAATCGTGGCCCCGGGCATCCTCTTCTGGCGCAGCCTGACCCACTGGCTGGGCGGTCTGGGCATCGTCGTCCTGGGCCTGGCCATCCTTCCTTTTCTGGGGGTGGGAGGCATGCAGCTTTACAAGGCCGAGGTGCCGGGGCCGGTGGTGGATAAGCTGAAACCCCGCCTCAAAGACACCGCCATGATCCTTTGGAAAGTATACGTCATCTTTACCGTGGCCGAGACCATCCTTCTCATGTTGGGAGGCATGAACCTATTGGACGCTCTCTGCCATACCTTCGGCACCCTGGCCACCGGCGGCTTTTCCACCAAGAACACCTCCATCGGTTTCTATAATAGCGTTTACATCGACATAGTGGTGACCATCTTCATGCTCTTGGGGGGTATCAACTTTGCCCTCCACTTTCAGGCCTTCCGGGGGAAACCACTGGCCATGTGGCGGGACCCGGAGTTCCGGTTTTTCATGGGGTTTTGGCTGCTCCTCACCCTCATCATCACCCTCAACTGCTTCGGCAAAACCTATGACTCTTTTTGGAAATCCCTGCAATACGCCTCCTTCACCGTGGCTTCCATCACCACCACCACGGGTTTTGCCACCGGTAATTTCGAACTTTGGCCGCCCCTGGCCCTCTGTCTCCTTCTTCTCTGCATGGTGGTGGGGGCCTCCGTGGGCTCCACCGGGGGCGCGGTCAAGTGCATGCGCATCATGGTGGTCCTCAAACATGGCTATCGGGAGCTTATCCGCCTCATCCACCCCCGGGCGGTGCTGCGCCTCAAGCTGGGCGACCAAGTCGTGCCCCCGGAAATTTTTGCCAGCATCGCCGGCTTTATCTTCCTCTACCTGGGCCTGGCTGCGGTCTCCATGTTCCTGGTGGCTGCGGTGGGCGTGGACTTGGTCACCACCTTTTCCTCGGTCCTGGCCTGCCTCGGCAATGTGGGGCCCGGATTGGGGGAGGTGGGTCCCATGGACAATTACGCGGCCATGCCGGAGTTCGCCAAGTGGATCCTCTCCCTGGACATGCTCCTGGGCCGATTGGAGATTTACACGGTGATCATCTTGCTCGTGCCGCGATTTTATAAGAAATAATACCATGTTCGCTTTGAAATGAAACAAAATAACATGCTAACATATTGATATCACTGGTAGGGGCGGGTTTAAAACCCGCCCCTACAATGCGAACATGGTATAAAAGGGCTAAGATGGTTGCCTTACTGAGAGGGATTGATGAGGGGTGAAAGGGTTCTTATAAGCGCGACTAGCTGCTCTTTATGCGCAGCATAAATACCAAAAATTGACGTTCCATATGGAGATAATATTTGCACCCCAACCCTTCTGATCACCTCTCAGCCGATCGATTATCGAGTTTAATGCAAAAAAACTGTAATGCCCGGCACTGGTGCGTGAATACAGAGAGAAGTGGGCTGTCAATCATGGTACCGGACGGGTGGTGGTATAGTAGAAGCTATGCCTATGGGCAATCGGCGGCTTTCCGTGCTTTAAAAAATATTCATTCAAGGCAATTCTCATTAGCTCCTGCTGAGTAGCTCCATCTCCGCGGCCATGACGCTAAGCTGTTTTCTGGTAGCCAGGGGGTGACCCAAAAAGGCATGGCGTTGCGACCAGATTGATCAATACGCTTCTCCTTTTTTGGGTATATCTTCTGCGGGAGCCTTTTCAACATCGAAAACCCCAAGTTTCCGCGTATACTCTCCATTATACCTTACCTCCCCTTTTCATATTACCAAGCAACCTGGTTATATGGTTATATAGCTCGTCTTTATCCCCGCCAGGCTTTGCCTATGGTCCGTATTCGTGCACCTTTCGACCATCGATGACAGCGTGACTGTAGGCCACCCTCTGATGCAAAACAGGTTCGACAATGGCGGGCAACTGCCTCCCGGACCGAAGATATGTAGTGTGTCAATGCTAAATGGTCTGCGTGCCTCAAATCTAAGAAAATCTATTGGCTACACACCCAAGAGCAAATTTTTTCTTGATTATGCGCCTAATATATGTTATGCATTTACCCAAGGAGTAGCCAATATGCGCATAACCATAAATATTCCTGATAAATTGAATAAGAACCTGAGGCGGGCTGCCGCTAACCGGAGAATGTCTGTTTCCAGTTTGGTTGCTGAGGCCGTGGAACACTACCTCATAATCGAACAAAGACGGGCTCTCGGGGAAAAGGCCCTCAAACTTGTCGGCAAGGTGCATGTCGCTGCAGACATTCACGAGATGTTAGAAGAAGGACGCAGAGATGATCGGCCTTGATACAGGCTATTTCGTTGAGTTCCTTCGGGCTAATCGAGAATCGGTGAACGTATGGAAAGCCCTGATAGCCAACGAAGAGGATGCTGTTGTTTCGTGTCTGACTCTATTCGAACTCGAAAGGCTTGGTCTGAAAAAGGGAATTGAAGGAGCTGACACTCTTCTGGAGGTAATTCCTGCTGTTTGCAAAGTCGTATGGATCCAAGAGCCTGAAACCCTTTCAAAAGCGGCCGCACTCAGTCACGGCCTGGGCCTACCTGCGGTGGATTCCTTGATTCTCGCAGGTTTTCTGGCTTCGGAGGCCCAAACTGTTTATACCACGGATAAGCACCTGGAATCATACAAGAAGACGGGGGTTAGAATAATAAATCTTAGGTCCCATTCATGACATGGCTTGGTCGAAAAGCCGATAAGGCATGATAACGATGAAAATTGACGTTCCACCCGAAGCCCGAAACCGTTTCCTGAAAGAGTCTTCGGAAAGGGCCGTGGATTTCTGGCCTTTCCGGTCCAGACCTCGCTGCCAGATAGGGGATGAGTTACTCTTTCAGTTTGACGGCAGGCCGGTGGCCAGGGCGGTAGTCTCCGGAATCGAACCGCCAGGGATTGCCTTGTGGGATGATTCCGGAAAATTTATTAATCATTGGAACGTTTTTTGGCATCAAAGGACTTTGCGGGTCCTCGATCTCCCGGATAGTCCCCGGTTATCCGTCTCCTTGGAACCGGAAGAGGCACAGCCTAAATCTCCAAGGGAAATTGCCGTAACCGAGTTACGTGAATTTGTTTTTTGCCCTCGCTCATGGAAAATGCGGCGGCAAGGCGTTAAAGCTCCTCCAGAGACGCTGCTGCGGAAGAAGGAAAGGGTTGAGGAAGGGAACCGGTTTCATCGGGAGCATGCCCAGGTTGCATATCAGGCAGCATACCAGGCCAGCCGGCCTCAAATGGGCAAAGGCCGTCTGGCCGCGGTCGGGTGGGCCCTTATGATTTTGGGAGTTCTTGTATGTCTCTTCTCTCAGCGATTTTGATTCTGGTTTTAGCCTGGCAACTTTTGCGGCTTATTTTAAAGGGTCGCCTTCTATGGAGTCTTGATGGACCCGAGGGACGTCTTATCAGGTCTGACCCTTCCTTCAGGCTAAAGGTTCCTTCCAGCGCTCTGTTCGCCAAGAAACTCAGGGTTAGGGGAACCCCAGATTATGTTTATGAGGATCCTCCCAGCATCCTGGCACTTCTGGTCAGTAAAATGCTGGGAAAAAGGTCTCCCAGAATGGCGTATCTGCCGGTTGAAGCCAAATCGGCCAACGTGAGAAACCTTAAGGAAGTCGACAGGTTCCAACTGATGACATATTGCTTTCTTTTGGAAGAAAATGGCCTTATAGTAAGGCGAGGCCGCTTGAGGTATGCCAACACCGACTTTTACTTCCCTTTCGGGCCTGTACAGCGACAGGAAGTGCTTCGGGTCTTGGAGGAGATGCGGAAGGCCGAGCAGGTGAACGACCTGCAATGTTTCGCCCCGGCGCAGGACGGGAGATGCCGGGGCTGCGAGTTTAGGACAGTTTGCTCCTGAATTTTTAGGGGAATTGCCATGGAACCAGCCGGTGACAACGAACTTCTGGACAAATTCAAGGCCGTAGTCCGAGGCCCTGACAAGGATTTGCTCCAAAGATTTCTGGACGTTCTTTATGAACGCGTGGGGGAGGAGTGTGATGCCGAACCGGCTTTAGACGGCACCTGATTTTTAAGAGTAGAGAGAATACAGCCGAGATGATGCAAGAGGACTTAAGTCTGGAGGAAATTAAGGATCTGGTGAGGGCTCATGCCGGCACCTTGCTGAAGAAGTATGGCATCAGAGTGGTGGGCGTCTACGGATCCTATACCCGGGGAGCCCAAAAGAAAAAAAGCGATATTGACCTGCTGGCCGAGGTGGAACGTCCTATAAGCTTGCTGGAATTGGTGGGGGCCGAAATATATCTCAGTGAAATTTTAAAAAAGAAAGTAGACTTGGTGGCAAAAGAGGATTTACGGGAAGAATTCAGAGGGCGAATCCTTAGCGAATTGGTAGAATTGTGAAGCGGGATATCCTTCCTTACTTACAGGACATCTTGGATAATCTCGAATTGGCGGCACAATTTGCTGGGGGCATGTCTTATGAAGATTTTTGTCAGGATACAAAGACGGTGTACGCGGTGATTCGTTGCCTAGAAGTAATGGGGGAAGCTGCTAAGAATATTCCGACGGCGACCCGCAGAAAATACCCAGACATACCATGGAAAGAAATGGCGGGAATGAGGGATAAGCTTATTCATGGATATTCCGGGGTAGATTCTCAAAAAGTCTGGATGGTAATCCAAAATTATTTTCCCCGCCTTAAGAAATCGATTGGGGAAATGCTACAGGACTTGAAGATTTCTTTATAAGGAATAGAGGGCACATCCAGAGGGAACATTTATGAAAATGTTGATTAAATTTTTAATCATTTCCGGCCTGGCCTTCTGCCTTACCGAACCGTCTTTAGACGGCACCAGGTGGGACTCATTTTTGGTCGTCTTCGGCGTCTTGTCGCTGATCTTCTTCATCGTGCCGCTTGTGATGGATGGTTTCAGATCTGGAAGGGGTCAGGTGGATATGGGGCAGACAGGAGCTGGGAGTTGTGTAGGTGGCCATCGGAACAGAGATGATGACTGGTGGCCTTCTTTAGGATTATTTCGCCCTTTCCTTGGTTCTTCTACTGATGATGATGATTAAAAAGGGGCCAATTCCAGGCCCCTTTCATTTCACCTTATTATTCGGACTCCATCATCAGCCTACATTATCCTCACACCTTTCTGCCGTTCTAGTGCAAGAGATAAGGGCAGAAGGACCAGAACGGACTAACTGGCCCAACTATGGAAAGTTGAAAGGAAAAGATGATTGTCACCATTGCCATCTGCGGAAGGGCAGATCCACTTACGTTGCAGTATGGCAGGTGGAAGACCCAAAGAAAAACCAGGTGGTGATCAGATATGTCGGAACCCATGAAAGAGCAGATTATCGGTGAGTTTGTTGATATAACCATTCGGGTGCCAGCCCCTTGGCGGCCAGGATGCAGCGGTTTGTGAAAGCGGCGCTGGAACTGATAGAGGGCGAGGACCAGGAACGTCTCTACGGCTTTGAGGAATTATTTCCCGATTTCCATGCGGGCAACGCACTGAGAGGGGCACGGACTCGGGAGGGGTTGACCCAGGCACAATTAGCGGAACGTGTCGGAGTGAAAATTCATCATATTTCCGAGATGGAGAACGGCAAGCAACCCATCGGCAAGGACATGGCCCGGCGAATGGCTAAGGCCCAATTAAAGGAACCCCTAGAAACCCTTTCGGAGACCCCTTTTCCCCTCACCGTAGCGAGCGGTCACCAAGTACCGGAGAAAAGTCTTCACTCAGGCCATCTTGGAGGCCACGCGGAGCATATTCGCGGAGGTCTGCCGGGACTTCCAGGCCAATATCGTGGAATTCGACGGCGAGGAAGACCATGTTCATCTCCTGGTGCATTATCCGCCTAAGGTGGCGGTCTCCCGAATGGTGAACAGCCACAAGGGGGTTTCTTCCCGCCATTTGCGCAGACGTTTCCCGGAATTGGAACAGTTTTACTGGAAAGGCAGGCTGTGGTCCCCCAGCTACTTTGCCGGGTCATGCGGCGGAGCGCCAATCTCCATCATCCGGCAGTACAATGAGCAGCAAAAAAACCCAGATTGAAGCGCCTCTCATCCCCTTCCTGAAGGAAGGAGTCTTCCCAGCGAAAAGGGATAATCGGTTATAAGGAAGGGGGCCAATCCATTGGCACCCCTTCCTCCTTTTCAGATTAGCTACTACATCACCCTCTGCTTCGCTGCATTGTAATTTCCCATAACCTCTTCGACATACGCTCTGTTCTTCGGACCAGGCCTTGCACCCTTCGCCACGGCCTCCGGCCCCCTATGGTAGGCGCTAACTGCCAGTTCTGGGCTCCCAAACTGCCTGAGATTTTGGCTCAGATACTTGGTGCCGGCCATGATGTTCCAGAAGGAGTTATTGAGCACCATGTCTTTGGTGACGGTCTGATTGAAGTCGGCACTTAACTGCCGGGCTAAACCCGGTGCGGTGTCCGGCATTATCTGCATGAGCCCCGTGGCCCCTTTGGGAGACACGGCTCTGGGGTTGCCGCCGCTTTCCGCTTTCATCACGGACCGCACCAGGTTCTGGTCAACTCCGTACCTCTGCGCCGCTTGACCGATGAACGGCTCATACTGTTGCAGACTGCCAAAGGTGGAGCGCGTCTGCCATCTGGTCTCGTGGGCCTGACTGAACATCTTATTGCCCGTGACGATTCTTTCAGCCCAGTTGTTCATCCCTGTCTGCCCGGCCTTCTCCACTAAAAAAACCTCTTGCTCCGCCCGATGCCGGGCTGCTTCCGGAGAATATCCTTGCTCTTGCAGGTATTGGCTGCGGGCCTGGATGGCCTGGGCCCGGTCCGCTGCATACTCTTTCGGCATGGGCAAAGATAAGCCTGCATGCTCCTTCGCCGCGATGCCCCAGCCGTACATGGCTCCATGGGCATAAACCTTGCTGAAGTTGTCATCTAATCCTATATCTTTGCCTTTTTGGAAATGCTGGCCCCAGACCTGCCCGGCCTCCCGGTCCCAGACTTTTTTGGCTTCGCCTAACGGTAATCCGCCTTTTACCATAGACAGGAAAGCTGCTCGGCCCCCGGAATCCAGCCCCTGTAACACCCCTTTGGAGACTTCCGCAACAGATTGGCTCGACGACTTCTTTAGCTCGGACTCTCGGATGGTGTCGTCTAACATCTTTCCGTGTTGATCCCGGGTAGATTGCAGCCGCTGTTCTTCTTGCTGGGAGCGAATCGTTCCGGATCTTTCTTGATATTTCTGCTCTACTTCACCTCTCCCCTTCGGCGGCTCTATCTGGCCGTCAATGCTCCGAATAGCGCCTCTTGCGTCTCCGGCTCCCGGCAGCTTCCGGCCCTCCGTTTCTGCATCTTTGGCCCTTTTTTCCACTTCCCCGGCAGGAGTTAGGCCCTGGAATTTGAAGGCGCCGCCCGCGTCTTTCGCAGACATTCCTACGCCTGGCATGTAATCCATCAGCAGTTTTCTCGATGCATCCGCGACTACTTTATTTTTCGGGTCAGCATCCAGGGCCTGCTTGTTCAATGTCGAGACGATGCCCCACATACGAGCGTCCTTCTCAGTGGTATGCCGGTTCAAACGCTTGAACCATCCTGCCTCCTGAGCCACTTTGCCGGGAGGAAGAAGTGAGCCATGGAACCTCTCACGGTCCATTTTCATCAATGCATCCGGGGTCACCCCCTTATGCTGCATCGCGGTCGCAATCGCCATAAAAGGCACAGCTTGGCGCGCTCCCTGCTGGCGGGCCATACTTTCCGCCGAAGAGAACTCCTGTTGAGATTGCTGCATCTTTTTTGCGGCATTTTCTACGTTATCGATATCCTTCACGTCGAATATATTCTGATGCTGACGCAACTCGCCGCTGGCGGCCATGCTGGTCCACTTTTCATCTATCGCCGCTTTCAGGTTTTTGCCGCCATCGAGTTTTAAGAGAGAACTTACGTCTTCCGTCAACTTTTGGGCCTTCGCAGAATCAAACTGCGATTTTAAACTTGCATCAACAGCGGCCTTGGCGCTTGCGCCGTTTCCTGACGGCCCCATTTCTCCCTTAACAGCGCCAGCCATACCAGCGATAAACTTTTGCGTGTCAGTTTGGTCCAATCCCAATTTTTGCGCCGTTACTGCGCTCCAGCCTGCAACCGTGCCTAACCCTTCTCCTGAACTCGCACTCCAGCCGTGAGAAGAACTCAAAGTGCCGCTGCGCCCGAATATCCCTTGGTCGCCCCGGGACACTGCCAGCTGCGTCGCCTTTCCAAAGCTCTGCTGCCAAGAGGTCATCTCCGCCGCTTTGGACGCCACATTTTGACTATTCACCTGGGAATATTCCACCTGGCCGTCCTGAAACCCCGGTGTAGAATGCAGCAGAAGCCCGCCGGCAGTCTGTTCGCCGATTTGCTGGCGTATCGGGGGCATTCCCACCACCGCTCCCGGCTGCACCACATCAGGCCTGGCGATTTTCTCGTTTATGAAGTCACCATGTTGCAACCGCCCCGCCAGGTGCGTCATAGTGATTGCCCCGCCGTAGAGCAGCGCCAACGAAATCGCCGGGGTCGAAGACGCCAGCATCCCGGCAGTCGCCAGCCAATCGTTGATGGTGGACATTCCCATTAACTGCCCCTGTATGGAGGTAAGGGGGATCGCCGCGTCCACCACCAAACCGGTGAGCTTCTGCTGCATGATGATTTGCAGATAGTGATTGAGGACCGCCATAACCGGCATCCACATCTGGATCCAGATGAACATTGCGAAAAACTTGAAAATGAGCTTTATACCGCTGGGCACAAAGGCCACCAGCAGGGCCATGAAAGGCGTGACGGCATATAAAAACCCTTCGAAAAACGCCATCAAGGGCCGCACGATGTTGGCAAAGAGGCTGCTTTGCGCCACCCATTGGGCATTCCGCTGTTCCCGGGCCTGGCCGATGATAACGCTCATCTCCGATTTGCCAAAGATGGAATTGGCGTTGATCTGCCCTTGATCCAGAGCCGGCAGCAGCACCGAAGACATCATGTAATATTGGGCGTTCTGGGAAACCGTCACCATGGCGTCCAGGGCGTTTTGCACCTTTTGCTGCGGCACGCAAGAGATATCATTGTTCTCGCAGAACACGGTTTTTAAATAGCCTTGCCAATCGTCCCATAAGTTTCCGGACAAATAGTTGTCTATGAAGCTCCATGCATCCGAACAGGTCCGCGCAGTTCCCCCTGCCGGGTCCCCCGGCAGCCAGGTCATGGTGGTGTAAATGCCTGAGTCGAACTTCATAGCTTGCCAGGGGTTTTCCTGGTAGATGAGGTTATCCATGCTGATCTGACCCAGGTTGATGCCCACGGATGTGCAATCTTGGACATACTGCACCAGGGTCTTTTGCACATTGCCGTTCTGGATCTTCCCCAACCCCTGGGACAGATTGCGCGTTTTCATAAGAGTTTGCAGCGGCGCAGCAAACCCGTCGTTCATCATGGTTGGAGTAGAAAAGGCCTGCTCCAGGATATCGGTGATCTCGTGGGCCACTTTAGAGGTAAAGCTGCCTGCATACGCCACCCCGTAAGGAACGTTGTCCACCTGCATGGTCTTTAGCGAGTACGTGTCATAGACCCAAACCGTGGCGGTGTTGGCGAACATGAATTTGAACAACACCAAGGCGATGATGAACCGGCCCCAGGGCAGGCCGCCCTGCATGTTCCCCCCCATGAAAGCTGCTTCTATCGCCATGACCAAGACGGCGAGGATCAGCCCCAGCTTTATCAGGTCCTGGAAAAGGCCGCTCTGGGCGATCATCGCCAGGCTGTTCAGCACCGCCACGAAATAATTGAGGTCGCCGATGCACCAGATTTCCACTTCCATGAGCAGATCAACCGCCTTTCCGCACCACCAGGTTCCTGGTATTGCAGGATTTCATCGAGTTGCCATAAATTTCCTCCAGCGTTTGCTGCTTGGCCGCATAGAGGACATTGTGGGACTCCTGGACCTCCTTAGTCAGTTTCTGGAGTTTTTGCTGGTATTCCGCGCTCAGGGGTTCTCTGAGAATCTTCCCGTCAACGTTCACTGTGATATTTCCGGCAGCCAGGTGAAGAGACGACAACAGGTCCCGCAGGAATTTTTCCAGCACCTCCAAAGCTATCAAGCCGCTGGCCTCCTTAGCATACTGCTCCAAAGCGCCGATCCCACCCGAGGCCATTGTACATACTGCCATGTTTCGTAGTCTTGTGGTGTGTAACGGAGCAATCCGGACCAATTGCTTTCCCTGTTCCGAAAGAGTGCCGTTGTTAGTCAGGAGTTGGGACACCATACTATTTGAGGACAGGCTCATGTCGTCGGACCCGAGCAATACTTCGTTGACCATCTTTTGCAATCCCTTAAAGGTATAGGGAGACTGAAGAGGGTAGAGACATTTTTCCGTGTCGTTGCAGGAGTATTTTTTCAATTCATTGACTCCGCTGCCCCCTTCCATGATGTCTTTAAAGGCAATAATCGGTGGAAACGGAGTGATTTGCGGCATTGCAAATTGATCGTCGCTATCCTTTACACCCACGACTGTGCCGGTTACGCTCATCAACGCTTCGGCAAGTTCATTACTGTTAGAGTTAAACGCCACAGAAACATAGCCGTTTTGTTTAAGCACTTTCCAGGCCACGTTGCCTATCAATTCTTCTATCTGGTATCCCCTCATTTTCCCGGTAGCCGTGCCCGAATCCAGCTTATTCAGGAAACCGTCAAACGCGTCTATTGCACTTCCCACGGCTGTTGCCGCCTGCGCTATGGGGCCATCCTCCATCTGCTGCTTTAGCCCTGAAATCCCCAGCTTGTCGGCAGCGGTGTCTACCAGCCCCTGGGCCACCCGGCAGGAATCCCCTGCAATCCTGTTCAAGTCCCGGACGGTCTTCTCCAGGTTGGTTATTATCTGATGGCAGGTGGGACACATCACGGAGAGGGCCAATTTAAAGGCGTAGCCCTGGGCGTTGGAAGCGATAGATTGCATCAGGTGAATGAACTGCTGAGCACTTATGAATGAAAAAGACCCCAGAAACATATCGATGCCGCCACAGCCACCGTCAAACCTTGGGGGAGTGAAGTTGATGATGTCGGTGCGGACGCGCTGATTGCGGATTACCACTGACGGCCCGGCCACCACCCCCCGGCCCATGCCCATGTGGTAGCCGCCGTCGCTTATGTTGGTCATGCTATTGAACAATCCCCTCATCTCATCTTCAAAGCCCGCCCAGGCCAAGGTGGGGGCAAGAATCAATGACAGGCCCGCGATTAATGCCGTGAACCGCCGAAAATACTTACTGTTCATCGTTTTCTTCCTCATTGAGATAGAAGTCCGCGTCAAAGACTAATGCACCTTTCCCTTTTCCCCGTTTTCATTCGGCCCCCATCCCCAAAGCGGCCTGGACGGTATACAGCCGCTTCATGTATTCCAGCAACTGCGCGTCGTCCATGCCCTTTTGCACCTGGTCCTGCCGCAAATCCAGAGCCATCCATGAATTCCAGCCCTTGGTCGACTCGTATTCCTTCCGGTTAATCCAGCCGGCATCGAATGCCGCCTCAATGATCCGCTCTTCCAATTGGGGTTGGGCCATGGTGCTTTGAGCGATTAACAGTACCTCCCGGGTGCCGGGGCGCCCAAGAAAGATTGCCGGGGTCTGCACCACACCCAGCTTTTTGGCCTGACCCTGATCCCTTTCGTAGCCGCCAAACAGGTTGTTTTGCAGCGGTTGACCATCCAGCGACACCGGAAACACTTTAAACCCATACAGCTCTGCCAGATTCTTCAACAGCGGAGCCTGTATTTCGCAATGCTGGCAGGTACTTTTGAAAAAAAGAAGATCCCTGCTTGTTGAGCGATCCTGGCCAGGACCTCCCGTCTCGCCTTCAAGGCAATACGACTCGACTCTGCTCCACCGAAAGTGGACAGCGGCCGCCGCGTGTTCTGATCTAGATAGGGGTCAAACTGCACCACCCGCGTCATCCCTTCACTGAATCGCTGCGCCTTGTCCAACATCACCCGCTGGAGGTACAAGTACCTTTCGATGTTTTCTGGAGACGGGTTGTCAATGGCCGTCATCTGGTATTTTTCCAGGTTATCCCGCAGCCATTGAGCCGAAAGAGGTGTAGGGCCAGGCTGGGGCCCCGGATCCTCGACAATATTCTGCGGTTCTGCCTCTGGTTCCGGTTCTTCTATTATTGGGTTCTCGTAGAAATGCCATCCCCGCTCATGATCAAGCTGCCAAGGAATGCCAAGGCTATTCGACCCTGCCCAGGCCACGCATCTGCCTGTCAAAAGCAAAAAAACCAGAGCCAGGGTCAGCACATAGGACATGTTTGCATTGCCTCGTTTGCATGAGAAAAAGCATATAGGATGCCGCATTTAGCACACCTCCGGGTTGTCAACCGGCCGCTCCCCAGGTCGCGCATGATGTAACAGGCGAGGTTGATGTTTAAAGGGGCTTTGGTTATTTGCTCATAGAATTCATACGCCTTCAGCAGCACCTCTGGATCTACCACCCGGCAACCGCTTGAGCCGTTTCCTCGCTCTTTGCTTATTAAATTGTAATGAATGATGAATTTCGCCGCCTCCAGGGCCTGTTCCCTGTTCTTTATTAAAAGGTGCGCGTATTCCGGCGTTCGACCGGGTGGGGCCGAATTCCCGTTTACGCTCTTGTACAAGTTGCGCAATCTGCTGGAGCACAAGCCAGTCAGCGCGTGAACCAGTGGCAGGCGCATTCCAGCGTTTACCAACTCTATGGCTAATTCCGAATTTGATCTTCCTTCCAGCATTACGCCACTCCTTCAGCTTCAACTTATCCTGACAATTTAATAGGAAAATCTTGTGTAATCTCCAATATGCCGATACTGAGGAGAGGGGGAGCTATCTGATCTTCACCCCCTACGGAAAACGTCGGTATTTCATGCTGATTGTCGCTTTTTTCATCTTCAGAAACTTCTAAGGAGAGTTCTTCTGATTCCAGGCCATTATGAAACAACCACCGAAATGTCATGTTGACCCTTTTGATCTCGGGCTGGTATGTTTTCAGTAACTTTTTACGGTCGTTATCTATACCTTTGCTCACTGCTATCCTCCTTTTACCGCTTCTTTAATAGCTTTGTAGAGGATCAGAACATCTTTTCCATATCTCCGGGCCTTCGTCTCATTCCATGAATTATAACGGCCTACCGCCAACTCCCGGTCAGGAGTAGAAGCCAGAGCCTCGGCCAGGATCCGGCTTGCCACCTCCAAATTAATTTTGGGGTCAAGTAGATCCTGGGGTCTTTTTACTTTATCTTTGTGAGACTTCCAGTTTACCTGGGCCAGGCCCACGTCCACGTTCTCAGTTATTGGCAGCGCCGACTTGAGAAGTTGCTCGGCCTCTTTACGGGAACCAGCATAAAAAGATACGTGGCTGCCGTTGAAGTGGAGCGCATAAGGCCACGGGGCCACCTTGTCTTTGCCTATATTCCGGCCGCTTTCCCTAATCGCCACCGCGTACAGCAACAGCGGGTCAACCCCATGCTTCTGGGCGGCCTGCCGCCACTCGGGACCGGGAAAACAAGGATGATAATTTACGGGCGGCAGGCTTTTCACAGGCCCAGCAGTCAGCTTAAGCAGCAATAAGAAAATTAGCCCTGCTTTCATCCTTGCTTTTCCCCGGTTATCTCGACATGGTACTCGCTCGCCACCCGGTAATTCCGGGGGAAATGCACCTCTTCCCTGGCCCGGGTCAAGGCCACGTAAAGAAGGTTGATCTCCTCCTTAAGCATTCCGTCCTGAAGTCCTCTGAACACCTGACGCAACCTGGGCCGGGTTAAATGCACCATTGATCCGCTTTCCAGTTGCCCCTGGAACAGCTTTGACAGCAACTTATCAGGGCCGAGAAAATCATCCGTCAACTCCACCATGTCGAACTCAAGCCCCTTGACGCTGTGGGCGGTGCCCACCAACTCCCTGCCGCCGACCCGGTAATTCTCAGAGGCACGGTCATAAAGCTCCTGAAAAAACTTCCGCTGACAGCGATGCTGGCGTATCAATTTGACAGCCGCAGCCAGGTCGGTGTCCTCCACCGACTCCGCCAGCGATTCCAGGGCCCCGAGGTAGCCCTTGAAAGTGCCGTCATACTCCGGGACCCGGATCTTCCGTGCAAAAATGCGGAAGAATCGCTGAAAGTATTGATGAGGCGGCCGCACCGTCTTGAGGTCCCACTCGGCCAGCGCCTCCAGGAGCTTGGCATTGGTCCGGGTGATCACGCAGGAGGTTCTTGAGGACCCGTTGCCGCCTATTTTCCCGGGCTTGATCAGGTGGGAATAGTCTTCGCATTTGAGGTGGTACAGAAGGTCGTTGACCGCGGTCACCTGGTCGGCCTGGTCGAACCGGAAAGTCCGGGTCATATGCAGCGTAGCTTCTGCCTCAAAACGTTCCATGGCGTCAATGGCCCGGCGAAACCCGTACACCTTCTGGTGCCGGTCGCCTACCATGATCTTTTCTGCTTGGAATTTCTCGAACACGTCCAGGATGACCGGATTGGTGTCCTGGGCTTCATCCAGCATCACCAGATCGTAAGCACTAGTCAGGCCCAGGGTGTGGAATGCGAGTTGAAAATCCTTTAGGTAAAAGGAGTGGTCAACCTGCAGAGAACCTTCTTTAAGGGTTTTGTAAAGCCGGATAATAAAGGCAGCCGTCTGTTCTGGGTCTTCGATTTTTGGGTACATCGACGACAAATGGCCCTCGATCGCTCGTCTATCAAGGAGGCATTCTGAGTGCATCCAACTATGAAAATACTTTAGCTGGTCGATGACGGCATCAGGCGGTTCCGTTAAAGCTTCAGCTATTTCCAGGAAATCGAGGGCAGTAAGCCGTGATTTATAGAGACGGCCCACGTGGACATAGGCCAGGGAGTGAACGGTGCGGACTTCTACGTTTGTTGGAAACTTGCCTTTGGCTTCGTCGGCGATGGCCTTATTGAAGGCCAGGTAGAGAATCCTCTTTTTAGGAAAACGTTCTGCACTGGCCCGGAGAGTTGCAGTTTTTCCCGTGCCGGCCAACGCATAGACCTTAACCCGGCTGCAATTTGCCAAAGTTTCGGGGACCGCCTGCTGTTCTTCCGTCAAGCGCATGTTCGCCTCATTGGAAAGTTACCATTGCCATCCATCCGATTGGCGATGGAAAGCTGCTGTTTTTGATGAGCTTTTCATTTGGCCGCCCAGGCCTGTTGCGCCTCGTTTTCCAGCACGTCAATGGCCTCGAAAATTTCTCGGAACTCCGGGTAATGACTGTATTTCCGCTGCCACGCCTTGATTTCCTCCCAGGCCATAAGGAGGACTTCTTGACGCTTATCCTGATCGGAAATGGGGGGCTCATAAGGAACGACTTTTAGACGCTTCTCCTTGACGGCCCGGGACGCTTTGTGGATGGATTTCTTGCCGGCCAGGACCGCTTCCTTTTCTGCCGGGTCTGCGAGGACGGTTCGGGCGCGCTCGATTTTCCTGGGGGAGACGCCTACCACCTTGGCCGTTTTTTCGGCGGACTTACCAGAAGCTTCGCTTGAGGCTATCGGTTTGCCCTGGATCAACTTAGCGCCACTTGGCGCTAAGTCTGTCCTCTCTCCTTGTTGCTTCCTCTTATCCACCGCTTCGATGCACCGGAGAATCTCCGCCTCCGTCATGTTGCGCCGGTTCCGCTGGTTGTGGATGGCGTATTGCAAGGCCGTGTCTTCGTCCCGGAACGGAAACTCCCGGCAGTAAATCTGGACTAGTCCCGCCCGCCTGGCTGCTTCCAGGCGGGTGTGGCCGTCAATCACGATCTTTTTGTCGGCCCAGAGCACTATGGGCCGGGCAGCATCGAAACCATACCGCCGCATGTGTTCAGCGATGGCCTCCACCACCTCTTCCTTGATTTCAAAAAGCCCGTTAAAAGGCGCGCAGGTTTTGACTTCCGAGATATGCATGGTCCACCCCCTATTTTGCTACAGGGAAGCGTTCTCCCTTCCTATATTGCCAGCCAAGATGTTTAACCCTGTGACCCCGGCGATGATAATTCCAGGTCTTGATCACCAGGGCCACGATTTCGTGTTGCGGCAAAATGCCCTTCTGCGCCTTTTGGGCAATCATACGGTTTCGCAAGACCAGGATTGGATCTCCCTCCGCCAGGTTGGCGCCGGTGCGTAAACTTTTGAAAAAGGCATTGGCCTGGAAAGGGTCTATTTGCTGAAAAAGGTAATGGCAGAAGGTTGCTACTGCGGGGGAAAGAACGGACCACATCCCTACTCCCAATTCGGCGCTTTTCTCAATTTGCGGGTTTTCTTGCAGCAAATCGATAAGCTGCGTGTTGGTAGGCGTCACTCCGCGGGTATGCAGAGTCCCCTGCTTATAACGCCAAAGCAGGTTAATGGCCGCGCCCACCGCCATGTAATGCTTTTTCATGCCGATAATGACGGCCAGATCTGCGGTAGTCCGTTTGGCGCCAACGTCCGTGGTCATAAATGCATTTTCCGGGAAGTTGTATCCCACCAACGCTTGCACCGGCGTATCGGCCTCAATGATGGCGCTTAACCGATGCTGTCCGTTGATCCGCTTGCCATTCACGTCAAAGGCGATACAATCACCATTGGTGCACCATTCTCCGCGCCGGATCGCGGCAGCTAATTTCTTGACCCGGGTTTGGCTTAAGGGACGGTCCCGATGATTGCCGACGGCCAGCATTTCCCTGGCCCATTGGGGGGTGATAGTCATGACCTCCACGTTGATATTGCTTTCCCTTTTATGGAGATGCGGCCGAACCTCTGTTAAAGTAGACATAAAATTACCTCTCCTTCATCTTATTTATTCGCTATAGACTTATCCCTTGTTCTTTCGCATATTTCTTAACGAGAAAAGTAAAATGCGCTGCTTTATTCTTTATAGTCTCACTCATTTGGTCTGCGACTTTCGCCTCTGAAAGAGCGCGAAAGATGATATTTTTTGGTACAATTCTTGCGATTTTTTTATAATAATTTAAGGATTTTTTATCACCACAGAATTCCATGATAGTTTCGGCAAGATGTTCAGGCCCATCATTGATAGTACCGGGCAGTGGTAAAAACTGTTGCCGATTCTCCAATATAGGAAATATCGGCTTGGGAGGTGTGCCTTTCCTTTTGAAGACTATGTACTCGCAGTCGGCTCCCTTCTTAAAATCATAACCTGCTAAAAGAGAAAAGCCCTTCTTCATAAGGCCATCGCAATTTATCTTTAGCTGTCGCTTGATGTACTTCTTCTCTTTGGCCTCAAGTGGTAATTGACGGCCTAACTCTATAATCCTTCTCTTGTTGATTGTCTGTGACCGAAATACTTTGCTTAGGTATAGGACCAGACGCTGTTCGACGGGCGTAAGGCGATGGAAGAAATTATTATCAAAGGGTAATGAAAGAATGCTGCTTTTAAGAATGCTGTTGTGAAAGAGGAAGTCACTGGCTTTTATGAAGCCATATTCAAGGATCACCTTGCCTTCTGGCGTCTCCTTATACAGCCCCACGCTGTCGAACAAGTGAAATATGGCGTCTACATACCCTTTCCGATCATTGTCCCAGAATGCATTTTGGGCCTTGATAATGATGCCTACCAGAACCTCCAGGTCTTTTTCGATTTGCTTATACTGCGAATTCCCGGTCCCCTTCCCCATGCGCTTCAGAAGGTGGAAGATTGATTTAAAATTGATGTATTGACTGGCAAACCCCTGTTCCTTCCATATCTGCATCAGTTCAAATAATGTCGAATGGGTGCTTGGAGTTCCGAAGCCTAAGCTCTCATGGGGAATGACCGTCCATATCCGCCTGACCGGTTCACCGTTCTTGCCGGAGATCGTATCCTCAAACACTCTTTCTCTGGCCTTTTGAAGGTAAAGACTGCCTTTTGCCAAGGTAAAAGTCGGGAACTCGGCCAGAGTCAGTTCATATTTGCTTATCTCCAAAATTTCAGGAGTTTTAATGTTCCCCTGTTCAGCCACTAGATCTTCCTCTGGTCTTTGCCGTTATGCCTTTTAACGTTTAATTTAAAAGCTTTTTAACGGTTTTTCCGGACCCGCCAGCCCGCATGGTTAAAGGCCGATAGGGCCGTTGCGGTGATTGAAATGCCGATAATCCGTGTTTGTTATGCCGATAAATGGTGATCGAAATGCCGATAGCAGGTGATCGTTTTGCCGATATCCAGAGAAATAGGCTTTCTCCTCTATGACCATCCTCTACTCTTCTCTCAATCTGGTGATTGAAATGCCGATAGTCAGCCATTCAGGTATATCTCTATAATTATTGACTTATCTGTTACTCAGGTGATCGTTATGCCGATACTCTAACCGATACTATGCCTTCCGCTCTCATCCGCATACTTGATATCCTGCCCTCCGTAAACAAAGGTGCGAGAAGATAACGTCTGCTGCGGTTCTACCCATCTTTTTGCCGGAATATCTCAGATATTTCATTTCCTGCCGGTTGTCAGGATGGCCGCTAAGGTGTAATCTAAATTAAGCCAAACTGCTGGGAGCCTTTCCATGAGCCAAAGAATCGAGCGTTTGCTGGAAAACCTGACCCCCCAGGAACAGGCCGAGTTAGAAGTATTTGCCGCGTTTCTCATTGCCCGGCGCACCCTGGGGCATCCCCAGGTATTGATCGACGAGATTTCTGCGGAGGAGTTGCTGGAGCTCGTCATGCAATCCGGCTCCTTCGACTGGCTGGCCGATCCCCGGGAAGACGGCTACTCCTTAATAGACGGCGACGCGGTGACATGGCCCTCCGCCGCCTGAAACGGGGCCAAGTAGTCTTGGTGCGGTATCCCTTTACCGACCTGACCACGGCCAAAGTCCGCCCCGCGGTCATCCTTTCCCCTGAGCCCTTTTTATCTCGCGGCGATGATATAGTCCTACTCTTCATTTCCTCAATCATTCCGCCCGACCCACTCCCTTCCGATTTAGTGCTGACGCCGGAGGACCCCGCGTTTGCCGCCACCGGCCTGAAATATCCCTCCGTGTTCCGGGGCCACAAGATCACCGTCCTGCATAAATCCTTGGTGCAGCGCGTGCTGGGAGTACTTAATGATGAATTGTTGGCCCGGCTCGATGCCTGCCTGATGATCGCCCTGGGCCTTTAATCCGCATTTTTCCTTGTCCTTCATCCGCCATACGTCCGTGCAAATGTAATAATTGCTAAACCTGCCTTTAGTGATCGAAATGCCAATAGTTCTGCCTATTGCTAACTCAATTAATTTACTGCTATTTCGCTTTATGAGGTGATCGAAATGCCGATACCTTGAATGAAAATCAGGTTGTTTCTACAGTCGAATGGCATTATTTCACTTTTTCTCTTTTCCCAACTTCAACCTCACCGCCTCTTCCAGCGCAGCAAGTTGCTCATGCGCTGAAATGACCCCTTCCCGAAACCTTTCCCAGGCGATTGTGAGGTCTGAAGAGGTTTTCCGACCCATCAGGTCAATGGCTGCCTGGCAGGCAGAGGATACTTCCCTGTCTTAGTAACAAGGCCACTAAGCAGGCTATTGAAATAAGCTATAGATGCCAGTTACAGAATGTCTGACAAATCTGGCCGTAAATTTTTGAAGTTAAGTTCATTATTTGTAGCTTTCATCAGCTTGCGGGTCGTTA
The DNA here is from genome assembly GCA_040757175.1 of Thermodesulfobacteriota bacterium. GTDB lineage: Bacteria > Desulfobacterota > Desulfobaccia > Desulfobaccales > 0-14-0-80-60-11 > SURF-52. The sequence continues at coordinate 32,432 of JBFLXM010000059.1, forward strand.
CCCTTCCTGCCTTCTTACGTCCAGCGCAAAGGTCACTGATTGTCTGGGGGGGCATTCCAGCTATTTTTGCCTATTCAGCCTTGGTGAGCCCGTGCTTCCTAATATATTTTTCGATGGTGTCCTTGACTGTCATGCGTTCCTTGAATATATCAAAAGAGTATATTTGTCAAGATCATATATACACTTATAGCGATTATTGTCATGATAGGATGATCAATGTATCGTATAAAAATGATTGATAAATCATTTATCAGAAAGCAGGTGGTTTCCGAGAACATTCGAAAGCGTCTAGAAGTTCTCGGAATGCAGCAGAATGAACTTGCTGAGAAAATCGGTATGGCCCCTCAGCAATTATCGTTTTATGTCCTAGGCAAACGCGAACCCCGAGAGAAGACGCTTAAGAAAATCGCAGAGGGCTTGGAATTAAACAGCCCGTTGGAGCTTTATCTTATGTCGCCAGAATTCTTGGGGGAAAATCTGTCGGAGGCTTGGAATTGTTTAATTGAAGTGGCTAAATTGACTGACAAAACACCTTTAGTTATCAGATTCTTGAAACTTATATTGCGGACCCATCGTGAAGATGTGAAACCTGAATTGATTAAAATTATTGAAAACATAGTCGCCATGGAAGAAACGATCCAATAACCCATAATTTCTTCATTCTGAAATGGCCCTATCTTTCCACGGCAAGATATCCCTCCAGGGTACATAATAAGACTTATCTGAATCGAAAACCCTCTCCCCTCATCGGTTAGGCTTTTAAAAGTTATCTTCCCTCATATCAGTATAATATATGTCTTTTGGGTATAATTCCCCCCCCATTTACGCTTTTCTGCTCAAGGTCTGGCATAATTTAAACTTCGTGATAGAAAAATAGTTCATCATATAATTTAATTAGTTTATTGTGAAAATAAACTATCATAGTGTATTTTTTAACTTGACAGATATATTAAAATAGTTTACGTAGGGAAGAACCCTCCACCCGCGGCCATCACGAGCCATTTTGGGTCTGTGGCCCATGAGCCTGATAGCGAACAAAGGCAGACGTTGGCCAAATGAGGGGGCTCGCCGCGCCAAACGCGCAGGAGTAACAAGACGGCAGGCCGGAGGGGAAGATGTCAGCAGGAGAGGATTAACCTTATGGCTGTTGCTGTTGATGGACCAGAACACAATATTGCAAAAACAATTAAAGACATTTTCCTTTTTACTTACGGCCTTAATGCCTCCCTTCGCTACCTTCAGGAGAAATTAGTCGGTTTAGAACTTCCGCCTCTTCTCCATCGGTTTCTCCATGATACTGACATCTTCCTGGAGCAGCATGACCAATTCCAAAGCTTTTTTTCAGAGCATGGACTGACCGCTCTCTCAGCAAAGGAAGCAAAGCAGACCTCCAGAAGGAGAGCAGACGGTCCCGGGAAAACGACGGCTGCATGAGGGGCTTGCCGCTCCGTCATTCGGGCTGAAGCAGCAAGCAGGCGGACTGAAGTTAAGGAAATCCATCATGCCTTCATACGAGTACCAATGCGTTGACTGTGGCTGCCGTGACAAAAGGGTAGGGGGCCTGGACGACCACACGGCCGTTTGCATCGACTGCGGCAGTCTCATGCTCCGCTTAGATGATGATATTTTCAGACCCTATTTCAAGAAATCATTGGAGTCTGCGGAGGAACGGCGCGGCGAGGAATTATGGATTTGAGTCCCATTAAAGCCCACAGAAAACGATGTCTGAAATGTGTCGGAGGTAGCTATAAAAGGGTCCGGGAATGCCCCGATACAGAATGTGAAAGCTACCCCTATCGCCTGGGGAAAAATCCCCACCGGACAGGGGTTGGCGGTAACCCGGTGCTTAAAGGGAAGACACCTCAAGTTGACCCTTTACCCCTAACTTGAGTTGGGCGTTTTGGCGAAAATATGTTGCACCCGAGGTCGGTCCCTGCTAATAATTTCTGCATGGTTGGCACGATCCGTACAAAGGAAAAATGCCCACGATGTAAAAGAAATTTCCAGGGGGAGCCTCTACGCTGTAGAAAATGCAAAACCGTTCCTGGGCACTTCTACCTTGATCTTTGGTGGCAGGGGGAAAGACACCGCATTTTTACAGGCCGCGATGGATATCCCCTAGATTCCTGGGACCGGGCCAGCCGACTTCTTACCACCATCCGGGAAAGCATTGACCGGGGAAAGTTCGATCCCCGGGATTTTGTCCGTAAGGAGATCAAACACCTTCTTTTTGAGAATTACATAGAGAAATGGTTGGAGCGCCGCCGGCAGGAGTGCGAACACCAGCACTTGGCCCGCTCATATTTCAAGGACATTCGGGGCGCTGCCAGGAATTACTTTATTCCCTTTTTTATCGGCAAGAACTTGCGAGACATTCGAGCCGGGGACATTCTAGATTTCCGGAATTGGCTACCCAAGACCCTCAGTCCCAAAACCGTCCGAAACTTGCTGGGGTCCCTCCACAAGCTCTTTCAAGACGCATATCAACTTCGTGATATTTTGCATCTACCTGCCTTTCCCCAAATCAAGGTGAAGGAGCCGGTGACGCGCTGGTGCGACGAGGAAGACCAGGCCAGAGTCTTGACTCATATTCAAGATCCCGTCTATCGAGCCTTTTTTCTCTTTCTGATTCATCAGGGTTGCCGTCCAAATGAAGCCCGGGCCCTGCGCTGGGAAAAGGTGGACTTCAAAAATGACATCGTGACCATTGACGCCGCCTTTGATCTGAATACCTTCCGCGCCTCCACTAAAGAAGGTGACACCCGGTATCTTCCCTTGCATCCCCGGGTGAAAGAGGCCCTCTTGCAGTTGCCCCGTCATCTGAACGGCTTCGTTTTCGTCAACCGCTTAGGAAGACCTCTGAGTGGTTGCCGCGTCTATGACCATTGGCGCCAAGCGGCAGCCAAAGCCGGAGTCAAGGTCACCTGCTACGAGGGCACCCGTCATTCCCTTGCTTCCCAAGCCATCAACCGAGGTGTGAGCGAAAGGATTGTGGGGGATATGCTGGGACACAAGACCGCAGCCTCAACCCGGCGTTACGCCAAGATGAGAGCAGAGAGTCTCAAGCAAATGTGGGAAAACCCGGACACAGAGCAGGTCGCAAAGGCAACCGTCACCGAAGCGTCACCAAAGGGAAAAGTGATCAAGCTAATTACTAGTAATAACAAGATAAAATAAACACCAAATGATGGTTCAAATCCCGCCTTCGGCACCATCTATTAATAAAATTAGTAAAAACAATAAGTTACACATTTTGATTGTCCCTTGAGGGCCTCTCAGTCCCGCGATAGTCCCGCGTAGTCCCGCGCTAGGAAGGAGAATTTCCAGTGACCATCGGGCGCGGGACCGCGGGACTGAAAGTCCCGCGCATGGGAAAATGATTTATTACCAGCTCTCCGGATCATTCTTCCACCAGAGATAGGGTGCGGCCCGGGTTGGCCTTCTGACCCCGCAAGGTCTGCACCAAGTCCTTCTTTCCTTCTCCGGGTATCCAATGGCCATATATGTCCACGGTCATGGAAATGGAGTGGTGTCCTAACTGCTTCTGGACGTAGGCGGGCGAGTAATGGTCCATCAAAAGGATAGTGGCGTAAGCATGCCGGAGATCGTGCGGGTTCCGCACCCGGAGCCTGGCTGCCTTGCAGTCCCGTTGCATAGCCCGCTGGATCATCCGCTGGGTGATATTTGCAAAGAGATAATTGACCGGCAATCTTCCTTCGGCCATGCTATCTCTTCGCATTTTCATGATATGGGTTTCAAGCTTTCCCACCAGCGCCTCATCCAAATCAATCAGCCGTTGGCTGTTTTTCGGTGGTCCGAACTGACCTGCCCGGATGCTTTCCACAACATTATAGGAGCAGTTACGGGAATCTAGCAGGGCTGCCAACTGGGACCGGAGGGATAATTTCCGGGCCTCAGGCCCCTGCTAGGCATGGGTCTCTACCTGGTGCTCGAAAACATGTCTCGGTAGAAGTTGTAGCATTTAACCAAAAACGGTGTTATTATGTGATATAAGTCCTAACTCCTTTCGATACTTGGTTTTTTCGTCAAAAGAATTATAGCACCGTTAGGTCGTTTTGGGACTTTTTCTTTTAAATACAAGTGTTGCCTACCGGACAGCACTGCCCCACCTCATGTTTCTGAACCTAACCGTGCCAAGTGCCCAGATAGCTCGAAGTATAGGCTGAGGCAGGTTAGCTCCGCTTCCCAAGCGGTATCTCATCCCTTTGGGGTCGGCCGGCCGAGCTCGCTCCATCATCCCCTTACCCGTAACCGCTGCCATGAAATAGGGCGGTTAATTTTCAGTAAAAATTTTCGGTTTTATCTGCCGGGGGGTTGACTTCTGAGGAAAAATCATTATGTAAAAGTTTACATCCTTTCAATCAAAGAAGTCCCTCAATCGCCATCCGTTAATAAAGGAGGCTAAAGCGTGCTGCAGCCTGGTTGCGAGATGGTCACCTTAGTAATCTGAACCTTTTTGTTTTTAGCTATTAGAAAGTTCAAAACAAATTTTAACTAACCTGACACATTCCCAGGTCTAATCTATTTGCCCCCCACACGGTGGTTGGGCTTAATTAGGTGGGCAAGGTTCTTTCGGGCCTTGAGATTGATCGTTAAATATGAGGAAAGGGGATCGCCATGAAGAAGATCTTGACCGTACTCTCTAATTGGGGGTACTGGGGTGAGGAATTGGTGGGGCCTCTGGAGGTATTGGATGGCAAAGGGTATGAAACAACTTTTGTGACTCCTAAAGGAACAAAGCCAGTAGCCCTTACCCCCAGCATGGACCCCACTTATGTTGACCCACCGTTGGGCCGACCCGTCACTTCCGAGGAAATGGCCCGCAAAACCCGGGAGTTGGAAAATTCCAACAGATTAAACAACCCCCTCAATCTTTCCACCTGGTTTCCCGAAAGGCCATATCTCAGTTCTCCCACCTATCTGCGGGACCTGGAAGCTTACCACCATACCCTGGAAAAAGTGCAGCCGGATTTGGAGCAATACGCAGCCCTGTTGCTGGTGGGCGGCAGCGGGCCCATAGTGGATATGGTGAACAATCAGCGGGTTCATGACCTTATTCTCAGTTTTCTCAAACTGGACAAACCCATTGCCGCGGAATGTTACGGAGTGGCCTGCCTGGCCTTTGCCCGGGATTTCCAGGAGCGCCGGAGCATCATCTGGGGCAAGCATGTCACCGGCCACCCCTTGGAGTTCGATTATAAGGACGGCACCGGTTTCATGGGGACCGATTTCAACATGGGGCCACCCCCTTATCCCCTGGAATTTATCCTCAGGGATGCCGTGGGGCCGGATGGCCAGTACCACGGCAATGTGGGCCGGGAGACTTCCGTAATCGTTGATTTCCCGTTTATTACCGGTCGCTCCACCGCTTGCTCACATCTGGTGGGGGTGAAATTGGTGGAAGTCATGGAAAAGGGGTTGAAACGGTTCGGCTGGTAACTTCTCCGGAAAAGGCAGGTGGGATCATGCCTGGGAAAACTGGCAGATTTGCCATCATCGAGCAACTTCTGGCCGACGGGTGCAAATATATGTTCGGCAACCCCGGCACAGTGGAGCAAGGGTTTCTGGACGCGCTCCAAGACTATCCCGAATTTACCTATATTTTTGCCTTGCAGGAATCGGTGGCCGTGGCCATTGCCGACGGTTATGCCCGGGCCACCAGGCGTCCCACCGTGGTGCAACTGCATAGCGGCGTGGGCCTGGGCAATGGTATCGGCATGCTCTATCAGGCCAAACGCGGCCACTCACCCCTGGTGGTCATCGCCGGGGAAGCGGGCATCAAGTATGACGCCATGGACGCCCAGATGGCGGCGGAATTGATAGCCATGGCCAGACCGGTGACCAAATGGGCCACCCGGGTGGTAGAGGCCTCCTCGGTTTTGCGGGTGCTGCGCCGGGCCATAAAAATAGCGGCCACCCCGCCCCTGGGGCCGGTCTTCGTTTGCCTGCCCATGGACCTCCTGGATGCTCCCAATGAAGAAGAAGTGGTCCCCACCTCATTTCCGGTGACCCGCGTCTGCCCCGAGCCGGAGCAGATGGCCGCGGCTGCGGCCATGCTGGCGGCTGCGGCCCATCCTCTGGTCATCATGGGCGATGGGGTGGCCTTCTCCGAGGCGCAACCTGAACTGGCCCGGGTGGCCGAACTGGTGGGCGCCGAGGTGTGGGGCGCGGACTCCTCAGAGGTGAATATCAGTGCCAAGCATCCCTTGTTCCGGGGACTGCTAGGGCACATGTTCGGCGAGCACAGCCGGGCCATTGTCTCAGCCGGGGACGTGGTCCTGATTTGTGGGACCTATGTTTTTCCCGAAGTCTTCCCCTCTCTCGCCGGCGTTTTCAGCCCCGGGGCCCGGGTGATCCACATCGACCTGGATTATTTTGAAATCGCCAAAAATTTTCCGGTTGACCTTGGCCTGGTAAGCGACCCCAAGGCAACCCTGGCTAAACTGGCGGAGGCTCTCGACGCCATCCTGACCTCCTCCCAAAGGGAGGCCGCCAGGGCACGCATTGCCAAGATTGCGGCGCAAAAGGAGCAGGAATTGGCCGGCCAGTTGGAGGCCGACCGGGCCGTGAGCGAGGCGGTGCCCCTGCACCCCTCCCGGTTCATGAAGGAATTGGCCGCCCAACTTCCCCAGGATGCCGTCATTTTTGATGAAGCCCTCACCGTCTCCCCGGAATTAACCCGCTACCTGCCCCCCACGCAGCCGGGGCATTATTTCCAAACCCGGGGCGGTTCCCTGGGCGTGGGCATTCCCGGGGCCATCGGCCTCAAGCTGGCTTATCCGGAGAAGACGGTCATCGGTTTTACCGGCGATGGCGGCAGCATGTACACCATCCAAGCCCTCTGGACCGCGGCGCGGCACCGCGTCGGGGCCAAGTTCGTGGTCTGCAACAACCGCGCCTATCAGTTGCTAAAACTTAACATCCTCCAGTATTGGCGGGAGCGCGGCATACCCGCACACTCCTTTCCCTCTTCCTTCGATCTCACTCCCCCGGACATCGGGTTTGCCGCATTGTCCCAGGCCATGGGAGTGGCGGCAGTCCAAGTGGAGACCCCGGACCAGATCCAACCCGCCATCGCCCAGGCCCTGGGAAATGACGGCCCCTTTCTCATCGATTTGGTAATCACCAATGAAGTCCCCGGGTATAAGATCGGCTGCAAATGCGGCCAATAGACGAGGACTTTTTCTCACCCCCCGGAGGAGAGACTGATGACTTGTAAAAGAGTGGGCATATTTGTCGAGGATGAGTGGGTGGCAATGAGCTATCACCCCATCATCCGGGAACTCAAAAAAGCCGGTTTCCTCCCCCTTCTCATCACCACCAATAAAGAATGGGACCGGGGAGAAAGAAAGAGCATCCCTTCCGGGGATGAACCCATCTACCGGCTGGTCGCCGACCTCAGCATCCCGGAGGTGAAGATTGACGACTTCGCCGGATTCATCTTCGGGGGCGGGTATTGGGCCGACCGCCTGCGCTGGTGGTTCATGAAGGAGTCCCAACCCGGGGTCCTGGAGCGGCCGGAACCCCGGGCCCTGGTGGAGAGCATCCTCCGTTCGGAAAACCATAAAGTGGGGGTGATCTGCCACGCCATGTGGCTGCTCTGCAGTTTGCCGCAGGCAGTTAAGGCCCGGGAAGTAACCTGTGCCTACAATATCATCGATGATGTTAAAAATGCCGGGTTTACCTATATCGACACCGATGTCCACGTGGATGGCAATCTGGTGAGCGGCCGCATGAGCAGCCATTCGGAGCCCTTCATCCTGGAGTTTATCAGACAGGTGCAATAGGCGCAGACCGGCATAGCAGCCCAGCATTTGGGGCGCAGAGCCTCGCCGGGGCCTGAGGGAGGAGAAAAAGATGAAGTATTTTACTCATAGTCTGCGGATATTGGGAATGGTAAAGGAAGTGGATTTGGAAAAAGGTTCTTTTAAGGTGCAGTGCCGCAGCGGCGATGTTTTTGAAGTGTTCGTGGCGGAAGGCACCGGTTATTCTTTCATCAAGAATTTCGACCGCCTCGACCGGAACCGGATACCTACCCCCCCGGGTTATGACGACTATAAACCCGCAGACCGGCTGAAAAGATATATCCGCAAGGACATTCTGGTGGCCGCCTACGGAGTCCACCAGATTCATGAAGACCGGGAACGCCTTGACGCCAAGGAGATCTGGCTATTTCAAAACCAGGACAATCTCTATCTATTTGAAGAGACCCACTGGTGGCTGACCCAGATCACCGCCCTGGCCGACCAGTGGCTCTTGAATATTTTTGGGGGCAGCAACACCTTCGATTTCACCAATTACCAGACGAACCTCAGCTATATCGGTTCCAAGACCGCAAACCCCATTCAGGAATGCGCCACCCTGTCCCGGCTCATTTATGGGTTGGCGTCGGCTTATCTCATGACCGGAAACGAACGCTATTACCAGGCCGCGAAAAACGGGGTGGAGTACCAGCGGGACACCTTTCGAACGGAGTCCCATGACGGCTCCTTCATCGTCTGGGCCCATGCCTTTGATAAACAGACGGGCCGAAAAATCATGCCTTCGCAATTTGACGACGACCGGAATGCCATTCCCCTGTATGAGCAAATCTACGCCCTGGCCGGTCTCACCCAATTCTACCGGATTTCCAATGATTGGGAGATCCTGGACGACATCCGGCGGACCATGGAATTCTTTAACCAGAGATTCCTGGACAAGGAGCAAAAAGGTTATTTCTCCCATATCGATTATGCCACCTTCTGGTGGGACACCGAATCCCTGGGGGACAATCGCAGCAAGAAAAACTGGAACTCCATCGGCGATCACACCCCCGCTTACCTGTTGAACCTGATGCTGGCCCTGGAGAGCATTCCCAACGACGAGATGGCCGATCTTTATGCAGACTGCAAAAAAATGCAGAAAGAGCTCGCCGACCTCATCCTGGAGAAATTCCCGGACCCCAACCCCAAGATCCCTTACGTGCAGGAGCGGTTTTTCCGGGATTGGACTCCGGATAAGACCTATAAATGGCAGCAAGACCGGGCGGTGGTGGGCCATAACCTGAAGATCGCCTGGAATCTCACCCGGGTGTACAGCTTGCTGCCTAGAAAGAAAGCATACCTCGAACTGGCCAAGAAACTGGCGACCGACATGAAGATCTTCGGCCTGGACCAGATCCGGGGAGGTTGTTTCGATGTGGTGGAGCGGGTGCCTAAAAACCGGATGACCATCGATTTTACCTGGCATAACCGCAAAGCCTGGTGGCAGCAAGAGCAGTGCATCCTGGCCTATCTCATCGTTTACGGAGCCACCGGAGACCAGGATTTCCTCCGGCTGGCCCGGGAATCCATTGCCTTCTGGAATATGACCTACCTGGATTTCGATTACGGTGATGTCTATTTCATGGTTACCGACGACGGGCTTCCTTACACCAAAGAAGTCGAAGCCATGAAAGGCAGCCATTCCAAGTCGGGATACCATGTGTTCGAGCTGAATTTCTTGACGAACATCTATATCCGCACCTTTGTGACCAAGTCCCGGTTCCGGCTCTATTTCAAACCCTCGGGAAACCGTCCCAACAACTTCATCAGCGTACAGCCGGACTATCTCCCCAAGGAGGCCCTGGCCATGGGGAAGGTCTATGTGGACGGGATGGAACATCACGACGTCAACCGGGAGGCTTTCCTGGTGCAATTACCGGAATCGTCTAAAGATAATCCGGTGGAAGTGGCGGTGGAGTTCATCCCCAACAAGGATTACCAGCCGGAAGGCTGAGAAACCGGGGAAAGCTGTAGGGAGCGGAGCGACTAAAGAATCTCGTTTTGGGAGCATAGCTTTTCCAGGTCTTGCTGGTAAGGTCGGCAAATTGGAAATCCTGGGCGCTGAAATAAGAGATCCTTTGCTGCGCTCAAGATGAAAAATAGTCTTTTCGCTGGGGTCTTAACTCGGAACTTGGAACTTGGAACTCGGAACTCGGAACTTTTCAGGAGGCGCATATGACCATCCCCGTAGAATTCGTTTATTACACCGGCCTGGGACGGAACGTCTTCAGCAACGTCCGGCTGACGGGAAGTTGGGACGCCAAAGGCCGCTACGCGGAGCAGTGGACGACCCGGAACCTGAGACCGGTGACCGGGGAAGACGGCTGCCCCTGCTTCAAGGCCACCGTCCGCTTCGATGAATCCCAGATAGGACAGCAGTTTCGTTGGGGCATCATTTTGGATACCGCGGGGGGCGCCGACCTTTGGGGAATCCCCACCGAGGTCAACGACCATGCCTCCCAGGACCGTTACCGGACCATGGTGCTGCAACCCCCGGGCCCCAACCCCCAGCAGGAACATTATTACCTGACCCACTGCCGCCGCCTGGGGGCCAACAAATACTATTCTGGACGAGCTTCCAGGCCGGGAATCCGCTTCGCGGTCTGGGCTCCCAACGCCGAAAAAGTGGAAGTAGTGGTGGGAAACCCCAACACCGGCTATATCGCGGACACCCCCAGGGGCTCCGGCAGGGATCAAAGCCGGGCCCCCATCCCCCTGGATAAACAAGGGGACGGAGTCTGGCAAACCGAGGCAACCAAATTCCCGGAATTGAGGGACTTCCAGCAGTGGGACCACCTGCCTTATATGTACCGGGTCACCAAGAAAGGGGGCCAGAGAGCCTGTCGCACCGACCTTTATTCCCGCTGCCAGATCGGCCGGGGCAAGTTTGATCCCCAGGGCGCCCCCTACCGCGGGACTATCGATAATTTGGACGGCACGGTGAGCTGCTCCGTAGTGGTCAACCCGGACACGGTTACCAAAAATTTCCGGGAAGCGGTCTGGCCGGAACTGGAGTTCATCCCCGCGGCGGAATTCTGGCAGGATGAAGTCCCCCCGGGCTTAACCCTGCCCACCCGGGTAGAGGACCTGGTGATCTATGAACTGCACATCGGCGCCATCTGGAACGGGGAGGACCGCCCCGGATCCCTGGCGGATGCCATGGATCTCTTGCCCTACCTGGAAGAACTCGGGGTCAACGCGGTGGAATTACTGCCCATGAACGAGTTCGAAGGGTGGGCCCAGTGGGGCTACGGCAGCTCCCATTTTTTTGCCATCGAATACAGCGCCGGCGGCCGGGACGAATTCAAACACTTTGTCCGGGAGTGCCACCGCCACGGCATCGCCGTGATCCTGGATGTGGTTTACAACCACTATCATCACCGGGCCGAACGGGCCCAATGGGCCTATGACTCCGATCTTCCGGAAGAAAACATCTATTACTGGTACGAAGGGAAATCCTCCGACTACCCGGAGGCCGCGGGTGGTTATCTTGATAACTGGTCCACCGGCTATGCTCCCCGCTTTTATGAGGAGAACGTCCGGAAGATGTTCATCAGCAGCGCCGCGGCCTTGATGGAAGAGTTCCACGTGGACGGCTTCCGGGTGGATCAGACCACCTCCATGCACCTTTATAATGTGCTGCATGCAGACAATCGTATCTCCGTACCCCAGGCCAACTTATTTGGCGCCAAGTTTCTCCGGGAATTGACCCGGACGCTGAAGCTCATCAACCCCAAAGCCATCCTCATGGCCGAAGATCACTCCGATTGGGAAAAAGTGACTGAAAGCCCAGATGCAGGAGGTCTGGGATTTGATGCCACTTGGTACGCAAATTTCCACCACCATCTTATCGGCAAACTCGATCAGGGCCCGGAGTTCGCCAAACTGCTCCTGACCGCGGGCTATGGCCAGGACCAGCCCTTGGCCCTGGATTATCTTGCCGGCGCCCTGGGAGGGTCCAACCAGAAGAAGGTTGTCTATCATGAGTCGCACGATGAAGCGGGAAATTCGGCGTTCTCCCAACGAACCATGGTGACTGCGGTTAATGGGGCGCCACTGGTGGGCCCCACCCGGGAGGTCGCCGAAGCCCGTTGCCGTTTTTGCTTAGGCATGTCCATGCTGTCGCCGGGCACTCCCATGTTTCTTATGGGAGAAGAGGTCGGCGCCCAGAAAGAATATAAATACAATACCTTTATGCAAAACCGGGAAAACTTGAGGTCTGAGCGCCAGGGAGACGGGCAGCGACTATTTCGTTTTTTCCAGGATTTGATCGCGTTTCGCCGGAGCCATCCCGGCCTCAGGACCCATGCCATCGATATCCTCCACGTTCATAATGCCAACCGGGTGCTGGCCTTCCGGCGCTGGGACGATTCAGAAGAGCTGCTGGTGGTGGCCAGCCTTAATAACCACCCCTTCACCGCCGGATATGTTATTGGAAACTCCCGTCTGGAAAGCGGCCCCTGGCGGGAAATTTTTAATAGCGATGCCCAAGTTTATGGGGGCAACAATGTAGGCAATCAGGGGGCTGCGCTTTCTGTTGACAATGGCCTGCTGGAGGTACTAATTCCAGCCAACGGGTTTGTGGTTTTTCGCAAGGACTAGGGCCCGCCGGGATTGGATTGGTGACGGCTCCGACCACCTTGGGGGCGTTGGCCTTCGGATAAAGAAGCAAAAAGAGACGATACAGTGATCCATCAATTAATATTTGCGGCCCCCAAGCCGGGAATGACCGCCCGGGAGTTTCACGATTACTGGGTCAATATCCACGCGGTGAAATATGCCGCTAAGATTCCCCAAATCAAGCGCTATCTGATCGACACCAGGATCCCTTTTGAAGGTGATCTGGGGGCCCCGGTTCTGCCTCACCAGGGTGTGGCCGAAATTTGGCTGGAAAACGAAGCGGACCAGTTGGCTTCCCTGCAATCCCGGGAATTTCTGGAAGGGGCCCGCCTTGATGAACCGAATTGGGCGGCGTTTTGGCTGACCTTGGTGTTGGACACCGCTGCCCACGCAATTGTCCCAGGCCCGCCACTGACCAAAGACCCGGCCTGGATTAAGTTATTGATGTTGCTCAAGCGCCAACCAGGAGTGCCCTTGGAAAACTTCCGCGGCTACAACCTGCAAGTCCATGCTCCTGTGGTGGCGGCGTTGCCCGGCTTGCAACGGTATTGGCAATGCCATACCCGTGATGGGTTCTACGTTTTTGGGGAAGCCAGGTTTGATGGGGTAGAGCAACTTTGGTTTGAGAATGTGGCCGCGCTTAGACGAGCCTGGAACTCAGCTCAGTTCCAAGAAGTGAAATCCAGCCTGGTTAGCTTTGTTGACCCCAAGCATACCTTTACCCTGGTTACAGAGGAGCATTGGATTATCGGGCCGGAATCGCGTTAACGATTCGCAGCAAGTTAATCGGGCTGTTGCTGGATTGAAGCACTACTCTAAAACCATTCATATCCCATTAACTGGAGAAGCGTTATGGCAGTTCCGCCCTTGGTGGCCATAGATAATCTGAACGTCTGCATCGCGGTGGCGAACCTCGACGCAAGCATGAATTGGTACCGGGAGGTGTTGGGGTTTGAGGTTCTGCAAAGGCAAGATTTCCCCGAGTTGGCGGCGCGGGTGGCATTCCTGAAGTCAGAGGGAGTGGAAATCGAACTGGTGGAGAGCCGGGATTTCACCCCGGCTCCACGTCCGGACCCACCGAAAAATCACGTATTGACGCAAGGTATAAGCCAACTCTCTTTCCGGGTGAAGAATATTGAAGAAGTTTTTGCGGGGGTCAAGAGTCGTTCTATCCGCATTGCCCTGGACCTGGTCGACGCAGCGCCGCTCAAATTTAAAGCGTTTTTTATCCGGGACCCGGAAGGCAACCTGATTGAGTTTATTGAGCGGTATTAACTACTTACGACGGGATAGCCAATGGATAGAGAGAAATCGGTACAAATCATGAAGGATTGGTTTGCCAGCATTGGCCGGGGTGACATGCAAGCAGTTATTGGTCAACTGGCTGATAACGTCGTGTTTGAACTTCCTCTATACAAGCACAACCAAATCATCCCCTATTTGGGGATAATGAAAGGTCCTGAAGAAGTAGCCAAGGCCTTCCAAATCAGAGGCGAGACGACTGAAGTCCTGGGCTACGAAACCCGTGGGTTTGTTGGTCAAGGCAACGAAGTCTGGGTCATTGTGTACACCAAGGCAAAATGCACCGAAACCCAGGCCCCCTTCGAAATTGAAGACGCGCATCACTTTGTATTGGATGATGCAGGCAAAATTGCCAGTTGGAAGGTTTACTTTGATTCCTACCTGGAAGTGGCGGCATTCAAGGAAAATATTGATAAACGGCTGATTGCCGCGGTGCGAGAAAATAATCTGGGGCGGACGAGATACCTGCTGGAGATGGGGGCAAATCCCAGCGCTAGAGATACCGGGAGCGGGTTAACCGCGCTGATGATGGCGGCCGGGCAGGGCCAAGCGGATATGGTGAAAATCTTGCTCGCTGCCGGCGCGGATGTCTTGGCCGCGGACAGCCTGGCCGGAGCGTCCGTACTGCACAAGGCCTGTCAGGGTGGGAGTATGGAAGTCGTGAAATTGCTGGTGGAAGCCGGGGCCTTCGTCGATACCGTGGCTCCCACCACGGGGCATACCCCCTTGATGGAGGCTTTGTGGTTCAAATATCCCGAAATCGTGCAATATTTGCTCGACCAAGGGGCAGGTCTGCAACTCAATACACATTATGGCTTCTCATTACTCCAACACTTTGAATATGAATTAAATGTCAATGTCCTGGGAAAAGATAAATTGCTGGAAGCGGATAAAATGATCAAAGCCCGCCAGCAATCAGACCAAGCCAAGGTTGACAGCCAAAAATTGATGCAGGCGGTGACCGGGAACGATGTGGAAGCGGTGAGGAAACTTATTGCCGCAGGGGCCGAGGTTGAGGAACGATACCCCTTCGTGAACGGCTTCAACGATTATCACACTCCTTTGCTCGTTGCTTGTCGAGAGGGGCATACCGAAATCGTGGCCGAGCTTCTCAAGGCCGGGGCCGATGTCAACGCCGTGGAGCCGACGTTCGGGGCGGTCCCTTTACACAAGGCCGTGTACAACGGGCATGCCGATATTACCGGCATGTTGGTCAGGGAACCCGGTATCAATTTGGACTATCAAGGGGCCACCAACGGTTATACCCCTCTGCATGATGCCCTGTGGCACGGCTACGATCAATGCGCCCAAATCTTGCTGAAGGCCGGCGCCCGCCTGGATTTGCGGGGACATGACGGAAAACTCCCGGTGGATATTGCCCTGGAAACCTTCGGTAAAGAGCATGAGATGGTCAAATTGCTGCGCGCATCAATGGAGAAGGTGTAAGCTGCAATCGAACTCACTCAAGGTGGGTTGTTCTTATTCAGCGCCTATAAATGGTAAAAAAGAAAGAGGTGAAAAGAGATGCTTTTTTATTGTAAGATGGGTTGGGATCTCAAAGGATTGTCTTTTGAAGATTTGTGGAAGTTAGAAGGTGAAGAGGCCAGGCAGGCAATAAAGACCATCGACTCAGGTATGGCCCAGCATCTTTATAAGGTGGCCGCCGAACAATATGTGATTGTTATCGGCAATCTCCCATCGGCCGAGGAATTGGACCGGACCGCCATGGGGCGCCTGCCGATGCACGAACACCTCATATTTGAAGAAGTTTTTTCCCTGGAAGAGGGCTTTAGCATCGATGTTCAGGGGTATTTGAAACCAAGAAGGGAAAAAATAAATCAGCATCCCAGGTTGCTGTATTACGTCCAGATGGCCTGGGATCCTAAAGAGAGACATCTGGAGGGGTTGTGGGATAAGGCCAAAAAAACCTTGAAAGACCTGGGATCAATCAAGGTAGTGAGCCTGTACAGGGTTGCGGGGCAGCAACGCATCATCATCATTGTGGATGTCGACAAGGCTGAAGATCTGAATGCGTTAGCCAATTTGTCGGATTTGAATTCTCCAATAGTGGAGAAGGTGTGGTTGCTGCGAGATTATCATCTCTTCGCAGAAGATGTCTGGAAGGGCTATAGGGATTAGTCTCATTAGGCTGGGTGGGGTTGACTATTTTTCATTATTAAGTGCTATCATGTTTTACGTCATGTTACGGGAAAGGTTGCAGCGATGCGGATAGCGGCTTATCGTGGCAATAGCGCCCACGCTCCGGAGGACACTCTGCCGGCCATGATCAGTGGTTACACCGGTGGGGCGGACGTGTTGGATATTGGGGTCCAACTTACTAAAGACGGCCACGTGGTGATCTCCCACGAGGCCGCGCTGGAGCGTTTGACGGGCCAGCCGGGGACCATTCCGGCCATGACCCTGGCGGAAATTCGCAAATTGAATTTCAGCGCCACCTTCCGGCCCCGGAACGCCCCGCACTTCCGGTACTATCACCGTCAGGGCCACCGCCTGCGTCTGGAGACGTTGCCGGCGCTCCTCGACTTCTTGCCGGAAGATGTGGAGCTGTTGCTGGAATTGGGACGGGAGAGCTGCCGGGAGCCGGCCCAAAGAGAGGCTTTGGCGAACCAGGTAGTGGAAGCCCTCTTGTCCAGGGAACTGACCGACCGGGTGGTCCTCTGTTCCAAGGATCAGGAGATTTTGAGCCGGGTCCGGGGACAGGCTCCGATGCTGCGCGTCCTGGTGGTGGGGGAGGAATTGACCACAGAGGAGAGCCTGGAGAGCCTCGACCGCCTGGCCGCGGACGGCCTGGTCACTCCCTGGGAGAGCGTGGCCGACCCCCAGGGCCGGTTGACCGAATTCGGGCGCCGCCTCGAAGCCAGGCATCAGGCACGGCCCTGGCGCGTGGGTGTAGCCCTGCGCCCGGGCGCCGACTCATACTCATTGACCCGGGAGGCATATGCGCAACTGGCCGGGCACGCCTTTATCTGGTCGGTGGGGACGGCATCGATGCTCGAAGTGGCCCCCTTCCTGCGCCAAGCGGTGATGATGGTCCAGGAGTCCTTTGCCGGAAATAAAGTGGACGTGGAGCTGTTCAGTTTGGGCTACGCCAAAGCGAACCCTTACTGCGAAATATTTCAGGACGACGGCATCCATGTAAGGATCAGGGACTATGACGGATCCTTGCCGGAAACCGGGGACGACCCCTTGGAGAGCCGCCTGGTCAACCTGGAAACCAAGCTGATGTACACCGCCAAGGACTGGCCCTTTTACTCCGGCGGCGGCGTGGGGCTGAAGCGGGGCATCCGGGGGGACTTTGTCGCGGAGGTGGATTACCAGGTCCAAAATGTGGGACAGGCCACTACTCTGGAGATGGCGGTTCTGAACGTGGACCCGGCTGCCCATCAGGCCAAGCCGCCCACCACCTTCCGGGAAAAGGATTCCTTCTTTGATCCTCATGGGGCGCCGCCCTACGTCGGGGCGGAACACGACGAACAGGACGGCTACCGCATTAATTGGAATCTGGGCACGGAATACGACAACAACCAGTATGGCCGGGCGGTGGGAGACGGGGAGACGCCCCGGCGCGGGCGGTTGCGCCTGGAGCGGCGCGGCCCGTACTTCTCCGCCTATTATCGCAACGACGTGGATGCGCCGGACTGGGTCTGCGTGGGCGTCACCCGCAACGACTCCCTCAATCCGGTGGTCTATCTCCGCTGTGTCGGCAAACGGTGGCGTCAGGAAAGGGAAGATGGCCCCGGGTACTACCCCATTCTGGCGAATGAGTTTATCTTCCGCAATCTCCTGATCACCCGCTATCTCCGTTGAGTCTTCGGTCCGGGCGGATCGCCGGCCCGGCCAGGCCGGAGCGGTGATGAATCGGGGGAGAACTTCTGGGGGATGTCTACTATCAAGTATTGGGTATACCTTACAAAATCCCACAATTTTCCTTAACCTCACACCAGAGTCTTTGGGATAGGAGGGCCTTATGGCCGACTTGGACTATCGGAAAGAATTGGCCCGGATGTTGCTGTCAGAGGGGCGGGATGAGTTTGATTTGCTGGCGGACGTAGTGCCGGAAGCCCTGCCGGCCGCCGCCCGGCTAACCGCTGATTTGGGGCTCCAATTTCCAGCAGGGCTGGCCCCGGTGCCCAGGCCTCTCGATTCCCGCCCCGATCCCGAAAATCCCTTACCCCGGGCGGACGTGCTGGTGGTCACCTGGACGGTGGCGGAAAACAACGGCCTAGCCGATGTCCTCACCCCCGGTTTTGGTCGCCAGGTCTGGTACTTTTACCGTCGGCGCTTTAACCAGCATTACCGGCCCCTCATCCGGGATGGGGCGCCGTCGCTGGCCGGGGGTGGGCGCCTGGGGAGCTGGTTTCCCACCTCCGTGGGCCCATCCTCGGTGATCTGCTTCAAGTCCGAGTTGCATTTGAACCAGGACGGCAAATTCCTGAACGCGGACGGCACCCCGGCCGACCAGAAGACCGGCTATGCCACCTTGCCGGTCAAGGACCTCTTCCTGCAGCTCATCGACGAAGTCAAGCCGAAGCTGGTGATCACCACCGGGACTAGCGGCGGTGTAGCCCTGGATCAGGACCTGGGGGATGTGGTGATCACCAGGGGCGCCAAATTCCGCCTGGCCGACGAGTTTGCCCAAGAGCCCTTCAATGCCATGCATCGGCCCGGTCCCCAGTACACCAGTGACTGGCAGGTGCCGCAGACCCACTTTGGCGCGGCCAGGGATCTGATGAACCAGTTCACCCAAAACTTGGTGGAGCCGGATTTCGGGCCGCCCACCAAACGTTACGATTTCCCGGGTCCGCTGCTCCGGGCCCGTCCCAACCGCCCGGATATCCAACTGGACGGGACCGGCTGGATGCCCGCGTTTCATCCCATTCTCACCACCGACTTCTTCGAGTTCGGAACCTCCAATAACCATCTGGATCGGGAGGGGTGCGCCGTAGAAATGGGGGACGCGGTATTGGGGCTGGCCTGTAGCGAGCTGGCAAATCCGCCTCGCTGGCTGGTGGTCCGAAACATCTCGGATCCCCAGATTAACGGGGACTTGCCCACCCAGCCGAAGCGCCTGGATATGCAGGCCCTATGGGCCGTTTGGTATTACGAGAAGTACGGCTATTGGACCAGCGTCACCGGCGCCCTGGCTTGCTGGGCGGTGATCGCCGGACTGGCCTGAGCCAGGGAGACCGCGCCATGCCCGACCCCCGTCTGCCCACCGAAGTGGAGCTGGTTTACGAAGTGATGCCGTGCAATGCCATGCGCACCGCCCAGGAGCCCATTCAGGCCCCCCATCCCTGCTCCTATTTCCGTAAATGGGGGACCTATCATAGCTACGACTACCTGGAGGATGGTCCCCCGCCCCGGCCGGGCATCGTGCATGAGTCAATCTATGTGGGCCGGGCCCCCCTGGTGCCGGAAGTGCTCAGCGGCTGCCGCAAGGCGCCCCTGTTGGCTCTCGGCATCAACCCCAATCTGCCCGGCTGGTGGCCCCGTTCCCGGGGTTCATTGAACCCCCTGTTCGATGACTACAAGCAATACGCCCACTATTTCCGCTACCGGGCGGTGGCCAAACTGGAGATTCCCCCCCAGTACTACGCGGCCTTTGGCGGCAGCCCGGCTGACACCCCCTTCTCCCGCTTCGAGCTTAACGTGCCGCCGGACAGCCAGGGGAGGCGGTTAATCCCCGCCCGGATGCAGGCCCAGAAGATGTACCAGACCTACCAGGGTTTCCTCGACGAACTGGGGTCGCAAAAGGGGTGGTCCAACCATCGCCTGGTGCTGGGCGAAGACCTGGCCTATGGCAATATGGTGGCCTGCCCCAGCGCCAAGTGGGTGCTGGCCTCCAGCGGCGATCCGGACCTGCCCGGGATGACCCCGGAGGAGCGCCTCGGCATTGTGCAGGAGTGTTTCCATTTGCGGAAGTATTTTTTGCGGCAGTTGTTCCAAACCCTGCCCGCCATAATTCTCATTTTCAGCCAGGCGACCGCCGCGGCTTTCATTGCCGAGTTGCAGGACCGCTTTGTGGCCGGCTCGCCGTCGCCCCAAGAGCCCCTGGAAGAATTACGGCGGCGGACCATCCGTTTGGAGTACGGGATCTTGGGAGATGGCACGTCCTTGCAAGCCCGGATAATTTTCTCCCCCCATATCACCGGCGCGCCCGAGCAATTTGCCGCGGCCCGGCAGGAAGTCCTCCGGCAACTCCTCGAGGAGGCGGACGCAGGAGCCTTGGCCTACAACCCCCAGACGAGGCATCTGCGGCGAGCCCGGGGCGGCTGCGTCTTTTGCCCCATGCTGGCCATCGGCCTTTGCGATTATGCGGAGGAGTTGCAACCCCTGTCCGCCGCCCCCCAACTGACCGCGGAATCCCCCATCAGCCTGCTGATGACCGAGAAGGCGGTCCAAGCGGAGCTTTACGTATCACAACCCGTTAAGGGCGGGGCCGGAGAGGTCTGGATGTTGGACGACGCAGATCGCTTTTCGCCTTAGCCCGGAGACGGGGTAATATGCGTCTTCTTAATACCCTAAAAACGGCAACCAATTATTGAAAAGGCATTGGGAAGAACCTGGGGTTCGCCCCAAGGAACTGTTCCACACCTTGTTAATACCAACCTCTATGGAGGATCTTACCCATGCCGGCTAACTCCGTCTCTTTCTTGGATCTGTGGGGCACCTTACTGCACCGGACTGCTCGCGGGGTGGAGGTCTCACCGGTATTGCTGCCGCTCCTGACCCAGGGCGTGCTCGGCCGCGTGGGCATTCTCTGCAATCTTCCGGAGGGACAAGGGGCGGGACAGGTACGCGCCGCCCTGGCCGGGGCCGGGATCGAGTCGCACGTGGATACCCTGATAGTAATCGTCGCCTCGGCCTTGGGCACGCCGCTCCCCGACCGCCGGGCTTTCGCCGCGGCCGCGGCGGTAGCGGAAGTCCCCCTGGAGGACTGTCTCTTCCTCAGCGCCAATCAATCCCTTGTGATCGCCGCCCTGGCTGCGGGGATGCGCGGTGCCTCGGTAGTTATTCCCCCCACCGCGGCGCCGGCCCCGTCCCCGGCCGTTTCGGTCCCGGGTGCGGTGCTTGCCGCCGGTGAGATCGACGAGGATCGGGGGCCGACATATATCCTCCAGGGCCGTCTCGTGACCATGCGCTCCCCGGGGGAGGTGATCAATGACGGCCGGATCGTGGTAAAAGAAGGGCAGATCCGGGCCGTATTGCAGTCCGGCGAGCCCCTGCCTGAGGCCTTCGGGGCAGCCCCGGTGATCGATACCAAAGGGACCATCTTCCCCGGACTCATGGACCTCCACAACCATTTTGTCTACAACGTTCTACCCCTTTGGGTCGTGCCCAAACGGTACACCAATCGCTCCCAATGGCCCCGGCACGTGGAGTACAAGAGCAGCGTCTCCATGCCCATCAAGGATGTCCTGACCCGATCCGGCATTCTCTCCGGGGCATTATTGCGCTATGTGGAAGCCAAGGCGCTCATAGGCGGCGCCACCACCGGGCAAGGAATCCTGACGAGCACCCGGGGTGGGCGAAAAATCTTCTACGGCGCCATGCGCAACGTGGAGGTCACCAAGGATGACCGTCTCCCCGAGGCCGGCACCCGTGTCCCTGATTTGGCCACGGCGGAAGAGCAGATCGAAGCCTTCCGCCACCAATTGCATTCTCTGACCGCCTACTTTTATCACCTGGCGGAAGGGACCGATGATTCCGCCCGGCAACACTTCCTCAACCTCCGGGATAATCAACTGGTAGCCCCTTCCCTGGTGGGAATCCACGCCCTGGGGCTGAACCCGGGGGACCTCGAATACCTGGGCGACAAGGGGGCCAAGATTGTCTGGTCCCCGTTCAGCAATCTCCTGTTGTACGGCCAGACCCTGGACTTGCGCGCGGTCAAGGCCTCCGGCGTGCCCTTCAGTATCGGCTGCGACTGGTCGCCCTCCGGGAGCAAGAACCTGCTGCAAGAGTTGAAAGTGGCCCGCTTTGAGAATGAGCGCCAGGGGAGTCCCCTGACCGACTTCGAATTGGTGGCCGGTGTTACTTCCCAGCCTGCAGCCGCCCTGGGCTGGGATAAATACCTGGGAGCGATCAAGGTTCGGGCCATGGCGGACTTGCTGGTGCTCTCCGGCCAAACCGGCGACCCCCTCGACCAGCTCCTCCGGGCCACCGAGGTGAACGTCCGGCTGGTGACGGTGCACGGCGTCCCCCGGTACGGGGACTTTGACCTCCTCACCGCCGTACCCCGGGGACCAAAAGGCCGGATCGAAGAATGGCGGATGGGAAACAGCCGCAAGGCCTTCTACCTCTATGCCGATCTGTCACCCATCAACGAGGTGGCCTTCGCCACCGCGGTGGAGCGGCTCAAAGACGCCATGAGGGACCTGCCCGGGACCCTGGAGCAGATCAGGCAGGGGACGTTGGCCGCCGCGGGCATTGAGGCCCCCCAAGACCTGGTTATCGAGCTGGACAATGAACTTAACACCAATGACCCCTTTTTCACCTACGACCCCGGTCCGGAAGAAGCCGCACTGATGGCGGAGGTGCAGATGGTCGACTCCTTGGTGCTGGACGAGGCGGTGGTGGGAGCAGGGGACTATGAGGATCGGCTCGAGAACCAGCCTAATATCACCGCGGATCTAAAAAGGCATCTCAAACAGGCGTATTAACCGTTTAGCCAGGAGGAAGCCGTTGTGTCTGACGTGATTAAAGCGGTGATCCACTATTTCAACGACGAGGAATTGGCCCGGGCTGACGAGCTTTTGCAACAGATAAGCGCCACGGAGGTGAAACACTACGACGGTTTGATCGAGGCCACAATCCCGGCAGAGGAAGCAGCCACGCTAATCGACAGCGAATTGGTCTGCGATTTT
This sequence comes from Thermodesulfobacteriota bacterium, assembly GCA_040757175.1. Classification (GTDB taxonomy): domain Bacteria; phylum Desulfobacterota; class Desulfobaccia; order Desulfobaccales; family 0-14-0-80-60-11; genus SURF-52. Next base: position 55,065 of record JBFLXM010000059.1, read on the forward strand.
CCCCAGGGGGTGCCAACACCGCCGCAGGGGGCCCTGGCCGCCGACATCGAGATGGAGCCCGATCTGTTTCCGGACCTCAATGTGTTTCCGGCCTCCCAGGAGAGCCTGCTTCAGGATTTTTCCCAACAGAGCCGCAAGGTTCGCTTTAGCCGGGACCGGGCCGGCCTCCGAACCGCAGAGGAGAGCCGCGCCCAGCCGGAGCCGGGACTGGACGAAATCGAGCTGGAGGGGCTGCTTCCCCGAGAGGAAGAGCTCATGGACCAGGATGCTTACCTTCTCCGCTTTTCCGGGTCCCTGCGGCCGGAATGGCAGGATGAGCTTAAGGAGCTGGGCGTGGCCCTCAACCCTTCCCAACCTCCCTTCATCTACCAGGCGATGTTGGATCGCCGGCGGTTGGCCGCGGTGCGGCAGTTGCCCTATGTCGAGGCTGTCAAGCGTTACGGCCTGCGGGAGACGGTCACTCCCGCCTTAATGACCGTCGTGGAAAGCGTTAAGGAGAAGGCGGAGGAGGCGCTGGCCGCAGCCGCTCCTCCTCCCGCGCCTGTGGCCTTCGATCTGACCGTACACCAGGCCTCGGACCTGCCCCGGGTGGCGCAGATCCTCGAATCCACGCCGGGGATAAAAATCCTCTGCCGCTGTGAGACGGCGATGCGCTTCGAAATCGACCCGCAGTCCCCGGTCTTGGCGGCCCTGGCCAACTTGCCGGCGGTGCGGCTGCTCACGCCTTTCAAAGCCCCCAGGTTGTTAATGGACCATGTCCGGCAGATCCTGGGCGCGGCCGCAGTCTGCTCCTTGCCCGGGGCGGATTTGACCGGCGCGGGAGAAACCATCGCCATGTTCGACAGCGGCATTGATCCCCAGCATCCGGACCTGCAGCATCAGGGGGACGTGCAGCTTCAGTATGGCGGCGGCTCACTCCTGGATTCCGTGGGCCACGGCACTCATGTTGCCGGCATCCTGGTGGGTGACGGGAGCGGCGGACCCACGCCGGGACCGGGCATGGCGCCCCGGGCGCAGTTGATCTCCGTGGGGATTGTGACTCCGTCCGGGAATCTCGATATCCCCACCGATCTCGGCAAGCTGCTCAGGATGGGCACAGACCAGGGGGCCAAAATCATCAATCTGAGCTGGGGCATTCCCGTCAGCGGTGATTATGAGGTCTACGGAGAAAGCATCGATCGCTTCGTGCACGAGAACCCCGGGATTCTGGTCGTCGTCGCCTCCGGCAACGAGGGGAAGGCCCCCCAGGGAAGACACCTGGCCAAGACTATCGGACAGCCGGCCGGGGCCAAGAACGTGCTCACCGTGGGAGCCTCGGCCAGCGATCGTCCAGGCCTGGAAACCTGGGGCCAAGTCAGGCAATCGCTTTTTCCCCTGGCCCCGGCTAAGGATGAGCCGGTCACCGGCGATATCGATTTGCCGGCAGCCATCAATAGTCGAGGGCCCACAGATTACAACTCCGTTAAGCCTGACGTCCTGGCGCCCGGCACGATGATCCTTTCGGCCCGGGCGGCCCAGGCAACCATGAGATACGTCGCCAACCATCCCTCCCCGCACTACGCTTACCTCAACGGGAGCAGCATGGCGGCCCCCATGGTGGCTGGGGCTGCGGCGTTGCTGCGTCAGTGCCTGCGGATTCACCGGCAAATATCCCAACCCTCTGCCGCCCTGCTGAAGGCCCTGTTGATTCTTTCCACCATCCGCTTGCCTAGAGCCAGTGAGCATTCCGAAGCCTTTAACTCCGGTTATCCGGATTTTGATCAGGGATTCGGCCGGGTGGACCTGCGGAATATCCTGCCCTATCCCGGCGCGTCTCCCCGCTGCCGCCTGAGTTTCGTGGACGTGGCCAATGACTCGCCCGAGGCCTTGGCCTCCCGTCAGGAGATCGGGGCTGCCCGCAAGTCGTCCCGGGCCTATTCCCTGGTATTCGATGCGGACTCCACCCGCCCCTTGCGTCTGGTTCTGGTCTGGACCGATGTCCCCGGACGTTTCGTGCAGAACAGTCTCGAAATGCGCCTGCAATGTCCGGACGGCCGAAAATACCTGGGAAACCAGGGACACACCGCATTTTGGCCGGCTTGGGCAGTGGGAGGAGGCTCCCCATGGCCGGACCGTTATAACAACGTCATGACCGTCGTGGCCCCCAATCCCGGCCGGGGTAATTACCGGGTGACCATCCTGGCAAACGATACGCCATTTCCGCCTCAAGGCTTCGCACTCGCAGCCGGCGGCGAGTTTGCCGGTGATCTGGCGATCCTTTAACGGGAGCCATCCCGGGGTAAGTTTGGCCCCGGGGATAAGTGGCTTCATGCCCAGAGGGGCGGAGGTGTGAGGTTCCAACCATGAAAAATCCAAGTATCAAACCGACTTCCGGGATCATGCCGGTGCCTCCGGACGCGGTGCGGGTCTGGCGGGGCTTTTGCCTGGAAGGTCTGGATCAGTCCCGTTTCCTGGAGATGCTGGGGAGTATCTTTATTCCCGCCACGGTGAAATGCCAGACCCCCTTGGGGCTCACCGCGTATCTCCCCAGCGTTCTGCCGATGAACAAGCCCCAGGGGGTGCCGGACGAGATTGCCCTGGTGTTCTATGAATCCCAGGAGTCCTATCGTACTGCCAAGGAGACTCTCGCCGGCCGGACCTACAGCAAACTTCACGACCTGGTCTTCTCCCCTGCGAGCCTCTCGGGTTTCCCGACCCTTTTCGTCGACGCCCTTCTGCCCGACACCCCCTACCACCTCTTCGACGCCGCCGTGGATTGGCAGCACGGGGTGTGCCGGGTGTTTGTCGGTGTTCGTCCGGCCCCAAAAGCAGGGAGTGATTTCCTGAAGGACGCGGCCGCTTGGCTCGCCGCCGAGCGCGCCCGCACCGGACGGCCGGACGGAGCAATCGTGGCCGCTTCCCAGAACTACCTGGTCTATTGGGAGCATTGGCCTGATGCGGATTCCGCGGCCCAGTCCCGCGCTTCCAACCTGGCCGGTCTCGCCACGCCCGTCTTGCACCACGAGGCGGCGCCCCAGACGGTGCCCGAGGGTTTCTGGGACCGGTACCCGGGGCTGAAGGTATCCGGCGGCGAAACTTTTTGTTTTCGCTTTCCCCGACGGTCGGAGTCTCTGTGAGATGACGACGCCTAAGTGGTGGAGATCGACCGTTGGCCCGATTTTAGGCGGCTATCCCTCAAATTAACGAGGAGGCCGCCCGTGCCGTGCACCCAACCACTCAAGAAAGGAGAAGCAAATCATGGCGCAAGGACCTTGGACTCGCATCAGGCCGCTGCAAATTGGCGAAGTGGATATGTACACCGCGGCTGCTTACCGGCACGGGGAGATCACCTGGGGGGGCTTCCCCAATAACCTGATGAAAGTGATGGGACATTGCCCCTCCCTGGCCATCACCGAGGTGGCCTATGCTAATTCCTTCATCTTTGACATAGATGCGTTCATTGATGGCAAACAAATGGCCGGGTTTCTGGAGCGGCCTTTGAAAGAGCTGTGCATCAGCCGCACTTCCCTCTTTAACCGCTCCCGTTATTCCGTGACCCACCATTCCGGCATCGGTTACATGCTCTTCAAAGGGATGGAGCGGGAGGAGGAAGGGCACCGGAAACTGCTCCATCTCCACGAACACGAGAAGTTCCGCCAGGTGTACACGGCCCGGGAAAACGCCTGTCTGGACTATGCCGTGAAAATCTGCCGGGACCCCCACGAAGTGACGGATGAGGAATTTAACGCCCTGAAAAAGCTCTTGGAGCAGTATAACCGCAACGCGGCTCCGTCCCAGGAGATGACCGATTTCGACTACCGCTTCGTGGCCAAATGGGCCAAATACGATGACCAGCAACACCGCACCCTGGTGGACTCCCAAATCGTCGAATTGACCTGGCTCATTTGCCATTTCTGCCTGCTCAATCGATGGTTCACCGTCCTCCAGGTTCCGGATGAGGGGCCGCAGGATGAGGCTGATTTTCTCGCGTTTTACCACGAGAATGTGCCCGAAGACATCCGCCGCCGCAATGAAGACCTGCTGCAAGGGGGCTTTTAGGAAATTGATCGCCCTCTGGCTTAGGGATAGAAAAAAGATTCAACTGCAAAAGCACCAAAAGGGCATGATCATAGTAACCAATAAAGAGGCAGTTATACTTAATATGCTTCAATTCTTGGCGCCAACGTCTGAGACGCCCGCTGCCGGCCCCATGGGCACGGCCGCGGCAACAGCCGCGGCGATCTTGGCCCGCAGTGATTTGACCTGCCCTCTGCCGCTTGGATGCAGCCGATTGGTAAGGATAATCAGATAGGTTTTTGAACGCGGTTCGATCCAGATGGACGTGCCTGTATAACCGGTGTGTCCAAAAGACTCTGCTGGGAAAGAAGCATTGAACTCCTTGCTAAAGGGCGATTGCATATCCCAGCCGAGACCACGGCGAATAGAACCTGCCGATATTCCCTGGGCTTTCGTTATGGCGGCCACCGCTCCGGAGCTGAGAATACGCCTGCCTCGGTTTTCGCCGCCGTTCAGCAGCATCTGGGCAAACACCGCCAGATCGTCGGCGCTGGAGAAAATTCCGGAGTGGCCGGCCACGCCACCCAGGCGATATGAGATGGGGTCTTGCACTTCCCCCCATCGCAGTCGGCTGTTCAGCACATTGCAGGGGGCAATGCGGGCCTGCCAATTTTTAGGCGGATTAAACGACGTCTGCCTCATTCCCAGGGGCTTGAAGATCTTCTTGGCACAGTAAACGTCCAGGCGCTGGCCGGAGACTCTGCGTACCACCTCCCCCAGGGCGATGAAATTGACGTCGCCGTAACGGAACTCGGTTCCCGGAGGACGAAGTAGCCGGTCCGCGGCAATGACCTCCATGGCTTCCTGGTAATTCGACCAGTGGGCCCGGGGATTGATTTCCACCCGTAACCCGGAGGTGTGTGTCAGGAGTTGCCGCAGGGTGAGGCAGTCCTTCCCGTTTTGGGCAAATTCCGGCCAATATTTGGCTACGGTCGCGTCGATGTTGAGGAGGCCGCTGTCCGACAACTGCATGATGGCCGTGGTGGTGGCCACCACCTTGGTGAGGGAAGAGAGATCGAAAATTGTGTCCTCCGTCATGGATTGGGGCTGGGGCTCTAGACATCGCTGGCCGAAAGCTTGGCGATAGACGACCCGCCCTTGGTGGCCCACCAGAACGACGGCACCGGGGAAATGTTGGGCATCGATTTCTTCTCTGGCCGCGACCTCGATGGGGGCGAAGCGCGTGTCGTCCACCGCCGTTGGGGCCGCGGGCGCTCTGTCAGTATCGGCCGCGGGCGCCGCAGTGTTCGTAGGGGTGGGCGCCGGCGCCTGATCGCAGGCGGTCAGGCCAACCAAGATGGCCACGGCCGCGGCCATGGCAAGAGCGAGGGAAGACTTGCTAGGAGAAATCTGGCGCATCTTTTAGTGCTATTGGGAGGTTAGCATTTCTCGTTTTAAAATTTTTGGGAAGTCGCTATTTTTCTTAATTTCGTCAGGCAAGCGGGCATGATCCTGACGCACTACCGACATTATTTTGGGCATGGTTTGAAGTTTCAAACCGCGGGCCTTCTCGAAGTAGCAGAGGCATTCCGACTTCTCGTCAAGCAGATGCAGGGTTAACGCCATGCTCAGGTAGGCATAGGCCTTTTTTTCCGGGAGTTCGGTGAAAGTTTCCGTTTTTCGACCTGAAACATTGTCACTATTGAATACCCAACCACCTTTATTTTTGGTTAAGTCCGCCACCCGCTGGTTCTCTAACCTGATCACCGCGGCCTGGAGATATCTTCGAGCTTCTTCGAGGTAAGTGCGCGCATCTTTACTACTACCCCGCCGGAAGACGTTGCTGATTTTCAAAAAAGGGAGGATATAGTCGGGGTCCATTTTTATGGCTCGCTGGTAATAATCAGTGGCGTCTTTGAGCTTATCCATGTCGGCATATTGAGATGCCAGGTTATTCAGATACTTGCTGTTCCACTTGGATTTTTCCGCAGCCTGTATAAAATTTATTAAGGCTTCGTCTTTGTTAGATTTTTCCCGGTAAAGAAAACCCAGTTTATCGTAGGCTTGAGTCACATTCTTATCTTTTTCCTTAGCCTTCTCAAAGAACTTTATGGCTTTGTCTTTTTCATCCTGCCGGACGAAAATATCTCCCCAAAATATCAAGACATGGGGGTCGTCAATGACACCAGGATCTTCGGGGTCATCGGCGGTTTTTGGTTTTTCCGGGTCTTTTCCTGGTTTACTGTTTACTTCGCTGAGCTTTTCCGGGTCTTTTCCTGGTCGGCTGCATACTTCAGTAAGCTCTTTCAATCGTTTTCTGATCAACCTACAATCATATTCACCGGCAGAATGATAGACCCTGGATTTTAATTTTCCCAATTCGGCGCGATATTCGTTCTGGTCCAGACTCAGGGCCTCGGTAAATTCCTTCTCGGCCAGTTCGTACAGACCCTCATTGAGAAGCTCATTCCCCATTTTCAAACGGCGCTCCACCACTTTCTCGATAAATTTCTGTCTTTTCTCCTGTCGGTCGAATTCTCTTTGCTGATTGGCAATTTGTTTCACCGGGTAATACGGGGAAACGGATCCGATCTTCCAAGCCACCAGGAACGCGAGCAAGACCGCGGCGGCAGCCAGCAGGTTGAAATGCCCGGAAGTCCAATCCAGAGAGCGGGACAGCCACCCCGCCGGTTTTGTCGGGGGGGCCTGGGTATCGGCCAGATTTGCCAGGAGACGGGCAAGTTCCCGCCTCCGCCGAAGAGCCAGGCGTTCCCGGGAGGGGCGTCTTCTCGAGTAATTACGGGGCATGGTAGCAATACCTGGGGCCGGATTAATTCAGTTTATCGGCTCTCTTTGCGATCACATACTTAACGTACCGCAGGTCGCTGCTCATGGGCTCTTGTATAATGCCTTTTTCCCGGCAGATTTTAGAAACCAAGGCCTCAGCGGCCTGGAAGAGTTCTTTTACATCAATCTTTCCATCGCCGTCGCGGTCAGTATCAGGCCGCTTTAAGGCTTCCAGCAAGGCATAGGTAAAAAGCCCGTTTCCTTGGTAATCATCTTTCGCTTCCGTCTTGGCTGCGGCCAGGAGGGCGGAGGATCCCAATTGATGCACCAGACGGTCCATGGCGGTTTTAAGGGCCTCCGGCGACAGCGTGGCCTTGGAATAACAGGTGTCCAAAATGATCAGTTTTTGTTGCGCGGGGATTTTAGGAACCAATTCCCGGAGCTTTTCCTGGCCTAACCCTCCAGCGATCAGGGCTTCGTCATCGGAGGCGCGCAAGTCTTGCGGGAAAAAATAATACCTGCCCTTCAGGTTTTTGCCATGACCGGCAAGGAACAGAAAGAAAGCATCTTCGGGTTTCACTTGGGTTTTAAGTTCCTCAAAAGCCTCTCTGATGCCTTTTAAGGTGACTTCCTGATCCGTCAACTTCTTGATCTTGACCTCTTTGAACAAGCCCAGGCTACGTTTATTAATTTCGTTTCTTATATCCAAAGCGTCTTTGGCGGCGTTATCCAGTTTCGGTTCGATATGGGAGTAAGCAGATATGCCCACCACCAGGCCATATAGGGTTCGGTCTTTAGGCTTTGGGTCACCGCTATGAACGATTTGTGTAGCCTTATCCGAAACTATGCCACGTTCGTTCACAGTCATGGCCACGACTTCATTTTTTTCACCCGGTTTCACTGGCACCTGGTTCACACACTCCATAGTAGTTGTCCCACCCGGGCCAAAATCAGGCTTATCAAATCTGGTCTTCCCGGGGTCTATAGTGGCACCGTTAACCTGATAAATGATTTTGGGGATCTTGCCATCCCGGGCGGTCACCTTCAACCGCAAAGTATAAACTTCCCCTTTATGGCGCACTTCCGGGGGTCCGATAATTTCCACGGGGGGAGGAAGTCCCTTGGACAGGACCTGCTTGACGTCGCCCTGCTGCAAAGCGGCCTGGACCTCCTTTTTTGTCTCATTTGTCGGAAAAGCTTCCAGGCGCCAAGTCACCAGGTCTCGGCGATAAAACTGGTCAAAGAATTGCTCCGCGGTGACAAATTGTGGGGTCTCTTCCAGACCCTTATTGAGATGGTAGCCTATGAGTTTTCCACCATCGGTTGAGCAAGTAAAGAAACCCTCGGGGGACCACATGACCCAGTTGCCGTCCCGGTGGCGGAAGAACGCGAGAATTTCCTTGCGGTCCCTGAGGCGGTACCAGCGCAGAGTGCCGTCCCCCAAAGCGACCACGGCCACCTGGCCGTCCCCGCTCACATTGACGCCCCAGGCGGAGCTGGGAAGTTCGATGGGCCTGCCCCGGGGCGCTCCATTTTCATCAAAAAAACGGAGGTGCCAGTTCGTCCCCAAAATTAAGAAACGGCCTCCAGGAATGCGGGCGAAGCAGTGGGACTTTTCCTCTTTACTCCGCCAGAGGCGCCGATCGCGAAACCAGAGTTCACCGGTGCGTTTCGAGTAATTGAACCCAGTAGTATCAGGGGGACGCAGTTCCTGCCCCTCGGTGTCGGCAGGAGGATCCAACGTCAATTTGCGGGTCTTGATATCCAGACGGGCCTGGTGGTTTTTTTGGGAAAGGTCCTTGTCCTGTAAGCCGAACATAAATTCCACCAGGCAGCCGTCGGTGGAGAGAAGCAATTGTTGCTGTTTATTATGGAAATCCGGAATATCCGGGATTTGCGCCGGGAATCGGCGACCCCCGGGATCCAGGATGCCAAAGGCCGGGTCGGCTGCCCCAAAAACCACGCGGCCGTCCTGGAGAGGCCAGATGTCCATGATGGAGTTGAAGGACGCGGGCAACCGGGTAAGCCGCCCCCGGCCTTTTTCGGTCCAGCACAGAACGGGATGGATACCGCCCTCAGAAAACCCGCCGCCGGCATAGAGCAGGTTGTTGTCCTTGGACCAGGCCACCCTGGCCAAATGGCCGGAAGTTAAACCCCTGGTGTCGACAGTATAGAGCGGTTTCAAGGGCTTATCTTCGATAAGGGACTTAACCTCGAAAACCAAAACTCTGGGAGCATCTATAAAGCCAATGGCCAGCAGGTTGCCGTCAGGAGAGAAGCGGGCCGCCATGGGTTTCCCGTCTTCTATAATATCTTTCGGTTCACCAAGACGCTTAAAACCCTTCTCAGAAGGTTTGTAAAGGTGCAGCCCTCCCTCCCAGGAAGTAGTGACCAGAAGGTTCCCGGGCCCGAATTCCACCCAGTAGCAGTCGTTACCTTCACCGAAGTCGTAGTCCGGGTCTTTATAAACCTCCTGCCAGTCACGGCTGCGATAGACCCGGAGGCCCCAATGTCCCATGAGGGACACAGCCAGATATTGGCCGTCCCGGGAGAAGGTCAGGTGCGAGATGTCTATGGGAAGACCGGAAATGGTGTGTTCCAGTTGGCCGCTGGCCCGGTCGAAGATATGGATATTAAAATTTCCTTCTTTTCCGAACGGGACTTTTTTGCCGGTATAGCCGGCAACCGCAACTTTCTCGCCATCCGGAGAAATAGCGACCGAAAAGATTTGGCCTTCGTAAGGATGCGCGCCTTGGGGCACCCGAAGAATTTTCAGCAATTTCAATTCACCGCCCGCCAGGTCCCAGACCCGGGCGGTCTTGTCCTTGGAAGCGGTGACCAGGAAACGTTCCTGGGCATCCATGCTGAGACGCCAAATGGGCGCAGTATGCATGACGGTTTCAATGTGTGGAATGGGTTTCTCCGGAGGCCAAGGTGAAGCAGCTAGCGTGAATGAAGGTTGGAAAGCGCTGACAAAAACCAAGGCGGAGAGGCAGGCAATAATTCTGACAAGAGATGCCGGTTTCCAATACATGGCAACACCTCCTTATTACGACCAACAACGAAGGGAGAAAACCAAGTGGAATTGAGGAAGGGGAAGAGGGTAAAAGGGATAAATTCCACCTTGTAAACTTATATCATATTTTTAATAAAATTTGTAGGGATTAATGAGGAAGATAACTCCTATGTGCAAAGTCAAGTTGCAGCGGCGTTCCGGTAATCAAAATATCCGCGGATAGTGGGCATCTCACCTCAGTCTTCACCGCTGGGGAGAGCGGGGTGGGTGCGGCGGGGAGGGGGGTCCCGGGGGGGCCGGCGGCACTATAATGGGCGGGGTGACCTGGGTCATAGGCAGGATGCTGGCCGGGGGGGTGGGCGCGCCGATAACGGTCTCCGCGATCCCCGGGGTGG
>JBFLXM010000060.1:0-99653 GCA_040757175.1 Thermodesulfobacteriota bacterium
CCTCTTCTGGAAAAATCAACTTTTTCATCGTCACCTCCTTGGGTGACGATTATAATGGGTTAAATAAATATATCAAGCACTAAGTTAGCGCTTATGCCCTTGAGGGGGGAGGGCTGGGGTGGGGGTGAAATAGCTGGGAATCACGCCAAGTTCCCCCTCCCCCCAACTCCCACTCACCAGGGGGGAGTTAAGAGTAGCAATAATGAAATATTCCCGGGACCCATTATTATATTCTTCAGTCGCTTCGCTCCCTCGGAATGACGGAATGACTACCTTTTTCAGGGTTCTTTTACAGGGGCTCCGCAGAGACACAGCGTCCCGGCCCCTGCTCTTCCAGCCTCTGCAAGCGCTCCTCTAAGACGCTGATAGCCTTCTCCTGCTCCAGCAGCATAGACAGCAACATGGACTCCAAGGGCCAGGGGTTGGAGGCGTACACCCCGGCCTGGAGGTGCAGCCGGGCCAATTCAAAGAGCCGGTCGAAATGCGCCTGGTCCTCTTGGCGCAGCGCCCGGCGGAACTTGAGCCAGCGGCTCCGCTCCTCCTCCCAGACATGACTGTAAGGTAAAACCGTGCGTCCCATGGTGTTGCCTTCCTACATAAGAAAGGACAGGAAATGTGGAACAGCCGCGCCCGGCTGTTCCCGGGCAGGCGAGGGCGCCTGCTCCACATCCCCGGCCCTCCCCAATTCCCTCTTCCTGCCTTCACCCCGCCAGCAGCAGGAGCAGGCCGGTGGTGGCGAGGAGGGCCACGGTGGCCAGGAACCTCGTGATTTCCAGGAGATAGGTCCCGGCGTCCTCCGGGAGGGCCATGGCTTGCCGCCATTGCTGCATCCGGGCCGCACCTTGCAGCCCGGGCTGCCGGCATTGGCTCTCAGGTAAAATTGCGTCCACTTTTCGGTTCTCCTCTCGTGAGGCTTGAAGCGCGGGGGCCCAGTGGCGGGTCTTCCCGCGCCGGCCCTTTCCTCAACTTTTCCCTTCCCGCAAACTCGCCCACCACCTCCGCCAGCGGCGTCAACAGGCGCCCGAAGTGGCGGTTGGTCGCACCCCGGGGCAGCAAAGGCTGCAACAGCAGAAGGGGGGCCCGGCTCTTGATCGTGGTGAGGGTGTCCACCATCTCCTGGAAGAGGCGGCGGCGTTCCTTTAAAGGCACCTGCTCGTCGTAAAACAGGCTCACCGGCCCCAGGAGCAGGGCCAGGCCGCCGGGGGTCAGCTCCCGGGTCAACTCTTCCTGGAGGAGCCGCACCAACTGGTGGGAGGTGAAGGCCCGGGCCACCCGCACCCCGGAGAGGACCTGCCGCCGGTCCAGGCCCCGGGTCCGGGCCTCCCGCACCAACCGGTAAGGGTCGAAGCGGTTGGCCGCGTCCACCACGAAGACCGGCGCGCCCCGGGCCACGCCCCAGGCCGCGGCCGCCGCGGCCAGGGGCCGCAGGGGCTCGCCCCACAGGAGCGCGGCCCGTCCGGGCCTCAAGGGCGCCAGCCAGCGGCTCAGGGCCTTCATCTGTTCCCCTTCTCCAGGCTGCGGTAGACGCCCACCACCTTCCCCAGGATCTGCACCATTTCCGCGACTTCCGCGGCCGAAAAGCGCAGGGGCGTGAAATCCGGGTTGTCCCCTTTGAGGACCAAACCCCCGGCCTCCTGGTAGACCCGCTTCAGGGTGGCTTCTTCGCCCACCAGGGCCACCGCGATCTCCCCCCGCTCCACCCGGGACTGGACCCGCACCATCACCAGGTCTCCGGGGAGGATCAGGGGGGCCATGGAATCGCCGCTCACCTTCAGGAGAAAGACCTCCTCCCCCCGGACCCAGGCCCGGGGCAGGGGCAGGGTGTCCTCCACCTGTTCCTGGGCCAGCAGGGGCTGGCCCGCGGCGATGCGGCCCAAGACCGGCACCTCCACCACCTGGCCCGGCCCCCTGAGCGACAGGACCAGGCCCCGGGACAGGCCCGGCTCCCGGCGGAGATGCCCCTTGCGCTTCAGGGCCTCCAGGTGGTCGGCCGCGGCCCGGGGCTGGATGGCGAAATGGGCCGCCACCTCCCGCACCGTGGGGGGATAGCCCTGGCGGGCGAAAAACCCTTCCACAAAATCCAACACTGCCTGCTGTTTCTCCGTCAAGGTCTTCATGGCTTCCCATATACTATACAAAAGTATACTTGTCAAGAGAATAGTGATAGAAAAATTTGCGGGGAGGCCCGGGGAGGAAGCTGTCAGCTTTTTTGTTCTGGTTCCCAAGCTGTGCTTGGGAACCATCTTGATGAGAAGCTTGGCTTCGCTAATGCCAGGCAAAACTTAGCGCCAAAAGCGTTCCCAAGTACAACTTGGGAACGAGAATAAAAAAACAATTCCCTCCCGGGGCACTCTTTTTTTCATGGTTCTGAAAAGAGTTATCCCGCACAGGCTGGAAAGCCTGTGCTACCGCTACTTTTCATGATTAATGGCTGAGTCTAGGCTCAAGTTCAACTGCTCACTGCTCACTGCTCACCGCTCACCGCTTACAACTTCTTGCCTTCAAGCCGCGGCCCTGCTATGTTGCCTGCCATGGACCGGAAGGAAGAAATCGGCCGCGACGTCTCCCGCCGGGCCCGGGAGATCACCCCGTTTTTGGTGATGGACATCCTGGAGCGGGCCAAGGAATTGGAGCGCCGGGGCGAGCACATCATCCACCTGGAGATCGGCGAGCCGGATTTTGCCACCCCCCAGGTGGTCAAGGACGCGGCCTTCCGGTCCCTGGCCGAAGGCGAGACCCAGTATACCCATTCCCAGGGGCTCCTGGAGTTGCGGGAAGTCTTGTGCCGGCATTATCTGGAGAAGTACGGGGTGCGGCTGACGCCGGAGCAGTTCATCGTCACCTCCGGCACCTCTCCGGCCATGGTCCTGATCTTCGCCGGGCTGCTGGACCCGGGGGACGAAGTGCTCCTCACCGACCCCCACTACGCCTGTTACCCCAACATGCTGCGGCTGGTGGAGGCCGTGCCCCGCTATGTGCGGGTCCGGGAGGAAGACGGCTTCCAGTTCCGGCCCGGGGAGTTGGGGCCTTATCTAACCTCCCGCACCAAGGCGATGATCATCAACTCCCCCTCCAACCCCGCGGGCACCCTGCTTTCCAAGGGAGACTTGGCCGCGCTGGCTCAGTTGGGGCCCTTCATTGTTTCCGACGAGATTTACCACGGCCTGGTCTATGAAGGCCAGGAGCACACCATCCTGGAGTGCACCGACCGGGCCCTGGTGATCAACGGCTTCTCCAAGCTTTACGCCATGACCGGCTGGCGCCTGGGCTACCTCATCGCGCCCCCGGAATTCGTGCGGCCCTTGCAGAAACTGATGCAAAATTTCTTCATTTCCGCCAACCCCTTTGTGCAGCGCGCGGGGATCGCGGCCCTGACCCAAGCGGGGCCGGAAGTGGAGAAGATGCGGGCCACCTACGACGTCCGGCGGCGCTTTCTCCTCGCGGGCCTGGAGAATCTGGGTTTTCATATTCCCGTCACCCCCACCGGCGCGTTTTATATCTTGGTCAACGCCCGGCATCTCGCCAACGACTCCTATGCCCTGGCCTTCGATATCCTGGAGAAGGCCAAGGTGGGGGTGGCGCCGGGCATCGACTTCGGCGCGGGCGGCGAGGGTTTCTTAAGGCTGTCCTACGCCAATTCCCTGGAGAACCTGGCGGAAGCGCTGCGGCGGCTGGAAAAATACCTGGCGGACCGGCCGGCTTAAAACTCGCGTCCTGCCTGGGTTTATCAATTTGATAAGTAAATTCTCATTTTTTGGCCTTTCCTCTCAAGTTAAGATTTCCCTGTCTGGTTGAAACGGGCCTCCCTCCAGCTAAAGCTGATTCCCCGCAACTCCTGCTCTCAAATTTAGATTCCGGATTTTCAACCAGCCTGAGGTGACTTTATAGTAATTTAATTGGCCAATATTATTAATAGGTTACAAAATATTTAGTAGGTTCGGCATTTGGCAAGGCTGATGCATTTATAAATAGCAATCGCCTGTGGCGATCAACTCAATCGAGATCAGGAGAAAAGAAAGAAATGAAAAAAGTTGTCTGCACTTTAACCGCAGTAGCCTTTGCCCTGGGTCTGGCCGGTGCCGGCATGGCTCAATCCGTGGCCAAAGACGCGGCCAAAACGGAAACCAAGGTCACCCAGCAGGTAGCTCCCAAGCCCGCGGCTAAGCCTGGTGAGGTTGCCAAACCCGCGGCCAAGGAAGACGTCAAACCCGGTGATAAAACCAAACCCGCGGCCAAAGAAGAAGTCAAACCCGGCGAAAAGGGCAAAACTGTGACCCCGGGTGCCAAGGAAACCCCCAAGGCCGGGGGAAAGGACAAGGGCAAGGAAGACGTAAAGAAGTCCGCCAAGACCGAAAAGAAGGTGGAAAAGAAGTCCGATGCCCCGGTGGAGAAGTCCAAGAAGGAGGAAAAGAAGCAGTAGAGGGCTGACGGCCTGGCGCCTGGCGCCTGCCATACGGCCCGTGATTAAATGGGCTTCAACCGTAATACAAAAAACCGGGCAGATACCCTGCCCGGTTTTTTTCCATTATTACCGGAAGGGCTTTATTGGCTTTTTGAAGAAAAAATATGTATATTCCGTCTTAGCCCAACGATACTCTGAAATTACGGCCAGGTAATGAATTTTGAAATTATTGATGAGCTAACCTCAATAGAGACATTCGCGGCTGGCCGTGGTATCAGAGAGCTGTCCCGGCTTAACAAGATTTATGGCAGAGGGCGCTGGCGCAAACGCAAAGGCATGGCCACGGTGCGTTTAACAGATGGTTCCGAGTGGCGTGTCGAACTGCATTGGTATGAAGCAACAGGTATCGGCAGGAAGGAATTCAAAATTAAGCGCTTTATAGGTTGAGCCCATGAAACAGCCATTCGTTATTTGCATTCGCAATGATGATTATCCGGCCTCTTTGGAGAAACGCAAGCTTTACGTTAAGCTTCGTGACCCGGAGGCGGAAAAAATTCATTATGTCAGAGTGATTGACGAATCAGGCGAGGATTATCTTTATCCTGAAGAATATTTCGCGGATGTGGAACTTTCTGATGAGACGAGGCGAGCGATCATGGCGGACTTTACCGCACAAGAAACTTTACCGCACAAGAATTAGTCAAATAAAATAACGGGGGCTGTCCCTATTTTCTCAGACTACCATCTATAGCCTCACTAGCCAAAAAAGAAAGCCGCTCATCCCCTAGCTGATGAACGGCTTTCAATGAGACCCTTTTCTTTCGACCAGAGTCCTGCCGAGATCGCACCCGAACAAGAGAGTAACGACATGGAGCTTGCCCCGGCGTGCTTTATTCGCAGTTGCAGCTAGGGTGCCAACGAAATTTACACACCGAAAGTCTTCGCATTACTTCCTACTCGTACACCCGGGAAATCCCTTTCTGCGGCCTCAATTCACTAACCGGATTTCCCTTTTCTCTGGCCCGGCAGCCACCTTCAATAGGTGTTTCATGGGGGGCTACCTCCTTCCGGGTATCTACCACATGCTTAAGTGTGCAAGTGGTAGTGCAGGAAAAGTCAATACAAAATACAGTAGCCACTGGTGGCACAGGCTGGAAGCCTGTGCCACCAGGGTTTTGAGTTTTATTGGAACTTTTTGGTTTTTGAGCCGTCACTCCTCTACTTTCCCAATAGCTGCGCGGCCTCTTTAGCGAAGTAAGTCAGGATCAAATCCGCGCCGGCCCGTTTGATGGAGAGGAGGGATTCCAGCATCACCGCGGTTTCGTCCAGCCAGCCCTTGCCTGCCGCGGCCTTGATCATGGCGTATTCGCCGCTCACCTGGTACGCGGCCAGGGGGAGATCAAATTCCGGGCGGAGCCGGGCCAGGATATCCAGGTAGGGCATGGCGGGTTTGACCATGAGGATATCCGCGCCTTCCTCCACGTCGAGCATGGCCTCCCGCACGGCCTCCCGGGCGTTGGCCGGGTCCATCTGGTAGGCGCGGCGGTCCCCGAATTGGGGCGCGGACTCGGCCGCGTCCCGGAAAGGGCCGTAGAAGCTGGACGCGTATTTCACCGCGTATGAGAGAATGGCCGTCATCTCCAGGCCCGCCTCATCCAGGGCCTCCCGGATGGCCCCCACCCGGCCGTCCATCATGTCCGAAGGCGCCACGATATCCGCGCCGGCCTGGGCGTGGGACAGCGCCACCTGGGCCAGGACCTCCAGGGTGGCGTCGTTGTCCACCTCCCCGCCGGGCCGCAGCAGGCCGCAGTGGCCGTGGCTGGTATAGCCGCAGAGGCAGACGTCGGTGATCACCACCAGGTTGGGGACTTGTTTTTTAAGCTGGCGCACCGCCTGTTGCACCGCGCCTTTGGGGTTGGCTGCCTCGCTGCCGGTTTCGTCCTTTTTCTGGGGCAGGCCGAAGAGCAGGACCCCGGGAATTCCCAGGTCCGCCACTGCCTTGGCCTCTTCCACCAGCTTTTCCACCGAGAGGCGGAAGACCCCGGGCATGGAGGGGACCTCCTGGCGCACGCCTTTGCCCGGGGTCACGAACATCGGGTAGATGAGGTCTTCCCGGCGCAGCCGGGTCTCTTGCACCATGCGCCGCAAAGTAACAGACCTTCTGAGCCGCCGGGGCCGAAATACTGATTCCATTCTGCCGCCTTCCTTCCCAAAATTATGGGGAAATAATATCCCAGGGGTTACCGATTAAGCAACTGTTACCTCAACGGGAAATGCCTGTCAAGGCGGTCTCTGACCCGGATCATTGACTTTAGTTAGTCCAATATATAGAATAAATCTACTGCAAAGCATGATCCAAGGCACTCTCTCTGATGATCCAACCCCAATCGCCAGGCAAACTCTCGGAAGCAGTGATCGTTAGCGAATTGGACCGGTATTTTGCCGGGGAGGTCAACCGCCGCAGCCACACGGACCTGAACCGCTGCTATCAATGCCGCGCCTGCGGCAACGGCTGCCCTTTTGTGGAGGCTATGGATTACCCCCCTTACGGGGTCATCCGCCTGGTGCAGTACGGCCTGCGGCAAAAGGCCCTGGAGTGCGCCACCATCTGGATCTGCGTCAGTTGCCATACCTGCTCCAGCCAGTGCCCCAACGCCATCGATATCGCGGCCATCATGGACAGCCTGCGCAGCCTGGCCCTGGAGGAAAGGGCCGCGGTCGCCATCCCGGATATCCTGACCTTTCACCTGGAGGTCCTGCGCTCCATAGAGCGCTACGGCCGCACCCACAAGCTGGGAATCATGCTGCGCCATAAGCTCCTTACCGGCCACTGGTTCAAAGACGTGGACCTGGGCCTGAAAATGCTGTCCCGGCGCAAGCTGGACCTGATGCCTTCCAAGATCAGGGCGGTGGACGAAATCAGCCGTCTCTTCCTCCCCTATTGGCAAGTGAAACCCAGATGAGTACTCCGGAGATCCTCGAATTTTCCTACTTCCCGGGATGCTCCATGGCCACCACGGCCATGGAAAGCAATTACTCTTTGATTGAAGCTTGCCATTTCCTGGGCCTGCACCTCCAGGAACTGGAGGATTGGAACTGCTGCGGCTCCTCATCGGCTTACAGCCTCGATCCCCGCTTGGGTTTTAACCTCTCCGCCCGCAACCTGTCCCTGGCCCCCCCGGATCGCCCCCTCCTGGTGATGTGCCCCCGTTGCCTGCACCATCTCCGCCATGCCCACCTGGAGATACAGCAGGACGCTGAAATTCGCCGAGCTCAGGAGCGCCGCTGGGGCCGCCCCATTTCCCCGGACCTGGAGATCATCCATTTTTTGGAAGTCCTGGTTAGATTCGGCTTGGACAAGTTAAAGAAAGGGGCGGTCCGCGGCCTGAACGGCCTGAAATTTGTGCCCTATTATGGCTGCACCCTTTTCCGTCCTCCGGCCATACAACGCCAAAAATATTACCAGGCGGAAATGGAAAATATTCTTGCCGCCCTGGGGGGCCAACCCATACACGGCGCTTATAACCAGCGCTGCTGCGGCAGCTTCCTGTCCGCGGTGCGGCCCGAGGCGGTTACCCCCCTGGTCAATGAAATCATCGGCAGCGCGGTGGCTGCGGGCGCGGACTGCCTGGTCACCTCCTGCGCCATGTGCCAGCTCAACCTGGAGGTGCGGTGCACCGCGGCCAGGAAGGTCCCCGTCTTCCACTTTTCAGAGATCCTGGCCCTGGCCCTGGGCGCCACGGATTACGAGGACTGGTTCGCCCGGCACCTGGTGGACCCCCGGCCCCTCCTGGAGAAACAGCAACTCCTGGGTTCCTAGGGTCCATTTCCCGACCTCCTCCAACAACGCCTAAATCCCCCACGGCCCTTACAGGCAAGCAGGTGTCTGGACTATTCCCCGGGTAGCGTCAACCCCCAGGCGGCCCGCCAGGGGTTCCGCTTTTTCCGGGAACAGCAGATACCGCCGACTGCGGTTCCGGCTGTTAAAAGGAGGCCTTTGCGAAAGTCTCGGGTGGAACAGCCGCCCTCGGCTGTCCCACCTTCATCTAGTAGCAGGCGAGGGCGCCTGCTCCACATTTTGATCAAAGAGGAAAGTAATTGAGACTTTCGCAGAGGTCTCAAAAGGGTTGACTGGGGTCCCGGGGATGGGATAATAATGCCTTGACCCCATTCAGAAGAGGTATGCTGCCCGTGCTGCATCGAAAAATCTGGCTGGCCCCGGTTCTTTTGTTCACCCTGGCCGGTTGCCTGGGCGCGCCGGTGGCACCGGTCCAGGAAGCCCCGCCGCCGGTGGCCGCCGCACCGGAGCCCAGTCTCCCCGATCAGGTCCTCCTGGAGGACGCCCTGAAGGGCCGGTCTCTCTCCAACGGGGAAGTGGCCGGGCTCAGCGACCGGCTGCTGAACAACGGCAATTCCGTGCTCAGCGACGAGAAAACCATGGCCCGCCTGGAGATCTTGCTGCTGAAGGCCTTGAAATCTCCGGAAAAGGCCCAACGCGCGGTACTTCTCCGGAACCTGGGGATCATTCATTACCACCAGAACAAGTTTAAAAAGGCCCGCCAGGAACTGCAGAATTCCAACGAATTAAATCCCCGGGACCCCCGCACCCATTTTTACCTGGCCCGCCTCTTTGTGCAGCAGGGGGAAATTTACGAGAAGCAGGGCAAGAAGAAGTTAGCCCGGCAGCAGTTCAAACGCGCGTCCATTGAAATGGAGCAGGCCCGCAAACTGGCTCCCAACAACTCCAGCTACAAACAGGACTTAAAACAGATTATCCAGCAAGAGCAGGGGAAATGAAGATTTCCTGCCCTTATTGCGGCAATGACACCGATTTCTACGAAGTGGCCGAAGGGGTCACCATCACCACCTTCTACGTCCAAAACGAGGATGGCAGCTTTTCCGCGGTGAGCGACGATTCGGAGATCCAGGGGGAGGTGCGCCTCTTCTGCGGCGAATGCCACAAAGAACTGAAAGAATACCACAGCCACTTCATTGACATGCTTTTTTAAGCCCCCCCTAACTTAATCTGCACCATAGCCAAGTTCCGCCAAAATTGCAGGTACAGTGGCAAGCTGTTCTAGCAGCGGAGCGGCCATTATCAGCCAAGCCTAAGCTATACGCAATTGCGCCAGAGAGGCTCGGACGCTGCCATCGCTAATATCCGGCACAATTTTCAATTCGAGTACGGTTACCCCGTCGAGATAGATCTCGTAGTCTTCGACCTCCCGGGTCGCCTCCGGCGGACTGAAGTTATACTGTTGGCGCAAAATCTCCCGGTACGTCTGGCCACCGTCCGGTGACCACCGTAACACGAACTCTTGGGTGCGCTCCTGCTCCCCTTCATGGAACATCAGGTGAATCCGCCTGAGACTCCGGGGTGCATCAAACAGGAGGCGAATCAATTGCTCCCCCGGCTGTGCAGCTCGCCAGCCCAAGCCCGTCCCCGGCATCAGGGCCGATTCAATGGGGTAGCCGGCATCTTCGGAGGTGATTTCGACTTGGGCCAAAAGGTCAAGGTCCAGCCAGCCTGGTTCTGCGGCTGCGACCTCTCGAGAGCCTTGACCGATAATACGCTTACGCATAGCGGACCCCCCTTTTCCTACTCAACTTAGGTTTAGGTTAACTTATATAATAAGTGGATTCTATTTTTTTCGCCTAAGTCACCTATTATTGATACATTATAAATTAATTTTTATTATTAATAGGAGTTTATTAGGATGCCCAGAGAATCTGCGGATAATTATTTTAATTAACTTGACAATTAATAAATTTCCAGTAAAATACTTATAAGTTTAGCATGTCAGACTGAAATCAGGGCCACAAGTCCTGGACAAGAATCGGACGGGGGTGCTAATTCCCGGCCGATTTTTTTTGCCTGACTGCTGTGCGCCCTGCTTTTTTGGCGGGAATATCTTTGCAGTATTTGTTGGAGGTTTCACAATGAAGGAAACTGGTACGGTTAAATGGTTTAATGACTCGAAGGGCTTTGGTTTCATTACCCGGGAAAACGGTCCGGATGTGTTTGTGCATCACAGCGCTATTCAGGGCGAAGGCTTCCGGACTCTATCAGAAGAACAGGCGGTAGAGTTCGATGTAACCCAGGGTCCCAAGGGTCCTCAGGCCCAAAACGTAGTAAAACTGTAGGCCACAAAGCCTAATAGCCTTAACTCCGGAGGTCTCGGGACCTTTGGAGTTAAGGCGCTTTGACCTTTAGAGAGGCAGAATTTGGCACGGAACCGGTACGGCTGGCAAAAGCGCGCCAAAGAGATGGCCCGCAAAGAGAAGAACGACGAAAAAATGAAGCGTCGCCAGGGCAAAACCACTACACCGCCGGCGGAGGAAATGCCGGGGGTGGTTGAAGAAGGAACTTAAAGGTCCTGACGGGCAGGCCCGTCAAGACCAACAGGGAGAAGATATGAGTATCAAATTATTCGTGGGCAATCTGTCCTACGAGATGACCGAAGAACAGCTAAACACCCTTTTTTCCGAGGCCGGCGCCGTAAGTTCGGCCAAGATCATTACCGACCGGCACACGGGTCAACCCCGGGGCTTCGGTTTTGTAGAAATGGAGACCAAAATGGACGGCCAGAAGGCCATTTCCATGCTTAACGGGCGGAATGTGGAAGGGCGCCCCCTGGCAGTCAATGAAGCCAAACCGCAGCAAAAAGGCGGATTTGGCGGCGGCCGCCGCGGCGGTTACCGGTAGAACCGGAGTGCAGGTGGTAGGAAGTAGCTACTTTAATAGCGGTCCTGTGATTTTCGGGTAATCAAAAGGCGGCCTCCGGGCCGCCTTTTTGTTCAGAAACTGAATCAGCGTCGCTATTTCCGCGATTCCCCAGGCATCGGCAAGATGCGAAGGATTTTCCTATGAAGGTCTTCCTGGTTTATGTCAGAGACGAAAATTTTTGCCGATTGCTCCCCAAGGAACTGGATAGATCACGGTCTGACAATGGCCGCATCAAAGTGATGGGGTTTCCACCCCTGGGGATCCAGACCCTGGCCCCGGTACTGCGCCAGCATGGGCACATGGTGCGGATGTTTGATACGTGTCATCCGCAGATGCAGACGGAGCATATCGCCCAGGCGGTAGAAGAAGAACGGCCCCACGTCATTGCCCTCTCCTTCCTCTCCACGACCACTTATCCTGCAGTCAAGAAGCTGGCCCAGCGATTAAAGTTGAGAGCGCCGCACATTCCCATCATCGTGGGGGGAGCCTTTGCCTCCATGAATTCGGACCGCATCCTGGGAGACTGCCCTGACATCGACTGCGTGGGGATAGGGGAGGGCGAAGAGCTTCTGCCGGACTATTTGAGCAACCTCGCCGATCCCGGCTCTGTAGCCGGTCTGGTCTGGCGACGGGCCGGGAAGACGGTGGAGAACGTCTTACGTCCGCTCCTGGGGGACCTGAATCAGTTTCCTTACCCCGACCGGACCAGCCTTCCCATCGATTACATCGAGTCGTTGCCACTGGACGTCCCCGCGGTCCTCTCCCTGGATAAATTTTGCACTATGCAGACCTCGCGAGGCTGCCCCTATGCCTGCATCTACTGCGATATTCCCTCCCTGGCCCGGGGTAGATGGCGCTACCGTTCCGCGGAGCATGTCCTGGGGGAAATGCAGCAACTGAACGATTTGGGCTATCGCTCCATTTACCTGACTGATGATCATTTTCTCCTTAACCGTAAGCGCATCAGCGAAGTTTGCCGCGGTATTATTGACCGCGGCTTACAGTTCCAGTGGGGCTGCGAAGGCCGGGTGGATGCGGTGGCGGTGGATCAACTGCCGATCATGAAGAAAGCCAACTGCACCTTCCTGGCCTTTGGAGTGGAGGCAGGGACACAAAAGGTGCTGGACCGGCTGAACAAGAAACAGACCCTAAGGCAGGTGGAGCACGCGGTCAGTGAAGCAAAGCGGCATGGCATCAAAAGGGTGCACGGGTTTTTTGTCATCAGCTCTCCCGGGGAAACCGAGGAGGATATCCTGGCTAGCTTCCGTTTCGCCGCCCGGCTGCAACTGGACACCTTTGGTTTTAATCGCTTATGTGCTTACCGGGGCACCCCCTTATGGCAGGAGTACCTCGACCGGGGGATCATTGACGACGCGCGGGATTGGCACAAATGGTTTAAGTGCTCGGACGTTGACCCCACCGTCCTGCCGAGCGCCAGGGTGAATCGCCTGCGCATGCAAGGCTACGCCTTGCTTTTTGCCCACCGCATTTTCCGGCGGCCCCTCCGCACCTTTAAGCTCCTGCGATTGTTCGGACGACATATGAAGAAAACCGATCTTCTCAAATTGCTCTGGAGCCCTTTTCAACGGCGAACTTTAAGCCGGAAACCCGATCTGCCGGCTAGAATGATGGAGCTGGGACTCGAAGAGCCCGAGAGAAGCGTCCTTGCCATCACGGGAACCGAGCTGACCGGCGCCGGGGCAACCGCAGCGAAGGCGCGGATAAATGCCTGCCCCTAAAACCGGCTAGGAGAAGACGATGAGTAAAAGATTATCCGTGGGCAACCTCCCCCAGCAAATGACCGGAGAAGAGTTGCAGACCCTTTTTTCTGAGGCCGGTTTGGTGGCCTCGGCCAAGATCATCACTTATCTGCACAACGGGCAAACCCGTGGTTTCGGGTTTGTGGAGATGCATACCCAGGAGGAAAGCCTGAGAGCCATTTCCTTGCTCAACGGCCGGCAGGTGGAGGGGCTCCCCTTGGTAGTCAAGGCGGACAAGCCGCAGTCAAAATGCGCCTTTAGCCGCCGCCGCAATTGTCGGTAAGCTGGCTTTCTATACGGATATGACTTTTCCGCAGGTACAAGTAAAAGAGGAAATATCTCCCCCGCACTTAGAGCACATCCAGGTGGTGATGTCTTTACCACAATGGGGGCATAAATCGCTTATAGGCGACCAATTTCCACAGCCACTACATTTAAACCTGTCAATGTCTGCACCGCAGCCATGCATTACTGACAAAATTTGGGTACCGCAACGCGGACAATAATAAGCCATGATTATTTCCTCCTTTCTAAATAAATTCATGTAACTTTTTTAGTAAGCTTTGGTATCCTTCTTGTCAAGGCATTGAAAGAAATGAATTTAAGCTGAGATTATGCGGCAACCTTGGCCGCCGCAGTCTAGAAAAGGTTTTGGGGGCCTCTAGGCCCGAGAAGAATCCCCCAAAGTTTCTGGTCTTGAAGCCGATTTTTTTCAGCGAAGACATGACCGCGGGTTTTAACTTCTAATCCACCGCGGAGAAGACAGGTAACAGAGGAGTCTCTAGATGAGACACAAAGACGTGAAGGCGATGTTTTCGGAATTTGACGGCTATTGCCAGACCCTGGATAGAAACGGCTGCATCAGCTATCCGGTCACCATCACCTGGAATATGGCCGGGGAACATTACGGTCAGCCCGTGGTGGTGATTCTGGGAGAGGCCCGGGAAACAAGTGATCTGCCTCCCGGCGAATTGCAGGTGCCAGCGGAGATTTTGGAAGAAGTGAGACAGGTTGGATATGGCGCACAGCCTCTCAGTCTGGAGGAAATCAAAGAGTATTGGCGAGAGGCCAGACTGTTAAGTGTCAAAAACCATTGGCACCCTGAGGCCCGGCTGGTGCAATATTAGATAAAATCGCTCAAAAATATTCCGGCATGTTCCACGAGGCGGGAATTATTGGGGACGTAATCTGGAGGATGTGAGTTCCTGGGGAAACTTCCGTACGGCTTGGGGACGGGCGGGGCAAAGCGTCAGAAAGTCTTTTTTAGCGTGCTCGTCAACCCTTCTTAATTACCTGCTTTTCCTGTTGGCTGCGGGCATATAGGGCCATGTACTCCTCCTGCACCGCCTTGGCCTCTTTTTCCGCATCCTCCAGCCTTTTTTCCAGTTCCTTGATGACCTTGGACTTTTCCTGATAATCCCGGGAAGGCTGCCCCAGCCTGGCTTCCAATTCCTCCTTGGCGGCCAGCAGCTTATCCCTTTCCTCCCGCAGCTCTTTTAAATCCGCCTGGAGCACACCCTTCTCTTTTTGCAGCTTCTCCACATGGGCCCGGAGGAGAAGGACATGCTGTTCCGGGGAAATATCGTCAGGGATGTCTTCTCCGGCAGGCCGGCGTTGGAAAAGTCCCAGGAGCCGGGGCCGGTACAGATAGGCTGCCCCCCCCAGCAGGCCAAGCGCAATGATTGCCAGTCCCAGGACGCCCCAGAACCACTTGCGGCTCCGGGAAAATTTCTTGGCCCCTTGAACCGTGGCCGCATCCGCCCGACTGGGACCTATGCCGGGGACTGCGGCCCCGGGAGTCGAGTCTATCTGCACCGGCAGCGGCTCCAGAACCAGGGGCCGGCCTGAAGCCGTGGCGCCGGTCAACTGGGCGTTAACCAGGAAAGGCCCGGAAAGATCGGACGGCAAAGCCAGACAAAAACCTTTACCCGGCGGGGGTTGGACAAACTTGCCCGAGATCCCCCGGCCCGGGGCGCTGAGGTTGAGCCATCCGGCCAATTCTAGGGCTTCCCGGCCCGGGCCGGGGAGGAATTCCACCTGGCTGACTCCATCCCTGGAGACTGGCTGGGTCTTATACCAAGGCCCGGTAACTTTCAGGGAAATGTTCCTTTCCCGCTGGAAGGTCTTGCCCAGGACTCTGATCCGGAGCTGCCACTGGCCGGGGGTGTTGTACGGAGGGAACTTGGCCACCCGGGCGCCGGCGGGCCACAAGTCCTTCTGCTCCAGGGGCGGATGCCCCATCTGCAATTGCACCGGCTTGCCCCCTTCCGCCTGCAAATCCGCGGTAAAAGTGGTTTGATTCAGGACTTCCGGCGCGGTCACCGGCTGGTCCTTATCCTTCAGCAAGGCCCCGGCCAGCAGGTCCTCATCCGCGCCGGCCTCCTCGGGCAGATGGGGACACTCCAGTTTCAAGTCCGTCATCAGGATGATCTTGCCATCCCCGTCCTTATGGCCGGATACCGTCCAGTTACCCGGCTCGGGCTTGGGCAGGGTCACCATGTCGAAGGTGGGTGCGGAAAACCACCGGGCCCCCTCGCTGGCCGGGCTGAGCTTTTTGCCTTTGGGGTTTTCCAGAATCACCGGTTGCCCTTGTTGGGAACGGGTGACTATGAGGATGGCCTCCTGGACCTGGGGATCAATGAGGAAGCGGTTGCCCACCAGGGGAGCCAGTTGCGGGCCCTTCAGGACCTCAAAAAACTTGAGGAAAGCCTGGTGCAGGTCCTGGGCCGCGGGGATCAAGAGGAATCGCCCCCCGGTCTCCTCAGCCAGGGTTTTGAGGAGGGCCTGGTCGCTTTCCGGGGTAAAGGCCACGGTATAAATGGGGATTCCGGCTTTCTTGTAGGCGGGAATAATTTGTTGGTGCACCCGCTCCACAAATGTCTTAGAGTTACCTTTCAGGGGATCGATGTCCATCTGGCCGTCAGAAATCAGCAAGACCGCGCGCTGCGCGCCCCCGGGGGGTTCACTGGCTTTCAAGGCGCCGGCCAGGGCTTGATGGATATCGGTGAACAGGCCCCGGGGTTGCAGACGGGCCAGTTCCTGAGATCCCCGGCGTTTCTGCGCCGGCGTAAGATGACCGGAGGCCAGGCGGGTTTGGGTCACATCCTCGAAGGTTAAAATCCCTAAGCAGTCTTTTTCGCCCAGGAGCCCCACCATGATGTGGGCCGCTTTGGGCAGGAGGCGCAGAGGATCGGTGTGCTTCATGGACCCGGAAATATCCAGGGCCATAATGAGGTGGACGTCCCGGGCCGCGGCCCCCTGGGGTATCCAGAGGCCCGCCATAAGCCCCCAAAAGAGAAGAACGGCCACAGTTCTGCTTAATCTGGTCATTGCCGGTAAATCACCTGCCGGGACCAATCCGGCCGCGGCCGGGCCGGCCTTCTCCCGGGAACCCGGCGCCGCCGCCCAGGCTTCTTTCTAAACAAGAATGCTTCCAATTATTTATATCGAATCAATGGATAAATTTCTTAAGGCGCATATGCAAAATTTTCTTAGATTTTTAAGCCCTAAGGGGGCATAAAGCCCATGCCGGAGCTGCCGGAAGTGGAAGTCATCCGCCGGGGGCTGGCCCCCCGGGTGCAAAAGCGCCGCCTGCTGGCGGTGGCCGTGGGGGAGAAACGCCTGCGCCGGGAGTCCTCCCCCGGGGATTTGGCGCACTGGCTGCCGCACCGGAAAATCCTCCGTCTGGCCCGGCGGGGCAAGTATCTGGTATTCCGTCTGGAAGGCGGGGTGACCCTGCTCCTGCACCTGGGGATGACCGGCCGGCTGCTGCTCCTGCCCGCGGCCTCCCCGCCCCTGCCCCACGTGCATCTGACCTTTAAACTAGAAGGCGGCCTGGAACTGGTCTTCCAGGATGTCCGCCGCTTCGGGCAGGCCCTGGTCTTCCCCCCCGGCGTGGACCCGGCGCCCTTGAGCCAGGTGGGCCGGGAGCCCTTCTCCCGGCAGGCGACCCCGGAGTGGCTGGCCAAAGAGGCCCAGGCGCGCTCCCGGGCCTTAAAAAACTTCCTGATGGACGGCCGGGTCCTGGCCGGGATCGGCAACATTTACGCCAGCGAGATTCTCTTCGCGGCCCGGCTTCATCCCGGCATCCCCGCGGGGCGCCTGTCCTTGCCGGACTGGACCCGGGTGCTTAAAGAAACCCGGCGCATCCTCAAGGCGGCCATTGCCAAGGGCGGCACCACCGTGTCCGATTACCTGAACAGCCGGGGAGAGACCGGCCTCTTTCAATTGGAGCTCCTGGTCTACGGCCGGGAGGGGGAGCCCTGCCGGCGTTGCCGCCAGATAGTAGTGCGCCTGACCCAGGGAGGCCGCAGCACCTTTTTTTGTCCCCGCTGCCAAAAGGAAAAATAAGAAGCGTCACTATTATCCAGTTTTTCAGTGGCATTTCTAAAAATTTCAGATAAATTTAAATATTCGGGCTTTGGTCCAAAACTGTGCATTTTCCCTGGGAGAAAAATCCAGTTATGAAAAAAGACATACATCCCGCTTACGTCGAGGCCAAGGTGCGCTGCGCCTGCGGCCACGAGTTTGTCACCGGTTCCACCAAGGAGACCATCCGGGTGGAAATCTGCTCCAAGTGCCATCCCTTCTTCACCGGCAAGCAGAAGCTCATCGATACCGCCGGCCGGGTGGAGCGGTTCCGCCGCAAATACGCCCACCTGGAGCAAAAGAACCAGGCCCCTGAACCGGCTGAATGAACCATCAAGAACCCGCCTTGCCGGTGGGAGGCCAGGCGGTGCTGGAGGGAGTGATGATGCGCTCCCCCCAGGCCCTGGCCATCGCCGTGCGCCTGCCCAGCGGCGAAGTGCTCCTGAAGGATGAGCCTTACTCCTCCCTGACGGCCCGCTATCCCCTCCTGAAACGCCCCTTCTGCCGGGGTCCGGTGATTCTCATCGAGGCTCTGGTCACCGGCATTCGCGCCTTGAGCTTCTCAGCCCAGGCCGCGTTGGAGGAAGAGGAGACCTCTTTGGGCTGGGGGAGCATCGCCCTGACCATGGGCGGGGCTTTTCTTCTGGCCTTTCTTCTCTTCGGCTTTCTGCCCCACTATCTGAGCGGCCTGGCCGGATACCTCTTTGGCCGCGCCCTGACCCCGGCGGACTTCCTCTTCCACGTCATTGACGGCATCATCAAGACCATCTTTATTCTGGGTTATATCTGGGGCATCTCCCGCTTCCGGGAAATCCGCCGGGTCTTCGAATATCACGGCGCGGAGCATAAATCCATCTGCGCCTACGAGGCCGGGGAACCCCTCACCGTGGAGAACGCCCGGCGCCACTGCACCTGCCATCCCCGCTGCGGCACCTCCTTCCTCCTGGTGGTCCTGTTGGTGAGCCTCCTGGTTTTCACCGTTTTCTTTCCCCTGGCGCCGCCCTTAACCCGCCCCGGGATCATCAACAACTTCATCCAGGTGCTCATCAAGGTGGCCCTGATGTTCCCCATCGCCGCCATCTCCTATGAAATCATCCGCTGGGGCGGTAGGGACCCCCATCACCCCCTGGCCCGCATCCTCCTGTGGCCGGGTCTGGCCACCCAGCGCCTCACCACCCAGGAGCCGGACGACAGCCAACTGGAGGTGGCCCTGGAGGCCCTGAAGGCAGTGCTTGCCAGGGAGGATGCGGCCAAGGCGGCCTCTTAGTAGTGATCAGTAATAAGTAATAAGTAGAAAAACTGATCACTTATTACTTATTACTTATTACTTATTACTGATTAAAGGCCATTACTCCCTTCTCTACCTCAACCACCAAAGGCTTCCAAATGCTCCGCATCGGCCCGGCAGGCTGGGACTACAAAGACTGGCAGGGGGTGGTTTACCCTCCGGGCATGAAGGGCACGGACCGCCTCACCTTCCTGGCCGCCTGGTTCGACGTGGTGGAGATCAACGTCACTTTTTACCGGCCCCTGGGGCCGCAGGTGGCCGCCCGGTGGCTGGGCGCGGTGGCGGATGCGCCCAATTTCCGCTTCACCGCCAAATTGCTGAATCGCTTCACCCATGAGCGGCAGATGGTAGAGGCGGAAGTGGAGCAGTTCCGGGACGGCCTCCTGCCTCTCTTGGCCGCGGGGCGTCTGGCCGCGCTCCTGGCCCAATTCCCCTATTCTTTTCATAATACGGCAGAAAACCGGGCCTATCTTGGAGAGATCAAAAGGGCCTTCCCGGAATTCCCCCTGGCCCTGGAAGTGCGCCACCGTTCCTGGCAAAGCAAAGAAGTGCGGGAATTTTTACGGGAGACGGGCTGGGAATTCTGTAATCTGGACCAACCCCTGGTTTCCTACCCCCTGGGCGCGACCCGCTGGGTCACCGGCTCCCTGGGCTATTTGCGGTGCCACGGCCGGCGGAAAGACGAATGGTTCAAGTTCGGAGAGGACCGCCAGGCCCGGTACGATTATTATTATCCGCCGGAGGAATTGGCAGACCTGGCGGACCGGACCCGGGAACTACTAGCCAAGGCCCCGGACGTTTATCTGATTTTCAACAACCACCCCGCGGGCCAGGCCATCGCCAACGGCCTGGAGATGAGCCAGATGCTGCTGGGGCGGTCTTTTACCCTGCCACTTGGCCTGGTGGCCTCTTTTCCCCGGCTGTCTGGTTGTCTGGGGAAAGTAAGCAGTGATCAGTAAAAAGAAATTTAGCCCTTAACAGTCTGATTTTTTTACTTATTACTTATTACTTATTACTTATTACTTTATCACTGGCCCCTGGCCCCTGAGCCCTGCTCACCGCTCGCTGCCTACAAAATTAACCAGCCCCAGCACCAGTTCGGTCATCGCCTCCAGGTCCAGGTTCTCCATGACGTCCCCGGGGCCGTGGTAATGGGGGTTGCGCAGATACGCGGTGTCCGTGAGCATGATGGCGGGATAGCCTTCGTCCCAGAAATTGGCGTGGTCGCTCAAGCGCACCTCCGGCAGAATATGCCCTCCCAGGGGCACGGCCAGGGTGACGGTGGGCAGATGGCAGCCCTGCTTGATGGCCTGATCCAGCCTCTCCAGGAGCGGTTTGGAGCGCCGGTCGCTCACCAGGCCGATAAAATTGCCGGTGGTGGGATAGCCCATGAACTGCAGAGGGAAAAGCAGCTCCTGGCTCCCCGGCTCCCGGCTATAGTAGCCCACCATCTCCAGGCAGAGCATGCCCAGGATTTTCTCCCGGTTCTTTCGGGCCCGTTTGGCATAGACCCGGCTGCCCATGTAGGGGGTGAAAAACGCGGGGGGCTCCTCGGTGGTGAAGCCGATGAAGGTCCAGGGCCGGGGCGGTTTTTTGCTCTGGACCAGGCGGGCCACCTCCAAAAGTACCGCCACGCCGCTGGCGTTGTCGTCTGCGCCAGGGGTCCCCGCCACCGTGTCAAAATGGGCCCCCAGGATGTAGTAGCCCCCCGGGGCCTGGTCCCCGGCGATGACGTTGCTCACTTCCCGGCCCTGGTAGATGAAGGTCTGGCGCCGGGGGGCGCAGCCAATGTCCTGAAAATTCCGGAAGACATAGTCCTCCGCTTTCTTCAGGTTCCCGGGCCGGAAGACGGAACGGTCCCCCAGGGTGACGCTGAGGTAGTGGAGATGGGCGGTTAAATGGGCCCGGATTTCCTCACGGTTCATGGGTCCAGCCAATCCCGGATTCGGCAACGAAATAAACAGCAAACTGACAATTAACCAGGTTAATCGAAGGGTTGGCACCACGATAAGCCATTTCTTTTCCATCACCAGTTTTGAAAAGCAAGGCATCACGCAAAGACGCAAAGGCGCAAATGAAGACGCAAGTATATCAATAATGAAAGTTAAAGATACGCAGTGAATAGGTGAGGCGGCCGTCTCTGGCCGCCTGCCGTCATAGCGGCCATTAAGGCCCGCCCTAACGACCTTTTCATAATTTACGGATGAGCCAACGGGCCATGGGCGATTGTTTAGGTCTTTTCAATATTATCCCGAAAATGCAGGGCCAGCCACACGGTTTTTTGCTCCGGGTCGGTCCATGCCACCCGGTGGCGGCAATGGGCCGGGATGAGGACATAGTCTCCGGGATGCATGATCCTGACCTGGTCCTCCCCCGCGAATAACAGCGCGGCCGCGCCGGACAGGAGCGCCACCCACTCATGGGTCTCCTGGTCGTACCACTGGCCCGGCGGCGTGGCCTGGCCGGAAGAGACGATGCGCTCCAAAGAAAATCCCGGAGTTTCTAAGAGAACCTCGGTGATCTCCTGGGGGAATTCCCGGGGAATCCCGGAGAACAGGTTATTTACTGGCGTTTGGGGCATTTTATTCTCATCTGTCCGAAAAAGTTTTTGTAGGGTGGGCACTGCCCACCATAACTCCTCATAACTTTTCATGATTTACGGGTGAGCCGGAGGCTCATTAATGGCTCGTTCCCAAGCTTTGCTTGGGAACGCATTGACAGCCAAGCTTAGCTTGGCGTCCATTGTCGTTCCCAAATGCAACTTGGGAACGAGCAGTTGAAAATTGCCAGCTTCAAGCAACAAGTTTCGCAAATTGAGGCTTGCGCCCGAATTTATTCGACTCTCTCCTGACAC
This sequence comes from Thermodesulfobacteriota bacterium, assembly GCA_040757175.1. Taxonomy (GTDB): domain Bacteria; phylum Desulfobacterota; class Desulfobaccia; order Desulfobaccales; family 0-14-0-80-60-11; genus SURF-52. The sequence goes on from JBFLXM010000060.1 coordinate 21,400, forward strand.
CGGCCGATCTCTCCTTGCAGCAGATTTCCTTCGGCATCCAGGCGCATCTGCAAAACAAAGGGGAAAGGCCGCCCGGGCACCGTGAAGCGCAGGTCCACCCATTCCAGGAGGAAGTCCTGCGACTGGGTTACGGCCCGGGCCAGCAAGGGGAAGCGGGCAAAATCCAGATAAATCTCTAAAAGCCGCCGGGCTTCCGGGCCGTAAGCGGGCAACGTTGCGGCCGCGGCCCGCCAATCCTGAATAATCAGGCTCTCCGGGGGCTGGTAGCCCCCGGCGGGCACCCGGGGACAAGGGATGGCCGCGGGGGCCTCCTGGACCTCCCTGATACTCCCGTTTATCCCCGACCGCGCCAGATAGGGCATCTCCACCAGGGCCTGCTTGATTTCCCGGGGCCGGGCCGCGATCAGTTGCCAGCGGCGGCAGGAGAAAGGCTGGGGCAACGCGGCCACCGCGGCCCCGGCCCGGATTTCCTTGGGAAATACCTGCCGGGCCAAAGAGAGGGCCTGATGGTGGTAGTAGCCGCAAATAAAGAAATAGACCACCGCGCCGGCCAGGCAGACCGCGCCCGCGCGGCAGCCCCAACCTGGAGAGCAGAGCGCGGCCAGGGCGCCCGCCCCCAGGATAAAAGTGAGATAAGGGTCAATGATGAAGACCAGGTCCAGGTAGAACTTGCGGCTGGAAAAGGGACTGAGAAGTTGCGTGCCGTAAGAAGTGGCCAGGTCCAGGAGCAGGTGCGCGGCCAGGACCGCCAGCCCCAAGAGCAGTAGGGGCTGAAACCAGCGGGGGCCGCCCAGAACCCGGCCCGCGCCGGCTCCCAGCAAGGCCCAGAGCGGCACGGCCAGCAAGGAATGGGTAAAGGCCCGGTGGTAGCGGATAAAAGCCAGCCGGTCGCTCATCCCCAGAAAATAATCCAGGTCCGGCAGCACGGAGAAGATCACCCCGGCCGCGGCGGCCCAACCCCGGGAAGGCGCCGGAATCAGTTGGGACAAGAGTAAACCGCTGGCCACGTGGGTCACTGGATCCACGGCCACCTCCCCGTCTGGGTGCCGTAGTGGGGAAACTGGCGCAGCAGGTCATCCCGGAGGGCCAGGGCCTGGGGATAGCGCTCCTCCACCTTTTTTTTCAGGCATTTCAGGATAATGGCCTCCAGGGCCGGAGGAATCTCCGGGTTTTCTTCCCGGGGCGGCAGAGGTTCCTGCTCCAGGATCATATCGATGAGCAGTTTCTCCACCTCGCTGTAAAACGGCAGTTCTCCGGTGTAGAGCAGATACATGAGCACGCCGATGGCCCAGATGTCGCTGCGCCTTTCGCTTTCCCCCATGATCTGCTCCGGGGCCATAAAAGGCCGGGAGCCCACCACCGTGGCGCTGATATCCTTGTCCTTAAGAATCTTGGCCGCGCCGAAATCCAGCAGTTTTAAAACCCCGTCCGGCTGAATGATGATATTGTTGGGCTTGATGTCCCGGTGCATGACCTGGTGCCGGTGGGCATGGGCCACCACCTCAATCAGTTGCAGGATGATGCGCTCCACCAGGGGCCGGGGCACCTCCTCCCCCAGCATATCCGCCAGGGTTTTCCCGGCTGCGTATTCCTGGATCAAGACCAGCTTGCCGTCCTCCTCCAGGGTGTTCACCAGTCCCACCACCCCGGGGTGAGGGGATAACCTCTCGCAGATAGCCGCCTCTTTGCGAAATTTGGGGTTGGCGGCCTTCAGGAAAGGAATCTTGGCCACATATTGGCGCTGGGGGCCCAGTTCTTCGGTGTCCACCACCAGCCACACCTCCCCGAAGCTGCCTTGCCCCAATTTCTTGATCTTCTCATAGCGGCCGCCCAGCAAGGGGGTCAACTGCAACAGGGCCAGGTAATCCCGGGCGCTGGGGAGAAGATGCTCCACCAACCCCTTTAGGGCTTTTTTCAAAGGCGAAGGAGAACCCACCGGCGCCACCTGAAAGCCGTGCACCTCCGGCCCCGAAGACGGCAGGGCCAGGTCATTGAGCAGCACCGGCACCGGGGTTCCTTCCCGGCTCCGGAGATTCACCTTGATATGCTTGACCTCCCCTTCCCGGGAGAGAATCTGGTGCAGCCGTTCCCGGTCCTCCGGCCCGTAGAGCAGATCAACCGGGGTCTGGGGCAATTTCCGGTCTCCTTTGGGAGAGTAGCCCAACAGACGGGCCAAGGTGGGGTTGAGGGTATAAGACCCTCCCTGGCGGTCGCAGAGAAACAGGGGATGGGGTGTCTCGTGGAAGATGCGGTTAAATTCTTCCCGGGAAGTCACCAGGAGACGCCGGTCATCCTGAAGGCGCAGCAGCACCGCCACCCGGGCCAAGACCTCCGGGGCCCGGAAGGGCTGCACCAGAAACTCGTCCGCGCCGCTTTCCAGGGCCCGGGCCACCGCCCCGGCTTCAAACTGATCCAGGGCGACGATCAGGGGCACTTCCTTGAAGGGGTCCAGGGACTTAAGCCGGTGCACCGCGTCGTAGGTTTCCGGAGATTCATCCAGAACGATCAACAGGTCCGGAATACGAAAACCCTCCCCCAGCACTTCCTCCAGGGAAGAATAATCTACTTCGTAACCGTTCCCGGCCAGGATCGCGGCCAGTTCCCGGGAGGGGGCGGACGCCTCCCCGGCGAGGACGATGAGTGGAGTCACCCTGATGACCTTCCTATTTCCGAGATACCGATATTTTCCCAGGATTCCGAAGATTTAGCAAGGAAGGTTTTTATGGCCAGGCAGTTTCCTTGATTGACAAAGTTTTTGAAGAAAACTATTATCTTCCCCATCAGCGTCAGTCTTCGCCACGACCTGCACTAATTCCGGATTTGCCCCCCAGGGGCAGGAGGCGGCATGAAATTATTTAATTTACCGGAAGCAGCCAAGTTCAGTCCGGATAAACCTTACCGGGAACTGCTCTTCGATTCTCCCAACCTGCGGCTCCTCACCTTCAATTTTGAGCCCGGCCAGGAACTGCCGGTGCACTCCCATAACGCCGACTCGGAAGTGACCCTCCTGATCCTGGAAGGGGAAGGGGTGTTCACCGGCGGCCCCGAGGAAATCCCGGCCCGGGCCGGCATGCTGCAAATTATGCCGGTATCCGAACCCCACGGCCTGCGGGCCCTCACCCGCCTGCGGCTGCTGGTGTTCATCGCGCCCACTTTATAAGCCAAAAATTTAAATGGGAATCCAATTTTCGTGCAAATGTCTTATGTCCACGGCTATTCGGAGAGAGAGAATCAGCGTCTCCAGGACCAGGCCTCCACGCTGACCGAACTCCTCCATGCAGATTCCCTGTTCTCCCCGGGAAGTCTGGTATTGGAGGCCGGCTGCGGCGTCGGCTCCCAAACCTTGACTCTTGCCCAGCAGAATCCCGAGGCCTCTTTTACCTCGGTGGACATCTCGGAGTTGTCCCTGGAGCAGGCCCGGCACAAAGTGCGAGCCGCAGGCTTGACTAATGTGCAGTTTCAACGGGCCGACATTTATCATCTTCCCTTCCCGCCGGCCAGCTTCGACCATGCTTTCGTCTGTTTCGTGTTGGAGCACTTGCAGGATCCCCTGGCCGCCATTATCTCCCTGCAAAAGGTTCTCAAACCCGGAGGTTCGATCACCATAATTGAAGGGGATCACGGCTCCGCGTATTTTTACCCGGACAGTGAGGCAGCCCACCAGGCAATCCAATGCCAGATCAAGTTACAGGCCGAGTTGGGCGGCAATGCCTTAATCGGCAGGGAGCTGTACCCACTGCTCCGGAGATCGGGATTCACCGACATCCGGGTGTCCCCTCGCCTGGTCTATGTGGATGCCGGCAAACCGGAACTGGTTGATGGTTTTATTAAAAAGACTTTTACGGCCATGATCGAAGGAGTGCGGGACCAGGCCATACAGGCAAGACTGATGGAGCCCGCCAAGTTCGATCAGGGCATCCGCGATCTCTACCGGACTGCGGATGCTGACGGGACTTTTTGCTACACATTTTTTAAAGCCGTTGCCTTCAAATGACCTATCCTCATGCTGCCCATCTACCTGAAAGACCAGGATTTTACGCCCCCTGACGAGCCCATCTATTACCTCCTCACCCGGGACGGCCTTTTCCTGGTGAAGAGCACTCCTTTCTTTGCGGCCGCGGTACCCGCCCGGGGCATCCCCTGGCTGGAGGCCCAGGAGCCGGAAGTGCGCCTCACCGCCCCCCCTCTGCCCGGGGCCCTGCTCCTCCAGGCCCTGGCCTTTTTCCAGGCGGTCTACTCCCGCTATAAAAGCGAGGCCGTGGCCCTCCTGGCCTGGCGTGAGGCCACCAAGGCCTATGAGTTGGTCATTCCCCACCAGACCGTGGGGGGCGGCCACTGCGATTACGAAGTCAAGGAATTCCCCGCGGGCCTCACCCGCCTGGGCACCATCCACAGCCACGCGGGCGTGGAGGCCTTCCACTCCGAGAGGGATGAGAATGACGAACGCCATGAGGACGGCTTTCATATCACCCTGGGGAACATCGACGGCGGCCTGACCATCTCCTGTTCCGTGGTGGTCCAGGGCCTCCGGGGCCTTATCCCCCCGGAGCGCCTCTTCAACCCCTACCCCATCCCCTGGGAGCAGGCGTCCCCTGTGGAAGACTGGGCCGCTGAGGTGGAGAGCAAGGTCACCCCCCTGCCCCGGCCCATTGAATTTGGAACGTGAGGGACGACGGGCGGAGGAAGTAATCAGTGGTCAGTGGTCAGTGATCAGTGGTCAGTGATCAGTGATCAGTGATCAGTAAAAACAGGCCCTAGGGAATAACGCTTCTTTCACTGATTACTGATTACTGATTACTGCCTCAAGGAGCCTTATGCTGGAAATCAAAGCTGTGGGCATCGGCGGCATCGGCTGTGCGTTGCTGCCTTTTCTCTGCCGGTATTTGCAGTATTCCGGGGAAAAGGCCCGGATCACCCTCATTGACGGGGACCGCTTCGAGCGGGCCAACGCCTCCCGCCAGTCCTTCAGCCGTCTGGGGAACAAGGCCGAGGTGAAGTCCCAGGAACTGGCCCAGGAGTTCGAAAACCTGTCCCTCCGGGCCGTGCCGGAGTTTGTCACCGGGGACAACGTCTCCCGGCTCATCCGGGAAGGCGAGGTGGTCTTCCTGATGGTGGACAATCACGCCAGCCGGAAGCTGGTGAGCGACCATGCCGCCACTCTGCCGGAGATCACCCTCATTTCCGGAGGCAATGATTTTGTGGACGGCAACATCCAGGTTTTCGCGCGGCGGCAAGGCCGCAACCTCACCCCCTCCTTGAGCCGCTACCACCCGGAAATCGCGCAGCCCCAGGACCGGAATCCCGCGGATCTCTCCTGCGAAGAACTCATGGCCGCGGGGGCACCCCAACTCCTCTTCACCAACCTCATGGTGGCCGCCATGATGCTCAATGCTTTATATGCCTGGAGCCAGGACCGCCTGACCTACTCCGAAGTCTACCTGGACATCCTGGAAAACCTTACCCGTCCGGTAACCCGGCCGGTGTGAGGGGCAGTGAGCAGTGAGCAGTAAGCAGTAAGCAGTGATCAGTGATCAGTAAAAACCTGCCTATTGTACCGCTCTTTTTCAATATTCCGAAAAGTTAAAAACATGCAATTGCTTGGTGGAGCGGCCGTCTCTGGCCGCCTGTCGTAGTAGCAGGCACAGAGGCCCGCCCCATCTGCTGCGAAAATAACAGGGGAAAGCCGGCGCCTTCCAGCTTTCCCCGTTAGATCCTCAAAATAAAATATGGAGGGGACCTATCTCCCTCTATCCCAGCCCTTCCACTGCCCCCGGCAATTTTTTCTTCTTTATTGCCCTTTTCATCTTTTTCTTGGCCTTCGGCTCCGCTTTCACGATTTCTATCATGAAATCGTATTTTTGGCACATGAAGGGATAGCTTTTGGGATTGGCAAATATTTTCATGCAATAAAAGGGCTTGCCGTCGCGGTAAGCGGTTAGATCGAACCTGGGCACCCAGGAGTTATATTCGATCCAGCCCTTGGCCGGGATTATCAGGATGGCGCCGCTGTTGCTGGAAGGGACCTCCACGTCATACCTGGTTTTATTTTTAATGATGCCGGTATAGAGGCGGACGTTCTTCCCCTTTTTCAAACTCGCGGGCATAGGCAGATCCCGCATATCAGGCAAGACCGCCTCCACATCCTCCTCGGGATTAAAAACCAGGTGGTTATCGCCACCCAGGGCGGCAGTGCGATTATTATATTGGTCGGATGAGACCAGCGGCACCCCTTCCCGCACGCTGGCGCCACAGCCAAAAACTAAACCCGTTAATAAAATTAAGCAAATTGTCTTTATGCCCATAACTGCCACCCTTATTCCACCGGTTGGTAGCCAAAAGAAGAAGGAAGCCTGGGTTGACTGGAAACCGCGGCGGAGCCGCTTCTGCCGGGCACGGGCTGCTGGTCAAACTCGTACTCGATGATGCCGCCGAGTTCATCATATTTGACCGATTTTAATTTCTTGCTGTAATTGATCATGGCCACCGATCTGGCAAAATTAAGGGCATTGCCCTTGGGGGGCCCGGTTTCCCCAAAGATTGCCGCGCCGCCAAAACCGCCGGCCCCGGGGGCGCCCCAACCAGCTCCGGTACCGGAAATAAGAACACTGCCCGTCGGTCCTTGGCTGTCGAGGGAGTATCTACCGGCAGCAAATCCTTGTTGATCGGTGGAGATCAACTCCGAATGCTGAAAAGTAGCGCATCCTGCAAACAACAAAACCATCATTAAAATTAGGCCCACAATTTTCATTGCCGCTCCCCCGTGTGATTAGGGTATTTACTTTCTCGATTAAGAACTTCAAGGCCGTTTGTCAAGAAATTTTTTAAAATCTTTCCTTTTTCCCAACAAAAGCCTTGATGCAAGATAATTCTCCAACTTCCTAGATTATTTCGGTAATTGTTCCAAATTCCTGAAATAAAAATTAACTGGCCGGCGGTAAGCCGGCGGCATTAGATTGGCAGGGAAAATCTTGGGGATAAAGAATACTGTTCAATTCTTAAAAAGATGCTTTCTTTTATTACCTTAATATATTAGGGGTCACCTACCTTTTCTCCGGTCAGGGCCTCCACCTCTTGCAGGAGGGCAGCCAGCAGCTCCTTCTCCGGGACCTTCCGCACCAGCCGGCCTTTCTTAAAGAGCACCCCCGCCTTTTTCCCTCCGGCGATGCCCACATCCGCCTCCCGGGCCTCACCAGGGCCGTTCACCACACAGCCCATGATGGCCACTTTCAAGGGCGCGGTGATATTCAGCAGGCGGCGTTCCGCCTCTTCGGCCAGGTTGAATAGATTGATGCCGCAACGGCCGCAGGTGGGGCAGGAAATGAGTTCCACCCCCCGCTCCCGGAGGTGCAGGGCCCGGAGGATCTCGTAGGCCACCCGCACTTCCTCCACCGGGTCCCGGGTCAGGGAGACCCGCAAGGTATCACCGATCCCTGCCGCTAAAAGCAGGCCGATGCCCAACGCGGATTTCACCGTGCCGGCGATGAGGCCGCCGGCCTCGGTGACGCCCAGGTGGAAAGGATAATCCACCTGGGGGGCCAACTGCCGGTAAGCCGCCACCGTTACCAAAACGTCGGAGGATTTCAGGGAAATCTTGAAATCATGGAAGCCCCAGTCCTCGAATTGCCGTACCCACCTGAGAGCGCTGGCCGCCAGGGCCTTGGCGGTGGGCGCTCCGTACCGGGCCAGCAGGTCCGCTTCCAGGGACCCGGCATTCACCCCCAGGCGCAGGGACACGCCTTTTTCGCGGCAAGCGTTTACCACCTGGCGGGTCTTTTTTTCCCCTCCCAGGTTGCCGGGATTGATGCGGATGGCATCGGCCCCTTGTTCCAGGGCCGCCAGGGCCAGGCGATGGTTGAAGTGGATGTCGGCAATCAGGGGGACGGGGCTTTCCGCCTTGATCTCCCCGAAGGCCCGGGCCGCCTTTTGATCCGGCACTGCCAGACGCACGACTTCACAGCCCGCGGCCGCCAGGCGCCGGATCTGGGCCAGCGTCGCTCCCACCTGGCGGGTATCGGTGTTGGCCATGGACTGGACCACCACCGGGGCCCCGCCCCCGACCTGCACCGGACCGATATGGATGGCTCTGCTAGCTCTACGTTTCATGGCGCTGGTTTCTGCAAATTTTCCAGGATTATACCATTTCCCTTGGCAAATAATAGCCATTTGCCAGGTAACATATTGACAATCTTTATGCTTTTAACCGGAAACCGGAAACTGAAAACTGTATTTAAGCGGCATTTTTTGCCGCATTGAGAGGCGCATTTTGCCGGTTTCAGCCCAGGGATTTTCATCAGACCTCGAATTTTCTTGAATATTCCTTTAACTTACAAATGGCACAGCCCTTGCTTCCCCTACGGGCAGACTCGAATTCTGCGCCCAGGAGGAGGCATGCAGGCAAGCGGCATTACGCCCCCGATTCTGAACTTGAAGTCCCTGACGCCGGGAAAGGCCCAGGGATATCCAGGCCAGGACCGGTTTCAATCCCTGCTCCAGTCCCGGATATCGTCCCGGGGTTATAGCAGCTCCTCTTCCCGCTCCGCGGACCGCTCCAGCTTGAAGTCGCAACTGCGCCAGGCCCGGCCTGCGTCATCTTCCTCCACTTCTACCGTGGTCAACGACCGGTCCAAATGGGAATCCACCCGGGGCGCCATGGTCCGGGAAGCCAAAAGCAGGGCCTCCCGGTTGCAGGCGGAAACCCGGTCCATGGCCGAGAGGCTGTCCGGGAAAAGCACCAAGGATAGCTCGGCGCTCGCGGCCGCGGTGGCCCAGCCGAATACCGAGATGCCAGCGTCCCTGAAGCGCTTGACGGAATTTTTGAACCAGCAGCCGGGGCAGTGCCTGAAGGTGTCCCCAGACCAACTCCAGGAGTTGAAGACCTTTCTCCAGCAGGCCGGACTCCCCGCGGCCCAGGTGGATCGCCTCCTAAATGCGGATACTTTTCAGACCAAGGGCTTGACCGCCCAGAATGTGCAGGCCGCCTGGCAGGAGGCTGCCAAAAATTCCTCCCAGCAGGCCCTGGCGGCCCAGCTTGGTCAGGCAACATCTTCCCAGTTGGCCAACGCCTCCATAAAATTGGATCTGCCGCCGGCTTTAAAGGCTTTAATGGATTCCTTGAATCAACAACCGGAACAGGCCCTGAAAGTGCCCCCGGACCGTCTCTCACAAGTGCAGGATTTTCTCCTGCAGGCCGGCATTCCCCCGGAGCAGGTGAAAAACCTGTTAAATTCTCCCCAGGTTCAGGAGCAGGGACTGACGGCCGCCAATGTGCAGGCCGCCTGGCAGAAAGGCATCCAAAGCACCTTGAAGCAGGCCCTGGCGTCTTCCGGATCACAACTGGGCGCGGTCCAGAACCTCACCAATCAACCCGATTACCAACGCCTCTGGCAAGACCTGACCCTGCCGCCCCAGGCCCTGGGGGATTTGCGCCTGGAGCTGCAGAAATTGGGGGTGCCGGCGGAGTCCTTGACGGGTTTGAACCAGCAAAATTTTCCCAACGGCGTTCCCCTGGCCCAGGTCTGGGAACTCATCCAGAAGAGTGTCAAATCGTCCTCCGGAGCGACCGCCAATGATGCCGCGACCTTGAATAAGGTCAGTAATTCCACGCCGCTGCTGAATGGGGGAACAGACCTGGAAAAATGGCGTCAGCTTTTGACCCAGGCCGGAATGGACCCGGAATTGGCCCAGACGCTGACTTCGGGCTTCACCCCCACCAACCGGGGGGATTTGCAGGCCACCTTGGCGCAGATGGCCCCTTCATCCACCTCCAACCAGCAGGAGAGTCCCAAGCCCGTCTATCTGCCGGGAAGCGTCAGGGTCCGTCAAGTTCCCCTGTTGCAGCAGGCTGATACGAGCCAGGGGAAGGAAGGCGGTAATGGCAATTTGGGCCAAGATTTAGGATCTCTCCCCCAGGCTCAGATAGCCAACCTGGCCGGGGCTACCTCCCTGAATACCGGGGCCAGCGACTTTAATAATTTTCTGGCCTATCTCAACAGCAACGGCGCGCAGATGGCAACCCCCACCGAGGCCCAGGCGGCTGCCGGGGGCCAGGCCACTGCGGTCAATTCCTACCTGACTCCGGAAGCCCGGGAAGCCGTGTGGTCCCAGGTCCAATCCGGTGTTTTGGGAAATCTCCGTCCCGGAGAGAACCAGGTCACTTTAACCCTCAATCCCCCGGATCTGGGGAAGCTCGACCTGACCCTGAACCTCAAGGGCCAGACAGTGGAGGTTACCGCCATCACCAGCCACTCGGCAGTGGCGGACGCGGCCGCCGCAGGAGTGCAACAGTTGGCCCAGGCCCTGAACCAGCAAGGCCTGATCCTGACCCAGTTTCAGTTCCACCATCAGGATGAGGCCGCGGGACAGCCCAGCCTGAATTTTTCCCAGACCCCCGGAGACCAGAGGCAGGCCGGCAAAAAAGACCCGGACAAGTGGGAAAGACCGGCCACCCCCCGGCGGCAATGGGCCGGGGGCATTGATTGTTTTGCATGATTAACCTTTTAGAGGATTAAGACCATGGCCACCACACTTTCCGTTGCCACTTCCAGCATCCCCACCACCACTAACACCAGCACCACTTCGTCATCCAGCACGAACACAACTAGTTCTTCCTTGAGTTCAGCTGCCAACGGCGTTATGGGCAAGGAGGACTTCCTCAAGCTCCTCACCACCCAGTTGCAGTATCAGGACCCTTTGAGCCCGGCAGACCCCAAGGACTTTGTGGCCCAACTGTCCCAATTCAGCTCCTTGGAGCAACTCATCAACCTCAACACCACCATGGGCGACCTATCCACCTCCTTCACGAATCTCCAGAGTTCCCAGCAAATGTCTCAGGGGTTGTCTCTCCTGGGTAAGACGGTAAAAGCCCAGGGGAACGTCTTCACCGTCAACAGCGGCGAGGTGGGGGAAATATCCTACGTCCTGGGCGGGGCCGCCTCGAAGGTCACCGTCTCCATTTCTGACAGCAGCGGAAAGGTGATCCGCACCCTGGACCTGGGGTCTCAAGCCGCCGGCGAGAACCAGATTTCCTGGGACGGCAAGGACAGCAATGGCAACCAGATGGCTGACGGCACCTATTCTTTCCAGGTGAACGCCCTGGATTCCGAGGGAGCCGCGGTGACTACCGCCAGCCTGGTTTCCGGCAAAGTGGAGGAAGTGCTCCAGGATTCCGGCACGGTCTATCTGAAAATCAACGGCCGTCTGACTACCCTGAGTAATCTCATCTCCATCGAGGAGTCTTAAACCAGCAACCCGGGGCCGCCCTGGCGCGGTCCCGGACCCAGGCCTTTGGAGGGGCTAACATATGTCAATTTCCAGCGCTATGTATACCGGCTTAACCGGCCTCAGCAGTTTCGGCGAGGCCATGGGGGTGTTGGGGGACAACATCGCCAACCTCAGCACCACCGGCTTCAAGTACAGCCAGGTGTGTTTCGAGGACCTGATGGCCCAGATGGTGTCCACCGGCTCCGGACCCGGCCAGGAGGGCCGGGGCACCCGCATCTCCCAGATTACCCCCATCTTCTCCCAGGGGTCTTTAGAGACCAGCGCCGACGACGTGGACGTGGCCATCACCGGCACCGGCTTCCTCATCGTCAAAGAGCCCACCGCCGGGGCCGTCTACTACACCCGGGACGGCAACTTTTCCCTGAACAAGGATGGCTACCTGGTCAACGCCCACGGCTACCAGGTCCAGGGTAAGCAGATGGTCAACGGCAGCCCCAGCGGCACCGACACGGACATCGTCATCTCGGCAAATTACAGCCCGCCCCAGCCCACCGCCAACATGGAAATGGTCCTAAACCTGGACTCCAACACCGCGGTAGGAGGCTCTTATTCCTCGGCCCTGTCGGTTTACGATTCCCAGGGTAACAGCCACACCGTGGATATGACCTTTACCAAAGACCTCGTCTTAGCCAATACCTGGAATGTCACCGGAACCTTAGACGGAGTGGCGATCCCGCCAGCCAATATCGTTAATCATGACGGGACCACCCCTACTTCACCTTTAACCTTCAATGCTAGTGGAACCTTAACTTCCGGTGGTGATTATGACATTACGTTATCTGGCGGTAGCATGTCCGCGCCACTCACCCTACGACTGCTAATGAATGGGACCAGTGGCGGCAGCACCACCCAGTACGCCGCGTCCTCGGTGACCAACTACGCCTCCCAGGACGGCTACGGCCCCGGTTATTTGCAGCGAGTCTCCATCAACAACGAGGGGATCATCACCGGCACCTATTCCAACGGCCAGATCACCCCCCTCTACCAGCTCACCCTGGCCCGGTTCAACGCCCCCACCAAGCTGCACCGGGAAGGCTCCAACCTGTACACCGAAACCCAGGACTCCGGCGTGCCCCTGACCGGCGCGCCCAGCACCAACGGCCTGGGCTCCATCACCTCCAACTCCCTGGAGCAGTCCAATACGGACCTGAGCGAACAGTTCGTGCACATGATCATCTACCAGCGGGACTTCCAGGCCAACTCCCGGGTCATCACCACCAGCGACACCATGCTGGAAGAGGTCCTGTCCCTGAAGCGGTAAGGCAGTGGCCAGTGATCAGTGATCAGTGAGCAGTGAGCAGTAAGCAGTAAGCAGTAAGCAGTAAGTGGTAAGCAGTCATTCATGAGCCGCTGGCTCACCGGCAAATCAAGAAAAATCGTAGGGGCGGGCGTCTCGCCCGCCCTTTTCCCTCATTCCAAAGTTGCCCTTGGGAGCGAGCTAAACAGTAAGGCGCTGGAAAGGCTATCACCCACAGGGGCGGACCCACGTGTCCGCCCCTTGTTTTTGCTCGTTCCCAAGTTGCACTTGGGAACGATTGATTTCCGCCCAAGCTCTGCTTGGGCACCTTAGTTGTAGGGTGCGTCTTACGCACCAAAAATGGTGCGTGAGACGCACCCTACATTTACTCGTTCCCAAGGTTCACTTGGGAACGAAAATGGCCGCCAAGCTCAGCTTGGCGACCAAGGCGTTCCCAAGCACAGCTTGGGAACGAGGGATATAGAATAATTTACCAGCAGTAAGTCGGTGGGGCGGCCGTTTCTGGCCGCCGGACGCCTGGCGGGCACGGAGGCCCGCCCCACCAGCTTTTTCTTCTGGTTCCCAAGCTGCGCTTGGGAACCCACTTTGGCGCAAAGCTGTGCTTTGCGAACCATTTCAGCCGGCTATTCCTTTCTGCTAACTAAACCATAAATACCCCAAGCAAAGCTTGGGAAAAATCAGCGTTCCCAAGTACAACTTGGGAACCAGAAAAAACGGGTAGCACAGGCTTTCCGGTCTGTGCGGAGGCGGGCGAGGACGCCCGCCCTACAGGCTCTGCCACTCTCCCCCAACCTGCATATTTGCTTCTCTTCCCGCAGCCTTCTGTTTATAATCTTCCGGTAATCATATCATAAGAGGTGACTCATTATGATCCCCCGTTACAGCCGCGAGGCCATGGCCCGCATCTGGACCGAAGAGCACAAGTTCGCCACCTGGCTCCAAGTGGAGCTGGCGGCCATGGAGGCCATGGCCGCGCACGGCATCATTCCGAAGGAAGCGGCGGAGAGAGCCCGCTCCCAGTCGGTCTGCGACGTGGAGGCCATCCTGGAGATCGAAAAAAAGACCCACCACGACGTGGCCGCGTTCGTGGACCAGGTCTCCCAGTGCCTGGGGGAGGACGGCCGCTGGTTTCATTTCGGCCTCACCTCCTCGGACGTCCTGGACACGGCCCTGGGCCTGCGCCTGAAGGAGTCCGCGGACCTGCTGATAGCAGACGTGGACGGGCTCCTCGCCGTGCTCAAGGACCAGGCCTACGCCTATAAGGACCTGGTGATGGTGGGCCGCACCCACGGGGTGCACGCGGAACCCATCACCCTGGGGCTGAAATTCGCGCTCTGGTATGCCGAGTTTCAGCGCCACCGGGACCGGCTGGAGCAGGGCCGGAAGGCGGTGGCCGTGGGCAAACTCTCCGGCGCGGTGGGCACCTTCGCGCACCTGCCCCCGGAGGTGGAGGCCACGGCCTGCGCGATCCTGAATCTCGAGTCGGCCAGCATTTCCACCCAGATCATCCAACGGGACCGGCACGGGGAATTTTTTTGTACACTGGCCCTGGTGGGCGCCAGCGTGGAAAAGGTGGCCCTGGAAATCCGCCACCTGCAGCGCACCGAGGTCCGGGAGGCGGAAGAGGCGTTCGCCGCGGGCCAAAAAGGCTCCTCGGCCATGCCCCACAAACGCAACCCCATCCTCTCGGAAAACCTCTGCGGCCTGGCCCGCCTCCTCCGGGCCAACGCCCTGGCAGCCCTGGAAAACGTGGCCCTCTGGCATGAGCGGGACATCAGCCACTCCTCGGTGGAGCGGGTCATCGCCCCGGACAGTTGTATTCTCCTGGACTTCATTTTGTCCCGCCTGACGCGGCTGTTAAAAAACCTCCAGGTCTACCCGGAAAACATGGCCAAAAACCTGAATCTCACCCGGGGCCTGGTCTTCTCCCAGGGCCTGCTCCTGGCCCTGATCAAGAAAGGCCTGCAGCGGGACGCGGCTTACCGCCTGGTGCAGCGCCCGGCCATGCTGGTCTGGCAGGAGGGGGGGGAGTTTGCCCAGCGGGTGCAGGACGACCCGGAGATCAGCAAATTCCTGTCGCCCGCAGAGATCAACGAAATCTTCGACCTGAACCGCTATTTCCGCCATATTCCCGCGATCTTCGATAGGGTGTTCGGGGAGGGAAGATAAGAATTTCTCACGCAAAGACGCAAAGGGAAAATGTAGGGTGGGCATGGCCCACCCTACATCTTGCGCCTTTCCTTTGCGTCTTGGCGTCTTTGCGTGAAAATCTTCTTACGCCAGGGAAACCTTGATCTGGTCCTCCCGGGGCAGCACGCGGTCCAGGCGCACCAGGACCAGGTCTCCGGGGTTGAGGGTCAGGGTGGCGGGCGCGGGCAGGAAGACTTCCAGGAGGATATCCGCAAAGAGCAGGCGGTAGCGATGGGGCAGGGCTTCCAGGACCAGGGCCTCTTTTTTCTGCCCCACCCGGGCGGCCAGGTATTTCAGCAGCCAGTAGCGCAGGCGCCGGGTCTTAAGGAGGCCGGCCCGGCGCATGGCCGGCTCGATGGCGGTGAGAATCCGTCCCAGCTCTTCATGATTATAGGGCAAGGGGGCCGCACACAGATAAGCGAGAAGCTGCCGGTGGATCACCAGGTCCAGATAGCGGCGGATGGGGGAGGTGGCCAGGGTATAGTGCGCCAATCCCAGGCCCCAATGGGGCTGGGGCTCCAGATCCATGACCACCCGGCTCAAGCGGCGGCGGTCCCGGTAGAGTTCCAGGAGGCCCTTGGGCTCCTCCCGGTTGATGGGTTCCCGGGGCCCGGGCTGGCTGCGGAAAATCGCGGGCACCTTTTGCTCCGCCAGGAACCGGGCGCTCAGCCAGTTGGCCAGGACCATGGCCTCCGCCACCAACGAGCGGGCCGGAGTCTCCTGGTCTTCCACGGTTACCTGCATCTCCCCCTGGGGGGTGAAGGCCACCCACACCTCGGGCAGCTTCAGCTCATAGCCCCCCTGGGCCAGACGGCGCTCCTTAAGGAGGGTGGTTAACCGGGAAAGGCTGGCGAGTTGCGGGTCTTGTGGCAAAAGCCCGTCCACCTCCTGGTAGCTCAGCCGCTGCTGCACCCGGATGCGGCTGGGACGGATTTCCCAGTCGAGTATGTCGGCCTCAGGGCTGAGGGTGACCAGGAAGCTCAGGGCCGGACGTTCCCGGCCGGCCAGGAGGCTGAGGATATCTTCCGAGATTTCCTCCGGCAGCATGGGCAGGCGGTGTTCCGGGAGGTAGATGGAGGTGGCCCGCTCCTGGGCCTCCCGGTCCAGGAGGGTATCCGGCTCTACCAGAGAGGATACATCGGCGATATGCACCCCCAAACGCCATCCTGCCGGTACTTCTTCCAGGCTGAGGGCGTCGTCGAAATCCCGGGTGCGCTCCCCGTCGATGGTAAAACAAGGCCAGGCGGTGAGGTCCAGGCGCTGGGAAGCATAGGGGTCCGGCGGGGGGCGGTGGCAGAGATGCAGGGCCTGGTCCCGGGCGGCCCCCGGAAATTCCCGGGGCACCTCCAGGCGGTGGAGGTCCAGGTTTTCGTCTTCCTGGAAGACTCCCAGGCGCACCAAGAGAAGAAAGGGCGCGTCCGGGGCGGTGAGGCGGGCCTTTTCCAGGTAGGCCTTCCCCTGGACGTAATCCGGGGCCTCAGGCCCCCATACGGCCAGGCTGCGTAAAAGCTCCAGCAGATGCCCCTTGCCTTTGGGCTCCGGGGCCTTTTCCCCGTCCCACACGGCCCGGAGCCAGACGGCCGCGGCCTCCATTTCCCGGAGGCGCTCCTGCTCCCGCTGCCAATGTTCCTGGAGGCCGGCCACCGTCTCCGGAGAATTGGGAACCCAGAGATCCTCCTTATATTTAAAGAGGAAGCGATCCTCCAGCAAGGCCCTCTCCAGGGCCGCCCTTTGATCGGGGGTGGCCTCCCCGGCAAACCAGAGGTCGGCCATCTCCGCCGCGGTCAGGGCCTGGGTTTCCTGGGCCAGCAGCTCCCAGATTTCTTCCAAGCGGATGGAGGCCATTAAGGCCTCCCGTTTGCGCGCGGTTTTCTCCAGGTGGGCCAGGAGTTGCTGCCGGGGGAGTTGGGGAGAAATATGGCTCGGGCAGGCATGGAGCACCCGTTTCCGGGCCAGGGTCATCTCCCGGTTGGTCTGGGCCAGGACATGTAAGCGCTCCCCCTTCAGCTCCAGAATGATCCCGCAGAGGATGCGTCTCTGGTCGAAGAATTCTACTAAATAGCCGGGTTCCATGATAAGGTGGGGCAAAGGTACCAGAATCCCGGGAAATGTCAAGGAAGGCGGGGAAAAGATGGTTTTCTGTTTTCTGTTAAATTCTCCAAAGATTCACTATGGCTCATTCCCATGATATTAAAGGATATAGAAAACCAAGAGGCTTTTTATTGAAAACCACTGCCTAAACACTGGTTTTCTTACAGAAAACAGTAAACAGAAAACCGTTTTTCAAAATGCGTCTGGCCATCATCGCCGATATCCATAGTAATTTAGAGGCCCTGGAGAGTGTGCTCGGCGCCATCCGCGGGGAGGAGGTGGAGGCCGTCCTCAACCTGGGGGACCTGGTGGGTTATAACGCCAGTCCCAACGAGTGTCTGGAACTAATCCTGCAAACCTCAAATCTGGTTAATCTGGCCGGGAACCACGACCTGGCCCTGCTGGAGCCGGAACGGGCCCAGAACTTCAATATCATCGCTTATCAAGCCCTGATCTGGTCCCGGGAGCAGATTCACCCGGGGTTGCTGAAATTCTTGCAGGCCATGCCCTTGACCCAGGAGCTGGGGGGACGTTTTCTGGCCTGCCACGGCACCCCCACCAGCACCGACACTTATATTGCCTATCACTTTCAGGGAAAACGGGTCTTCAAAGAAATGGCCAAGCAGACGAAATTAAGAGTCTGTTTTTTCGGACATACGCATCGCCGGGCCTTGTGGATCCGGGATATCCGGGGCACGGTGGCTTCAAAGGAAATTCGCCAACCCAAAGTCGTTCTGGAGCGGGAGGCTCATTACCTGATCAATCCCGGCAGCGTGGGCCAGCCCCGGGACGGCAACCCGGAGGCCGCGTACGCCATTTTCGACGGAGAGGAGTTTTCCATCCATTTCAAGTCCGTGCCCTATGATATTGCCGGGGCCCAGCGCCGTATCCTGGACGCGGGCCTGCCCCCTTTTCTGGCGGAAAGATTGGCCCAGGGGATGTGAAGATCACCCGCTAATTGCGGGAAGCTGACTGCTCTAGACTTTGCCAAAAGTTTCTTCTTTTATTCCCGCTCCTACCAACGGGGGGAGAGGGTCAGGGTGAAGAGGGGATAAGAAATATATTTTGGCAACGAATATTCCTGCTAAATCCAAAGTGAGGGGGCAAGATGGTGCCTTATTCCAAAGAAGGGGTGCTCAAAGACGGCACCCGGGTGAATCTGCGGCCCATGGTGAAGGAGGACCGGGAGAAGTTGCTGGCTTTTTTCCGGGGACTCGACGGGAAAGACCTCCTCTTCCTGCGCAGCGACGTGCGGGACGCGGCGGTCATTGATCGCTGGGTGAACAACATCGACTACCGGCGGGCCTTCCCCTTGCTCGCGGAAGTGGATGGCCGGATCGTGGGCGACGCCACCCTGCACATGCGCCAGATGGGTTGGAAGCGCCATTTGGGCAATGTCCGGGTGGTGGTGGCCAAAGACTACCAGAACAAGGGCCTGGGCACCCTGCTCATCAATGAGCTGGTGGAGCTGGCGGGGGAATTCGGCCTGGAAAAGCTGATCGCCGAGATTCATCTTCAGGCCCAGGGGGCCCTGACCGCGTTTAAACGGGCCGGCTTCTCGGTGAAGGCGGTCTTCGAAGACCTGGTCAAGGACTTCACCGGCCGGAGCAGCGACCTGGTGGTCATGGTTTGCGACGTCCAGGGCCGGGACCGCCGCGCCCCGGAATCTTGAAAAAATCCGTCGCCTCACCCCCTTCCTTTTAGATCCGGGACCTTGGCGGCAGAGACCCACCTGGCCGCCAGGGCCCCGGATTTGCCGGCACCAATCAAGAAGAAACCGGTAATGCCGATAAGTTGTCCAGGAATGGTGGCCACCGCGCCACCGTCAAAATATCGTCTGGGATGAGGCCCCATCCTTCTGGAGGTTTTGCGTGACACCTGCCGATCTTGCCCCCTGGCTGGGCGGGAATGCTTCTTTGTTGCTCCCGCTTTTGCTCTCCATCTGGATGGCCTGGGGGGATATCAGAACGCAGCGCATTCCCAATTACCTGACCTTGGGAACCGCGATGGCCGGCCTGGGCTTTCAATTGGGTTTTCATGGCTGGGCCGGGCTCTGGTCCGGATTCCTGGGCCTGGCCCTGGGTTTCGGCCTCCTGATCCTGCCCTATCTGCTGCGGGGCCTGGGCGCAGGCGACGTCAAAGCCATGGCCGCGCTGGGGGCCTGGCTGGGCCCCGGACACACCTTCTTTCTGTTTGTCTATATGGGGATTTGCGGAGGGCTTTTAATCCTGCTGGTCCTGGGATGGCGGGGGACCCTGTGGTCCTACCTGCGGCAAGTCTGGAATTGCCTGATTAGATTGGTACGCCGCCGGGCCACCGGCACGGCCACCGCCGGGGACCGTCTCCCCCAGCAGAAGATACCCTATGCAGTGGCCATGGCCCTGGGTATGGCGGTCCTTTATTGGCACGGCCTGAAGTATTAATACCCTGTTCGCTTAGAAATAAAACAAACTAACACGCTAACATATTGACATCACTCGTAGGGGCGGGTTTGAAACCCGCCCCTACAATGCGAACATGGTATAAGAAGTGTCGAAAATCTGACTATGGTCAATTATCTTGACATTTTTCCGGTTATTTCCTCTGCCCCCATAAAATCCCCCGGCTAATAAGTCAGCCCCCGGTACAGCCAACCAGGCAGTAAAAATCCACCTACTCTCCGGCCGGGCACCATTTTCCCACCTGCCTGGCCCTTTGGCTCGAATCTTGTATAACCCTCAAGTCGGATAGAAATATCCTTGAAAAGCCCCGCTGTTTTATAACATATTGGAATAACAGCAAAAATAACAACAGCCAGCGAAAGGGGCGCGGTAGGTGGGGGCTTGGTAGTAAAACACTCACTATCTACTATATTGCCAGATGCTATTATGATCCGGGAAAGCCAGACCCCATACGGCCCATGGCCAGGCGGCGGCCACCAAGGGGACGCGGTCATGTCCGGGGGACAAGCAACTTCCATGTTCTTAGACCAAATACCCTCCGTATCGTGGGACCATTGCTGCCAGGTTTCTGCTGTCCCCCATTTATGTCATTTCCTTTTCAATGAAAAAAAGAATCCCAAACCGGTTGTCATTTTCGAGGCAACTACCAGGAGGAGGATTCTCAATTTCCCGTTAACCTTCTCACCCGGCCCCAAATCAAGGTGGGGAAAATATTCCAATAGAGAACCAATTCATAAACGAACAGAATATCGACAATCATCATCTGATTTCTGGAACTGAGAATAAAAATATCAAAGCTGATTTTAATAATTTTAATTGGAATTAATAAATTGATTGACATTGATTGTTTACTAAAATTAAAATGGCTTGAGATTTTTTAAAGTTGTTTTGCAGAAGGACCGAAACGTCTAGAAATAAATATAAGGAAATGTAAAGATGACTAAGAGAACCAGCCTGGAGTGGAAAACCGCCACGGCCAGGTTATGGGGGGGGGTTCTCCTGGGCATGGTTTTGTGCCTCTGGGCCGGGTGGGGTCCGGCCTACGGCGCCGACCTGCTGGAAAGGGTACGGGACCAGGAGATAAAACAAATATTGCGCCTGCGGGTGGGGAGTTCCAAGGTGGTCAAAACACCTTTCCCCGTCACCCGCATCTCGGTGGGCAATCCTGATATCGCCGATATCGTGGTGATTTCCAACCGGGAAATCTATATCAACGGCCTGGCCCCCGGGGTGACCAACCTCACCCTTTGGGGCAAATCCCGCTTCACCTCCAGCACCGTGGCGGTGGAGACAGATATCACCCTCTTGAAAGAAAAGCTGCACCAGGTTTTGCCCAACGAAAAGATCGGAGTGGAGGCCGTGGGCATCTCCGTGGTCCTCTCCGGGGAGGTCTCCAGCCCCGCGGTCCAGCAGACCGCCATTAACTTGGCGGAAGGCTTTCTGGGGATCAAATCCGGTGGGGGCGGCGCGGTGGAAGATCCCAAGGCCAGCAAAATAAGCATGACCACCACCACCGGGGGAGCCGCTCCTCCGGGGGGAGGTGGAGCCACCCAGGCAGCTTCAGGCGGCCAGGATAAGGGCCGGGTGATCAATCTCATGCACGTGGGCGGCGTGCAGCAGGTGATGGTGGAGGTGCGCGTCGCCGAGATTCAACGGGATGTGGGGCGGCAGATCGGCGTCAACTTTTTTACCGCCGACCGCCAAGGCAACTTCGTCCTCAGCATGTTGGACAACCTGACCGGCATCAATTCCTTTACCCGGGGCTTCAACTCCATCACCATCGACCAAACCGTTTCCACGGCCATCAACGCCATGGCGGGCTGGACCACCGGCGCCTGGGTCTGGACCGCATTTTTTGAGGCTTTGAAAACCCAGGGGTTGGGCCGGATCTTGGCGGAGCCGAATCTGGTGGCCACCAGCGGCCAGGATGCCTCTTTTCTGGCGGGTGGGGAATTCCCGGTGCCCGTGCCCCAACCCGGCGCCGGCGGCTCAGTGATTACGGTGGAATATAAAACGTTCGGGATAGCCTTGAGATTTACTCCGACGGTGCTGGATGGGGGCAAGATCGCCCTCAAGGTGGCCCCGGAGGTCTCGGAACTGGATTTCACCACCGCGCCGGTGATCATCTCCGGCTTTCAGGTGCCGGGTCTGAGGGTGAGGCGCACTAGCACCCATGTGGAGGTCAAAGACGGCCAGACCTTTGCCATTGCCGGGTTGCTGTCGGATACCCATCGCAATGTGGTTTCTAAATTCCCGGTGCTGGGCGACATTCCCATCCTGGGCACCCTCTTCAGGTCCAACAGATACCAGAAAAATGAGACGGAATTGGTGATCCTGGTGACCCCGCGGCTGGTGAAACCGTTGACCACCACCGCGGCCCGGCTCCCCACCGATAAATATATTGAACCCGATGACTTTGAGGCCTATCTCCTGGGGGCCCTGGAAGGCCGCAATAAAGCGAGACCGTCCAACCCGCTCCCCGCACCGCCAAACTTACCCGCCGGATTCGGGCAACAACCTGTGCAATAGCCAGGGGGAGTAAAAATGTCACAACCGATAAGAGGACCACAAAAACGCCGCTTCCTGATAATGCAAGTCTTGCTTTGGGGGATGGTTCTATGGTGGTGCGGGGGATGCGCCTCCTCCGGGGACGGCGTGCCCCGGACCATGGAAGCGGATTATGGCCGCTCCGTGACCTGCAACCGGTTGGAGATGATGGTCACTCCTCCGGAGGCGGTGGATTCCAAACCCCCGGTGGGATTGGAGCCTCAGGCCGCGCAAAACGTGCAGAAGCGTTATGATGACGGCTTTAAGAAGCCGACGCGACCGAGACCCGTTATCTCCATTATTCCTGGCAGCAGATAGTAGCAAGTTCAACTGAATGAAATTTCCTTTCCCCATGCCTTTGGCAGGGAAGAAGAAAGAGTGCATGGTTCAGCAGGGTCACCTCTTGCGCCCTGGTTTAAAGAAGAACAGGACTTAGTCACCCATATCGGCCCGGTTTTGCAGGCCGCGGCCCGGGCAGTTCCGGCCAGTAACCGGGCTTGATTACGGAGGGTAGAGCAGTGAAGACGCCAAGAACTGGGATAGCCGTTAAGTTTCTCGCCCTTGCCGCCATCTTGGGCCTCGGGGTTTTTAACGCCATGGTCATCTGGGGTTGTTCCGGCTGCAGCCGCACCACCTCGGAATACGGCCAGCACTCCAATGCTGAAGGCCTTTGGGGACCGGGCATCAGGCCGGCCCAGGGCGATGCCGCCAGATCCTTGCGCAATGCCCATTACCTCAAATTGATGGGGCGGCCGGAGATGGCCTTAAAGGAACTGGAAGCCGCGTACCAAGAAAATCCGGGGAATCTCCGGGTGTTGGATACCCTGGCTCGAACCTATGAAGAGGTGGGGGAATTCGACCGGGCCCAACAACTCTACCAGCAGGCTCTATCCCTGGACCCCTCCAACCAGGCCCTGAATAATAATCTCTGTTTCTCATACTATCTGACCGGCCAATATGAGAAGGCGGAGACCTGCTTCCGCCAGGCCCTGGCCAAGAATCCCCAGAACCTTACGGTCCGCAACAATTTGGGGCTTCTTCTGTGCCGCCAGGGGCGTGCGCAGGAGGCGCGCCGCCTCTGGCAAGAAGCGGAAGGGGAGATGGCGGCCCAGAAAAAAATGCAGCAGGTAATGGTGGCCTTGGGACAGGGGGATCAACCCCATTACGCCCAGAGCCTACAGCCGGCCTCGGCTCCCGCGCCCATGGCCTCTGCCTCCGGCCCCGGGCCGCAATCCTTGACTCCGGGGCCGGCCGCGCCCGCGCCCCAGCCCCAGGCCCCGGCCGCTTCCCCCTCCAAAGTCCGGGAACCGGTGAAACTGGCGGCCAAGCCTGCTCCGGCTGCGACCCCGGGCCATATTGAAGGGGCAGCGCCGGGAGCTTCCGGAAAGACTGCTTCGCCGGCGCCGCAGAAGCCCCCCGCGGCGATAAAGGCCAAGAGCGAATCTCCATCCCCCGGGGCTGTGGCAAAAACCGACGCCCCGGCGGTTCAGAAAAAGGCCGCGGCTAAGGTCCCGGCTGGGCCCCCGGCCCGGACCCAGAAGGCTCCTGCGCCTCCCCAGCAGGCCACTGCCCCCGTGAAGAAACCCGCTCCAGCCGCCACCCCGCCGCCGCCAAAACCGGGAAAAACCCAGATGGCTGCAGCCCCTGTTAAACCGGCCTCAAGCGGCATAGAAGTCGCCAACGGCAGCGGCGCCTATAAACTGGCGCGCCACACCAGGTCCATGCTCGCGGAAGAAGGTTTTAAGGTGGTGCACATCGGCAACTATCGGGATTTCGGCGTAGGAAATACAGTGATCTATTATCGGCCGGGATCGGAGGAGGTGGCCCGGACCTTGAGCGCCAGGTTTTTCCCCAAGTCAAAAGTGGAGATCGGGGAAAATTTCGCCGCCGGTGCGGACATCAAGATTGTCCTGGGGAAAGACGCCTCGGCGTCCGCCGACCTTGCCGCTGCACCCGAAACTGCGGCTGAGAAGGTTGCCGCGGGCGTTGGCTCTGGCACCCAGCAACTGAAACCGGCCGCGGCCGCAACTGCCCCCGCCCCGGTCGTAGCCCAGGCCAAGGCCCCGGCCCCGGCGCCCTTGCCTGCTGCGGCTGCGGCTGCCACCCAGGCCGCGCCCCGGGAAGCCGGTGGGCATCCTTATTTGACCGCCGCGGAATTGCAAACCATGGGCGTCGAGATCCGCAACGGCAGCGGCGCCAAAGACTTGGCCCACAAGGCTAGAGCCATGCTCTCCCAGGAAGGTTTCAACGTCACCCGAATCGGCAATCACATCGACTTCGGGGCCGAAAAGACCGTTATCTATTATCGTCCCGGCGCGGAAAAGATGGCCCGGAATCTGAGCACCCAGTTCTTTCCCCACTCCCAACTGGAGCAAAGCGCCAAACTCCAGGGAGAGGTAGCCGTGAAGGTGCTTCTGGGGAAAGACTTATTGCAGCGCACCGAAATTATGGCCAAATTGAGCGATTAACCCATGGCTCTGAGGCTTCACCGGTTCCTGTTGCTGCCGGCCGTGTTGGCCTTGCCGCTGCTTCTGGGGTGCAGCGGCAAGCAAAGCCCGGACAGCATGCGCAAGGAATTGATGAAGCGGGAAAGCGCTCTCGCCACCGCGGACGCGGAATGGGAAAAGAAGCAGGCCCGGGCTAGAGAAGGAGGGAAATCCGTACCCCTGGACCGCCTGGAAGCCCTGGGGGAGATGTCTTTACGCAGCCGGGATTATGAAACCTCGCTGATTAATTTTCTGGAAATCCTCAAGGACAATCCTGCCCGTTATGATATCCGCTACAAAGTGGGGGTCATTTATTTCCTCAACGGACAAATGGACCCGGCCCGGAAGGAATTGGCCCTGGTTCTGGTGCAACGGCCGGAAATGCTGGAGGCCCACGAAGCCTTGGGCCTGGTCCACCTGGAAGAAAAAAAATATGCCCTGGCCATGGACGAATTTCAGCGGGTGTTGAGCCTGAACCCCAAACGGGCCAAAGCCCACCATCTTCTGGGCGTCGCTTACCTGGAGGCGGGGCAGCCCCACCGGGCCATCTCCCAATTCCATCAGGTTTTGGCCCTGGAGCCCGGTAACGTGGCCACCCTCACCATCCTGGGACAGGCCTATCTGCAGCAAAACAACTATACCGGGGCCCTGATCCCCCTTAAAAAAGCCCAGACCCTGGCCCCCCAGGACCCCAAAGTCAACCGGCAATTAGGCATGGCCCTGGGGGGTCTGAAGCGGTATCCTGAAGCCCTGGAAGCCTTTTTGAAGGCCGGGGATGAGGCCCAGGCCTACAATAATCTGGGAGTATTTTATTTTAAGGACGGCCAATACGAGGATGCCGCCAAATGCTTCCAGAAGGCCCTGGACCTCCGTCCCGTCTTTTACCAGGAAGCCAAGACCAACTTGCAGCGGGCCCTGGAAAAACTGCACCAGTCCCGGAAGGACTCCTGACGGCCCGAAAACGCTTGTCCCTCACCTCTTTGCCTTACCCTCCTAAGCCTCCATATCTGCCTTGATTCCCTTATAGGTTGTATTCCGATTTGCTTAGTCCCCCACAAATTTTTTGCTAAACTTCATATTGATTCTTGACGAATATAGAATTATGGTATCATATATGATGTCATGACCAAAAAGACCTTAGATAGGCTGAAGCGCCGAATTGACGAACTTCGGTTAGCGCCAGCCAATGTTTTAAGCCATGAACTGGTGAGCATTGCCAAATCTCTTGGAAGGAAGCGGAAGAAAAAGAGGAGAGGTGAGCCTGTCTATATAAGCCATGTTTTTGAAGGATTAAGCCCACTTCGGATACCATCACATCCGGGAGCCCTTCCAAGGTTCACGGCTCTTAGCGTCCTAAATCAGTTTGATGAGGATGTCCTCCAATGGGAGGAATATTTTAATAAAACAAAAACCACAAATGGAAAAAGGAACTAATTATGAGTAAAACAGCCAAGGATTATCTTAGGGAGCCGTATTCTCGAACCCTTATTCCTGTGGGCGATGGAACCTACTTTGCTGAAATAGCAGAGTTTCGGGGGTGCTTTGCGGAAGGCCAAACCCCTAATGAAGCTTATACAAATCTCGAAAGAGTTGCCGAATCTTGGATTGATGCCGCCCTTAGCCAAGGGCAGGAAATCCCTAAGCCTTTTGCAACTTACGATTTTTCGGGACGCATTTCTCTTCGCATTCCAAGAAGCATACACAAGCAAGCAGCAAAGTTCGCTGAAATGGATGATACAAGTCTCAATCAGTTTATCCTTTCAGCTATCTCTGGTAGGGTTGGTGCTGAGGAGTTTTTTGAGCATTTATTAAGCAAGTTGGAAGACAAACTTATGACAACTGTCACAACGGTATCCCTCTACACAGTTCCTTTTAAGTTTGAAGGCTCTGTTCAATTGGGAACTCAAGTGTTCCAAAACCACAGTATTATCTGCCAGAGTGGACCTGATTGGGCAGCAAATGCTGAAATATGTCAAACTTTAACTCCCGAATTGCCTGCTCAAGTGGACCTAAGAGGGCTGCAAATTTCTAGCGGGCTAACTATCGAGAAGGAGGCCTTAGATGGGTGAAGCAAAAACCTTTATTTTTGATTACGAGGAGATCATTGAGGCTCTGCTCAAACATCAAGGGATTCACGAGGGTATATGGGCTTTACACTTGGAATTTGGGCTTCAAGTCAGAAATCTCAACGTGGGCTCCCCTGAAGGAAAACAAGTTCCAGGATTGATTATCCCGCTTCTAAAAATTGGGATTGAGAAAACTGAGAAAGCTGGTGGAATTTCTGTTGACGCTTCAAAAGTCAATCCACCTTCCAAACCTTAACCTTGAACCTTAAGGATAACCCAATAATTAAGCGGCCTCCGGGCCGCTTTTCCCTTGGGCAGCAGTTTGACTTTTTTCCCATCCCCTGATACTGATTAATTTTCTGTCAAAGGATGGTACTGGCTTGGGCTTAGATATGCCTTAATAGAAAGATGAAAGCCACTGATTACCATCAGCCACTATCGGAGAACCAGCCATGCTCATCGTCATGGATAAGGACGCCACCCCCGCCCAAATAGAGGCGGTGGTGGCCAAGATTGAGTCCCTGGGATTCGCGGCCCAGCCCATGCCCGGGGGTGAACGCACCGCCATCGGCATCCTGCGCAATCCCGGGCCGGTGGACCCGGCCCTGTTCCTGGATATGCCCGGGGTGATCCAGGCCATCCCCGTATCCCGCCCCTATAAACTGGTGAGCCGGGAAATGAAGCGGGGAGATACCCTCATCTCTTTGCCGGGCCTGGAGTTGGGCCGGGGGCGATTCGTGGTTATGGCCGGTCCCTGCGCGGTGGAAAGCGAAACCCAGGCCCTGACCATCGCCCGGGCGGTGAAGGCCGCGGGCGCCTCGGTCTTCCGGGGCGGGGCCTTCAAGCCCCGCACTTCCCCTTACAGCTATCAGGGTTTGGGAGAAGAGGGCCTGAAGATTCTCCGCCGCGTGCGGGAAGAAACCGGCCTGTTGATTATCACCGAGGCCGTGGATCCCTGCTCCCTGGAGTTGGTGGAGAAATACACCGACATTATCCAGATCGGCGCCCGGAACATGCAAAATTTCACCCTGTTGCGCCTGGTGGGGCAGGCAGGGAAACCCGTGCTCTTAAAACGGGGCATGTCCGCCACCCTGGAAGAATGGCTCATGGCTGCGGAGTATATCCTCTCCGAGGGCAATCCCCGGTTGATCCTCTGCGAGCGGGGCGTCAGGGCCATCGGCGAACACGCCCGCAATCTCCTGGACCTGGCCACCATTCCGGTGGTGCGCAAAGAGAGCCATCTGCCCATCATTGTGGACCCCAGCCACGCCGCGGGCCGCCGGGACCTGGTGCCTCCCCTGGCCCGGGCCGCGGTGGCCGCGGGCTGTGACGGCCTGCTCATCGAAGTGCACCACGAACCGGAAAAGGCCATGTCCGACGGGGCCCAATCCCTTTACCCCCAGCAGTTTGCGGCCCTCATGGAGGAACTCCAAAACCTGCGGCCCGGAGGCTGGCTTTGAGGGAAATTTCCCTGCCGCTGCCCGGCCGGGACCAGAGCTACCAGATCCTTATTAACCCGGGGCTGCGCCTCCGCCTGCCCCGCTTGCTGGCGTCCCTGCACTTGCCCCGCCGCGTCTTTCTCATCACCGACACCCGGGTGGGCGGCCTTTACGGCCACCAGGCGGTCGCGGTCCTGCAGGAGGCCGGTTACTCCCCTACCCTCCTCACCACCCCCCGGGGGGAGCGGGCCAAGACCTGGCCCGTGGTGCAGCGCCTGGCCCGGGACCTCCTGGCCCGGGGCGCGGACCGGGGCTCCCCCTTAATCGCCCTGGGCGGGGGAGTAGTGGGCGACCTCACCGGCTTTCTGGCCTCCATCTTCATGCGGGGGCTGCCCTTCATCCAGGTCCCCACCACCCTGCTGGCCATGGTGGACGCGGCCATCGGCGGCAAGACCGCCATTAATCTCCCGGAGGGGAAAAACCTCCTGGGCACTTTTCACCAGCCCCGGCTGGTGGCCATTGATCCCCAGTTCCTCCGGACCCTGCCCCCGGCCCAGCGGCGCAACGGCCTGGCCGAGGTCCTCAAGGCCGGGTTCATCCAGGACCCGGACCTGTTGTCACAACTGGAAAAGGCAAAAGCCCGTATCTTCCGGGACGAAGAAGAATTAACGGAGATCATCTACCGGGCCGCGGCCATCAAGGCCCGGGTGGTGGTTGCGGATGAACGGGAGGGGGGCCTGCGCCGCATCCTCAACTTCGGCCATACCCTGGGCCACGGCCTGGAGCAGGCCTCTTCCTTCCGCCTGGCCCACGGCGAGGCCGTGGCCTGGGGCATGCTGGCCGCGCTCACCCTCTCGGAAAAACTGGCGGGCCTGCCGCGGCCGGAAGGCACTTGGGGCCGTCAACTGATTCGCCATCTCGGCCTCGCCCGCTCTCTCCCTCGCCTCGACCCGCAAGCGGTCCTCTCCGCCCTGACCCTGGACAAGAAGCGCCAGGAGGACAAAGTAGTCTTTGTGCTTCTGCGCCGCCTGGGGGAGCCGGTGATCCAGGAAGACGTGTCTTTGGAATTGATTGAAGAGGCCCTGGAGGAAGAAATTTTTGGAGCAGTTAAATAAATGCGGTATCACAGGCTTTCCTGCCTGTGGAAATATCTTGTTTATGGTCTCTGGTTCCCAAGCTGCGCTTGGGAACCCGCTTGGCCGCAAAGCTGTGCTTTGCGGAAGATACTAATTTTCTCCTGCCGCCGAAAAGTTCTGAAGCGGTACCACAGGCTTTCCTGCCTGTGCGGATTATCAAGGCGGGCGAGACCCCCGCTCTACGAAACTTTTCATAATTTAAGGGTGAGCCAACGGCTCATGAACAACTGCTTTGAAAGTGTTTTTTCCAGGGGTCCTATAGCCAAGAATGGTGCGTGGAACGCACCCTACATTAATTTTCCCGGGTTTGGCCAATTATGATGCGTCCCACCATCGGCTTGCTTTGCCTGACATTGATGGTGCTCACTTTACCAGGAATAACTCACGGGCAACCGGACAAAAGTCAAGAAATAACCCCGAGGAGTGAGAATATCAAACCCTTTCACCTGAACCTCATCGGCACGGTCAAGCACCGGGGAAAGCAAATTTACCTGGAAATTCTGCCGCAATACGCCCCGGCCCTGGACGGCCTCTCCGGGTTCTCCCACGTCTGGGTCTTCTACTGGTTCCACGAAACCGACACCCCGGAAGACCGGGCCACCCTCAAGGTCCATCCCCGCCGGGACCCCGCCAATCCCCTGACCGGGGTCTTCGCCACCCGGGCCCCGGTGCGGCCCAACCTCATCGGCCTCACCGCCTGCCGCATTGTGAAGATTAGCGGCAATACCGTGGAAGTGGAGGGGCTGGACGCCAAGGACGGCTCCCCCATCGTCGATCTCAAGCCCTATATCCCCAAGGGCGATTCCATCCCCGGGGCGGTGACGCCGGATTGGGTGAAAAAACCGCGGCCTGAATCCAAATAGTTCAAAGTTCAAGGTTCACTTAGGCTGGCCAACAACCCCGCCGCGGCCTTCAGGCCCCAGGTCAGCCCGGCTTCATCCGGGTTGAATTCCGGGGAGTGCAGGGCCTGGCCCTTGGCTCCGGGGGTGCGCACCCCCAGGAAGAAATAGAAGGCCGGGACCCGGGCCGCGTAATACGAAAAATCCTCGCTGCCCATGGCCGGTTGATGCAGTTTGAGGTGGTTGTTCCCCAAAATCTGGGACAGGACCTCCACGGCCCAGGCGCTCAGTTGGGGATCGTTCTTCAGGAGGGGATAGGTGGAATGGAAGTTGAGCGCGATTTTGGCGCCGCTCCCCTGGGCCAGCCCCCGCAGCAGCCCCTTGAGCCCCTGTTCCACGTCTTGACGCACCGACTCTTGCAAATACCGGCAGCTCCCCTCCAATTCCACCCGCTCCGCCAGGATGTTGAAGCGGTTGCCCCCCTGGATGCGGCCAAAGGTAAGGATCACCGGATGGCGGGCGTCGATCCTTTGGACCAGGAAGCTTTGGATTTGGGTTAAGGCCTGGGCGGTTACCAGGATGGGGTCCACCCCCCGGTGGGGAGTGGCGCCGTGGGCCGCCTTGCCGGTGACGGCCAGCTCTACCCGGTCGGCCCCGGCCATGACCACTTCCGGGCTGTGGCGGATGAACCCCACGTCCAAATTGGGGGCCACGTGCAGGGCCAAAATCGCGTCCACGCGCGGGTTTTCTAGAACTCCCGCGGCCACCATCCCCTGGGCCCCTGACTTATCCCCCCGGGGCGGGCCTTCTTCCGCGGGTTGAAAGATAAAGCGGAACCGGCCCGCCAAGCGGTCCTTCATACTGCTGAGCAGACGGGCCGCGGCCAGGCCGATGCTCATATGGAAGTCGTGGCCGCAGGCGTGCATCACCCCCGGCGCTTGCGAGCGCCAGGGAACGTCCACCTTCTCCTCCAGGGGCAGGGCGTCCATATCCGCGCGCCAGGCCACGGTTTTGCCCGGCCGGGAGCCCTCAAAAGTCGCCGCCACCCCGTGGTCGGCCAAGCCGGTGCGCACCTCCAGGCCCAGGTCCCGGAGATACTGGGCCACCACCCCCGCGGTGCGCTCCTCCTCATGGGACAGTTCCGGGTATTGATGGAACTCCCGGCGCAGGCGAATAAGCTCCGCCGTCAGGCCCTCGGCCCGTTCCCCGATTTCTTTTAATAATTCCATGATGCGCCCATTCTAACGCGGCCTTGCCCGGGGAGAAAGGAAATTATACCATGTTCGCATTGGGGCGGGTTTTAAACCCGCCCCTACCAGTGATAACACTATGTTGACCTGCTAGTTTGTCTCATTTCAAAGCGAACATGGTATTATTGAGTTTGCGGGGAGGCCGGAAGGGTTAATCTGGCCCCCACCAAAACCAAAGCCTGATTATCATATCATATCTTTAACTAATTGAATTTTCATTGAAGTTTCTTATTTGGCAAGATATCAACCGGGCTGTTGTTACGTCTTTAGGAATAGATGGTGAGGGTAAGGCAGATTTCCTGATAAGTCAGCCGCCGATGCTGACCATGGAGGGGCTGGGATGGTGGAAATAGGGCAAGGGGAATTTGGCTTTTCCAGCTTTCAGATCTAGGGCATTCTGGAAGAGGTAATTCAATAAATCATCCCCCAGGCCCAGACGGAGAGGCTCTTTGAGGTCAATCTCGTTAGGGGCCAGGAGGCAGGGTCGCAGTTTGCCGTCAGCGGTCAGGCGGAGGCGGTTGCAGGTGCGGCAATGGTGTCCGCTCATGGGGCTGATGAAGCCCAGTTCCCCCCGGAATCCCGGCACCCGGAAATTCCGGGCGGGTCCCGCCGTGGCCTCCCGGGTTGACGGCATGAGGGGCCCCAGCTCCGCCAGCCGCGGCAGCAACTGGGGCAGGGGCAGAAAATGGCGCTGCCACCATTGTTGAGAAACGGTGGGCATCAGCTCGATGAAGCGCACCTGATAAGGATGTTTCCGGGCGAGTATGGCCAAGTCTAACAATTCGTCATCATTGATGCCCTTCAGCACCACGCAGTTGATCTTGAGAGGGTGAAAGCCCAGGTTTGCGGCCCGCTCCAACCCGGCCAGGACTTCCGCTAAATTATCCCGGCCGGTGATCTGCCGGTAGCGCTCCCGCCGCAGGGTGTCCAGGCTGACATTGAGGTGGCGCAGACCGGTGTCATAAAGAGCCGGCGCCAGTTCCCGGAGCAGCACCCCATTGGTGGTCAGGCAGACTTTGGTGATCCCTGCAACGCGGTGCAATTTCTGAATAAATTCCACCAACCCCCGGCGCACCAGGGGCTCGCCCCCGGTAATCCGGACCTTGGAAATGCCCCTGGCCGCGGCGATGGCGGCCAGGCGGAGCAGTTCCTCATAGCGCAGGATTTCTCCGGAGGGCAGCTTCCTCCAGTCCCGCCAATAAGTGCAATACCGGCACCGGAGATTACAGCGGTCGGTAACGGAGAGGCGCAGATAATTAATTCTGGAGGAGCCGGGTTCTTCTCTCATAACTTACATCCCTTTACCGAAGGGACAGTGAGGGTAGATGCATTCCGGGCAGTCCCGGCATAACCCCCCGTGGCCCAGCAGGGCCAGCTCAAATTTGCCGATTTTCTCTCCCGCCAGGATTCTGGGGAGCACCAGGTCCAGGGCGGTGATGCGGTGGTGTAAGGCGCAGGCGGGCACCCCCAGCAGGGGCACCTCTCCCAGATAAGCCACCAGGAACATGGCCCCGGGCAGGACCGCGGCGCCGTAATGCATCTCCCTGGCCCCGGCCTGGCGGATGGCCTGGCGGGTCACGTCGTCCGGGTCCACGCTCATGCCGCCGCTCAGCAGCAGCAAGTCGCAGCCCTGCTCCAGGTGGGAGTGGATCGCCCTGGTAATGGCTTCCGCGTCATCCGGGGCAAAGGCCAGGGCGGCCACCTCCGATCCCAGGGATTGAATCTTGGCCGACAAGACGGGAGCGAAGCGGTCCCGGATCAGGCCATGATAGACTTCGTTGCCGGTGATGATCAGCCCCGCACGGACCTGGCGCAGGGTGTGCACCGTCAGCACCGCGCCGTTTTGCCGGGCGATGGCCGCGGCCCTCTCAATGGCGGCCCGTTTCATGATCAGGGGCAAGGCCCGGGTACCCCCCAACAGCGCGCCCTGCTGCACCAGGGTATGATTGTGGAGGGTGGCGCACATGACCTCCTCCACCAGATTAAAGGCGGTCAGGGCCTGGACATTAACCTGGAGGAGGCCATCCCAGGCGGCATGCAGATTGATCTTGCCCTCCCGGGGGTTGTTTTCCCAGACAACCCCTTCCCCGGCCAGGGCTCCGGCCAGGATGGCCGCGGCCTCGTTTTCGTGGATTTCATCCTCCGCCAGGTCAATGACGTATAGATGATTTTTCCCCAGGCGCTGGAGGCGGCAGAGATCTTCATCACAAACCGTATGGCCCTTGCGGAAGGCGGGGCCTTTGAACTCTCCCGGGCGGATTTCGGTGATATCGTGGGCCAACTTAGTGCCCACCGCCTCTTCCAGGCTGATGGTTTTGATCATTTTTCATCCCTCGGAAGCCGCCCCGTTCTTTCTTAACTCAGTATCACGGGGCGTTCTTTAAGGTGCCGCGCCCCGGTCCGGGGCTCCATCTCTTTAATCTGCGGCGGGGACCAGTTCATGTCGTCCCAGGCGATTTCTTTGGCCGCCTGGAAGTAGGCTCCGCCGGCGCAAGGGCGGCAAAGGGCCAGACCGTCTTGCCTCGCTTCCTTGTGATCCCGGACCACCTGGCCGCAGCGGGCACAACCCACCTTGCTGCGGGTGGGACCGGGGAGATCGAACTCAGTAAGATTTACTTCCACCGTTTGCACCCGGAACATGACCGCGTCCGGCATTACCTTATAGGCGTGCAACTGCTGCCCGCGTTTATCCGGCTCGTGCGGGGCGTAAAGAACTGCCAGGTCCCGGGCCTCCTCCGTGGAGATGATCCGAAACGCCTGGCTATCCTTCAGGTTGACAAAGGTGGCGGCCATGATGCCGTAATCCACGTATTTCAGGGACCGCCGCCCCAGCTTGGCATTGGTCACAAAGGCCACGGCGTCGCCGGTGCAGCGGTCCATTTCGATGTAGACGATGAGCTGCTTCAGTTGGGGATACGTCGGCGGCGTTTCGAAATCCAAGAGCCTCAGGCCCAGCATGGCCATGCGCACTCCCACGATCTGGCCGGGGCAGAGATGGCCGTGGGCGGCCACCGATCCTGCCAGCAGTTCTGCAAAGGATTTCATGGTTCCGTTCCAATCTGGTGGCACAGGCTTTCCAGCCTGTGCGGATTAACGGGCGGGCGGGACGCCCGCCCTACGGTTCTTCTTCATGCTTTAAGTGTGGGCCGAAAGCCCTTGAATGACTGCTCACCGCTCACTGCTCACTGCTCACTGCTCACACTTTCACCAGCTTTACCTGGCTCTGGTAAAAGACGGCGCTGCCGCCCGTCAAATCCACCAGGCCGGTGTTTTTCAAGACCGGGTCCACCCGCATGGCCGCATTGGCATGGACCCCGGTGGCCCGCCGGGGATCGCCGGGGATTTTCACCCCGTCGATGGTCACGTCCTCCGCGCCGTAGGCCCAGTGGCCATGGCCCAGGGAGAAGGCCGTCACCCCCGGCCTTAAGCCCTCGACGATCCGGATTTTGCCGATCATGGTTTTTTTGTGGCCCGGGGCCAAATCCCAGACGCCTTCGGCATTGGTGGGGGAGATCACTTTGACCTGGTCGCCGTCTTTCAGACCCAGCCGCCGGGCATCCACCGGGGAGAGGTCGAGGAAATTCTCCGGGTAAAGGGCCAGGAGCCAGTAGTTGCCCACTGTCCGGGACTTGCACTGGGAGATGTGGCGATGGGTGAGGAGAGTCAGATCAAAGCCCTGGGCCTCGTCATCCAGCTTGCGGCCCATGACATCCGTAGGGCCTTCCATGAAATGGGCGTGGGCCGGATAGGGTTTGCCGGTCATGGAATTTTTGGTGCTTGCCCATTTTTCCAGGTAGATACCCACCATCTTGCCGTACTTGTTGGCCAACTGTCCGTCTTTATAAGCCTTTTGGTATTCCTGGAAGCGGCCGCCCCGGTTCATGACGTAAACCGCGTGGGGCCACAGAACAGGGCCTACCACCGCCTGCCAGCGTTTCAGATCAAAGATGGTGGGCGGCAGGTGTCCCCGGGCCTTTTCGAAGATCTTGATCTCCTCGGCGCTGGCCGCGGGCACCATTTCCGAGCCGTCGGGTTTGTCACCGAACGCGATATTGGCCACCATGCGCAGGTAGAGGTCTTCGTCCCGCTTGAAGTGGAGGCCAGGCCCGAAGGCATTTTCCCCAAAGCCCGGTAACTTCATTTTCTCAGCGATCCCCAGAACCATAGACTCCAGGGACAGGGGCATCTTTTCCCCAAAGACCGTGACCGTGTCCGTCAGGGGCACGGCTGCCGGCTGCCGGAAGGGCGCCACCTTGGGGGTCACCGAGGGATGAGAGCCGGCGAATTCCCAGCGTTCCAGGTAGGTCAGGTCCGGGAAGATGTAATCCGCGTACATGGTGGTTTCGCCGATGACAATGTCGGAGGCGAAAAACAGCGGGACCTTCTTGGTGTCGGAGAGGATCTCGATGAGCTTGTGCCCCGCGGGCAGGGCATAGACCGGCGACCCCATGTAGAGCATAAGGGCTTTGATGGGATAGGGATAGGCGTCGCCGATGCTGGGGATCACCTCCTGGTAGATGTCGCTGGAGAAGGGATACCAGGGCCGCTTGGCCGGAAATCCTTTGAAAATGGTGCTCTTGTCGTATTTTTTCCCGTGCCGGATGATGGAGACGCCGAAGGGTTTAATCTTGCCGCTCTGCTTGGTGAGGTCAAAGGGCTTGCCTTCCTTATCGCCGGTAATGTTATAGGTGTGGGCACAGGACAGGCCGCCTTGCCAGTCGTGGTTGCCAATGAGGGTGTTCAGGGTCATATAGGTCAGCACATTGTAAAAACCGGAAGTATGCTGGGAGACGCCCCGGTGGATGTCGGCCACCGCCCTTTTGCCGTGGCTGGTGAACTCCCGGGCCAACTCCACCAGGTCGGATTCATTTAGGTCCGCCAGCTTGGCCCATTCGGAGAGCTTGCGCGCGCCAACGGTTTCCCGGAGAATCTGGAGAACGCTTTTCACCTTGATGCCCTTGATTTCCGTGTCCACCAGCAGGTCGCCTTCCACCGCGTCCTTCTCGCCGTTGGGGTCGAAGGGCTTGGCCGCGCCGCCGGAGAAGACCAGGAAAGGATCAAATTCCCAGTCGCCGCCACCTTTCTTCTTGGGCCGCTTTTCCTTGGGCATTCCCAGGTCGGAGCCCCGCAAGTAAGGCCCCGTGCTGCCGTCCTGATTGATCTTGACCAGCCAGGCAGCCTGGGTCCAGGTGGGCTCGCCGTCAGCCTTGGCCGCGGCCTTGTTGGCGTTGGCCAGATACCGGGCATCATAGCGCTTATTCTCAATGATCCAGTGCATCATCCCCAGGCCCACCGCGGCCACGCCGTTGGGCCTCACCGGCAGCCACTTCCAGGCCCGGGCCGCACCCTTGGAGCAGCGGGGGTCCACCACCGCGATCTTCATGCCGTTGTCAACAATGCCTTGAGTTAGCTTAACGTTGCGGAGCGGCGGCCCGTAGTTGGCTTCATAAAGGTTGGCGCCCACAAAGAGGATGAACTCGCAATTGCCGGTGTCCGCCTGCCAGTAGAACTTTTTGGAGCCGCCCCAATCTCCTTCTTCGAACTGGTAGCTCATGGCCTTGCAGGTGAAATACAGCGACCCCTGGCAGACCGTGGTGTGGCCGTGCTTATTTTCGGTGCCCAAAGCGCCGTTGATAAAGCGTTTCAGCAGATCATCCCGCCCCGCTTTCAAGCGGCCCGAGTTGAAGACGAACTGGTTGTTCTTGGGGCCCAGGTCCGGGTGGTCGGGATCGATGAGGTATTTCAGGTTGGCCGCGTGCTTGGCCTTAAATGCCGCCAGGTCCATTTTCTTCTCGGCCACTTTGGAGGCGTCCTCCGCCAGTTCCTTGGCGATCTTGGGGTCCTTGAGCACGCAAATATCTTTCAAACCTTCCACGTTCCCTTCACCGAAGAGGTTGCCGCCGTTGACGATCTCGTTGATGGCCTGGTCGAAGGGGATGGTTTGCCACTTATTCTCGCCCCGCTTACCGGCCCTTTTGAGCACTTTGACCAGGCGGTACGGATCATATAGGGCCTGTATTCCCGCCTGCCCCTTGGGGCAGATGGCTCCCTCGATAATGGCGGCTTCGGCGATGGGAGTCTTATAAGGAATGTGGGGCGTCAAAGTCCAGGGACTGAAAGGGTTGCCGTCAATCTTTGCCAGCAGGCCGTCCACGAACTTCATCTTGATGCCGCACTGAGTGTTGCATTGCTGGCAGACGGAGTAGATCTGGTTCTCCGGCAGATAGTGGGTGTAGGCGTCGCCAATGGGCAGGTCCAGGGTGGACCAATCAGCCCCCACCGCGGCCTGGGCAAACCGGCCCAGGTAGTGGGACGCCAGTAGCGAGCCCCCCAGGAACGCGGTGCACTTGAGGAAGTAGCGCCGGTCCATGTTGGCGTCGAAAATCTCCTGAAGTTCCTCCAGGCCTTTAAGTTTCTTCTTAGACATGTTCTTCCTCCTCTATTCCGGCAGCTTCCACCGGCAGCCAACGCATGCCCAGGAAGAAGGTCAGTATTCCCAAAGACAAGACCCAGATGCTCACCAGCCATTCATTGATGTTGGGCACGTAATCCGTGCGCAACCGGTGGGAGAAAAAGGTGTTTTGTAACCCTTCCAGCTTGTACACCGCCAGGTCGGGGATCAGATAATTCAGTCTTACCGCAAAAAACGTGATCAACACCAAGAAACAGGCCCAGGCCACCGCCCGGGTGTCATGGGGTTTGGTAATCAGGATATACATGGGGATGGCGCTGCCGATGAACAGGTGCAAGATCCAGAAGGCCCACCAGAAGGGGCCGAAAGCAATGAGGTTCAGGCTGGTGACGAAATTGGGGACCTTGGACTGGTAGCCCACGAAGAACTGCAATGCCTCCAGGAAGAGAAAGGTCGCCAGTAAACCCAGAACCACCTTCCCCAAGGGTTGCACCAACTCATCCCGGGGGTGGAAAAGGTAAGTCAGGAAGGTGATCAACGCCCCGCCGGAAAGCAGCGCGGCCATGATGAAAAGGAAGGGGGTCATGGCTCCATTCCACAGGGGCCGGTTTAAGAGAATGGCGAATACTGCGCCGTGCATCCCGAAGAATAGCAGTCCCACCGGCATGCTGATGTATGACAGGATGCGCACCCGGCGGTGATCCCGCACCCGGTCGGCATCGGTATAAGTGGTTCGACCCCCGGCCAACAGGCGATAGATTTTATGCCCCGGCTTCCCTTCATCCTGTGACCAGACAGTAAGTTGTTCCCGCAGCAGCAGGAAAAAAGTCCACAAATAAATGGCCCACATAGCCACGATGAAGGCCACCAGCCAGAAAAGCATGGAGCCGAAGTTCGGGCTGAGAAAAAACCGGTAAATCCTTAAGGGGTGGCCCAGGTCCAGAGAGATGATGATTCCCTCGCACAGAAGCGTGACCAACAGGGCAAAAACGGACAGGGGGCCCAGGGCCGCGAAAAGCTTGACCCGGAAACCGTAGACCAGGATGGTGACGATATAAGCCCCGGCCGTCAAACCCAGGAAAAACAGGTCGAAAGCGACCCAGAGGCCCCACGGCACAAAAGAGCCGTAATCCATGTACTTATGGCCGTAGAGCAACCGGGCTCCCATGCCCCAGGTGCCGATAATCAGGCCGCAAACGGCCAGGATGATAATGTATCTAAAGTGTCTTGCATTGAGCATGAGATTCTCCCTTTTTTACTTTAGATAATAGACGGATGGCAGTGTCCCCAATTCTTCCTTCAACCGGAAGACCCGGGGGGAGCCGATCATTTCCGAGACCAGGCTCTGGGGATCGCTGCGGTCCCCGAAGATGGTGGCCCTGCCGATGCAGGTGGTGGTGCAGGCCGGCAGCATCCCCACCTTCAGGCGGTGCAGGCAGAAGTGGCATTTGCGGGCGTTGCCCACCGGCGAGTCATGGTCGCGCTCCGGCCACTTCTTGCCGTATTCCGCGGCCGGGTGCGCTTCGTAGCCATTGGCCGCCGCCTTGCGGCCCACCAGCTTTCCCGCCAGGTCGGGCGTCTGGTCGGTGTACCACTCCGCAAAATCCGAGGTGCGGGCGCTGTAAGGGCAGGCCACCAAACAGTAGCGGCAGCCGATGCAACGGTTGTAGTCCACGATCACCACCCCTTGTTCGGTTTTCCAGGTGGCGGTGACCGGACAGGCCTTAGTGCAGGGCGGGTTCTGGCAATGGAGGCAGGGACGGGGCACAAAACGCCGCCGCACCTGGGGGTAATGCCCGGTCTCCTCCTCCAGCACCACGCGATAAACTACCCCGGGGGGTAGTTTATTCTCCGCCACACAGCCGATGGTGCAGGCATGGCAGCCGATGCACTTGGCAATGTCAATGACCATGCCCCACTTGATGTCCTGGGGTTTTTTCTGCAAGGCCCGCTTCAGGTCCCGTTGCATTCGAACCAAGGCGTCTTCTTGGGGTAATTCCTTTGCTGCCAGCGCCATAACAGCCTCCTTTTAGTTATCGCAATTTCTTGAGCCAAAAAGGCGAAGTCTCAACCCAATATTCCCCAGGTTGATCTGCTGTCCCCTGCCCCCAAAAAACCAGTTTCTTCATTCTTGAGACCTCTGCGAAAGTCTCAATTGATCATCTTTTTAATCAAAATATGGATTAGCCGCCCCCGCCTGCTACTAGATTAAGGGTGAACAGCCGAGGGCGGCTGTTCCACATGAGCCTTTCGCAGAGGTCTCTTCTTGAAACTTCCGGTGACTTTGTGAGGCTGAAACGATTCAATCTTCGGCCTCCCCCACCGGGTTGGCCAAATGCTCGCTGATGCTTTTCAACCAGAAACAGAGTTCCTCCGCATCCAGGGGCTCTACCAGACAGGCCAGGAGGTGAGAGCGAATAACTTCTTCTAATCCAGGGTGATACGACAGTTCGGAAACCCCCAACAGGTGCAGTTGGGGGTGCACCTTTCTCAAAGCCCTGAGAAACTGGGGGGACACCGGCACGGTATCCAGGTCCAGGATCACCGCGACCTCGGAATCCTTTTGCAGCTCCAGCTCCAGGTCTTTCAGGGAATTGATGAGGGTGGCGGTGTACCCCAGTTCTTGCACCAGCAAACAGACTCTACGGCCAGGTCCCCTGTCTCCTGCCACCACCAGCACCCCCGGTTTTTCCATGCACCTTCCCCACCTAAGGACTTTGCACAAAATAAAGGCAAGGTTTATGCCATGGCTATAAGTACTTTGATTTAATTAGTAATTTCTTTGTGGAAAAGCTGTTAGGCTAATGGTTCTTAAATGTAAGGATGAAAAGCTTAGGGAGGGGTTGGGAAAATAGCAACAAATTCAGATAGTTTATAAATAATAGGTAGTCCCCGGCTGAAAGAACAATGCCGACACGAATTATACACAAATCCAATTTATAATTAATTTTAACTGATTACCCGTGTCTGGAAATCAGACACGTTCTGGCGAGATTGGACAAGGAATGCCCCGGGAAGCATTTTTCGCTCCCCAGGGAGCGGCCCTTTTTCAGTGAGTCGTGGGTCCTGATTTGGAGATCTTATGTCTCTTGAGGATGGCATACACGGTGCTGCGGCTGATCCCTAAGCGCTGGGCCGCCATTTTTTTATTCCAGCCGCATTCTTCCAGAATGTTCAGCAGCAGATTAAGCTCCTGGTCGGCTATGGTGGGAGGAAAGCTTGGGTGGGGATGATGAAGGGCCGAAGGCAAATCCCAGGCCTCCAACTGGCTGCCCTTGGCCAGGACCACGCCATGTTCAATGGAGTTCTCCAGTTCCCTGACGTTGCCCGGCCAAGGGTAATCCAGCAGGAGGCGCATGGCTCCGGAACCGATCTCCCGGAGGTCCTTGCCCCGCTCCGCCGCGAAACGCCTGAGGAAGTGGAGGGCCAGCAAGGGGATATCGTTTTTACGGTCCCGTAGGGGCGGCAGAATAAGGGGAATGACGTTGAGGCGATAGAACAGGTCCTCCCGGAAATTGCCCTTCTCCACCTCCTGCATCAAGTCTTTGTTGGTGGCCGCCAGGACGCGCACGTCCACGGTCAAGGTCCTTTCTCCCCCCACCCGTTCAAATTTGCGGGTCTGTAACACCCGTAAGAGTTTAATCTGGGCCGGGGGAGGAATTTCGCCGATCTCGTCCAGAAAGACCGTACCGCCGTCGGCCTGTTCAAAGCGTCCCGGCTTCAGCCGCGTGGCCCCGGTAAAAGCCCCCTTTTCATGTCCGAAGAGTTCGCTTTCCAGTAAAGTGGCAGGGTACGCCGAACAGTTGATCACCACGAAGGGTTTGGCCTGGCGAGGACTTAAGTGGTGGATGGCCCGGGCCACCAGTTCCTTGCCGGTGCCGCTTTCCCCCTGAATCAGGACAGTGGCGTCGGAGTCGGCCACGTCTTCGATTAGTTTGTACACCACCTGCATTTTGGGGTCTTTGCCGATGATCTCGCCGAAGCCTGCCTGGGCCTCCACCCGGCCCTTGAGGCTGCCCATCTCTTCTTCATGCAAAATGGCCCTGCCCAAAGCCCCCGCGTTCTGTTTCAGGACCAGCCCCACCCACTGAATCTGCTCGGAGTTGCCGTGGAAACAGTCCGGGCAGGCGATCACGGCTGCGCCCCTGATTTGGTTGTCCGTGAAGGTAACGAGAGCCTGGTGCTCCGAGGTAACCAAATCGGGGGTGATAACCGGCAGTTTTTTAGCCAGTTCCCGGGGGATACTGCCGATTGCCAAGTTCTCCAGGGCGTTCTTGGCTGCCTGGACCACCGGGGGATCCCTGAACATGGCGACCCCTTCCCCTTCGGATAACACAAAGACCGTATCCTGGGCGCCATTCAGAACCATTAAAGCAATGTGGGGGCAAAGGATGGCGTCCCGGAGCTTTTTTAGCAAAAAGGCGCCCATTTCCTCCAGGGTGTAAAGAGCGCCCACCTCCTGGACGATCTGGCAGGCGGTCCGCGCCTGTCCGTAAGCCCGCTCCAGTTCCAGGGTCTGCTCTTCCAGACGGCGGGTATATTCTTCCTGGCGAGACACCATCTGATTAAAGGAAGCCGACAAGGCGGCAATTTCATCCTGGCCTTTCACTTCCACGCGAATGTTCGGCTCTCCCCGGTCAATCTCCTGGGTGGCGGCCACCAGTGCCGCCAGGGGCCTGGTAATGCGCCGCACAAATAAAAGACCGCCCAATATCGCCAATACCAGCAGCCCCAGCGTTATTAAACCCATCTCCCCCCATAGCTTGAGCAATTGACTCCGGTAGTGGCTTTCCGAAAATCCCAGCCGCAAAATTCCCGCCCTGCCTTCGAAAATAGGCAAGGCAGTATCCAGGTATTGATTACCCTTGGGGGCGACGATCCGCCGAAAGCTGGGCTGAACCGGGGAGACCGGCTGGTTGACCTCCAGCAGGCCGGCGGGCACGCCTTGGTCAAAGGTATGGGCCAGAACCCGCCCATCTTTGAGAATGAAAAGATAGGCCAGGGCAGGGTGAATGCGCCGCTGTTGGTCCAGCATCTTTTGCAGCCCCACCAGGTCGTTGATGAGAATCCGGTCGGCCGCGTCCATGGCGATGCCGTGGGCCAGGTTTTCCGACTGGCCCATCATCTCCTGGCGCAGGGCGCCGCTATATCTTTGGGTGACGATGCCGGCGATGGCCAGGCCGGTGAGGATGACGATGGCCGAAATGCTGGCCAGGAGCTTGCTCTTAAGGCTTAGTAACATGCGCCTGTTCCTTGAGCAGGGCCAAACGCCGGTGCATGGACCGGATGGGTTCATACCACTCTTCCTGTAAGGGCAGGAAGCGGTCGATCAGGAGTCCGGCCAGGATTTTCTTCCCTTCCTGGTCCTGGTGCATACTTAACAAGGCTTGTTGCAGCCGCTCCCGCTCTGCTGCCGGCAGGTGGCGGGAAACCACCAGAGGCGGGATGCCGTAGGGTTCAGATTTTTTGATGATGCGGGTCTTGGAGGTGAAAACGGGGTTGGTGGCCTGGTAATATTCCCACACCAGCCCATCCACGGCCGCGGCCGCCACCAGGCCCCGGGCCACCGCCAGGATAGAGTTGTCATGGCTATAAGTGAAAATGGTCTGGCTGAAAAAAGTTTCCGGCCACTGGTTCAATTCCGCCAGCCAGAAGGTGGGTACGAGTTTCCCGGTGTTGGAGTCGGGGTCGGTGAAAGCAAAGGTCTGACCCTTCAGGTCCTGAAGTTTGTTATAGGGGCTGTTCCGGTTAACGATCAAATACGATCGATAGAAGGTGCTCCCTTGGACCTCCGGGACGGCCAAAGGAAGGAAGCTGCGACGATCCCTATCCGAGGCATAGGGGCCTGAGCAAATGAAGGCCAGGTCTATCTCCCCTTTCCCCAGAAGCTCATTGATCTCCCCATAGGTCTTGCGTTGCACGAATTCCAAGTCTTTTCCCGACTTGCGGGTCACATAGGCCAGGAGTTGCCGATATTGGATAAAGGTTTCCCGGGGAGAGATCATGGCCGCCACCGCCACCCGGAGGGTTCCTGCTTCATTGGTAGGCATTGCGGGTCGCGCTACGGGCAGGGTCTTGGAAAAATCCACGGAGACTTTCTCCGGCTCTTCGCTGCAGCCGGCCGCGGCCATGACCAGCAAGGCCAGGAAACAGGCGGTGAGAAACCCGGCGATGTTTATCGGCAACGGCTTGTTGGCTTCGTCATTGTCAGACATAACCGGAATAGGTTGGCGGCTTCCCAGCCCCCAACTAATGTTTTTAATTAATAATAATCTTTACAGGACAAATTCTCAAGCCGTCTGAGACAGTTTCCGGATCACTGCTTTATCCGCATTATAAGTCCATACCCCGGAACTCAACCCAGGCTAAGAGAATTAAACACTAAAAGGGATAACAGACCTTACAGCCAAAACAATCGTATTGCTGCGGGCATAAATCCCGAGAAAATTTCTTGATTATATTCAGATAACCGGATATAAAGATGTTTCTAAAATCAGGAAAGTCTTTTACTATCCTGAACAAATCTTCAGGCCAGGGAGAATTATCCATATGTCTCAGGATTGTTGTCAACCCAAGGTTACCACCATGATTCTGTCCTGCTCGGGAGGCTCCAATGTGGGGCAGTTGTCCAACCAGGCCGCGATCGAACTGACCCAGGAAGGTTTCGGGAAACTCTCCTGCCTGGCCGGGGTGGGCGCGCATCTGAGCGGGTTTGTCCAGTCGGCCAGGGATATCCCCAATTTGGTGGTCATTGACGGCTGCGAGGTCGGCTGCGCCAAAGGCGTCCTGGAGCAGGCGGAGGTGCCCCTCAGGGGCTACCTGGTAATCACGGCTCTGGACATCGACAAGAATAAGGATATGAATTTAAAGCGGGAAGAGATTGACCGGGTTAAAGAAGCGGTGCGCCGGCTTTAGGCTGATTCGGGGGAGATATCGCTGCCTGGGTTACAGTAAGACACTTTGCCGTCCCACCCGGTAAAAGGAGAGAGAAATGCTAAAAAAATTATGCTTATGCCTGTGTATCGGCGGCATTCTCATTATTTGCGGCTGCTGAAACGGAAACAAAAGACTGCGGTCAAGCAGCCCCCAGTTGCAGGTTCCAGCGGATTCGCAGGCGGACCACCGGGTTTCCGGCTCTCCGGTTTGCTCCCAGAAAATTGCCGGCTAGGAGGAGGCCGGAATTTATCACCGACCTCGCTTCTGAGAAGGGTCAAGGCAATAAATCAGGGGGTCCCCTAATACCATGTTCGCATTGTAGGGGCGGGTTTTAAACCCGCCCCTACAAGTGATATCAATATG
Source organism: Thermodesulfobacteriota bacterium (assembly GCA_040757175.1). Classification (GTDB taxonomy): domain Bacteria; phylum Desulfobacterota; class Desulfobaccia; order Desulfobaccales; family 0-14-0-80-60-11; genus SURF-52. The sequence continues at coordinate 66,134 of JBFLXM010000060.1, forward strand.
TTAGCATGTTATTTTGTTTCATTTCAAAGCGAACATGGTATAAGATATCATCCGAGAGCGAGACGATCCCTGTAATTCTGCCCATAACCCCGGATGAGTTTCAGCAGATGTAGAGCGTGGTGCTGGACGCCGACGCGGGCGAAGCTTTGCGCCTCCTCAAGAAATTCGTCAAGCGCCTGAAGGAGCAGAAAAACCGGGGCTTGAAGTCCCACCTGGGATAAGCAGTCAGCCCCCTGCTCCGCAAGCAGCCTATCGCTCGGATTGAAGGGGGAGAAACAATCCCTCCTCGCAGCCTCCGGCTTTACGTTCCCGCCAATAGAGGCAACCTGCCATCCCCAGAGCAGGGCGTCTTCCAGGATGGCGCCGAATCCCACCTGCCGATCGGTAAAGAGACCACAGCCGGAATCGATTTTGAGCCCCCGGGCCATGTCTTTCAGCCGCAAATAGCCACCCTGGGCGCAGCTCAGCACCAGGTTCTCCACCTCCTGCTTGGAGGTGAAGTGCTGTTCCGGAATCATCACCCGGATATTGTAACAATAGTGGCCTTCCCGGGGGTGAACTTGTCTACCTGCACCACCTCGCCGCCAAGTGTTTCCACGGTTTTGGGGTCATACATCCGGCTGTAGGGGTCGCCCGCGCCCCCACCGCGGCCCTGGCCGCGTCCCGGCCCCATGCCGGGCTGGGCCCAGGCCGCGGTGGCGGCGAGGATCAGGGCGAGAATACCGATCAGGCTGATAAACCCAAGTTTCTTCATGGGCGCTCTCCTTGAATCAGTCAGTTAAAACAAGGGCGGAAGGATTCTATCCTTAGATTCCTTCTCACCCCGATAACCTTCTCCCAACCCCTCGGGTTGGGAGAAGGTGGGGGAGGGGAAAGGAAAGGGGGGCGGCAACCTTTCCCCCCACAAACGTTACCAACCGCCGCCAGGTCCCATGGCCATGCCCATGCCCCGGCCCTTACCCATCCCCAGGCCGCGGCCGGCGCCTTGCCCCATGCCCATGCCGGCCTGGGGGCAAATCTTCTGCGCCTGCAGCCGGAAAGCCGTGCGCTTCGCCTGGAACTGGTCTCTCAAGGAGTTGACTTCTTGTTGCTTGGCCTGAATCTGGTTCTGGTCGGGTGTGGCATTCTGCCACAAGGCCGCCAACTCAGTGCGCTTGATCATCATCTGCTTGCGCAGCCCCGCGGTGTCATCCATGAATTGCTGCTTGAGATCAAAGAGCTGGGCGCTCTGCTCCGGGGTTACTTGGGCATTCATGCAACCCCAGCCGCCGCCTCGGGCCCAGGCCGGGTTGACTGCGGCCAGGCTCAGCCCCAAGGCCGCCATCAAGAAAATCGGCAAACAAGTTTTCTTCAGGAACTTCATTATGCACCTCCAACTTTATTGGTTATCCGGGTATCCGGTTTAGTATATAAAACCGTCAACCACCCAAAACCGGCGCAGCATCGAAGATTATTTCCATTTCTTCGTCCGCCTGGATGTTGAACTATCTGAAATAATTTCAATAAATAATTTACCTTGACAATATCCGGTTATCCGGTTATTAGAAAAATATGAAAAAGGAAGCCCAACTCTTTAAGTCCCTGGCTGATGAGACCCGCCTGAAAATTCTCTGGCTGCTGATGGGCCGGGAAGAACTCTGCGTCTGCGACATTATGGGGGTCCTAAACATCACTCAATCCAAGGCCTCCCGGCACCTGCGCTATCTCTACCACCTGGGTTGGGTCACGGATCGCCGGGAGGGGGTGTGGATGAATTACCGGCTGAGCGTTCCCCCCGGCAGCCCGGAAGACAAACAGCTCAAGCTGCTCACCGACATTTTGAGTTCCCGCGCCGAGGCCCAGACGCTACGGGACCGGTTGGAGCAATGGCTGGCGGCCAAAGGGCAAGGCAAGGAGGGGGGCGCCGCAGCCTGCCAGTGCTCTTAGCACCGATTATCGAGACCTTTCTGGCTCATTAATTTTAAATGTTGACTTACTCGGATAACCGGTTATAAAAGAATATTATGAGGAAAGAGGCGCGGTTCTTCAAATCCCTGTCGGACGAGACCCGTCTGAAAATTCTCTGGCTTTTGTCCGGGGCTGAGGCACTCTGCGTCTGCGATGTCATGGAAAAAATTTTTGTCTGATAATATTTAATAAATCGATTATACGGTTATCAAAGATATAGGAGCACTTATGGCCGCCACAATTGCCAAGCGTCTGGGTTTTGTGGAGCGCTTCCTGACCCTGTGGATTTTTTTGACCATGGCTGCCGGGGTTGGCCTCGGTTATTTCCTGCCCGGCTTCACCCAGGTTTTGACCGTCTTCCAGGTGGGCACCACCAACATTCCCATCGCCATCGGCCTCATTTTGATGATGTACCCGCCCCTGGCCAAGGTACGGTATGAGGAACTGCCCCAGGTTTTCAAGAACTTCAAGGTCCTGACCCTCTCCTTAATCCAGAACTGGGTCATCGGCCCCATCCTCATGTTCCTGCTGGCCGTCGCCTTTCTCCGGGGCTACCCGGAATACATGGTGGGCCTGATCATCATCGGCCTGGCCCGCTGCATCGCCATGGTCATCGTCTGGAACGACCTGGCCCAGGGCGACACCGAATACTGCGCCGGCTTGGTGGCCTTCAACTCCATCTTCCAGATGCTCTTTTTCTCCATCTACGCCTATATTTTTGTGACGATACTGCCCGCCTGGCTGGGGATCGCCTCGGGCCTGGAGGTCAAGGTCACCATCCTCCAGGTGGCGGAAAGTGTGATGATCTACCTGGGTATTCCCTTCTTCGGGGGCATGTTTACCCGCTTCTTTCTGGTCAGGCGCAAAGGGATCAAGTGGTATGAAGAAAAATTCATGCCCAAGATCAGCCCCATCACCCTCATCGCTCTCTTGTTCACCATCGTTGTCATGTTCTCCCTCAAAGGGGAATATATCGTGGAACTCCCCCTGGACGTGGTGCGCATCGCCATCCCCCTGGTCATCTATTTCCTGGTGATGTTTTTCATCACCTTCTACATGTCGGCCAAAGCGGGCGCGGATTACCGCATCTCCACCACGCTCTCCTTCACCGCGGCCAGCAATAATTTCGAATTGGCCATTGCCGTGGCCGTGGCCGTCTTCGGCCTCCAATCCGGCCAGGCCTTCGCCGCGGTCATCGGCCCCCTGGTGGAGGTCCCGGTACTGATCAGCCTGGTCAACGTGGCTTTGCGGTTCAGACAGAAATATTTTTCGCCCCTGGCGTGCGAGCCGGGTGTCCTAGAGGGAAAAGGCTAGTTCTATGTTCAAAACCATCGTGCTGGCCACCGATCTCTCTCCCGCCTGGAATGAAGTAATCGCCTGCGCCGGGGAGTTCAAGGCCCTGGGCGCTTCGGAAATCATCCTGACCCACGTGATTACGGTTCTCTTCCTGGGGGGGATAGAGGGCTCCATCCGGGCCGAGGCCCTGCCGAAATTGGAGGCCCAAAAGGCCAAGCTGGAGGCCCAGGGGTTCAAGGTGGACATCGACATGCCCGCCGGATTGCCCGCACAGTCCCTTAATGAGGTGGCGCGCTGCCGCGGCGCGGACCTCATCGTGGTGGGCTCCCACGGCAAATCCGTGTGGCGGGAAGCGGTCTTGGGCTGCTTCACCTGCGCGGTGGTGCATCACGCCCGGTATCCCACCTTGCTGCTTAATGTGGCCCTGAAAAAAGGGATGGAGACGGGCACCTGCCGCCTGCAAGCCACCCAACTGCTCCGCCATGTCCTGTTCCCCACGGATTTCTCCGAGATTTCGGCCAGGGCGGTTGATTACCTAGAGCATCTGGTTCCCACAGGGCTGGCCCAAGTCACGGTTCTGAGCGCCCTGGACGTGCCGGGGGGCGAGGCCTATCCGCCGGGGTTCCAGGAGATGGCCGCGGCTAAGGTCCGTGCTTCCCTGCAAACCACGGCCGAGCGCTTCCGCCAGGCCGGGGTGTCCCAGGTTCAAGCCCATTTCGACCCGGGCCATCCCCTGCCCGCCATTCTCCGGGTCTTGGAATCCCGGGACATCTCCCTGATCGTCATGGGCACCCAGGGGAAGGGGTTTATCCAGGAGCTTTTTTTGGGCAGCGTGGCTCATAATGTCTCCCGGCTGGCGCCGTGCCCGGTACTCTTGATCCCGCCGGAGAAGCGTACGTAACGAACCTATGGTTCGCCTCTGCAAAAAAGACAGGTTTCACGCAAAGACGCAGAGACGCAAAGAAAGACGCAAGATATTTAAGAACCATGGTTTTTAAGAAAACTTCATTTATTAAAGGACCAAATATGAAATCAATGCGTTGCCTGCTGGAAAAACCGTTTCTTCTGTTAGCGGCATTTTCCTTGATTTTCCAGGCGCTGCCCGCCTGGTCCCAAGGTTCGCCCTCTTCCAAAGCCAAGCCCGCGCTCTACGAATTCGGGGCCGGGTATTGCTTCTCCTGCAAAGAGATGGAAAAGGTCATGGCGGCCTTGAAAACGAGCCACAGCGACCAGGTGGAATTCCGCATGGTCTATGTGGATAAGGAAAAAGAGCTATTTACCCAATACAAGATCTTGATGATCCCCACCCAGGTCTTTCTGGACGCCTCGGGGAAAGAGGTGGAACGGCATATCGGTCCTTTGACCAAGGAAGAAGTCATACAGAAGCTGAAGGAATTGAAATTCATCGTTAAATAAGGAGACGTTTTCATGGGCTGGAGTGAATCTCTGGGCCAGGTCATGCAGACCCGCCCCATCTTGGCCTATGGGGCCTCTTACCTGGGCGGGGTGATCGCCACCGCCAGTCCCTGCATCCTGGCCAGCATCCCCCTGGTCATCGGCTTTGTGGGCGGTTACGCCGGGGGCAATAAAAAGCAGGCTTTTTTCTACTCCCTCACTTTTGTGGTGGGCCTGGCCCTGGTGATGTCGGCGCTGGGCGCGGTGGCCGCGCTCATGGGCACCATGTTCGGCGATGTGGGGACCTACTGGTATTTTGTGGTGTCCGTCATCCTCATCGTTATGGGTCTGCAACTGGCCGGGGTCACAAATTTGAAGCTGGGCGGCAATGCCCAAAGGTTTTTGCCCCGGAAGACCGGTCTCATCGGCGCCTTGATCCTGGGCATGCTCTTCGGCCTGGTGCTCTCTCCCTGCGCCTCCCCGGTCCTGGCGGTGATCCTTACCCTGGCCGCGGTCCAGGGTAAGGTGGCCTACGGCAGCACTCTCTTATTCGCTTATGCCCTGGGGCAAGGGACGCTCATCCTCCTGGCCGGGACCTTCACCGGCGTGATCGAGAGTCACCTGCAATCCAAAAGCGCCAGGGTGGGCACGATCCTGCAACAGGTGGCAGGGGGCCTGATCTTTTTTGCCGGGTGCTATATCTTTTTCCAGGGAATCAGGAATTGGTGATTAAAGAGGTTAAAAAGGAAATCAGTTTATGAAAGATCAGGACATCAAGGAAGTTATCAAGGAGCGTTACGGCAAAATCGCCAGAGGGGAGGTTACCTTTTGCTGTCCTTCCTGCGGCCCTACGGTGACCGACCAGTCTTTGGCCGTGGGCTATACCCCCGAGGATTTGCAGTTGGTGCCGGAGTTGGCCGTTTTGGGAGTGGGCTGCGGCAACCCCACGGCGCTGGCGGACCTCCAGGAAGGTGAGACCGTCCTGGACCTGGGCTCCGGCGCGGGCATCGACGTCTTCCTGGCGGCCAAAAAGGTGGGGGAGAGCGGCCGGGTCATCGGCGTGGATATGACCGCGGATATGATCGCCAAAGGCAGTCTGTTGGCCGCGCAGCACGGCTTTAACAACGCAGAATTCCGCCTGGGCTATATCGAACAACTGCCCGTGGAGTCGGGAATTGTGGACGTAGTCATCAGCAATTGCGTGATCAACCTGACCCCGGATAAGCTGGCGAGCTTTAAAGAGGTACATCGGGTCTTGAAGCCCGGCGGCCGCATTCTCATTGCCGACCTGGTGACCGCGGGGGATCTCCCGCCGGACGTGCGGGCCAGCGCCGCGGCCTGGGCCGATTGCCTGGCCGGGGCCATGGAGAAGGAGGCTTACCTGGAGACCATCCGCCGCGCCGGTTTCTCTGAGGTGGCCGTGGTTTCAGAGTTTGCCTATGAGGCTCCGGGAATGGATGAACGTTTACGCGGGAAAATCATCAGCGTGAAGGTGCGCGCGGTTAAATGACTTGCTGTTAGATTGCGAATTGAGACCTCTGGGAAAGTCTCATGTGGAACAGCCGCCCCCGGCTGTTCACGCTTCATTTATTAGCAGGCGAGGGCGCCTGCTCCACATTTTATTTGAATAGAAGAGCAATTGAGACTTTCGCAGAGGTCTCGAATTGGCATGAGGAGGCGGATCGACGTTGATCACTGAAGTCCACATGCGCGTCAAGGGCATGATGCAGCAGGGAGGCTTCACCTGAATAGGCTGCCCCGACGCGGTCCGCGCCGGCTTGCTCAGAGTGGAGGGCGTTCTGGCGGTTACTTACCATGCCGACCAAGACTTGTTCACGGTGCGCTTTGAATCCGTCTTGGCAAACCTGGAAACCATCTTCGCGGCGGTGTTCGCTGCGGGCAAGCAGATGGGGCAGGAGTACTTACCGGAAGTCATGCCCTTGCCGGAGTCGTAATCATAGGCGCTGACTTTTAAAATATCTTGCGCCTTCCTTTGCGCCTTTGCGTCTTTGCGTGAGATATAAACTTTCCAGGAGATAAACAACCCCCCCATGCCCGACGCTGATCTCATCCAAATCTCCCTGGGCCAGTTCCGGGTCGGCATAACCGGCTTGAAGGCCGCCATCGAGGAACTGCAATCCTCGCGGGGACTCCCGGACGCGGAAATAGCCCAGGCCCTTCTCGAAAAACTTAAGCCCAGGAATTATATCCCCGCCTCAGCTCAGGAAGAATATAAGAAGGCATTTCTGCGGGAATTTAAAAGGGCCCTGGGCGAAAAGGTGGTTGATGAACGCACCGGGTTGAGCATCAAGCTCCTGGGGCCCGGCTGTTCTTGTTTAGACCGACTGGAACAGATCGTTATGGCCACGCTGGGAGAATTGGGCCTGTTGGCAGAGGTGGAGCACGTCCGGGATAAGCAAGAGATCGCGGCGCTGGGGGTCTTCGGCACCCCAGCCCTCATGATTAATGGTGAAGTTAAGATTGCAGGGAACCTGCCTAATAAGGAAACGCTCAAGCGTTGGCTTACCAAAGCCAAGCCACCGGAGGTCATTATCGGCAGGTAAAGGGGGAGGAGAAATGGCGAGGGGGAAAATCATTATTCTAAGCATCATCATCGTGGCGATCTTGGGTACGGCGGTAATGGCCCAAGCCGAACCGGCCCAATTAGGCCAGGTGGTTTATATCACCAGGAGCAAGGCCTGCGGCTGCGCCGCGGAGACGGTTAAACTCGCGGACAAGGCGGTTAGCCAGGTATTTACCGGCCCGCGGCAGTCCTTGCTGAAGCGTATTGATTACGATACCGACCGGCAAGCCGCGGTGCCCTATATCGGCGAGTTCCGTCTGATCCAGCTCCCGGCCCTCCTGTTGCTGGACTCCCAAGGCCGCCTCCTGTGGAGCGCCGTCGGCAGCCTGGACCCTTATAAGTTAGAGGAAAAGCTGAAGGGATTCGGAGCCTGAATTCCGGCTCTGTAATTCTGTAATAGGAAAGGGACCATATAAATGGATCACACCACGGAAGAGGCTGCGTCCTTGGATCTGGAACCAAAGGAATCGTACTGGATCACTGCCTGGAAAACCGGTAAGGACTTGCTCCTGGGCCGGGAAGGCAAAATCTTCCTCCTTTTTGCGGGCATCTTCCTCTTCGCCTACTATCTGCCCCTGGGCAAGCCCAAGGTGCAGGAGGCCGTCCTGGAGTCTTTCCTCATGCTCCAGGCCTACGCCCGCAACCACACCTTGACCTGCGTGGTGCCGGCCCTGTTTATCGCCGGGGCCATTATCACCTTTCTGTCGCAAGCCTCGGTAATGCGCTACCTGGGGCCCACGGCCAACAAGTTCGTGGCCTACACCGTGGCTTCGGTGTCCGGCACCATTTTAGCGGTCTGCTCGTGCAGCGTGCTTCCCATGTTCGCGGGCATCTACCACATGGGCGCGGGCCTGGGGCCGGCTTCGGCCTTTCTTTACAGCGGCCCGGGCATCAACATCCTGGCCATTTTTCTTACGGCCCGGGTGCTGGGATTGGAACTGGGGTTGGCCCGGGTCATCGGCGCGGTGGGTTTCGCCTTCCTGGTGGGGCTGGCCATGGCCTTCGTCTTCCGTAAGGAAGAAAAGGCGAAAGTAGCCGCGGCCATGCAGATGCCGGCCCCCGAAGCGCCCCGGCGCCCCTTTTGGCAGACCTGCGTCTTCTTTTTCAGCCTGGTGATTTTCCTCATCTTCGCGGCCTGGGTGACCCCCCGGGACGTCACCATTCACCTGAAGGATGGTCAACAGGTGCAGGCCGTGGTCCTGGAGGAGCGCGCCCAGGATATGATCTTCCAGCTCTCCCAGGACTGGGACGGCAAAAAGAAAGAAGACCAGGTAACCATCCCCAAGGAGCGCCTGGAGCGCCTGGAACGTGAGCAAAGCCTCACCATGACGGTGGCCCAGTCCAAGTTCTATATCGCCGGGGCCATCCTGCTGCTGATTCTCCTCATGCTCTGGCGCTGGTTCACCAAAGAGGAGATCGACGAATGGCTGCACAACACCTGGGAGTTCACCAAGCTCCTAGCGCCCCTGCTCTACGGCGGGGTGCTGGCGGTGGGCTTTGTTTCCGCTCTCATCCCGCCCCAATACGTGGCCTCTCTGGTGGGAGACAACAGCCTGAGCGCCAACTTCATAGCTTCCCTGATAGGGGCGTTCTGGTACTTCGCCACCTTAACGGAAGTGCCCATTACCCAGGCTTTGATCAAGATGGGCATGGATCAGGGCCCGGCCCTGGCTTTGCTCCTGGCTGGCCCGGCGTTATCGCTGCCCAGTATGATCGTCATCGGCCGGGTCATGGGCTGGAAAAAGACCACGGTCTTTGTGAGCATCATTGTTATTATCTCCACCTTCGTCGGCATGGGGTTCGGCTGGCTGATGGGATAAAAATTACAGGAGGATTGCCATGAAAAAATTGCAGGTTCTGGGGCCGGGCTGCCCCAAATGTATCGAGCTGGCCAAGCGCACCGAGGAGGCCGCCAAGGCCGCGGGGGGAGACTTTGAGGTGGAAAAGGTCTCGGAGCTCAACAAGATCATGGCTTTCGGCGTCTTCATCACCCCGGCCCTGGTGGTGGACGGGGAAGTGAAAGTAGTGGGCAAGGTGCCCAGCGTGGATGAGATCAAGAAGATCATCCAATAAATTGTGGCGAACCTGGTGTTCGCCCAAAAGAGCGGGGCGAATACAAGATTCGCCCCTACGAGATGACGCCGATGTTGAAAGTCTTGTTTCTATGCACCGAAAACGCCTGCCGCAGCCAGATGGCGGAGGGACTGGTGAATCACGACCTGGGCGGGCAGGTAAAGGCTTTTTCCGCGGGCATCAGGCCCAGCCGGGTCAACCCCCGGGCCATCCAGGTCATGGCGGAGCTGGGCATCGACATCAGCCAGCACCGCTCCAAATCCGTGGACGACCTGGCCGGGGAGCAATTCGACCTGGTGATCACTGTCTGCGATAGCGCCGCGGAGCAATGCCCCATCTTTCCCGGCAATACCGAAGTCATGCATGTGGGCTTTCCGGACCCGGCCAAGGCCGCGGGCACCGAGGCGGAAATAGTCACCGTGTTCCGCTGGGTCCGGGACGGGTTGCGGGAGCGCCTGGGGCATCTTTTGCGCGAAAAACTAAAGGTGCACAGGAAGAAGGAGTGATGCCTCCAAATTCGCCACAACCTGAACTCGGCCCCACCTGCGCCCACCCCTATTGCTGCGGCCGGGAAGGGTCCGGGGAGGAGGCTGCCGCCGGCAATCCGGCTGGGGTTTTGCAGGAGCGCCCGGAAACCAGGGTGGCGGGAGTGTGGGCCTCTCTCAAACACTCGGCCCTCTGGTTCCTGGCCTTTTTCGGCATCTACGCCAGTTCTTCGGTCTGCCTTTTCTGCGGCACCCCCGGCTGCCCGGTGGGCGCCGGCGGCGCCGCCCTGGTGGGAGGCGTCTTTGCCTGTCTGTGGCAGTATGGGAAGAGTGCCTGGGAGAAATTAAGAGTATTTATCGCCAAAAGTCCCCGATAGCCTTGGGAAGGTGCCCCATGTTGTTGGAGAAAATTGAAAACTTTGACATCTTCCGCCCGAAAATGGACTCCTCCAAGGAAGTCCTGCACGCCATCGCCACTTTCCTGGCGGACATTTCCCCTTCCTTCCCCTATGTGAACGCCGAATTGGGCGGCTGGGACTATGACCAAACCAACCAGGTACTCCTGCTCAAGCTCGCGGACGGCAAATGGATCACTCTCCACCCCCAGAAAATTGCCATCCGCGGGGCCCGGGACATGGAAGAGGCTCAGGCGCTCCTCGCCTGGATTAAGGCACAAATCAACGACATCTATGCGCGCCGGGAAAACATCACCCCTCGCTACGTCAGCCAAGCGGGCCTCAAGATTATGGAGATCTTGAAGCTCTTGCCTATGACCAATTGTAAACTGTGCGGCTATGCTACTTGCATGGCCTATGCCGCGGCGTTGCGGGAAGGCGAGATCAGCCTCAACGACTGCCCCCCTTTGGGGGAGGAAAAATACCGGGAAAAGCGGGAAAAGCTTCAGGCCTATCTCCAAAGCTACGGTTGGCGGGCCTTGGACGGGGAATAGGAGAAAGGGAATTTATTTATGCGTATCGCTAAACCGGCTTATCGGGTTTTGATCTGGATTTTACTGCTGATGTGCACGCCGGTCATGGCCGCGGGCACCATGGGGCCGAAAGCCCAGGTCCCCGAGACTACCTTTGATTTCGGTGAAGTCTTTGAAGACCGGAAGCTGACCCACACCTTCGACATTAAGAATATCGGCGACGCCCTTCTGGAGATCAAGGATATCGATTCCGATTGCGCCTGCACCGCCGCGGATTCCGACCGGCGCATTGCCCCCGGCGGCGTGGGCCGCATCACCCTGACCATCGCCCCGTATTCGGTGCTGCGGCAATTTGCCAAAAAAACCACGGTCTTTTTTAACGATCCGGACCATCCCCAGGTGGTCTTGACCATGAAGGGCTACGGCAAACCTTTCATTGAAATCCACCCCAGCCACATCATCCGTTTCCGGGGCAAGCCGGGAGAGGACCTCAAAGGCCAGGTGCGTTTTACTTCCCACCTCCCGGCTCCCTTTGAGATTAAGGAATTTAAAACTAATATCCCTCAGTTCATCGACGTTACCGTGAAGGCGGAAGAGCCGGGGCGGATTTACGTGGTGGAGGTCCGCAACAAACGGCAGGAAGCAGGTAATTACGCAGGGTTGATCGAACTGTTTACCACTTCAGAAAAGCGGCCCCGCCTGATCATGCGGGTGTTCGGCGAGATAACCATTCCTTCGTCGGAGAGTCCTTGAGAACGTTTTTCTCTTATTACCCATGCCCTTGAGAGTGGCGAGTATCAGCCCCAGGCGGCGACAATGCCGGAGAGGGCGCGTGCTCCGAGTGGAGGGCTTGCTCCGGTGGGGGTCGGGCCTGAGATGAACGGTGCTTATGTCCCTAAATTTTTGGCCTTTTACTGCCGCTACTGAGCCTGCATCGCCGCGGACCTGGCAGGTTCCATGCGAATGCACATTATCTCACCTGGAACATCAAAATGAGTTAGGGGGTGAACAAACTGATGCAGGTTGAACAAATCACGATACAGTGCTGATCTCTGCATTGGTAACAATCCTCAGGGTGTAATTGGTCCAATCCGAATCTTATTTTAGACACCTGGGAAAAACTCATAACTGCCCTCTCTCCGCGGTTTCAACCAAAATAATAGACGTTCGATATGGTTGTCATAGCTGGGTTTCAGATCATGCCAGTTTTAAATTTTTCCTCAATGTCATATTTAATCTAATCTCGATTTGCTGGTTAGCGGTTGAAATTGTGGTCATTCCAAATTAAAAGTAGTTTCCATAAACAAACCTGGTACTTTGAGACTCGAAACCTGGAACCTGGAACTAAAAAGCTGAAAGCTGACCGCTGCAAGCTGATAGCTTAATAGCCCCCTCCCCCCCGGCACCTTATTTCCCCCCTCTCCCCCATTTCCCCTTTAACCTCGAAGATAGGCCCCAGGAACTGTTCGATGACCCAGAGGTTGGTGAGGAGGTGCAGGGTGATTTCCGGGGTGATCAGGCTGGAGGGTCCCTTAGCCCGGGCCAGGTAAAGGACGATCTGATCCGCCAGATGCCGGTCCACCGCGGCCCCCCGGTCCCGGAAGGAAAGAAAGGCGTCGGCCGCTTCATCTGCCACCTTTTCCGCGGGTTTCCCCCTGGTCCCCAGGGCGTCGAACCCGGCCCGGGGGCCATAGAGCAGGACCATGCTGCCGGGGTCGAGGCCCCCGGCCTCAATGAGGTCCACGGGCAGCTCTCCCCCCAGGCGGGACTGAAGGCGCTCCCCCTGGCGGCGCCGGACGTGTTCCGGTAGCCGGGACGCGGCGGAAAGGGCCCGGAAGTCCCGGAACTCCGGAGGCTTGCGCCATTCGACTCCTGCGAGTTTGGGGGCCGGGTGGATTTCCAGGCCCACCTCCCCTCCCCCCCGGGGATACCAGCCCCAGCGGTTAAGCGTCATCTCCACCCTGACGCCCAACTGCGCCAGGGCCGGCAGGAAGACGTTAAGGAAGTAATGCGCGGGAGGACTCCAGGGTACGTGGGTCCCGCCCCGGAGGGTCAAACTGGACGGCCGGCCCGCGGCCAAGAGCGGCGGCAGCAGGGCCTGGGCCAGGAGGGTGACGGACCCGGCGCTGCCGGTTTTTTCCGCCACATCAAAGAGGTAGGAGCCGGGTTGGGGACGACGGGGCCGGAAGGACAACTCCCGGCTGTGCAGCTCCCCGCCGCTGACTTCGGCCTGGGTGATCCGGGCCAGGGCCAGAACCGCGGTCAGATGTTGCGGTCTCAGCCCCGGCTTGGCCCGTCCCGCCCGAATATTAGCGATCTGGACCGGTTGTTCCAGGGTGGCGGCCAGAGAAAGGGCGGTGCGCAGAATCTGCCCGCCCCCTTCCCCATAGGAGCCGTCAAGATGGAGCATTACTTTTCCAGTAAGAAGATCACCTCGAATCTGACGCGGTAGGTGGCGATTTTATTATCCTTAACGGCAACCCTCTGTTCCAGGAGGCGCAGCCCGGTGATGCCCCGCAGGGTTTCGGCGGCCCTTTTGAAACCCACCTGGAGGGCGTCTTCAAAGCTGACCGGGGATTCGGCAATGGCCTGGGTTACTCTGGCTACTTGACGCGCCATGATCGTTCCCTCCTTGCCCTAGAGGCGGCCTTATTCCAGGATAAAGATCACTTCCAACTTCACCCGGTAAGTGGCGATTTTGTTGTCTTTGACGGATACCCGCTGTTCGGCGATGCGCAAGCCGGTAATGCCCCGCAAGGTCTTGGCGGCCCGGGCGAACCCCACTTTAACGGCGTCCTCGAAACTCTTGGGGGATTCGGCGATGATGTGGGTGACTCTGGCCACGTTGGTTGACATATTCCGCCTCCTTGGTCGTGATCGGGTGCGGAGCCGCCGCCCGGAAAACTGCCGCGGCGACCCCCAGCCCCAGGTTACCATTATAATAAGTTCGATTATCCGGGATGCAAGTTCTGGTTCAAAGTTCAAAGTTCAAGGTTCAAGGTTCAAGGTTATGAGCACTGATTGATCGTTAATCTTAATACTAAGCAGAAGTCGTAGGGCGGGCGTCCCCGCCCGCCTCCGTCCTGAGGGCATGGTACCCCGGGCACACCCTGCTTTAACTTGGAACCTGGAACTTGGAACTTGGAACTTGGAACTAACTTTTTTGATATTTAATGGGGTCCGGGAGGCCCACCACAGCAAACCCTTTGAGGCGCAGGCGGCAGGAGGAGCAGACGCCGCAGGCCGCGTCCTCGTTTTGATAGCAGGACCAGGTGAGTTCCAGGGGCGCGGCCAGCTCCAGACCCAGACGGATAATGCCGGCCTTGTCCAGGTGGATCAGGGGGGTATGGATGGTAATTCGGGTTTCCGGCCTGGTGCCCAGGTCGATGACCCGGTTATAGGCCGCAAAATACTCGGGCCGGCAGTCGGGATACCCCGGGTTGTCCAGGACATTGGCGCCCACAAAGATGGCCGTTGCCTCCAGCACTTCGGCCCAGGCCACGGCCGCGGCCAGAAAGATGCTGTTGCGGAAAGGCACATAGGTGGGAGGGATGCCCGGGGGCTCCTCCTCTCCGGTGGGCACCGGACAACCGGGATCAGTGAGACTGGAGTGTCCCAGGCTTCCCAAAAAGCCCAGGTCCGCCTCCAGGACCCGGTCCACTCCGAAAAACGCGGCCAGGGCCCGGAACGCGGCCAACTCCCGGGCCAGGGTGCGCTGCCCGTAGTTGCCGTGAAACAGGGCCAGATCGAAGTCCCGGCGGGCAAAAGCCGCGGTCACGCAACTGTCCAGGCCCCCGCTCAACATCACCACCGCCAGGGGTTTTCCATGCTTGCTCATACGCCCCGGGTCTCCGGGCCCCAGATGTATTTATGGAGTTGCAGGTTAAGGCGCAGGGGCAGGCCGCTCTTCAGGATCCAGGCCGCGGCTTCCCGGGGGGGGACGGCCCCGAAAACCGGGGAGATCAGCAGCGGCGCCCGTCCCGCCAGGCGGTGGCGCTCAATGATGGCTACCGCCCAAACAAAATCGTCTTGATCCGTGATGACAAACTTAACTTCATCCCCGGGGTGCAATTGCTCCAGGTTTTCCCAGAGATTATGGGACTCCATGCCGGAGGCGGGGCACTTCAGGTCAAGAATGCGGCGCACCCGGGCATCCACGTCCCGGATGGGCAAAGAGCCGTTGGTCTCTAAAAGCACCGTCAGGCCCGCGTCCGCCAGGGAGGAGAGGAGCGGCAGGGTCCCGGCCTGGAGCAAGGGTTCGCCGCCGGTGACCAACACCCGCCGGGCCGGATGGGACCTGGCCGCGGCCAATAGCTCCGAAGCCGCCATCTCCGCCCCCCCCTCGTAAGCGTAGGTAGTGTCGCAATAACGGCAGCGCAGATTACAGCCCGTCAAGCGGATGAAAAACGCGGGCAGCCCGGCCAGGGTGGATTCTCCCAGGAGGCTGCTAAAGGTTTCGCAGACTTGAAGCGGCATAAATTTATTATCCGCCGCCGGGCCGGGGAAATCAACAGGTTATGGTGGGGTTTCAAAGAGTTAATTGCACTCGCCCCCCCTCCCTTTCCCCCCTTCCCTTCTATCCCCCCGAAGTCCTGTAATTGGGCTAAATTTCACATGATTTTTCCATTGCCTTCTGTGCGTCCTTGCCATAGAATAAGAACCTTCTGATAGGAACCATGAGCATCCCTCAACCGCCCCTGCCGGTGAAGCCCGTGGTGAGTTTGATCCTGACCCGGAAGGACCTGGCGCCGCCGGTGATTCAGGGCCTCAGCAACTTTTTCGGCCCCCCCGACTTGGTGGGGCCCTGGTGGCCGTTTAATCTCACGGATTATTACTACCGGGAGATGGGTGCGCCGCTGGGACGGGTACTAGCCGCTTTCCTCCACCTGGCCTCTCCGGGCCGGTTGGCGGATTGGAAGGTCTTCACCAACCGGTTGGAGGAGCGCTTCTCCCTGGGGAACCGGCGCCTGGTCAACCTGGACCCGGGTTATGTGGCCAAAGAAAGGCTGATTTTGGCCACCGGCAAGAATTACACGCACCGCCTCTATCTGGATCACGGCATCTATGGGGATCTAACCCTGATCTATGCCCGGGGCGGGTTCCAGCCGCTGCCCTGGAGCTATCCGGATTATGCCCAAGGAGAGGTGCCGGAGCTTCTGGCCCGGGTGCGGCGCAAGTATCTGTGGCAACTTAAGGAAATAACCGGTCAATGATAAAAAGTATGACGGCTTACGGCCGGGGAGAGGTGGAGGCCCTCGGTCAGAAATGGGTGGTGGAACTCCGCAGCCTTAATCACCGTTTTCTGGAGCTGTCCCTGAACCTGCCCAAACGCCTGTGGGCCCTGGAAGACCAGGTCCGCAAGCTCATCAAAAGCCGGATCAACCGGGGGCGGGTGGAAATGCAGCTCACCTGGGAATCCCTGGGGGAGAAGTCCCTGACCCTGCGCCTGGACCAGAATCTGGTGCAGGAGGTGCGATCCGTGCTGGCGGACCTCCAGGCCGCGGGGGAGGTCCGGGAGCCTCTGCGGTTGGACCATTTTCTGCGGTTTGCCGACCTTTTGGTGACCAAGGAGGGGGAGACTCAGGAACTGGAAGAAAGCTGGGAAACGGTCTCCCAGGCGATCTCCCAGGCCCTGGAAATCCTGGATAGTATGCGGCTCACCGAGGGCGCGGCCCTGGCCGCGGACCTGGCCGGCCACCTGGAGCTGCTGCGCCGGGAATCCGGCCGCATTGCCGAACAGGCCATGGGCTTGCCGGAGCTGTGGCGGGAGAAGGTGAGCGCCCGGCTGGCGGAGGTCCTCCAGGAAGGCGGTCCCCTGGATGAAGGCCGCCTGGCCCAGGAAGTGGCCCTGCTGGCCGAGCGCCGGGACATATCCGAGGAACTGGCCCGTCTGGAGAGCCATGTCTCCCAGTTTCAACAAGCCCAGGAGAGCCAGGGCGCGGTGGGCCGGAAGATGGAATTTCTCCTACAGGAGATGCTCCGGGAAGTGAACACCATCGGCTCCAAGGCCGGAGACCTGCTGATTTCCCAGGCGGTGCTGGAGATCAAGGGCGCTTTGGAACGGCTCCGGGAACAGGTACAGAACATCGAGTAAGTTGCTCAAAGGGGGAAATATGGAAGGACGGTTGGTAAACATCGGGTTTGGCAACACCATCATCGCCCATCGGGTCGTGGCGGTGGTCATGCCCGGTTCCGCGCCCATGAAGCGCCTCCGGGAAGACGCCCGGAATTCCCAGCGCCTTATCGACGCCACCCATGGCCGCAAGACCCGCTCCATTATCGTCACTGACAGCAATCATATCATCCTCTCCGCGGTCCATGCCGAGACCCTGTCCTTGCGGCTGAACGGCCACCGCGGCGCGCCGGGCGGCGAAGCCTCCGAAAAGGAAGGGTAAGTGCCCGGGGAGATCTTCGTGGTCACCGCGCCCTCGGGCACGGGCAAGACCACGCTGCTCAAAGCCCTGCTGGCCGCGGACCCCGGGTTGCGCTTCTCCATCTCCTATACCACCCGGCAGCCGCGGCCCGGGGAGGTCCCGGGCCGGGATTATTTCTTTGTCAGCCCAGAGGAGTTCCGCGGCCTGCGGGATAGCGGCTCCCTGGCGGAATGGGTGGAGCAGTTCGGCTACGGCTACGGCACCTCCAAGGAGTGGATCGTCCAGGCCCTGGAATCCGGCCAGGACCTGGTCTTCGACTTGGATACCCGGGGGGCCCGGGCCCTCAAAGAAAGCTTTCCCCAGGCCACCCTGATCTTTATTCTCCCTCCGAATCTGGAGGAACTGGAGAGGCGTTTGAAAGGCCGGGGCGACCTGGCCCCTCAAGAATTATCCAGGCGCCTGGAGCAGGGCCGGGCCGAACTCCAGGAAATTTCCTGGTACGATTTCCTGGTGGTCAACGCCGACCTCGCCCTAGCCCTGGAGCAGCTCCGGGCCATCGTCTTCGCCAGCCGCTGCCGCGCGGCCCGGGCCTGGCCAGCCTTGGAGCCTATTTTCCGGTTTTAGGGTCACCTAGCCGCGGCCGGTTCCCTCCCCCCCTTTATTTGCCTGCCGTATTTCCGGTATAGGCTAGCCCCGGATGTTAAGGTGAATGGTGCGTAAGACGCACCCTACAAAGCCAATTATTATCAAGACCAATAGAGAAGGCCCCGGTGGAGGGGGTGAACCACCGGGGCCTTCTCCGTCAGAGGAAAGGAGAATCTGCTTAGAACCTGCCTTGATAAGGGGGGTAATGGAAAATCCCGGTTTTGACCCAATCCAACATACTACTACGCAGATTGCCGGAATACTGCGGTTCATCTTGTTTCACCAGTTCCAGCCTTTTCTGGGGCGGCATGGTCAGATAAAAAGGGCTTTCCATCAGAACGGCCAGCATTTCTTTCATATCTTTAAGTATCGCCATGTCCGTCACCTGCCGATTATAATTTAGAGACGATCTTTAAAGTGCTGTGTAAAGTTGTTAAGGAAAATATCTCAAACATTGTAAAAAGACAATCGGGCAAGACCTGGTTGTCAGATAAGGTAATCCCTGATATTAGCCTAATGCCTTTGATACCGAGTCGCATCCCATCGGCTAGATTGGTAGCCGCAGGCTTTAGCCGGCACAGGCTGGAAAGCCTGTGCCACCCTTTGCTTGAAGCTTGTTATGAAAAGGCCCCTCTCCGACAACCCCGGCCGGTGCCGGTTCCTCCTGGGAGTCAATGCCCAACTAAACGGATTGGCGGGCGGGAAGACCCGGCCCCTACGCCCCTGTCCCCCTTTCCGGCCTGGCCGCGCCGGGTTCCTTCCCCCCCTTTATTTGCCTGCGGTAATTCTGGTATAGTGTAGCCACAAGGTTAAGGCGGTGGTGGATGGTGCGTAAAACGCACCCTACGGCCGCCGGGTGCCAGCCGCACTTCACCTGGCAGGCCATGCCCCTCCAGCATAGGTTTAGCTGGCGCAGGCTGAAGCCAGCGGTTGCAAATAAGGATCACGGCCGGGAGGTCGGTGCTCCTCCAATAATAATGTATGGGATTGGGGGTGGGGGTTTGGGGGAGGGGAGCTAAGGTCCACAGGCGAGACGCCTGTGCCACTGGCCCTTAGCCCCCTCCCCCAATAACCCCCCCCACCCACCATCGTCCCAGGAGGCGAGGAAATGGCGGAAGAAGCGGCCAGGGAATCGGTGAAAGAGCTGGAAGCCCCGGATCTCCGGGAGAAAGAGCATCACCGGGAGCTCTATCTCTTTAACCAGATAGCCACTATTACTGCGCACACCCTGGACCTCCAGGAGATCATCAACAAGGTGTTGGCGGAGGTCCTGGATTTCTTCCGGATTGACGCGGGGCTGCTGCTATTATGGGACCGGGTGCGGAAACGTCTGACCTATGCCGCGTCCAAGGGCTTTCCCACGGAATACTTGAAACAGGTATCCCAGGGGAAATTGGAGACGGTCATCGGCCCTTACCTGGCCGCGGCCGCTCAGCCTCTGATTATTAAGGACATCCGGAATGATAAGCGTCTTCTGACCTCCACTTTTGGAGACGTTATGGTCCATGATGCCCGGTTCCGGGCCTTGGTCAGCATTCCTTTAAAATACCGGGAAAACGTCACCGGCTTCCTCAACCTGGCAGCCACCACTCCCAAGCCTTTCCAGTCTTCCCGGAAGTTTTTCTTCTCCATCCTGGGCAACCAGATCGGCCTGGCCATGGAAAACGCCCGCCTCTACCACGAGTTGCGGCGCTCGGAAAGGCGCTACCGCCGCATCTTCGAGGGGGTCAAGGACATGATCTTTGTCACCAACCGGGAGGGGCTCTTGCTGGACCTCAACCCGGCGGGGGTGGAACTCCTGGGATATGCCAACAAATCCCAAGCCCTGGCCCTGGCCCATTTCCGGGACGCGTTCCATGATCCCCGGGATTGGGAGCGTTTTCAATTGCAGGTGGAAGTCAAGGGCTTTGTCCGGGACCTGGAATTGACCTTGAGCACCGCGGGGGGCAGGCTGGTGCCCACGCTGCTCACCGGTATCGTCCGCCGCAACAAGGCCGGCCGCATTACCGGATATGAGGGGATCATCAAGGATATTACCGAACACAAAGAGAGCGAATCGGAAATCATCCGGGAAAAGAAGACCACCGAAGGGATTCTGGAAGGCATGCCCGTGCCCACCTTTGTCATCGACCGGAGTCACCGCATCATCTACTGGAACCGGGCCTGCGAAGAGCTGACGGGCTTCTCCCGCCACGAAATGGTGGGCACCTACCGCTACTGGACCCCGTTTTACTCCCATGAACGGCCCAGTATGGCCTCGTTGGTGGTGGAGCAGAACCTCAAGGCCCTGGAAAAATTCTTCGGGGATAAAAACCTGAAACAATCCCCCAATCTTCCCGGGGCCTACGAGGCTTTTGAATATCTCCCTAATTTCCGGGGGAAAGAACGCTACTTCTATCACACTGCCTCCCCCATATACGACGATCAGGGCCGGATTCAGGGCGCGGTGCAGGCCATTCTGGACATGACCGAACGGCAACAGTTGGCCCGGGAGTTGAGGGATTCCGAAGAAAAGTTCCGCCGGCTGGTGGAAACCTCCATGGACGGCATCGCCCTGCACAGCGCCATGCGCCTTCTTTACGTCAACCAAGCCTGCCTGGAGATGTTCGGCTACCAGGAACCCGGCGGGATGTTGGGCCACCGTCTCCTGCAGTTCATTGACACCACCTATCACCAGGCGGTGGCCCGGCGGATATCCCAGATATTGCGGGGGGACAGCCGGCCCCGCATCTTTGAGATGAAGGGGGTGAAAAAAGACGGCACCCGCTTCGACATCGAGCTGGTCTCCTTTCCCACCACCTATGAGGGGCAGCCCGCCATCCAGACCCATGTCCGGGACATCACCCATAAGAAGCATTTGGAGGACCAACTGGCCCGAACCGAGAAACTGGCGGCCCTGGGGCAACTGGCCGCGGGCCTGGCCCACGAGATCAACAACCCCCTGGGGGGCATCCTGGTATACAGCTATCTGCTCCTGGAAGACCTGGCCCCGGAGCAGGCGGAGCGGACCCAGGTGGAAAAGATCGTGCGGGAAGCCACCCGGTGCAAAGAGATCGTCCAGGGCCTGTTGGAGTTTTCCCGGCACATGCCCTCCAAAATGGTGCCCTTAAATATCAACGCCGCCCTGGAAGAAGCCCTATCCCTGGTGAGCGACCACCTCCTGTTCCAAAACATTGATCTGATCAGAGAATTTCAGGCCGATCTGCCCCCGATCCTGGGTGACAAGAACCGGCTGGAGCAGGTATACATCAACCTGCTGATGAACTGCGGGGAATCCATGGGCGGGGAAGGCCGCTTGACCGTGGCCACTTACTGGCGGCCGGGCAACGAGTTGCTGCAGATCCGTTTCCAGGACACCGGCCCCGGCGTCCCCGAAGGCCATCTCAGCCGTCTCTTTGACCCCTTCTTTACCACTAAGGAGGTGGGCAAAGGCGTGGGCCTGGGCCTGTCCATCAGCTACGGAATCATCCAAAAACACCGGGGCCGGATATCCGTGGAGAGCACCGGTCCCCAGGGGACCACCTTTTTGGTGGAACTGCCGGTGTACCAGGAAGTGGCGGAGAAACCGGGGGCTTGAGATCCCCGTCCCCTCTGAGGCGTTTGGGGTGATCAGGCAAGGGGCAGTTTCGGAAAAAAACCGCGGGCAGGATATTAGCGAAAAAAAGCACAAACTTTAAGCCTTTACCCCGGCTAGAGGGAGAGATTATCCCGGGGGGCACTGAAAAAAATATTTTAACTACCGAAATATATTGTATAATTATCAAGCCGTATTTCTCCCCAACTTTTGCCAAAAATATTTGACTTAGTCTGAGGGTTATGATAGGTAGGCACATGTGAAAAGAAGTATTTTTGGGCAGAGGATTAAGTCCAGGTATTAGTTGAAAGAAGATACCAAAAAATTTCTGAAAGAGCTGTTTAAGGGAGGCTACAATGCCTCGGCCATTGGCATGGCCCTGGCCCTGGCCATCTTCATCGGCTTTTTTATCGGCTACTTCCTGGATAGATATTTTGGCACCGATTATATTTTTAAGATTATCGGCTTGATCATGGGGATTATCGCCGGCTTCCGCAACGTCTATCTCATGGGCAAGAAGCTGGGGAAGTGAAAACTCCATGGATCTTTTGACCCCCCGCCACCTGAAGATCGCCAATTGGGTGGTGCTCACCATCCTGGTGGTGGCCGGGTATCTGGGGGGTGGCCGGGAATTCGCCCTGGGAGTGCTGGTGGGCGGCCTGGTGGTGGTGATCAATTTTCACCTGCTCCACCGTTTTTTGAAAGGCACCCTGGAAAGGGCGCAGAAGGAGCCGGAGAGCAAAGGACGGGCCCAGGCCTTTTTTGCAGCCAAACAATTGCTGCGATTTCTGGCCCTGGTAGTCATTGTCTATTTATTGGTGCGCCACGGCTGGGTGAACATGATCGGCTTGGTGGTGGGGTTGTCCACCGTGGTGCTGACCCTCACCCTGCTGGGGATTAACGAAGTTATCAAGCAAAAGAACAAGGAGGCGAACCCTTCTCATGGAACATCCCATCCTCTTTCTTGATGTCCTGCTGGGAAAATTCGGCGTACACATTCCGCCCCACGTGACCTATGCCTGGGTAGTCATGGCGATCCTGGCGGGGTTGGGCATAATGGCCACCCGGCGTATCACTCTGGTGCCCGCGGGTGGACAGAACGTCTTTGAGCTGATCATCGGCGGCCTCGAGGATTTTATGGTGGAGATCACCGGTGAAGAAGGCCGGGCCTTTTTCCCGTACATTGCCACCGCGTTTATCTATATCGCGGTTTGCAATCTCATCGGCCTGCTGCCCGGGTTCCTCTCCCCCACCGCCAACATCAACACCACCTTGTCCTTGGCTCTGTGCACCTTTGTCTATACCCATTACCTGGGGGTCAAGTATCACGGCGCCAAATACATCAAGCACTTTCTGGGACCCATCCCGGCCCTGGCCCCTCTGTTCTTCCCCATCGAGATCATCGGCCACTTTGCCCGGGTGCTCTCCCTGACACTCCGTCTCTTCGGCAATATCATGGGTGAAGATCTGGTGCTGGCGATCCTGTTGTTCTTGGCCGGGATGTTCCTGGCCCCCCTGCCCATGATGTTCCTGGCGGTGTTCACCAGCGTGGTGCAGGCCTTTGTCTTTACCCTGCTTTCCATGATGTACTTTGCCGGCTCCATGGAGCACGCCCACTAATTACGGAAGAAGGCCACTTCATATATCCATCATCTGTAGGAGGTTTTGGAAATGAGAAAGGCATTAGTAGTCGGTTTCAGCATGCTGGTCTCCCTGCTGTTCGCTTCTCTAGCGATGGCGGCGGAACCTGCCGGCGGGGCTGCCGCCGGTTTGGGCAGCTTTTTCAGCTATGCGGTCATCGCCGCGGGCTTCGGCATGGGCATCGCCGCGTTCGGCACCGGCATCGGCCAGGGCCTGGCGGTAAAGAGCTCGGTGGAAGGCATCGCCCGGAATCCTGAGGCCTCCGGGAAAATCACCGTGACCATGCTCATCGGTCTGGCCATGATTGAGTCTCTGGCCATTTACGCCCTGGTCGTGGCGTTGATCATTCTGTACGCCTACCCCATGGCCAAACCCATCGCCGCTGCCCTTGGGTTTAAGATCTAAAGATAAAACTTGAGTTAGGGGGGCCAAGCCCCCCTAACTTAAGCCATTATTTGTGAAATTTTGCACGGATATCTGTAAAATTTTAAAAGATGCGTTCGGCCATGAAATTCTCTAAAATACCTGCGGTCACCATCACCCGCCTTTCCATTTACTCCCGCTGCCTGGAAGCCCTGGCCCAGGAAGACGTGAAGATTATCGCTTCCGACAAGCTGGCCCAAAAATGCGGCATCAATCCGGCCCAGATCCGGAAAGACCTGGCCTATTTTGGGGAGTTCGGCATCCGGGGGGTTGGCTATTTTGTCAAAGAGCTCCTCTTTGAGATCAAGCGCATCCTGGGGCTCAACAAGACCTGGAAAATGGCCTTGGTGGGTATCGGCAACCTGGGTCTGGCCCTGGTGGCCCATGAGAATTTCATCCGGCAGGGCTACGAATTCGTGGCGGTCTTCGATGTGGACCCCGCCAAGGTGGGACGGCGGCTGCCCAGCGGGCAGGTCATTTATAACCTGGAGGATCTGGACCAAGTAGTCAAAGAAAAGGGCGTGGAGATCGGGGTGATCGCCACCCCCGCGTCCAAGGCCCAGAGCGCGGCCTATCGCTTCATCAGCGCCGGAGTCAAGGCTCTCCTCAATTTTGCCCCCATCCAGTTGCAGGTACCGGAAGGCATGGCCGTGGAAAACGTGGACTTCACCGTCAAACTGGACAACCTGGCCTACCACCTCACCATGGCCGAAACGTAAAAGACGGTTTTCTGTTTTCCGTTTTCTGTTTTCCGCAAAAACAAGTGGTACTGGCGTCTCTCCTGTGCGCTATTCATTCCTGTCTCCTTATTTTCACAAACTGTTACGAAAAGTTCCTAGACAGCAGTAAATTGGTGGGGCGGCCGTCCCTGGCCGCCGGGCGCCCGGCGGGCACGGAGGCCCGCCCCACCAGCCTTTTCATTCTTTTGAGAGAGCCAGGGGCTCATGAGCGACTGTCCTGAAAAGTTAAAGCGGTAGCACAGGCTTTCCAGCCTGTGCGGATTTCCGCAGCGGGCCGCCTCCGACGACCTATTTATGGCCCATTCTCGGCGGCCCTCCGCGGCTCGACTCTGTGCCCCCAGGAAAAGCAAAAGCAAAAAACGTATGCCTTGACCAATTTGCAGAACTTGACATACACCACTGGTATCCTTCTCATCTTCTTACCGAGCGGGGCTGGGAGACGGAAAATTTCCGGGAGGCAACCGCCGGGGTAAAGCCGAGAAAGGCTGAAGAGGGATGGGGTTGATTAATCCTGCTTCTTAGGGCGCTCCAGGTTAAGGGCCGTGTAAACCGTGACCAACAGCATTATCAAGCCGTAAAGGGAGCAGAACTCCGGGGTTAAGCCGTTTAAGTACCCGAATTGGGCCAACATATCCATGGGTTTATCCTTTCATCTTTATTGTTTATACAAATATAACTCCAGGTATCACCTAAAGCAACCTGTCAAGCTGCTCATAAAAAATAGGATGCAACAACCGGGCCAATATTAGGAAATTAAGGTCGCGAGTGGGGAACCGCTCCGAGGATATCCGGTTTGCAGGGAATATTATTGATATATCAGGTTAATTTATGAAAAAACCCTTTGCTTATCCCCTATGGGCTCTTTATTAAATACTTTCCATGAATGACATATTTGCAATTTAGTCGATGCTTAACATTGTCTATTAATACATTATTGCAAATATGCCGTGAGGCCCCCTGCACCCCGCCGGCGGCAACGACTGGAAACACCAGCAAGTTGCCAGGGGGTCGACTCCCAAAAAATTAGGGCGCGCCCACGGGTGCGCCCTGCCCTTTCCCAGCGGTTATTTATCAGGCTCTGCCTGCCCTGTTATACCATGTTCGCTTTGAAATGAAACAAAATAACATGCTAACATATTGATATCACTTGTAGGGGCGGGTTTAAAACCCGCCCCTACAATGCGAACATGGTATTAGTACCAGCAGGCGTGTGACCTTAGTCCTTTATTTTATCGGCCTTTTTTTACTAAAAGCTGTAAAATTTATGGTGAGGCCAAAACCTCCCGCAGGAAGCGGCCCGTATAAGATTCCGGGTGCCGGGCCAGTTCCTTAGGCGTGCCCGCGGCCACCAGGCGGCCGCCGCCGTCGCCCCCTTCCGGGCCCAGGTCGATGACGTGGTCCGCGGTCTTGATGACCTCCAGGTTGTGCTCGATGATGATCACCGTGTTGCCCTGCTCCACCAAACGGTCGAGGACATGGAGGAGTTTTTCGATGTCCGCCAGGTGCAAGCCGGTGGTGGGTTCGTCCAGGATATAGAGGGTGCGGCCCGTGGCCCGTTTGCTCAGCTCCCGGGAGAGTTTGAGGCGCTGGGCTTCGCCCCCGGAGAGGGTGGTGGCCGCCTGGCCAATTTGTAAATACCCCAGGCCCACGTCGGAGAGGGTCTGCAACTTGTCCCGAATCGACGGCACCGGCCCGAAGAATTCCAGGGCTTGGGCCACGGTCAGTTCCAGGACCTCGGCGATGTTTTTCCCCTTGTAGCGGATCTCCAGGGTGGCGGCGTTATAGCGCAGCCCCCGGCAGACCTCGCAGCGCACGTACACGTCCGGCAGGAAGTGCATCTCGATCTTGTTGATCCCCTCCCCCCGGCAGGCCTCGCAGCGCCCCCCCTTAACGTTGAAGCTGAAGCGCCCGGGCCGGTAGCCCCGCATGCGGGCCTCCGGCACCTGGGCGAAGAGTTCCCGCACCTGGGTAAACAACCCGCTGTAGGTGCCCGGATTGGACCGGGGGGTGCGGCCGATGGGGCTCTGGTCGATATTCACCACCTTGTCCAGCTCTTCCACCCCCAGGAGCGCGGTGTAGGGGGCCGCGGGCACCTTGGCCCGGTAGAGCTTCTGGCGCAACGCGGCGTAGAGGGTGTCCATGATCAGAGTGCTTTTCCCGGAGCCGGAGACGCCGGTGATGCAGTTGAGGACCCCCAGGGGGATGGCCACCTCCAAATCCTTCAGGTTATGGCCCTGGGCTCCCTGGAGGCGGAGAAAGCCCTTGGGCTTGCGGCTTTGGGGCGGCAGGGGAATCTCCCGCCGGCCGGAGAGAAAGAGCCCGGTTAAGGAGTGGGTCTGCCGCACCAACTGGGCCGGGGTCCCCCCGAAGACCACCTGCCCCCCTTCCCGGCCCGCGCCGGGGCCCATGTCCACCACGTAGTCCGCCTGGCGGATGGTCTCCGGGTCGTGCTCCACGACGATGACCGTGTTGCCCAGGTCCCGGAGGGTTTTCAGGGTGTTCAGGAGTTTTTGGGTATCCCGGGGGTGGAGGCCGATGCTGGGTTCGTCCAGGATGTAGAGGACCCCGCTCAGCTTGGACCCGATCTGGGTGGCCAAGCGGATGCGCTGGGCCTCCCCCCCCGCCAGGGTGCCCGTGGCCCGGTCCAGGGTGAGATACTCCAGGCCCACTTCCTTTAAGAAACCCAGGCGGTCGGCGATCTCTTTGAGCACCCGGCGGCCGATCTCCCACTGCCGGGGATTGAGTTCCAGTTCCCGGAACCAGTCCAGGGTCTGGGCCACGGTAAAACGGGTCAACTCGCTGATATTGGCGCCGTTGATCCTCACCGCCAGGGCCTCCCGGCGCAGCCGCGCGCCCCGGCAATCCGGGCAGGGCTGCACGCTCATGTACTGCTCGATCTCTTCCCTCACCAGGGGGGAGTCCGTCTCTTGGTACCGCTCCTGGAGGAGGGCCACCACCCCGGGGAAGGTCCGGGGCACCAGGTAGCGGCGGGACCCCTGCTCATAAAAGAAATTGATGGTCTCTCCCTGGGAGCCGTAGAGCAGGACCTGCTGCACCCGGGGGTCCAGGTCCCGGAAGGGGGTGTGCATGGAGAAGTGATAATGCTTCTCCAGGGCCTCCAGCATCTGCTGGTGCCGCAGGGAATGGCGGTGGGCCCAGGGGCGGATGGCCCCTTCCCGGAGGCTCAGGTCTTCATTGGGCACCACCAGGTCCGGGTCGATGACCGGCCGGGTGCCCAGGCCGCTGCACCCGGAACAGGCCCCCTGGGGGCTGTTGAAGGAAAAGAGGCGGGGCGTAAGTTCGGGGAGGCTGACCCCGCAGTCATCGCAGGCGAATTTCTCGCTGTACACATACTCTTCACCCCCCGCCACCGCCACCCGCACCACCCCTTCAGCCAGGCGCAGGGCCAGCTCCAGGGAGTCGGTGAGCCTGGGGGGCAAATCCGGCTTGAGGACCAGCCGGTCCACCACCGCCTCGATGGTATTCCGGCGGTTTTTGTCCAGTACGGGGAGTTCCTCCAGTTCCACCACCTCGCCGTTCAGGCGGATGCGGCTGTAGCCTTCCCGCTGCAGCCTTTCCAGGAGCTTCTGGTGTTCCCCTTTGCGGTTCACCACCACCGGGGCCAGGACGGTAATCCTGGTCCCCCCGGGCAGGGCCATCACCTGGTCCACCATCTGGGGCACGCTCAAAGAAGCGATGGGCCGGCCGCACTGGTAGCAGTAAGGAGTGCCCACCCGGGCGAAGAGGACCCGCAGGTAGTCGTAAATCTCGGTGGCCGTGGCCAGGGTGGAGCGGGGATTACGGGAGGCGCTGCGCTGCTCGATGGCAATGGCCGGGGAGAGCCCTTCGATATACTCCACGTCCGGCTTGTCCATCAGTTCCAGGAACTGGCGGGCGTAGGCGGAGAGAGACTCCACGTAACGGCGCTGGCCTTCGGCGTAGAGGATATCGAAGGCCAGGGTGGATTTCCCGGAGCCGCTCACCCCGGTGATGACGATCATCTGCTCCCGGGGCAGCTCCAGGTCGATATTCTTCAGGTTATGTTCCCGGGCGCCCCGGATAACAATCTGGTTAGGGGACATCGCTAATTCAGGCCCTAAAGGCCGGCATCGGGAGGCTCAAGGCAAACTTTTACCGGCGGGACACGGGGCGGGCTAGCCACGCGTGGTTTCGGTCTTCGGCTTGCGGCCGCGTTTCTTCTTAAGTTCGTATTGGACGAATTTCACTCCCTGGGCCCGGCCGGCTCCCCCCGGCCACAACAGGGGGCCATTGCCCAAAAGATTGGCAATTTCTGCCAGGGGCAGGTCCAGGTAATTAGGAGGGATCACCTTGATTTCCAATTTTTGCCCCCGCTGGGGGCGTTCTTTTGTTCTGGACATGGACGTTTTCCTTACTCAGACCGCGGTGCCAGAAACCGGGAAACTGCCGGCCAAGGGCCGGGCATCACCCGCGGCTAGAGTTTACCGGATAAAGTTCTTTTTTAATAATTTAATGAACTAGCCGGGAAAAAACACCGAAAAAATCAGATAAAGTCCTGATTTTTGCTTATTACTATTTATAACCACTGGAAATATCAGGAGTATTTATTTTCGCGGTTTTTCTTGCCCCTGGGGCTTTAGCAGGGGGCCGGGGTACGCCTCAAACTGATGCGGGTTGGGACTGAGGGTGTAATACCATGTTCGCTTTGAAATGAAACAAAATAACATGATAACATATTGATATCACTTGGGCGGGTTTAAAACCCGCCCCTACAATGCGAACATGGTATAAGGCAGCGGCGCTGACTTAGAGCAAAGGCCCTAGGAAAAATCGTAGGGCGGGCGTCCCCGCCCGCCTCTTTAATCCCCACAGGCTGGAAAGCCTGTGCTAGCGCTGAGAACTATTGGGAAAAAGGCCGGCTTATAGTCGATTATTACTGGCCACCGCTCACTGCTCACTGCTCACTGATTACTGATTACTGATTACTTCACCACCACACTTCTCACCTCTTGAACTGCCCCAGTTTGGCGGCCAGTTCCTCCGGCGTCTTGAGGGCCGGGCGGCAGGTGAAGTTATGGCAGAGATAGGCGGTGGGGCCCTCACCCAGGGGGCCATAGGTCCGGGCCGGGGGAGCGAGCTTCTCCAGTATGGCGCAATCCGCCGGATTTTTCAGGAGCAGGCGTCTTTCCGGGAAAAAGGGGCGATAAGCCACACGCAACAGGTCCTGCATCCGCGGATCATCAGGGTCTCCCACCAGGGTCAGGTCCAGGGGCGGGGTGAGGGCAAGGAGGACCACGGTCCACATGTAAGCGAAACCAAAAGTATTTTCCTGAATCCGGGCCTGGAAGCGGCGGAGAATGGTCCAGGCCCGGTCCTGGTAGCGGGGCTCCTCAGTGAGGCGGTGCAATTTGAGGCAGACCCGGGCGGCCAAGGCATTGCCTGAGGGGATGGTCTGATCAAAGATGCTCTTGGAGCGGACCAGGGGGCTTTCCTGATCCCGGGCCACATAGAAATAGAGGCCGTCTTCCGGGTCCAAAAATTTCTCCTCCAGGAGCGCCAGCAGGCGCTGGGCGGTAGACAGCCAAACCGGGTCAAAATCAGTCTCATAGAGGTCCAGGAGGGCCAGGGCCAGGGCGGCGTAGTCCTCGGAAAAGCCGGGGCCGCTGACCTGCCCGGCAGTGCAGCTCCGATGCAGGACGTCACCTTGGAGGAGGGTGTCCAGGATAAACCGGGCGGCCCGGGCCGCGGCCTCGTAATAGCGCCGTTCCCCCAGAACCTGGGCCCCCTGGGCCAGGGCGGAGAGCATCAGGCCGTTCCAGGAGGTGATGATCTTTTCATCCCGGTGGGGCTTAATTCGCCCCTCCCTCACCCGGCGCAAGGCCCCCATGGCCTCTGCCAGTTCCCCCTCCACCTGCTCCGGGGTTTTGGCAAAACGGGCCGCCAGTTCCTCCGAGGTCAGAGGCCGGGTCAAGATATTCAAACCCTCGAAATTTCCTTCCCGGGTGATCCCCAGGGCTGCGGCCGTTAAGGGGGCCAATTCTGGACCCACGACCCTCTCCACTTCCTCCAGGCTCCAGACGTAGTATTTCCCCTCCATCCCTTCGCTGTCCGCGTCCCATCCCGCATAGAAGCCGCCCCCGGGCGCCTGCATCTCCCGGAGGACAAAATCCAGGGTCTCGGCGGCGACGCGCCGGGAGAGGGGATCGCCGGTGAGCTGGAAATGCGCCAGATAGAGGGGAACCAGTTGGGCATTATCGTAGAGCATCTTCTCAAAATGGGGCACCACCCAGGCCGCGTCCACGGTATAGCGGTGGAATCCGCCCCCCAACTGGTCATAGATGCCCCCCCGGGCCATCTTTTCCAGGGTGAAGGCCAATTTTTCCAGAAACTGGGTCTCCCCGGAATACCGGTAATAATGGAGGACAAAATTCCATTCCAGGGAGAGGGGGAATTTGGGAGCCTCGGCGAAACCGCCGTTTTGGGGGTCATAAATTCTCAGCAAACCATGGGCCGCCTGGGACAGGGATTCCGGGGTGGGCTCCCGGCCTTCCCCGGGCGTGGCCTCCATCTTCTGCAAGTGTTCCAGCACCCGGCGGGACAGCTCCCCGATCTGCTCCTGATTCTGCTGGTAGGCCTGGCTCAGGGCCAGCAGCAGCCGGGGGAACCCCGGCAGCCCGCTCCGGTCGGTGGGGGGGAAGTAGGTGCCCCCATAAAAGGGTTGCAGATCCGGGGTGAGAAAGACGCTCAAGGGCCAGCCCCCCCGGCCGGTCAAGGCGGTGACCACGTTCATGTAGGTCTCGTCCAGGTCCGGCCTCTCCTCCCGGTCCACCTTGATGCTGATGAAATGCTGGTTCAGCAGGGCGGCGATGCCTTCGTCTTCGAAAGATTCGTGGGCCATGACGTGGCACCAGTGGCAGGTGGAGTAACCGATGCTCAGGAAGATGGGTTTATCTTCCCGGCGGGCCCGCTCCAGGGCCTCCGGACCCCAGGGATACCAGTCCACGGGGTTGTGCTGGTGCTGCTTAAGATAAGGGCTGGTGGCCTGGGCCAGGCGGTTGGCCCGGGGTTCTTGGTCCATGGGTGGCGTCCTCGCTGGCAATATAGGCGGAAAGGGGTGATCCGATTTTCTCTCTCACGCGCGTCCCTCGTCTTGGTAAGCGTCAAGCCCTAAATCTATTTACTTTTTAAATTTCCCCAGAATCTTGCTTACGGCTTCTTCCAGGTTATCTTTGGCCTGTTCCGCCCGGCCCTTGAGAGATTCCCATTTTTCCGCGCCCGCTTCCTTCAGTTCCTGGAGCTTCTGGCGGGCCTCCTCTTGCTTGGCGGTTAATTCGGCCACCCTTTTATCGATCTCAACTTTGGCGTCTTCCCCGGCCTTGGCGGCCTTGGCCTTCAACTCCGCGACCTTGGCATCCAATTGCTCCAGCCCTGCCGCCATCTTCTGCAAATAGGTCTTTTTCTCTTCCATAATCCCTCCCGGCGCAGAAAAGGTAGCACCGGCTTTCCCGCCTGTGCCGTCGCCGGCGAAAGCCTGCGGCTACCAATTATTGCCGATTTAATGTGACTCGGTGTGAGATGTCACGCTATTGCTAAGTTAAGGCCCCGGGGCCTTGAGTCAAGGGAGGTTTAGATGGTGGTCAGGTCGGAAAATTTTTTATCCCGGGCCAGACGGTCCAACTCCTCCAGGAGTTCCTGCAATTCCGCGGCATCCCGGAATTTGATCTCCAGGTGGAAGTCGGGACCCTCGAACGCCGGGGGCGGCTGCAGCCGCAAACGGGGGTGATGCCACAGACCCAGCCGCTGCAGCCCGCTCTGGAACCCTTCCAGGACTGCGGAGAAGCGGGGGGAGACCAGTTTCTGGAGCAGAAGGCGCACCGCCGCGGCCTTGGCCGGCAGGGTGCCGGCCTCCTCTCCCAAAAATTGACGAAACTCCTCCCGGGAGAGGATCTCCTCCGGGGAGACGCCATCCCGCCGGGCCAGGAGGGTAAGACCCTGGAGGAATTCCTCCTGCTTGCTTTGGGACCAGGGCAACTCCTCCAGAAAGGGGGCTACCGCCCCCCGGTCCCGGGGTTCCCAGGAAGCCAGCAATTGGGCCGCGGCCAGGGAGAGACGGCCCCGGGCCGCGAGCTTTTGTAAAGGCTCCTCCAGTATGGCCAGGGCCAGGAGCCGCTCCAAAAGAACGAGAGACGGCGCCAGCCCCAAACAAGGCAGAAATTTTTGGATGACGGTTTGCCGATCCCAATGTTGCTGCAGCCGCACCGCCAACAGGGCCTGTTCCAGAGGGTTAAAGCCCCGGCTGCAGGCATTGTCATGGAGGTGGACCAGGAGACAGCGGGCCTCCGGAGTATCCGCCGCCAGGACCCGGGCGGTCACTTGCCGCCAGCCCAGTTGGGCCGCAACCAGCAGGCGTTTATTGCCGGCGACAACCTGGAAGCGGTCCCCATTAACGCCGCGCACCCAGGGAGGATTGAGCATCCCCACTTCCCGGATGGAGGCTTCCAGGGGGGCGAGGTCCCCGGGAGGGGAAAAGACAAAAGTATGATCCTCCCGGTCCAGTGCGGTCAAGGGAATTTCCTGGAGAGAGGCGGTATGGATCATGGAAGTTAGGGGATGGGGCGGCCTGGAGAAGATGGGTTAATACCAGTAGCCATAGGGATAATAGGGCCGCGGGGCATAATATTGGCCCCCATAAGGCGGACCATAGGCTCCCGGAGGCGGATAGGCTCCGGGCGTGGGATTAGCCCCTGGGGGCGGACCGGCTCCGGGAGGTTGATTGGCTCCCGGCGGCGGACCGGCTCCCTGCGGCTGATCGGGATAAAATCCATACCGCTTATAATAATCCTCCCGCCAGCGCTGGTAATCTTCCTGGGACTGTTGCTGCTGGCGGCCGTAATCTTCCCAGGCCTGCTGTTGCTGTTGCTCAAAATCCTTTTGAGCCTGCTCCCGCCTCTGGTAGTAGTCGGTCCATTGCTGCTGCATCTCCGGAGACAGGCGGTTCCAGGCCGCGTCGTCCTGGGACGGGGGGTAGGGCGGATAAGCAGTGACGCACCCCTTGGCCAGGGCTGCCGCCAAAACCACCATCCCCGCCAGCATGAAGAGACGCACGGTAATCATGCCCCCATGAATAGAATCGGGTTTGCTCATTAAATCATTTAAAAATGAAAATTTGAATCTTTAGACCGAAATTCCCGGGAAAAGTTAAGATGTTGAAAACAACAGGAGAAGAAATGTCCGGGAGAATATTTTCCCCCATGGAGAAATATTAAAGGGAGGATGAGTCTGTCTCACCCTCCCTCTTTTTCCACCAGGGGGCAGGGACGGGTTTTAAGCCCGCCCCTGCCGTGTCTTCTCTTTTTTCTACTTGCCGATGACCAGGATGATGGCGTCTTTGGCGACGGAGGCGCCGGGTTCGAAGTTGATGGCCTTGATGGTGCCG
>JBFLXM010000061.1:0-8218 GCA_040757175.1 Thermodesulfobacteriota bacterium
TCAAGAAGATGGGCCATGTTACCATAATAGTCAATAATTACCAGCATTTATTGAATATTTCGGACATAAAAATGACCTTGGAAATTAACAAAACAGCTACTCAGGCCGATTTGGGCAACAGCCCGTTTAGCCTGCGCCGGCACAGGTTGGCAAGCCTGTGCCCCCTTTTAACGGAAACTTGGTATAAATCTTTATGGGTTAGGGTAGGTAGTTTGCGGGCGGAGGCAGAGGACTTTGGTTCAGGCACCACCTGTGAAGCCACTGGCCCCCGCCCTCATAATACTTTCCGAAACAAAAAGCAGCGGTTATGGCGGAAGGGCCCCCAGTCCAGGCGGGTATAGCCCAGCCGGGACAGAGTGGGCAGGTAGCGGCCCCGGAATTGAGGCACCAGGTTGGCCGCGGCGGTGGCGCCGCCGCCGTCTCCCACGTCCAGATAGTATTTCCAGCCCCGGGCCTGGAGGAGTTCCTGGGGGGCCCGGGAGCCCAGGGGCGGCCAGCACCAGAAGATGAGATCGGGTTGCCAAGCGGCCACCGCTTCCAGGTGGCCGGCCCGATGGACCGGCACTCCGTAAGGCGCGCCGGCCATGGCCTCCAGGTCGGTGGCCACCACCGGCAAGCCCCTAGCCGCCAAGGCCCCGGCCATAAATCCCTCACCCGCGCCCACTTCCAGCACCCGTTTGACCCCCAAATGCCGGCAGAGTCTGATCAAGGCCCGGAGAAATTCCTTGGTGGGCAGAAAATAAAGCTGAGCCTTTTCCACCCGCGCCACTTCCGAGATAACCCCGCCTTCTTGGAGAAACCCTTCCACTTCCCTCCGGCTGGGCACCCGCCGCCGGCCGCGGTTGAAAAGAATCTGCCGGCCTTGGGCGATTAATTCCGGAGAGGAGGAAAAGTCAGGCAGATTTTGACCCTCACCGGCCACGGCCCGGATAAAGGCGCGCTGCTCCCGGTCCTGGACCTGGATGGAGCCGGGGAAAAAGAGCACGCCATAAGCCCCCCCGGCCGGACTGGCGGTGGCGCTCCAACAAAAGGGCTGGCGGGGGTCGAAAACCGGGTCGATATACAGGCCCTGGGGGTTTTTCCCCCCAGTGAAGAGACTGATTAATTCAGGGAGGGTGGGGAGGCGCCAATCCCGGCGGCCGCCCCAGGCCCGGCGGTTCAGCTCCTCAAGATATGCCGGAGCCGCCCCCTGGCTCAGAGGCCGGGGGGAGCCGGAGCGCTGCCAGCAAAGGCCGGTCTCCTGATCCCGCGCCATTTCCGGGCCCAGGGGCAGGAAACGTACGGATACCGCGGTCTGGCTGATTGGCATGCCGGTGGTGGCGGCTGGCCCTAGACGCTGGCCGCAGATGGCGCAATAGGGGCCTGGTTGCAGAACGCGACGGTGGCAACTGAGGCAACAGATAGCAGCCAATAGGTTGAGGCAGGGCAAAAAAAAGGCCCCACCCGGACTAGTGGGGCCTTAGGAAAGAACTTTAACGGGCTTCGGGGGACTCTACCCGGCCTTCCAACTCGCCGATGTAGTTTTCCAGCCACTCCTCGATGAGATAAACCCGCCCCAGCTTCTTGTCACTGCGGGGGAAGACCTCCAGGGGGGCCCGGTCGCCCTTCTTCGCATAGCAGCAAAGGGCAGGAATGGTCTTGCCGAAATATTCTTTATAGTCCGATCCCCGGACCTCGCCGAAGATGGGCCGGTATTCGGAGGAAGGCCCACTGGAGGCTTTATGGTACTGCTTGAAGGGGTCAGCCACATCCCCTAAGTCAATAGCCGCGCTTTCCACGCCCTTGGCCTCCAGGCTTTTCAAAAGATTCATGACGTTGGCGTTGTCGCACTTATATTTATCATCGGGTTTGTGCTTGTTGCTGTAGTAGAATTCCACGTAATTAAGCCGCGCCATCTTTAGCCTCCTCCCTGTTCAGGCAAGTTTAATTGTGCACACTTTCACGTTTACCCTACATACCACTCCTGGTTTCCGGCTGTCAAGATTTTTTCTAAATGGACTGCCAGGAAATGAAAATTTCGTGAAAGATGGACAATCCTGGCCGCCATGATAGAAGATAGACAGTCGCCCCGGGATGGGGTTAAGATAACCGAGAGGTTTTAAGGGGGGAATATGTTGACGACCAAATGGGGCAACCTTCCGGAATGGCTGCCGCTGCCGCCGGGGAGCGGGATGCCGGCAGTCATTCAAGATGCGGCCTCCGGGGCCGTGTTGATGCTGATCACCCTGAACCGGGAGGCCTTGGACCGCATTGCCGCTACGGGCCTGGTCCATTATTATCACCCCCGGAAACGCAAGGTGGTCCGCAAAGGCGAAAGTTCCGGCCATTCCCAGGAGGTCCTGGAAATCCGCCTGAACTGCAGCGGCGATCAACTGCTGCTGCGGGTCAAACCCCGGGGGGGAGCCTGTGAATGGGGGTATCAATCCTGCTTCTTCCGCCGCCTGGAGGAGGAAGGCTGGCAGACTGCGGACCCCCGGGTCTTCGACCCGGAAGAGGTCTACCCGGAGTTTGCGTTTTCGCATTAGGAAAGGGGAAAAAGGGGAAAAGGTGAAGAGGAGAAAAGGGAGAGTCCCCCCTTGAAAAAGGTGGATTTAATGGTAATTCAGGCGCTTAGCAAATCCCCCCTAACCCCCCTTTTTCAAAGGGGGGGGATAATGACTGCTTCTATTTAGCTCCGTTCAGGATGAGAGAAGATCATTTTGCAAGAGGCTAATCCTTTTCGCCTTTTACCCTATTCCCCTTTTCCCCAGTCATATCCCCTGCCATTCCCCCATATCCTTAAAGCAAACTCATCGGGTCAATATCCAAAGTAAGGTCAATCTTGCTTTTCGGGGGTGGGGTCCAGAGTCGGCGCAGCAGTTCCAAGGCCCGGCGCAGGGGAGGGCGGCCGTAGCTTTTCAG
The DNA here is from genome assembly GCA_040757175.1 of Thermodesulfobacteriota bacterium. Lineage (GTDB taxonomy): Bacteria > Desulfobacterota > Desulfobaccia > Desulfobaccales > 0-14-0-80-60-11 > SURF-52. The sequence goes on from JBFLXM010000061.1 coordinate 2,902, forward strand.
AAGCAGTTGCCAGCGAAAGCGGCCTTGCAGCTTCGCCAGGCCGGGAGGCGCGGGGCCCAGGACGCGGATCAGAGGAGCCAGGTCCCCCTCCCGGGCGATGGCCTGTTTTAGGGCCGCGGCCAGACGGGTGGCGGCCCGGGCTACTGCCTCTTCGGGGGCGCCGCTCAAACGGGCCAGGGCCAGGCGGGTGAAGGGGGGATAACCCGATTGCCGGCGGGTCAGGAGTTCCTGCTGCACAAAACCCTGATAATCCTGGGAGGCCACGGCCTGGAAGACAAAATGTTCCGGGTGGAAAGTCTGGATCAGGACTTTGCCGGGAGCCTCCCCCCTCCCGGCCCGGCCCGCCACCTGGGAGAGAAGCTGAAACGCGCGTTCCCCCGCGTGATATTCCGGGAAGAAGAGTTGCTGGTCCGCGGCGATCACGCCCACCAGGGTGACCAGGGGGAAATGGTGGCCTTTGCTGATCATCTGGGTGCCCACCAGGATCTGGTAGTCCCCCCGGGCAAAGTCCTCCAGGATCTTCAGGGCCCGGCCGCCGTGGGGCGCGGTGTCCCGGTCCAACCGGGCCACCCGGGCCTGGGGCCAGAGATTTTGTATTTCCGCCTCCACCCTTTCGGTCCCCAGGCCGTAGCGCTTGAGCGCGGTGGACTGGCACTGGGGGCAGCGCCGGGGCACGGGCTCTTCATAGCCGCAGTAGTGGCAGATGAGGGAATCCCGGGATTGGTGGAAAGTCAGGGCCACACTGCATTGATGACATTGGATCACCTGGCCGCAAAACAGACAAAAAAGCGCGGTGGCGTAACCCCGGCGGTTTAAAAAGAGCAGGGCCTGTTCCCCTTGGGACAAGGTTTCCTGCAAGGCCGCGGCCAGGGGTGGGGAGATCACCGGCAGCCCCCGCCCGGCCCGGTGTTCTTTCAGGGAGAGGAGATGGATGTCCGGCAGGGCCTGGGGGGTGACCCGGCGGCTGAGATTGAGGTAGCGGTATTTTCCCTCCCGGGCCCGGTGATAGGTGGTCACCGCCGGGGTGGCGGAGACCAGGACCACGCTTGCCGCCGCCAGTTTCCCCCGGTAAAGGGCCACGTCCCGGGCCTGATAGAGGAGGCCCCCCTCCTGCTTGTACGCGGGGTCGTGCTCTTCGTCCACCACCAGCAATCCCAGGCGGGGCAGGGGCGCGAAGACCGCGGAGCGAGCCCCCACGACCAGATCCACTTGGTCCAGGATAATGCGCCGCCACTGATCCAGGCGGGCCCCGGGGGAGATGCCGCTGTGGAGCAGGGCCACCCGGCTGCCGAAGCGCCGCCGGCAGGCCACCGCCACCGGATGCGTCAGCGCGATCTCCGGGAGCAGGACCAGGACCTGCCGCCCCTGGTCCAGGGTGGCCTGGGCCGCGCTGAGATAGACCTCGGTCTTGCCGCCGGCGGTGATGCCGTGCAGGAGAAAAGGGGAGAAAGCCTGGCTGCGGATGCCCTCTACAATCGCGGCCCGGGCCTCATCTTGGTCCGGGGTGAGCTGGAGGGGGGGGCCTACCGGGGCCAGGGGCTGCCCGGCCAGGGGGTCCCGCCACGCGGTCCGGCTTTCCAAGGCAATCAAACCCTTGGCAGCCAGGCGGGTGATGATGGGGGAGCAGCGGGGGAAAAACCGGTTGAGCTGCCCCAGGGAAGCGGGGCCGTGGTCCCGGAGATAGTCGATGATGCTCTGGGCCTTGGGGCTGAGGCGCGGGGGCGGCTTTGCCCCTTCCGGGAGCGGCTGCCACGCGGCCCAGCGCTCGGTCCGGGGCCCGGAAGAGGCGCGGCCGCCCGGGATCAGGTGATCCAGGGCCTCTCCCAGGGGGTACTGGTAGTAATCCGCCAGCCAGCGAAACAGTGGCACCATCTCCGGTCCGAAGCGGGGCAGATGGTCCACTGCCTGGATGGAGCGCAGGCGTGCCTCTGGAATCTCCCGGGCCGGTCCCAACAGGTATCCCGTAACCACCCGCCTTTGGGCCGGAACCCGCACCTGGCAGCCCACCCGGGCCTCCTCCTTCAAGGTCTCAGGCAACCGATAAGTGAGGGTGTGGAAGATGGGCAGGGCCACGGCCACTTCCCAGAGGTCTTCAAGTTCTCCCGGTTTTAACCCCCTCTCCCCCTTGGGGGGGAGAGGGCCGGGGTGAGGGGGGGGGAGGTGCGGACGCGTCATCGTTAATAATTATGGCTTATAGCCGCGGAATACTCCCGGAATAATCCGACTGCAACCCAAAGACGTCGGCGTATGCGGCCGCCACCGCACAGGCGCTCACCGGCCCGGAGACCAGCAGGCCGATGCCCAGGAGCAGGACGCCCCCCAAATTAATGATGATAATGAGCAGCAAAAAGATAAAAAAACCGAACCATTGACTCTGCACCGTGCGGCGGCTTAATTCCATGGCGGGCCAGAAATCCAGGCGCCGGTCGATGACCAGCATGGAGGCAAATAGATAGCAGACCAGGAGATAAATACCCGGGAGGACCAAAAAAATAAACCCCAGGATGATCAGCAGGGAGCTGATTACGGACAGCAGCAAAAGGGGCAGAAAAAACTGGAACCCCGCGAAAAAGTCCTGGAATTTCGGAACCCGGCGCTGCAGCAGCTTGGCGCTCACCACATAGAAGCCCGCCAGCAAGGGGGCGGAAACGGCCAGGCTGATCAAACCCCCGACCCTGGGGAAATAACTCAATATCCCCTGGATGATAAAAAATATCAGGGCAAAACCGATGAAGCCCCCGGGATTTTGCTTGAATAATTCCCAGCCGTCCCGGAGATATTTCCCCGGCTGTACTAGAAACTGGGGTATAGCCGCGTCCGGGGCAGACCATCTTTTGCCACAACTGGGGCAAATCTCAGGAATTCCCGCCACTTCCTCGCCGCAATGGGGACATTGAGCCATGAACGCCTCCTGGAATACAGTTTTCAGTTTTCGGTTTTCAGTTTCCGGTTTTTGGTTTTAAATAGATGCAAAGGCATCGAGGCCGTCCTCTCGGCCTGGTATTTCAAGCCCCCCTTTCTTATTGGGGGATTCACGGGGATTATCAAGCGCTTATATAATCCCCCCTGCCCCCCCTTTAGAAAAGGGGGGGAAATCCGGTGTTTCAAGGTCACAAGTAATCAAGGGACGCCACCCTAGCTGACAGGGAGGAAAATCAGTGGAGTTCATTTTAACGGAGCAGCAGGATCAAATCGGCATCATCACCCTGAACAACGACCGCAAGCGCAATGCCCTGGGCAAAGCCCTCATCAAGGAGCTGATCCAGGCCCTGAACGGCATGATCCATCAAAAGGTCCGGGTGGTGATTCTCCGGGCCAACCCCGGGGCTAAGGTCTGGTCCGCGGGCTTTGACATCAGCGAATTGCCCCACCCCGGCCGGGACCCCCTTTCTTATTTCGACCCCCTGGAGCGGGCCATCCGGGCCATTCAACGCTGTCCCGCGCCGGTCCTGGCCATGATCGAAGGCAGCGTCTGGGGCGGCGCCTGCGAGCTGGCCCTGGTCTGCGACCTCCTCATCGGCACGCCCGAGACCACTTTTGCCATCACCCCGGCCAAGATCGGCATTCCTTACAACCCTTCCGGCATCCTCCATGTCCTCAACGTCTTAGGTATGGCCGTGGCCAAGGAGATGTTTTTCACCGCCCAGCCTTTAAGCGCCCCGCGGGCCTTCAGCCTGGGGGTTCTCAATTACCTGGTGCCCGCGGCGGACCTGGAGGCCTTCACCCTGGAGAAGGCCCGGCAGATTACCGCCAATTCCCCCACCAGCATCGGGGTCATCAAAGAGCAACTGCGCATTCTGGGGAACGCCCTGCCCTTAAGCCCGGAGACCTTCGAGCGCATCCAGGGATTGCGACGTATGGTGTATGATAGCCAGGATTACCTGGAAGGTCAAAAGGCTTTTTTGGAAAAGCGGCAGCCGGTCTTTAAAGGGGAATAGCGCATGGCTAAAATATAGCCTTGCGCCAAATCTTGCTCTGTGTTATCAATTATTGATAATAATCGATAATGCGGCCAGGAGAGCCAGCCATGCCATCCAGCTATGCCATAGGTTCACATTTTGAGCGCTTTGTAAAAAAGCAGATTGAAAGCGGGCGTTATAGCAGCGCCAGCGAAGTCATCAGAGATGCCTTGCGGCTCTTGGAAGAGCAGGAAGAATTGCGGGAAGCTCAAATTAGAAGTCTCCGGGAGAAGGTTCAGGAGGGCGTCAACAGTGGCCCTGGCGTTCCGGCTGAGGGAGTGTTCAATCGGCTTGAAGCCAAGTATACCAAACTTATGACTAAACCCTGAAACGCACCATGCAATGCCTCTTCTCCATTGTCGCCGAACGCGACCTTGAGGAAATTGGCGACTATATCGCCCGTGATAATCCCGCACGGGCGGTTTCGTTCATCCAGGAAATCCGGGGTCATTGCCTCAAAATCACAGCCTACCCAGAAGCAGCGCCGCTGCGCCCTGAATTGGGCGAAGGGATTCGCATGGTTCCCTTTGGGCGTTACCTGATTTTCTTCACCGTCCATGCCGATCACGTCCGGGTTGAGCGCATTATCCACGGTGCCCGCAACATCCAAGATTTGTTTGACATCTAAATAAGTCTTTTTAACTGCTTAATCGAAAGCAAGTCCAGGTTTGCCACCTTGGTGGATCGGACAATTGCGCAGGTGAAAATCGCAGCCATTTGCACCATATTCGTGATTGCAGTATCACATCTCGTTCCCAAGTTGTGCTTGGGAACGCATTTGCAAGCCAAGCTGAGCTTGGCGTCATTTTCGTTCCCAAGTGCAACTTGGGAACGATTAAAAAGTGATAAAATATCAAAGATTTTTCCAGGGTGGCGAAGGGGAAAAATTTTTAAATTTTAGAAAAGTATTTTATGGAAACTATAATCTGTGCTTTAATAATTTTGGATTAAAAGCTTTTTCCAATAGACCGACAAGGTCAAACCACCATCCCCATTGAGAACGAAAGCCGCGGGGCTCTGCCCCAGGGACGGCGGGCAGGGATGACCGCCGCCTCCGGCCCGCCCCGCCATGGATGCGGGTGGGCCCTGCCCGCCAAATTCCTTTGTTGCCAACGACCCATTCATGTTTCAAGTGAACACCCAAAACCATGAAAATCGCTGTAGGGTGCGTCTTACGCACCATTTTGGCTAAGTGGCTGTAATCAGCCCAAAGACGTCACCCCCACCCCCACCCTCCCCCCTCAAGGGCATAAGCGCTAACTTAAGAGACAGTTATGAACTGCCAGGTTTTTTAAAACATCTAATTGTAACAGCCTCTTACGCGGGGGCTCTCTTAAATCCTGGGAGATTTGGTGCCA
>JBFLXM010000062.1:0-6963 GCA_040757175.1 Thermodesulfobacteriota bacterium
CTAGAATTATCTATCTATTTCAAGAGGTTATTCTTCAACTAATGCGCCGCTGGGACTGAATCATTTTAAAGCGAAGAAAACGACCAATACCGCATATTCCATACCAAGGCTACATGCGATTGCCCTGCAGGCGGCCCCTATTTCGGTTGACAGGTTCCAGGGCTTACTTATATATTAAGACGTTTAGTTAAAGATTGTTGCAAGGCTAGGATATGGGTCTGGAACCCAAAGATCAGGGCCCCGGGGCCGCCGGTCCCCCGGAAGCCCAAAAACCCAAGGGATTTTTAGGTCGCCTTTTCAGCCGCATTATCGGCTGGCTGGGCGGCCATGATTTTCACTACGCCGGCTACCTGCCCCGGCGCCCCGGTTTCCTGCTGCGTTGGACCCTGGACCCATTCTTCTCCCGGGTGACGGTGCGCCCCAAGCATCGGGAGCGCCTTCAGGAACTGGCCGGCCAGGGAGCCATCGTCTACGCCTTGAAATACCGCAGCCATCTGGATTTCCTCTTTTTCAACCGCCGCTATCAAGACCTGGGGATGGTGGCCCCGGAAGTGGCCTTCGACTTGAACCTGTGGATGTGGCAGCCCTTTTCCCACCTCATCCAGATTGTCTCCGCGGCCCTGGATTATTTCACCCGCCGCCGCTCCTGGCCCAATCCCTTCCAAGACGGCTATTTTCACACAATGCTCCAGGAAAAGCGCGGGTCCTTGATGTTCCTGGTGGACCAGGTGGGATTCCGCCAGCGGTTTCTCAAACCCCGGGAAGACCCCATCCGCCATCTCCTGGAAATCCAGGGGGGTCTCGATTTCCCCATCTTCCTGGTGCCCCAGATGGTGATCTACGAAAAGGACCCGGGCCGGGAAGATAAAGGTCTCTTACAACTCTTTTTCGGCGACAGCGAGAATCCCGGCAAACTCCGGAAACTGGGCCTCTGCTTCTTCAGAGCCAAGAGGGCGGTGGTGGAGGTGGCCGAACCTCTTAATCTTAAAGAGTTCCTGGCCGCCGCTCCCCAGGGCGGGCCCCTTACCCCCCTGGCCCAGGAAATCCGGCAGGAATTGATCCGGCGCATTGATTTGCAGCGGCGGATCATCACCGGCCCGGTGATTAAGTCCCGGGAGGAATTCCTGGAACTGACCCTGACGGACCCCGGCCTCACCCGTTTCATGGAGCATCTGGCGGAGACGGAAAAAAAGAAGCTTTATAAAATCAAGAAAAAAGCCCAGGATTACTTCTGGGAGATTTCCTCGGACTTCAATGTCTTTTATCTGAACGTCTTTGACCGGCTGCTGACCTGGCTGTGGCAAGGACTTTTCGAAGGCGTCGTCTGGGATGAAGCCGGATTTGAAAAGGTGCGGGAAGCCGGACAACGGGGCAACCTCATCTTTATCCCCTGCCACAAGAGCCACATCGATTCCCTGATCCTCACCCACCTTATCTTTCAGCACCACCTGCACCCTCCCCGCATCGCCGCCGGCAAGAACCTGGCCTTCTGGCCCTTGGGGCACTTCTCCCGTAAGTTGGGCGCCTTTTTTATCCGGCGTAGCTTTCTGGGGGGCAAACTCTACCTGGAAGTGCTCTACGCCTATATCAAGACCCTGATCAAGTCCGGTTACAGCCTGGAATTTTTCTTCGAAGGGGGCCGGAGCCGCACCGGCAAGCTGGTTCTGCCCAAGATGGGCCTCATCAATATGATCTTTAAGATCTTTTATGACCAGGCCACCCCGGACCTAATTTTTGTCCCCACCTTCATCGGCTATGACCAGGTCCTGGAAGAAAAGGCCTACCTCCAAGAGCTGGAAGGCAGCAAAAAAGAAGCGGAATCGGTGGGGCAGCTCGTCAGGGCCAGGAAATTCCTTAAAAAACGCTATGGCCGGGTTTATATCCAGTTCAGCGAACCCATTTCCCTGAAAGAATATCTGGCCCAATTTCCCCCGGGCCCGGACCAGGCCGCGGAAATCCGGGACCGCAGCCAGGACCTGGGCTACCGCATCATCCAAGAGATTAACCGCATCTCGGTGGTCACCACTTTTTCCCTGGTCTGCGCCGCGCTCCTCACCTACCCCCGCAAAGGCGTCTATCGCCGGGAACTGCTGCAAATCATCCAGGTGCTCCACGATTATCTCCAGACCCAGAAGGTCCACCAGGCCGACTCCCTGGATAACCTGCCCCAGGCCGTGGAGGATACCCTGAAGCTCTGCGAGACCCGGAAACTCATCACTCCCATCGAGAAAGAGGAAGGCCTGACCGACGAACTAGGGCTGGGCGGCTACAGCATCGACGAAACCAAGCGGCCTTTATTGGAATATTACAAGAACAACATCATCCACTTCTTCCTCCCCGCGTCCCTGGTCTCCATGGCCATCCTGGCGGGCCACGGCTTCGAGTTCGGGCGGGAGGAAATCCTGGCGGACTTCCATTTCCTCACCGACATTTTCAAAAACGAGTTCATCTTCAGCAACCTCACCCCGGAAACCCAGGTGGAACAGACCCTGGACTATTTCAGCTCCCGGGGGGTGGTGGTCAGCCTGGACCGGGAAAAGGACCGCTACACCCTGTCCGCGTCCGGTCTCAAGGAATTGGCCTATTTCGCCAACCTCCTCTATAACTACCTGGAATCCTACTGGATCGTCTTCCGCAGTATAAAATATCTGCAAAAGAAACCCCGGAGCGAAAAGGAATTCCTGAAGCGCATCCAGTCCATCGGCCAGAAACTCCACAAGCTGGGGGAAGTGGAACGGGCCGAGGCCCTGTCGGAATCCACCTTCCAAAACGCCCTGAAACTTTTCGGAGAAAAAGGCATTGTCCTCAAAAAGGCCCCGGAAGGCAAAGGGGCCACCACCTTTAGCCGCCCCTCCGACGAAGACGCCAAAGAATACTACGGCCGCCAACTGGCGCGGTTTTTGCGGAGATAAGGAGGAAGCGCTATGAGGATTTCCATAGAGTTGTCCAATGAACAGGCGAAAATCCTGCAAAACGCAGCGGACCGTTTGGGGCTGAAACCGGAGGAACTGGCCCGGGCCAGCCTGGCGGATTTGATGGGCTTGCTGCAAGAGGATTTTCAGAAAGCTGCCGGCTATGTATTGAAGAAGAATGAGGAATTGTATCGGCGGCTCAGTTGATACGATATTTGTCTCTGGGGGAAGTGCTTGAACTTCACCGCCGCATCATCCAACAAACCGGCGGGGCCGTAGGGGTGCGGGACCTGGCAGCCTTGGAGTCAGCCGTAGCCCAGCCCCGCATGACCTTTAGCGGCCACGATCTCTATCCCTCCCTCGAAGCCAAGGCCGCAGCTATCTGCTTTTTCATTGTCCAAAACCATCCCTTTCTAGACGGTAACAAGCGATGCGGCCATGCCGCCATGGAAACCTTTCTGGTGCTCAATGGTAAAGAAATAGACGCGGCGATAGATGAAATAGAGCGGATTATTCTGCAAGTGGCTTCCGGAAACCTTCCTCTTGAGGAGTTGATTGATTGGGTGAAAGATCATTCCTTTTCTATAACGCTCTGAAAAATATATTATTAATATTATTCGAAGTATCCCAGTTTATGGTAGTATCAAAATGAATAATTACTTGACTGAATTCTCATTTTGTGATGCTGCGCTATTAATGTCGGGAGTGCGCCATGGGGTTATCTGACTTGGCGAATATAGCCACTATTGTAGCATCTATTTTGTTTGCAATCACGTTTCTGATCGATAGGTGGCCTCAAATGACTAAACTTGGCAAGCCATATCTGCCTAAAATAGGGCTTGCCCTTATGATTTTAGCAATCATTAGCGCGGGAGTTTCATACTATGTTAGTCGGCATATACCTCCTCGCTTGATAGGGAATCAAGAAAAATTGGGGCCTTCGAAAGAAGAAATTGAACTAATTGTTGGGAAAGCTGTCCAAAAGCATATCAAAGAAGTGACAGAAGCCTCACAGGGAAAATTTGATATACCCAAATTAGGAGAAAAGGCAGTTTTAAAATTACCTCCTTTGGAACGCCCCAAACTCGAACTCTTTACCGAGGCAGAATTTAAGGCTATCCCAATTACGGCACATGCCAAGATTCTCAATTACTTGGCGGAAGTCAACGGCTATGAAGATATGGCCGATGCTGCGATTGAGGCACATGAAAATTATGAACGAAGTATTTTCGGAGGCGAGAAGATTAAGTAGGGTGCTTTTTGCACACAAGAAAGGCGCGCAAGGTGCGCCTCATCAAGACTTCCTCACTCATTTTTCCCGGACGGCAGCATCACTTCGTCGATCGCCCGATCCAGCAGTTCCAAATAGTATTCTGTATCGTAGCCATCCAGGGTCTCCAGGAAAGGCGCGGCCCGGACCCGGGTCTCCTTGGGGCCTTTTCTTTCCAGTTGCACGTAGCGCACCTTTTCCCCGGGCACCAGGTGGATGCCCGCGGCCTGAAGCTGCCGGGCCGCCAAGGCAGTGGCAGTGTCCACCCGGTACTCTTCCACTGGTTGAGAGAGAACCCTGGTGATCACCAGGTCCTGGGGTTGCAGGTCGCCCTCCCGGAGGCGCTGGCGGAAGCCCGCGGCCATCTCTTCCAGTTCCGGCCGCAACCGGGCCAAGGCCTCCGCGTCCGCCGCGGTGGACAGCCGCTCCAAGAGCTCCTCCTGGGCCAGGCGTACGAACCGGGGCGTGTCCCGGCGCCGGCAGACGAGGCCCCGGACCTTGAGGCTCCCGTCCTCGAAGACCCCGAAGTAGCGGGTGGCCACGGGCCGCTGGGGGTCCTGTCTCGAAGCCAGGAACACGATCCAGCGGTACACCCCTTCCAGGGCCAGCTTGACGCCGGTGGCTGCAGAAATCCTCCTGCATAACTCTTCCAGTTCCCCGGCGTTCAGCCCCGACTTCTTAATCCACAGGCAATCCGTGAGACCGTGGAGCACCCGGTAGCCCCCGGCCTCGCAGATTTCCTTGGCGCCGAGCAGCTTGTCCCGGCCGTACGCGGTCACCGCCTCATGGGCCTCGATGCGCCCGAAACGGGCGTTCTTGTAACCCAGATACCCGAAACAGGTGACCAGCATCCACTTCAAGGCATTCTGCCGCTCCTGATACTGTCTGGCCTCTCCCGGCCCCGCGTCCCGGGCCCGGGCCTTGAGCCGCTCCCGCAACTCCAATATTGGCCGGAGCGTCCTGGGCACCAACCCCTCCCGCCGCCGGCAGAGGCGGTAGCCGGCTTCGGGGACGGGATTGCGGGGGGAGGGCCAGGGCTTTAATCCGGGGGAAAAAGGGGAAAAGGGGAAAAGGGGAATTGAATTTACCCGATCCAGGTTTATATCCGCCAATCCCTTTTCCCCTTCTAACCTTTTAACCTTTTCCCCCTGCATCACTACTCCGGCCCCCTCCCCCGCACAACATCCGCAATTCACCGTTTCCGGGGAAATATTATGGATGGTCATGATGGTGGGGTACATGGACGCGAAGTCCAGTTCCGCGGTCTGAAAGTGGACGCCCACCGGGGGCATGAAGGTCAGGCCGCCCTTGTCGATGATCAGGAGTTCTTCTGCGCTTTTGAAGCGTTCGGGTTCCCCCTTGCGCCAGGGGATGAGGATGCCGTCGGCCACGGCCCGGGCCAGTTGCATGGAGGTGATCAGCGTCCCGGGGCTGGTCCGGGCCGCGTGTTGCAGGGGCATCTGTCCCAGGCGGGCGATCTGCACCAATCCCGCCAGGCCCGCTTCCCGGAAGAAGAAAGAGTTGCGCCGGTCCAGGTGCCAGCGGCCGAAGAAGGGCGCGGACGCGCCCTGGTAGATGATCTGGCCGTAGGAAAAGTAGCTGCGGCCGTTTTTGAACCTCCGGGGCGCCGCTTCCGCCTCCCGGTCCAGGGGCAGAGGCACCCCGTGCTGCTGGCTCCAGGTCCAGAGGGGCGGGATGATCTCTTCATCGCCCCAATCGCTGAGCACGAGGTCCGGGTCCTGGCGCTGGAGCAACCGGGCCAATTCCCGCACCAGGCCGGGGGCGTCCCGGGCCTCCAGTTCCAGACGGCAGTCTTCCCAGCCCACCACCAGGCCGTTACCCGCGGCCAGGGGGATGAGGTGGTCCCGGGTGAGGCCCAGGGTCATGATATTTAGGGACGGCAGGGAGAACTCCAGGGCAAACTGCTCTTCCAGGGGGGAGAGGCGGAGCAGCCGCCCTTCCCGGACCTCCAGATCATACCAGGCGCAGGGCCAGAGCCCGCGGCGGTATAGATAGTAGGCCGCCAGGTCCAGGTCGCAGTTGTACCCGGCCAGGCCCTCCTTCTGGGCCCCCAGCCAATCCTTAAGCCGGGGCAGGTGGGCATAGGATTTAAGCTCCAGGGCCAGGACCGGAATCTCTTCGCCGCTCCACAGGTCCCGGCCCCGGGAGGGATAGGCCCGGCGCAGCCAACCCCGGCCGCCCCAGGTCCGGGCCAGGGCCTTAAGCCGCGCCTCCGGCCCCCCTAGATAGACGCAATATGGAAAATCATCCTCCACCCGCAACCGCTCCCCGCCCGCGGTGATAAACCACAACACCATGCGGTCGTTCAGGGGATAGAGATCAAACAGCCAACCGGTGGTTTTCATGGGTGTTGGGCGATACTTTGGGGTAAAGGAGCTAATGCCAAGTTGAGACCTCTGCGAAAGTCTCATGTGGAACAGCCGCCCTCGGCTGTTCACCCTTCATTTAGTAGCAGGCGAGGGCGCCTGCTCCACATTTTGATTAAAGAGAAGTAATTGAGACTTTCGCAGAGGTCCCAAGTTGCGGTCAACGAGATATCATCGAAGTGTCAGAGCGAAGCGGAGTGAAGAATCTGGCGGCCCGTCTCAGGATTAGCTTACATCAGTTCTCAGGTCTTTTCTCCCTCCCCCTTGAGGGGCATAAGCGCTAACTTAAGAGACAGTTATGAACTGCCAGGTTTTTTAAAACATCTAATTGTAACAGCCTCTTACGCGGGGGCTCTCTTAAATCCTGGGAGATTTGGTGCCATTTTTTCCAACA
>JBFLXM010000063.1:0-24714 GCA_040757175.1 Thermodesulfobacteriota bacterium
AGAGTCAGAGAATTACGCATTAACATCCAAAATGAAGCTCGGATTCTGCATAATCACCCCCCAGAGTCTCAGCCTCTGAGGGATTACGCTTTTGCAAAAACCTAACCGGACAGTGCTGTGTTCGCCCCTACTTTTAATATATTTTGTTTGCAACTTATGTTTTAAGTGAGCCGAAGTATCCAGACTAGGGCTTGGGATAAGATGACCGTAACTTTGAACTTTGAACCTTGAACTTTGAACTATCAGATATGACTTACGAACCCCGAACTTACCGCACCCGCATGGCCCGGGAGGGTTTGGCGGGTTTCCGGGTGGTGGTGAAAGAGACGGACCTCTGGGTCCTGGCAGCCCGGGATTTCACTCCGGAGGTGCGGGAAACAGTTCTGCAAGAGAGGCGGCAGTTGGAGAGTTATCTGGCCGGGCACCCCGGCTTCCTGGAGACCCTGGCCCCCTGGCCGGAGGACCCCTTTGCCCCGGGGGTGGTGCGGGAGATGATTGCCGCCGCGGCCAGGGTGGGGGTAGGGCCCATGGCCGCGGTGGCCGGGACCCTGGCCCAGCGGGTGGGCCGGGCTTTATCCCCCCAAAGCCCGGAAGTGATCGTGGAAAACGGGGGGGATATTTATCTTAAGTTGCAGCAACCGGCCACCATTGCCCTGTTCGCCGGCAAATCGCCCTTGAGCGGCAAGGTGGGGTTGAAAATCGATCCGGCCTGGGGCCCCTTGGGGGTGTGCACCTCTTCGGGGACGGTGGGACATTCCCTCAGCTTCGGGAGGGCGGACGCGGCCTGTGTCCTGGCCGCGGACGCGGCGCTCGCCGACGCCGCGGCCACGGCCCTGGGCAACCGGGTGCCGGACGCCGGAGCCATAGCGACGGCCCTGGAGTGGGCCGGGACCGTGCCGGAAATCCTGGGGGCAGTGGTCATCGTCGGGGAGAAAATGGGGGCCTGGGGGCAGATTGAGCTCTCCCCTTTGTCCTGATCTCCGGTTTTAAGAGATTTGGCGATTTCTTAGATAATTGATATTATTGTTAGTCACGGAATTTTTCTGGAAGAGGAAACCCCATGCCACACCATGAAGCCGAAAAGATTACCCTGAACCCCCGGGGCGGCCTCCAAGTGCCGGACCGCCCCGTGGTTCTGTTCATCGAAGGGGACGGCACCGGGCCGGACATCTGGAGGGCCGCGCAGCCGGTCCTGGACGCGGCCGTGAACCGGGCTTACGGCGGCCGGCGCGGCCTGGCCTGGCAGGAGGTCCTGGCCGGGGAAAAGGCCTTTAAACGCACCGGCACCTACCTGCCCGTGGAGACCTTAAATGATCTCCGGGAGTTCCGGGTGGCCCTCAAAGGCCCTCTCACCACCCCCATCGGCGGCGGTTTCCGGTCGTTGAACGTCACCCTGCGCCAGGTCCTGGATCTGTATGCCTGCATCCGCCCGGTGCGCTACTATCAGGGCGTGCCCAGCCCCCTGAAAGAGCCGCAAAAGATCGATATGGTGGTCTTCCGGGAAAACACCGAGGATGTCTATGCGGGGATAGAATGGCCGGCCCACAGCGAGGAAGCCCGCCGCCTCATCGCTTTTCTCAACCAGGAATTGGGTTGCTCCGTGGACCCGGGCGCGGCCATCGGCATCAAGCCCATGACCGAAAGGTGCAGCAAGCGCCTGATCCGCATGGCCCTGAAATACGCCCTGGACCATGGCCGCGCCAGCCTCACCCTGATGCACAAGGGCAACATCATGAAGTATACCGAAGGCGCGTTCCAGAACTGGGGCTACGAAGTGGCCCTGGAACTGGGGGAGCGGGTGGTCCCGGAAGCGGAAATAGCAAGCCGCTACCACGGCCAGGCCCCGGCCGGCAAAGTGGTCCTGAAGGACCGGCTGGCGGACAATCTCTTCCAACAGATCCTGTTGCGCCCCGAGGAATACGCGGTCATCGCCACCCCCAACCTCAACGGCGATTATATCTCCGACGCCCTGGCGGCCCAGGTGGGAGGGCTGGGGATGGCTCCCGGGGCCAATATCGGCGACGGCTGCGCCATCTTCGAAGCCACCCACGGCAGCGCTCCCAAGTACGCGGGCCAGGACAAGGTCAACCCCGGCTCCCTGATCCTCTCCGGGGCCATGCTCCTGGAATACCTGGGCTGGACCGAGGCTGCGCAACTCATCCACCAGGCCCTGCCCCGGGTTTTGGCCGCGGGCGTGGCCACCTACGACCTGGCCCGGCAACTCCCGGGCGCCAAGGAAGTCTCCTGCTCCCAATTCGGCCAAAGCCTGATTGAGCATATGGGCTAGGAGCGGCGATGTGGGGGGAGGGGCAGGGGTCACAGACCCCTGCCCTCCTTCCCTTGCAATTTATCTTTTATTGATCTTACCCAAAATACTTGCCATAAGTATCCTTCCGATAACAAATACCGCATATTTCTTTAGGTTATCTGCCTAATTACAGAATTAAAAATCTAACAATTTCGGAAATGTATGCTACTTATAGTCTGTAGACTTATAGTCTCCTCTGCTGCTAATCTAATTTCTAACAAATGGAAATACTAAAGATAATTGGACAAAATATCAGACACTATAGGAGAAAGACTGGCCTATCTCAGGAGGGTCTTGCTGACGTTACGGGACTTCACAGAACCTATATAGGAGGCGTTGAACGAGGGGAACGAAATATTTCGGCGATAAATATTTCAAAAATTGCCAAGGCCTTAAAAATCGACCCATATATTCTCTTGTTGGAAAATAATCATGAAACCTAATAAACATTTCTTAAATAAGTCGAATTCCTTTTGGGCAATTGTTAGATATTCTTCACAAAAATTAGGATATTCCGACAGAAAAAGTAAAGGCATGAAGAGATATGACTTAAAATCACTTAATTATACGATATCTCAATTTAATGTCCCGATAAAGTTAACGAAAGAAGTGCTCCTTTATCTTAATTATAGAGCAGAGTTAATAGAAATTAATATAGAACCACTTCTAATGGACAGAGAACAAGCAAAGGATATTTTTGAGAATCTCAAATATAAATACAACCCTAAATGCCCTTTGCCTCTTAATAAACAAAAAGGACAAAAAAAGCATTTTAATTATTTTTCATGTATTATAAATATATTAACAGAAGTTAATTTAATTGGAAAAAGATTTGACGGTGAACCAAGATCTTTAAGCCTAATAGCCGACAATAATAATAAGCCAATTATTACTCTTTCTCGATGGATGGATGGTGCATATCCTAATGTTCACAACCCGATAGCAGTATGGGAAGTTAAAGAGTATTATGGAACAACAACATTTGGGAGTCGTGTTGCGGATGGTGTTTATGAGACTCAACTAGATGGGTACGAAATATTAGAAGCAGGAAAATACTTGGAAAGGAAAATAGAACATTATCTTCTAATAGATGATAGACGTACTTGGTGGATACAGGGGAAATCATATATTTGTAGAATTATAGACATGATGCACATTGGTCTCGTAGATGAAGTTATTTTTGGGAAGGAAGTACTTTCTAGATGGCCTGAAATAGTTAAAGCTTGGCCATAATAAAAAGGTTACCATGTCAATAAGAGTCTATCTTGAACATCTTCCCCAATCATTTTACCATTAACCTGTAGCCGTCTTAACATTGAGCTTCCACAACTTAAAAACACCTCCCGTTTGAATACGCCTGGAGGTATATTCAATTCCACAATCTTTTTGCCTGATTTCTTTTTACCATCTATCGATAAGGCTATTTTTGCTCCTCTTTCTTTACATCGCTTAATCTCTTCAACAAGTCTTTCAAATTTAAAACGCTGTGCTCCATACAGTATCGACTGAGATTCAATATAAGGTGGATCACAATAAATAAGATCACCATCGTTTGAAAGTGACATAGTTTCTATAAAGGATTGGAAAAGGAATCTTGTTCCCTTCACTCGTTCTCTCCACTCTTTAACTCTTGACGCGAATGCCTGTGGAGAAATGGGGTTATGTGGTCCAATAGGTGTACTCATTTTTCCTTCATTTGTGAATCGAACGACACCACCATAGCAAGTTCTACTAAGAATCAAAAGGTCTAATCCATTTGGCGAAGAATTATATTTATCGCGGATTTCATAATATATTTTATCTCGATCTTTATAAAAATCATTTATAACTAATGTGTAATAATCTATTAAACTTTTATGATTATTTTGTAAAAGATTCCATATTTCAATAAGTGGCTTTAACGTATCGCCTGCAATCCCTATTTGGGGAGATAATGTGGCAAGTACTGCTCCAGTTCCGACGAAGGGCTCAATGAATTTATTATATGTAGAAGGAAAATATGAAACTATAATATGAGCATATTTATATTTACTTCCGATCCATTTTAAAAGTTGTCCTTTGGGTCTATTATCAAAAAAAGATAATTGATTCAGTTTCTCTATTTTTAATAAATTCTGAGCCATGATGACTAAAAGTAGCAATAAAAATTATTAAAGTCAACAAAAGAAATTGGATATTTGGGAAATCAATAAATGATTTTCTTGAAACCTTCAGGAGTTGACATGATCAACTTCCGCTCCAGCAGCCGCTCCAGGTGTTTGGTGAGCATCTGGGTTTCAATGTGGTGGTAGATAAAGGGCGGGTCCTTGGGCTTGCCGTAAAAGAAATGGTGGTCCGCCAGTTGCTTCACGGTTTTGGGAGTCTGGAGCAGTTCCAGAAGGCGGTCCTCCCGGGCGGCGATGGCCTGCCGGTAGGCAGGCAACGCGGTTTGAAATTCTTCCCGGCTGTAAACCCCTTGTTCATGGGCGGTGATATAGGTCCGGGCCTGATACCCGTCCAGGCCCTCCAGGGTGGCCTCAAAATCCTCCAGGGACGAGGTTTTATCCCCATACCAGGGCCCGAAGGGGGTGAGATCCACGTCCGCCAGGAACAGGAGTTCCTCCCCGGGAAAATAAAAACAGCTATGCCCCGGCGTATGTCCGGCCGCGGGGATGATTTCCAGGGTGATCTCCCCTTGCTGGAACCTCTGCCCGGGCTCATAGGGGACGAGGTTTTCCAAGGGGCGGAAATGGAATTGCCGGACCATGATTTCCCCCCAGTATTCCCGGCCTTGGGGGTCATCCAGGCCCATCAGGTCCAAGGCGGCCCCCACCGACCTGAAGGCCTCCGCCTCCGCCGCGGGCACGTAAAACCGGGCTGCGGGGAAAAGATGATTATATTTTTGATGATCCTCGTGGAAGTGGCTGATAAAGACCCCGGTCACCCGCCGGGTTTTGGCCAGGCGGCGCAGGTAATCCTTATCGGAGGCGGGGTCCACCACCCAGGTCTCGTCCCCGTCGATGACCAGGGAATGGCAATAGGGATAGCGCCCGCCTTTTTTGCCGGGGACGAACTTGATGGGCCCGAAGCTCCGGATTTCCAGAGGCGGTGCAGTGGCTGCTGGCTGGTTCATAAAAATATTTTGTTACTTAGACCTATTTCAAAACCTAATCGGGCTAAAAAATATGTTACCGGCAAGCAAAAGGTTATGGGAACTGTTTTAAGTCCCCCTTTGAAAAATGGGGATTTAGGGGGATTTTCAGGCGCTTATAAATCCCCCCTACCCCCTTTTTACAAAGGGGGGTAATCCATCCCTTATTAACCCCGAATCTTGGGTTATAAAAATTGACTCCGGAAATAGGTTTTGAAATGATTTGTATATTGGCAGTTCAGCCCTCGTCCACCATATATAAGACTTCGTAATGCTTGGCCAGTTCCTCTTTGGCCGCCTGGGCCGCGTCCGGGGTCAGGTTCTTGACCCGGATATAGACGTCCCGGTAGCCCTCCCGGGCGGTGGCATAGGAGCTGAGCAGGCTGACAAAACGGGCCCCCTTGCCCCGGAGCAGGTCCACCACGTCCTTAATGAGGCCGGGCCGGTCTTCCAAACGCAGGGCAAACTGCACTCCCCCCAAGTCGATGCCGGTGATATGCATAAAGGCCTTAAAGACATCGGATTGGGTGAGGATCCCCACCAAATGCCCGGTTTCATCCACCACCGGCAGGCCCGAGATGGTCTTCTCCAGCATCAGTTGGGCCGCATGCTCGACGGTGTCGTCGGGAGATACGGCCAGGGGATTCCTGGACATAATCTCTTTAATCTGCAGTTCCGCCAGGAGGTAATAGAGTTCATGCACATCCAGGGTGGTGGCTTTGGAAGGCGAGGCCTCCTTCAGGTCCCGGTCGGTGACCAGGCCCACCAGCTTGCCCTCATGGAGCACCGGCAGCCGCCGGAAGCGCCGTTCCTTCATGATATGGATGGCCTTCATCATGGAAGTTTCATCAGTAATGGTGACGGGGTTTTTGGTCATCCAGTCTTTAACCAGCATTTTTTCCTCCCATGGTCAAGGTGGGGAAATATTTTCAGGGGAGGCGCCACTCCTGGGCCCCGATCCGATCTCCTACCCATTATAAGCATCTTTTAACAAAAAACCGAAAACAGAAAACAGAAAACCGCATTAAAGGCGCGGTTCTTCTCCTTTGAAAAGCCTTTCCAGGTTTTCCCGGTGGCAGACCAGGATCAGCCCGGAAAGGCCTCCGGCCAGCAAGAGGTAGGCCTTGGAATCGGAGAAGAGGCCCATGGCCAGGGGCAGCAGCCAGGCGCAGATGAGGGCGCTGAGGGAAAAGATGCGGGTCCAGGCCAGGGCCATAAAATAGACCAGGGCCAGGTTGAACGCGGCCCCGGGGGCCAGCGCCGCCACCACCCCGAAGGTGGTGGCCACGCCTTTGCCGCCCCGGAAATGCAAGTAGAGGGGAAAGACATGGCCCAGAACCGCGGCGCCTCCCACCACGGCCACCGCGCTTTCCCGCCAGGTCCCGGGGGCCAGCCAGAGGCCGGCCAGGAGGACCGGCGCCGCTCCCTTGAGAACATCTCCCAGGAAGGTCAGGACCGCGGCCTTCAGGCCCAGGAGCCGGTAAAGGTTGGCGGTCCCCAGGTTGCCGCTGCCTGCGCCCCGGGGGTCAGGACCCCCCAGTACGCGGCTCACCACCAGGCCGAAGGGGATGGAGCCTAGAAAATACGCCAATAATGTCAGTCCGAGAAAATAGGCCATGGACCCCTCATGTATCGTTTTTATCTTTACAAGCTAGATAACATACTGAATTACTAATAAATTATCAATTGGAGAAATTTTAAAGAATTCATCCTAAAAAGCCGATAACAAAGCAGGGCAAGGTCTGAGTGGAGGGGCGCCACCGGGAAGAGGATATGAAAGCGGAACCCAGCTTAAAAGTGGTACGCGGCCAGGCCGCCTCGGGGAAGCGCACCCGCAGGCCCAAAGGGCAAATACCCCATGCACCGCCGGAAGTAGTCTCCCTAATTTCCTCAGAAAACGAGAGGGCCTCCCGGCTGGACCCCCACTCCCTGGAAGAAGCTCACCACCTCCTGGAACAACTCTTGTTTCAGGTGGAGCAAGGCAAAGGCAACTTAGAAGAGGTCCACCGGGTCCAGAATCAGTGTCTGGTGCGTCTCTGGTAATCTGCATCACCGCGGCCCTCCGGGGCTTTTCTTCCTTTTACTATCTATAAGTTTTACTGTCTAGAAGAATTTCTGGGGCTCCCGGGGGATGGGAGACCCGTTTATTTGTTCCTATCTGCACCGGCCCCTGGTGCTGACCTTGCAGACCTCGTCCGGGTTGGTGAAATATTCCCACAGGTTGTAACACCCTGCACCCAGGGCCACCAGGGCGATGCCCAGCTTGACCCAGAACAAAAATCCCAGGACCAGAAAGAGGTTGAGCCAGGCCGCCATAATGAGAAAATAGACCAACGCGGAAACGGCCACAAAGGTGGTGCCAAAGATCCACCTTCTTTTACTGTTTTCCATTCCCAGGAGAAAACCCAGGAGCAGGATCAAGACCCACATGGCGCAAGGGTTGAAACCGTCCAGGGCGCTGATAAGCACGGTCAACAGGCCCAGGGACAAGGCCTTGGTCTCCAGTTCCCCCAGGAGGGGGAACAGCCAACGCCAAGTTATAGGCATGGCTTCATTGTTCCCAGAGGATCCGGCCGCAGTCCTGCAAATCATAGCCGCCCAGGGCCAGGGCCCCGTCCTGGAAAGCCGGGGAGCGGATCACCGTCAACAGGGTCTGAAAGCGGGGGTCCTGGAAGGTGCTCTCGGGCACCACCAGATCGTAGCGTTCCGGGAGCAAAGGGATGAATTCCAGTCCCAGGGCCCGGGCCGCGGCCAGGATGCCCAGCCCCGCGTCCGCGGTGCCGGAAAGGACGTTCACCGCCACCGCCATGTGGGTGTATTCTTCCCGCTCATAACCCTGAATGGCTCTGGCTTCCAGCCCCTGTTCCTGGAGCAGGTAATCCAGCAAGACCCGGGTCCCTGCGCCCCGCTGCCGGTTGATGAAGCGCACCCCGGGTTTAATGAGGTCGGCAATGGTGCGGATATTTTTGGGGTTGCCCGGCAGCAGCATCAGGCCTTGCTGGCGCCAGGCCAGATTGATGAGCTTTAAGGGGACGTCGGGCAGATATCTTTGAATATAGGGAACATTGTAGGTCTTGGTCTCCGGGTCGAAGAGGTGGCTGCCCCCCAGGTGGGCCCGGCCCTGGCGCAGGGCCATCAACCCCCCCAGGCTGCCCACGTGGGCGGAGGAGAGGCGCAGCCGCGGGTCCTGGCGGCGGAGCAGCGTGGCCAAAAGGTCCAAGGTATTGTCATGGCTCCCCAGGACCACCAGGGTGCCGTCGATGTCGGCCGGGGGCACCAGTAGTTCCGCGGCCACCGGCCGGTCTTCCTCCAGCCCTTCGCTCAGGGCCGGCACCACCAGGAGGCCGTCGGCCCGGACCAGGGAGGTGATGGTCCCCGCGCCCCGGGGCAGGGGGGTGGCCATGATCTTCTCTCCCACCCGGCCCAGGGTCACCCGGATGAACTCGGTGAGGCCGGGTTTGGAAGGCAGATTCTGGGCCGGATGCACGGTGAGGGTGGGCCGGGGGGCCGGGCGTAGCCCGGCCAGGGCGGCGATCAGG
Source organism: Thermodesulfobacteriota bacterium (assembly GCA_040757175.1). GTDB lineage: Bacteria > Desulfobacterota > Desulfobaccia > Desulfobaccales > 0-14-0-80-60-11 > SURF-52. Next base: position 8,978 of record JBFLXM010000063.1, read on the forward strand.
GGAGCCGTGAACTGCTCAAAGGAAAGGACCGCAGACACCGGATACCCCGGGTTGCCGATCACCGGCTTGCCGGCCACCACCCCCAGGAGGGTGGGTTTGCCGGGCATCATGGACACCCCGTGCACCAGCACCTCCCCCAGCGCGGCCAGGGCCTGATAGGTGTAATCCTCGGTGCCCGCGGAGGAGCCGGCATTGATGAGCACCACGTCCCCCGCGGCCACCGCCTCTTCCAGGGCCCGGGTCAGGGCGGCGGCATCGTCCGGAACAATGGGCCGGACTTCGGGGAGGCCCCCGGCCTCTTTCACCAGCCCGGCCAGGATGACGGAATTGAACTCCGGCAGGCGTCCCGGGGGGGGAGCGTCGGTCAAGTCGTCCACCGGCGTCAGCTCCGAGCCGGTGGGGATGATGATTACCCGGGGCCGGCGGCGCACCGTCACCCGGCTCACTCCTGCGGCCAATAAGGCCCCCTGGGCCCAGGGGGTGATGGCGGCGCCTTCCGGGAGCACCATCTCCCCGGCCACCAGGTCTTCGCCCACCCGGCGCACGTGCTGCCAGGGAAAGATCGGAGCCTCCACGGCAATGGGGTCCGCGTCCGGGTCCGGGACCTGCTCCACCATGATCACCGCGTCGGTGCCCGGGGGCAGGGGGTGGCCGGTATTGACGGCAATGGCCTCCTTTCCCAAGGCCAGATGGCGGGGGGACTCGGGGGTGGCCCCAAAGGTGGCCGCGGCGGCCACGGCAAAGCCGTCCATGGCCGCCTGGTGCACCCCGGGGGACGACCAGCGGGCTATGGCCGGGGCTGCGGTGACCCTTCCCAAGGCCGCGGCCGTGGGGATTTCCTCCGGGGGCAGCAGATTCGCCAGGTCAAAACGGGAGAGAAATATCTCCCGGGCCTTTTCCGGGGACTCCATGCGCAGGTAGATGCGTCTTTTCATCACTTTTCCTTAAAGAGGCCGAACTGTCAGTTGATGAGGCATCAACTTATTATAGATTTAGATATCTGCAAAAGGCAATTTTGAGAAGGGGATACTGGCCGGATTTGACAATTATTGAAAGGCTTTTTATTTTACTGTCTCATGGAGGATAGACGGTCAACATGCCCAATGCCGCTGTGAGCCTCTCCCGGGAGGCCCGGCTGGAGATCATCTGTATCGACGATGGCTCTACTGACTGGTAGGTGAGATCCCCGCCCCCAAAAAAAGCCTGGCAAACCGCAGTTTGCCAGGCTCTGCAGGTCAAATTAAGGATAAGGTTATTCTTCTTCCAGCTCGATGCCGTCCCTCTCGAACTGGGCGTCCCGGAGCTCCTTGGCCTTGGCCTGCTCTTCTTCGCTCCAGGGCTCGATTTCCAGGCAGTTGGCCACCAGTTCCCAGAGGTACAGGGTTTCCTGGTAGTTGCCCATGTCGAAGCCGGGGGTCTTTTTTTTGTGCTCGGCGCCCAGACCCTTGAGGATCTGGTCCCGGCAGTTGTGGCAGGGAGCGATGACCAGCTCGGCGCCGGTGTCCCGGATCTGGTCCACCTTCACCTTGCCGTAGTCCAGGCGCTCCTTGTCATAGGGCATGGCCCAGGCGCCGCCGCCCGCGCCGCAGCAGAAGTTGTTCAGGGGATCGTCGCACATCTCCCGGTAGAGGCTGGGGTCGATGCACTGCTGGGCGATCCAGCGGCACTTCTCGCCGTTGTTGGGGCTATCGTTATAAAGCATAACGGACTTGCGCACGTAGTTGCAGGGATCGTGGCAGGTGTAGGTTTCGTGATATTTATGGGTATTGAGCTTGATCCTGCCGGACTTGATGTACTCCTCCAGCAGATCAAAGACGCTGACTACTTTGAATTCGTCGAAGACTTCGGGGAACCAAGTTTTGAACCCGACCCGGGTTGCATAGTAGGCATGCCCTCATTCGGGGTACAAAATGGTTTTACACTTAAGTCGTCGGGCGTTCTCGATGACCCGGCCCACCTGTTCCTTCCAGGCCGGATCGTCCCCGGAGAACAGCCCCCAGTTGACGCCTTCCCAGTTGGTGGAAGACACGGTCCAGTCTTCCTTGGCCGCATAGAAGATGCGCCACCAGAACTTCATGTCGTCCGGTTCCCCGAAGGGCTCCTTGGAGTTGATGGTGGTGATGATGTTGGCCCCTTCCTTGTCCACGGGCGCGTAAAAGCCGGGGCAGGGCTGCTCTTCGTCGTTTTCCATCTCCACCCCTAGGTCCGCCAGGAGGAAGAGAAAATCATCCCTGGGGATGCCCAGGTTGTTGCCCCGCTCCAGGTTCATCATGGTGCCCTTGTGGATGGGTCCCGGCACCTTGTCCCGGTCCCGGGCGGTGCGGCAGGCCCGGAAGGTCTTCATCAATTGGATGCCCATGGGACACTGGTACTGGCAGCGGCCGCAGAGGGTGCAGACCCAAGGCCACTTGGAATCCACCACCTCCTGCTCCATGCCGAAAACAATGGCCCGGATGGCTTTCCGGGCATCCCAGCCGGGGACCAGACCGGTTGCGGGGCAGCCACCGCCGCAGGTGCCGCAGGTGAAGCACCGATCCGCCATCTCGGGAGCGACCGGAATTTTCCGGTTTTTTCGGTTTACCTCAATGGCTGCTTCCATTAATGTTTCCTCCATATGTTCTCTGAATACTTAGGTTTTTCTTATTACCCACCACTAACAAGGTTACGGGAAATTTGGTTCTCCCGGCTGCAAAGATTTATACCTATCAAAGTATAGCAAAAATTTCTGCCATATCCAACTTTGCAGGTTTTTTCACATTAGCAGATATTTTAGGAATAAGCAAACCCCAGAATAGGCAAAATACGCGCGCAGACCTCTTTTATCGAGGCGGCCACTTCCGGGGAGAGCCCCGGACTGACCTCTGCCGGCAAGTTCTTAACCTGGACCACGATAATGTGAATCTCCACTCCGGTATGGTCCTTGAGCTCCTGGAGCAGGTTCACCGTGGGGAATTGATGCAGGGAAAAGTCCGCGGTCTTTTGGGCCGGAATCCCCTCCACCGGAATTTCGAAGACCTCCCCGGGCCGGCGGTCCGGATAATCCACCGCGTCGATGATGATGATTTTTTGGGGCTTTTTCTCACTGATGGCCAGGTCGAAAAGCATCTCCCGGATGCTGGTGCCCGCGTCCTGGACCAGGACGTCCCCGGGCAGGGGATAATTCTCCTGAAGATATTGCACCACCGCCGGGCCGAAGCCGTCATCGCCAAAAAGAATATTGCCGCAACCAAAAACCAGCGTGGATTTGTCAAACATCTCTCGGACCATCGGTTGCCCCCAGGGGGGGGTAAGGACGAGTTCGGGGCCCTGGCCCCTCTCCCACAAAATGAGGCAACATCCCCCTATATTCTTTGATTAACATAACATTTTTAGTTTAACGCGAAACCACCCCGGGGTAAACTCTGGAGCACGGAAAACCTGTTCTAACGGTCCCTACTTTTGTGCCCCCCAAAGCCCCTAACCCCCAAAAAACATTTAAGAAATACCTCTGGCTTTGCGTGAGGATTATTTCCCCGGGCGGCCGGCCGCAGCCATGCTGACCATGAGGATGTTGGCCTTGATCACGTCCTCCAGGTTCTCCTGGCCGAGGTTGTCCTTATCCATGGGGTAGGCGGCACACACACCCTCCACGTTGCACACCCGGTTCAGGGTGATCTTGTAACCCCCGGCCTTGGGCAGGGCCCTTTTTAACAGGGCCAGGGCCCGGTCGTATTGCCGCTGTTTGCAGAAGATGGCCGCCAGGTTGTTCAAGGCCAGGGGTTGGTCGGGATGCTGTTTCAGGATTTCTTCATAGACTTTCTGGGCCTGGCCGTATTTGCCCATCTCCAGGAGCACGTAGCCGGCGTTGATTTTGGCGGCCAGAGAGGAGTCGCCCTGGGCCGGGGCGAGGCCGGGGATACCCAGTAACAGTGCCAGTATTATAACCACAGACTGAATAAGCGACCTTTTCATCCCAGGTTCCCTTCAAAACGAAAATTATTTCTTTCCGTAGGGGCGAACCTTGTGTTCGCCCTGGGCGCTGCTGGGCGAACACAAGGTTCGCCCCTACATCAATTCTGTGACGGAAAGTGATAACCAGGCATTATTCGGTGGGGCGGCCGTCCCTGGCCGCCGGGCGCCTGGCGGGCACGGAGGCCCGCCCCACCTGCCTTTTCATGCTTTATGGGTGGGCAAATGGCCCATGAATCACTGCCCCAACAAAACGCAGGAGCCACAGGATTCCCCAAATTATATCCTGTGGCTCCGCTTTTGTCTTGCTGAAAGCTGATAGCTGACAGCTTAAAGCTAATTCCTCAGCGTGTCGATCACGTTGCCCTGGGAATCGGCAATGGTGAGCTCCACGGCCACACCGCCGTCCAGGCGGTGCGTGGCGCAGCTCAGTCACGGGTCGTAGGCGCGTATGGCCATTTCCACCTTGTTCAAGGCTCCCTGGTCATACTTGCCTTCCTTGATGCAGAGTTTGGCCGCCTGGTTTACCGAGAGGTTGATGGCCGCGTTGTTGTGGGTGGTGCCGACGATGAGGTTCACCTTGGTGATCAAACCGTTCTCATCGCAGGTGTAGTCGTGGATCAGGGTGCCCCGGGGGGCCTCCACGCAACCTATACCCCGGCCGGCCTTGGGTTCGATCTTGGCCCGGATATCGGTGCTGGTGATCTCCGGGTCTTCCAGGAGTTCCACCGCGTGTTCCGCGGCCTGGAGAAGCTCGATGAGGCGGGCGTAATGGTAGAGCAGGGTGAAGTGGGCCGGGCGGCCGAACGCGGCCCGGAACTCCTCCAGTTCCTTCTGGGCCAGGGGCGTGGCCATCTTGTCGGCCACGTTGATGCGGGCCAGGCAGTTGGTGCGGTACACCCCGGTGGGGTTGTCCAGGTCCAGATTGAGCTGGCCCCACTTCTTGGCGTAGGGGAATTTCTGGTAGGACCAGGGCTCCACCCACTCGCCGATGTAGTCGGTATACTGCTCATAGGTGAAGTCGTCATAGGAGCCGTCGGGCTTCATGAGCCGCAGCTTGCCGTCGTAGAAGTCCAGGGCCCCGTCCGCGGTTACCGTGCCCAGGTAGCCCACCTTGATGACGCCGATATTCTTGATGGCGTCCAGGTACTTGGGGAAGACGTTGTCCTTGGCGAACTGCATGGAGAACTTGGAAAACTCCAGGAGTTCCTTGGCCAGGGGCAACATCTGCTGCCGCTCGGCCTCGGTCATGGGCTTGCTCACGCCCCCGGGCAGCGACAAGGTGGGGTGGATGGCCCGGCCCGCGAAGGACTCCAGGATCTGGGCCCCCAAATGGCGCATCTTCACCACTTGCTTGGCGATGTCCGGCGCGGCCTGGACGATGCCCACCACGTTGCGCACCGAATAATCGGCGTCCGGGCCGATGACGAAGTCCGGGGCGGCCAGGAAGTAAAAGTGGAGGATTTTATCGCTGACGTAGGCGATGCTTTGCATCAGGCGGCGCAGCTTCACCGCCGCCGGGGGCGGGGTGACGCCGAAGCAGGCGTCCCCGGCCTTGGAAGAGGCCAGGTGGTGGGCCCAGGGGCAGATGCCGCAGATGTGGCAGACGGTCCGGGGCATCTCTTCCACCGGCCGCCCCTCACAGAATTTCTCAAAGCCGCGTAAGGCCTGGACATGGACCTTGGTGTCGGCGACGTTGCCCGCGTCATCCAGATGGATGGCCACCTTGGCGTGGCCTTCGATCCGGGTAATGGGCTGGATGTTGATAACTTTTCCCATGTGTGTCACCCCCTATCTCGCCGGCCGGGCCGGGAGCGCGGTCAAATAGCCGTGGCCGCCGATGTAACGGTTCATGATGGCCCGCCGGTCCACCAGGGTCTTGGGGTCCAGCCCCACCGAGGTCAGGGCGCCCATCATGTCCACCATGGGCTTGGCCCCCTTGCGGATGGGGCCGAAGCAGCCCCGGCAGGGAGTGCGGGCCTGGATGCAGCGGGGCACCCCGGACTTGCCGTTGCAGCCTGCGAGCGTCACCGGGCCCATGCAGAAGATGCCTTGTTCATTGAGGCAGCGCATCTTGTCCAGGCCCTCTTCCGGGTTGAATTCGGCGTTGGCCAGCATCCGCTTGATGGGGCCGCCCCCGGATTTCTTTTCCCTGATCACCGGGCAGGTGTCGCAGACGCTGCGCTCCGGGAGCTTCCACTCGGTCTTGCCGGCCAGCAAGGCCAGGACGGCGTCGGCGATCCAATCCGGGTGGGGAGGGCATCCCGGGATGGTGATGTCCACCTTGGTCACTTCGTCCAGGGCCTGGCAGGTGGGAGTCCACGGGGGGACGTTGGGGTCCTCCGGGTTGGGGGAGGGATTGGTGCTGACGCAACCCCGGAAAACCTTCTCCATGACCTCTTCCGGTTTCCACATGTTGGCCTGGGCCGGGACGCCGCCATAAGCGGCGCAACTGCCCAGGGCGATGAGGACCTTGACTTTTTTGCGCATCTCCTCCAGGACGTGCTTGTGCTCGGTGTTGCGCACCCCCCCGGAGACGATGCCTACTACCGCTTCGGGGATTTGCAGGCTCGTCCCATCTCCCAGGGGCCCAAAGTATTTGCTGTCCACCAACGCGGGGATGTGGACAAAATTGAGTTGGGCCAGCAAATCCAACAACGCCTCCCCGGTATTGAGAATGGAGATCTCGCAACCGGAACAGGCGTTCAACCACTCTGACGCCACATTTACCGCCATCTTCCGCCCTCCTTTTTAATAAGCGGGCCGCAATCAGCTCCCAGCTTCCATCCTGGGGCAACAGACCGCTGGGTCGCTGCCGCCGCCCCCGGCCCTTGCCATCAATCTCCGGACTGCACCGTGGCCACCCGGCGGGAATACACCAGGTATTGGCCGTCCTCCACGAACATCCGGGTTTCAAAACCGTCTTTTTCGTAGCCGTGCATCACCTCTTCGGCCTCTGCCTCGGTGGCGCGGGTCCCTCCATCCCACATGAATTTTTTACCCTCGAGTTTCCGGGCTAAGGGTATGGTCATCGCCTTCCTCTCTTTGGTCGCCGCAGGTATTAATCTGCGGGTGAAAAGGGGAAGAGGGGCAAAGGAAAAAGAATGTTCGGTTTTTTTCTTACCATTTACCCTCTTATCCTTTTTCCCTTTTAACCCCTAGTGCTATACGGACTGGGCCCCAGGGCCCGCAGGGACTCGGTCATCTCGGTCATCACGTCCGCGAATTTCTGGGCCTCGCTGGACGCGATCCACTCCAGGCGGAAGCGCTCCGGCTCCAGACCGAAGTCTTCCAGCATCAGGTCAATTCCTTCCGCTCTGCTTTGGGCTCTTTTATTACCTTCCAGGTAATGACATTCGCCCAGGTGTCAGCCGCAGACCAGGACACCGTCCGCGCCCTTGGTGAGCGCGTCGATGACCAGGTTGGGGTGGACCATGCCGGAGCACATCACCCGGATGATGCGGGCGCTGGGGGGGTACTGCAGGCGGGACACCCCGGCCAGGTCCGCGCCGGCATAGGAGCACCAGTTGCAGCAAAAGGCGATGATCCTGGGTTCGTATTGGTCGCTCATGGATTATCTCCGGTTATATTCTGGTTCCCAAGCTGCGCTTGGGAACCCCTTGGAAGCGAAGCTGGGCTTCGCCTGCGCCAAGCTCGTTCCCAAGTGCAACTTGGGAACGAGATCAAAAATAATCGCTATTCCACACCGTATTTAAAGCTCAGGGTTCTTAACAGGGTCTGCTTCACCGCGCAGTCCCCCGCCGCCCGCAGCAAGGCGTCGCGTTGCTCCGCCGTCAGGTCGCCCTGCAATTCCACTTCGTATTGGAAGATCGCTTCCCCGTCCCGGCTCCGGTCCAGTTTCACCTTGGTGACCGCCTGGCTAAGGGGAATGGCGTGTTTATCCGCATACTTCCGCAAAGTAATATTGATACAGGTGGCCAGGGCCGCTTCCAGCAAAGTATGGGGCCAGAAGCCACCGCCGCTGCCCCCTTTTTCTTTGGTGGTGTCAGCTACCCCGTGATGATCGCCATCGGTAAACGGGGTCAGATAAGCCGGGTTATCGCTGGTGGCTATAATCATGGGCGCTCTTGTCGGGTGCGTTTTATTCCTGGTTCCCAAGCTGCGCTTGGGAACCCTCTCTTTGATTGCGAAGCTGTGCTTCGCCCACGCCAAGCTCAGCTTGGCGCCCAAGCTCGTTCCCAAGTGCAACTTGGGAACGAGAACGAAAATTAAATCAAACCCAAGGCCGCCTCCACCTGGGCGCTAAGTTGCTCCGGGGTGAACCCGGCCACGTAGATGCCCTGCTTGGGGCAGGTGGCCATGCAGGAGCCGCAGCCCTTGCACTGGATGGGGTTGACCTCCACCGTTTTCTTCACCTGGCCGTCCTTCATGTATTCGATGAGGGTAATGGCCGCAAACGGACAGGCGTCCACACAGAAGGCGCAGCCGTCGCAGTTCTCGTCAATGGGATTGGAGATGATGGATTCCAGTTGCAGGAAGTCCCGGGAGAGAATGGTGTTGGCCCGGGAGGCGCAGGCCAGGGCCTCCGCGGCCGATTCCTGCAAGGGCTTGGGATAATGGCAGAGCCCGGCCATGAAGATGCCTTCGGTGGAGGCCTCCACCGGCTTGATCTTGGCGTGGGCCTCGGTGAAAAAGCCCTCGGCGTTCAGGGGGATCTTGTACAGTTCGGCTAGGGGCGCATTCTGGTGCGGGATGATGGTGGTGGCCAGGGTGAGGACATCCACGTGCAGACTCACCAGCCGCTCCAGGATCTGATCCTTCACGGTAATCTTCAGGCGGCCGCCGTCTTCTTCCACCACCGGCGGCTCCAGGCGGCGGTAGCGGAGGAAAACGATCCCCATCTCCCGGGCCTTCTCGTACAGGGTCTCCCGCTCGCCATAGGTGCGCATATCCCGGTAGAGGATATAGACCTCCATCTCCGGATTTATCACTTTGAGCTTGATGGCGTTTTCCACCGAGTGGGCGCAGCAGACCTTGTTGCAATAGGGGCGTTCCGGAGAGCGGGAGCCCACACACTGGATAAAGGCCGCGGCCTGGATTTTTTTGAGCCGCTCGTTTTTCTCCATAATCTCCCGGTCCAGGTCCAGGGAGAGGAGGACGTTGGGGTTTTGCTTGTAGAGGTATTCGCCTTCCGGCCGGTAGGGTTCAGCGCCGATGGCGATGACCACGATGCCGTGGTCTATGGCCTCGCCGGTGGAAAGGGTGGAGGTGAAGTTGCCCACCACCCCGGTAACGCCTTCGACAATGGCGTGGTAGTGGATGATGATCTTTTCGTGGTTGAGCACCTTTCTCAGAAGGGCGTCCAACCGGGGCTTCACCAGGCCGCCCCGCCAGGTGGTGTGGAGCTTCAGGGCGTTGCCCCCCAGCTTATCTTTGCGTTCCACCAGATGCACTTCATAGCCCTGGTCCGCCAGGCCCAGGGCCGCGGTCATGCCGGCCACCCCGCCGCCGATGACCAGGGCCTTGCGGTTGACGTCCACGGTGATGTATTCCAGGGGGGTCAGCAACCGGGCCTTGGCCACCGCCATGTTCACCAGGTCCTTGCACTTTTCCGTGGCCAGGACCGGTTCGTTCTGGTGCACCCAGGTGCACTGGTTGCGGATGTTGGCCATCTCAAAGAGATATTTGTTGAGGCCCGCGCCCCTAAGCATATCCTGGAAGATGGGGGCGTGGGTGGAAGGGCTGCAGGCCGCCACCACCACCCGGTTCAGATCGTGCTCCTTGATCATCTCCAGCATCTGGGCCTGGGCGTCCTGGGAGCAGGTAAAGAGATTGGCCTGGGCGTAGGCCACGTCGGGAATGTCCCGGGAATACTCGACGATGGCCGGGACGTCCGCCACCCCGCCGATGTTCAGGCCGCAGTTGCAGACAAAGACGCCCACCCGGGGGGGCTGGCCGGTGAGGTCCTGTTCCGGGGGGAAGACCTTGGCCTTGAGCAGGGTGCCCCGGGCTTCCGCCAGTGCCCGGGTGGCCGCGGCCGCGGCCGCGCTCCCTTCCATCACCGATTGGGGAATGTCTTTGGGGCCGTTGAACGCGCCGCAGGAGAAAATCCCGTCCCGGAAAGTGGAGGTGGGCTCGAAGCAGGAGGCTTCCACGAAGTTGTTGGGGCTTAAGGGGACCTCCAGCTTCTCGGCCAGCTCCACCACGTCCGGGGGGACCACCATGCCCACGGAGAGCACCACCGCGTCGAAGATTTCATCCTGGATTTCGCCGTTCTCAGTGATGTACCGGACCTCCAGGTCGCCGTCGCGGCCTGCGGGCATCACCGAATGCACCCGGGAGCGGATGAGCCGGGCCCCCTGGTCTTTGATCTTGACGCAGTATTTTTCAAAGTCTTTCCGGGGGGTGCGCAGATCCATGTAGAACAGGGCCATGTCCAGGTCCGGGCCGATGTGTTCCCGGGCGACGATGGCCTGCTTCAGGGCCGCCATGCAGCAGAAATTGGAGCAGTAGGGGTGTTCCCCTTCCCGGTGGCTGCGCATGCCCACGCAGTGAATCCAGCCGATTTTCTTGGGCTCTTTACCGTCGGAGCGCCGCTGCACGTGGCCATGGGTGGGGCCGCCGGGGCTCAAGATGCGCTCGAACTCCATGCTGGTGAAGACGTTGGGATATTTGCCGTAGCCGTAGGCGGAAAGATGGCTGGGGTCAAAGGTCTGGAACCCGGGGGCCAGGACCACGGAGCCCACTTCCACGGAGACCGTCTCCCCTTGCTGCCCGTAGTCGATGGCCCCGGCCGGGCAGGCCTGGGCGCAGACCCCGCAGTCCCCGGTGAGGAACTGGATGCAATTGGCCCGGTCGATGACCGGCTCTTTGGGCACCGCCTGGGGGTAAGTCTTGTAGATATTGCCCCGCCGGCTGAGACCGGCATTGAACTCGGAGAGATGGGGCTTGGGGGTCTTGCCGCTGATCTTGCCGATGTCCTCAAAATGCCCGGTGGGGCAGACAAACTGGCAGGCCCCGCAGGTGCGGCAGACCTCGGAGAATTCCCCGAAGGGGGTGGTTACCTCACGTTTGCCGCCCCGGCCCATCATGCCGATGGCCCCTACATGCTGCAGCTCGTGGCAGGTGCGGACGCATTTGCCGCAGAGGATGCAATCGCTGTCGCCTGGGGGGAAGCTGGGGGCCTCCAGGCCCAGGGAATGGGCGATTTCCGCCAGCACGGGCACCGTGGGGCACCGGGACCAGAGGAGGTCGATGACCAGGCGGCGGCCCTCCAAGACTTCCTCGGAGTCGGTATATACCTGGATACCCTCGGCCACCGGATAGGTGCAGGACGCGGTGAGCTGGGTGCGGTTCCCCTGGGTCACTTCCACCAGGCAGAGGCGGCAGCCGCCATAGGGCTTGACGCCTTCATAATCACAGAGGGTGGGGACGTTGACCCCCAGCTGGCGGGCGGCTTGCAGTACGGTGGTTCCTTCCGGGACTTCCACCGGCCGATCGTTGATGGTGAGGTTGATCATAGTATTAACCTTAAAAAAGCCACTTAGTGCTTGGATTAAGCGAATAATGTCAAGGTATCTTCCCTTAGCCAGACAAATGTGGAACAGCCGCCCCCGGCTGTTCCTCTACTGCGAACTTTCTCCTTCCACCCATTCCCTCCATAACCAGGGGTATTCATCTTCGCTATTGACCAAACCTTGCCGCACCGGATTCTGGCAAATATAATCCACTTTGCTGACGATCTTTTCATCGGTCCTCAGGACATGATCGAAGGATTCATCCTGCCAGACCGGACCGCTACGAGCTAAGGCTCTGTTTATGCTGTGAGAAGAAGCTCCTTTAATGCCATTCAATATTTCAGCCAGGCCAAACGTGTTACCTTTTTCATCTTTTAATGGGGTAAAGATTATATGCACATGATCAGGCATGACCACCACTCCGTGTACCTGCAATTTAACCCCATGATCATATAAGCAATGCTTCAGGACCATAGAGCGAACAGTCTCAGGAAGAAGCCATCGTTTATAAGTCGCAAAAGTCACAAATAAGGGTTTATCCTCTACTTGCAAATGAGGCAACGTGCGGCGATATTCGAATTTTGCCGGTTTTGCCTTGGAAACAGTCTTTGGGTTTACAGGAACAGCCGGGGGCGGCTGTTCCACATCCTTTTCCTTATTTTTATTTTTGAGATTTCCCACAGGAAACCTCTCGATAAATCAATTTTTGTCGGCCGTCACCTAAGAGAATTGAATTCCATTTACTCACTCGACTAAGATTGCATCAAACTTACACTTCTCAAAGCAAGTGCCGCACTTGATGCATTTGTCCTGCAAGACCTCGTGCACCACCTTCTTGGCCCCCTGGATGGCCTCCACCGGGCATTTTAAGCGGCAGAGCTGGCAGCCGTTGCACTTGTCCGCGTCCACCCGGTAGGTGATGAGTTCCTTGCACACCTTGGCCGGACACTTCTTGGCCCAGATGTGGGCCTCGTATTCGTCCCGGAAATACTTGAGGGTGGAGAGCACCGGGTTGGGCGCGGTCTGCCCCAGGCCGCAGAGCGACGTTTTCTTGATGATCCCGCTCATCTTCTCCAGCTTGTCGAGGTCCCCTTCCTGGCCCCGGCCGGCGGTGATGTCTTCCAGCATCTCCATGAGCCGGAGCGTCCCTTCCCGGCAGGGGGTGCATTTGCCGCAGGACTCGTCCCTGGTGAAGTCGATGAAGTACTTGGCCACGTCTACCATGCAGTCCCGCTCGTCCATGACGATCATGCCCCCGGAACCCATAATCGACCCCAGCGCGCCCAGGGACTCGTAGTCCACCGGCGTATCCAGGAACTCCTCGGGGATGCAGCCCCCGGAGGGCCCCCCGGTCTGCACTGCCTTGAAGGCCCGGCCCCCGGCGATGCCGCCGCCGATCTCGAAGATCATTTCCCGGAGCGAGATCCCCAGGGGAATCTCCACCAGCCCGGTGTTGTTCACCTTGCCCACCAGGGCAAAGACCGTGGTGCCCTTGGCTTTCTCGCTGCCGTAACCCGCGTACCATTCGGCCCCCCGGGCTATAATGGGCGCAATGTGGGACCAGGTTTTGACGTTGTTGATGATGGTGGGCTTGCCCCAGAGGCCGCTTTGGGCCGGAAAGGGCGGCCGGGGGCGGGGTTCCCCCACCTTGCCTTCGATGGAGGCGATGAGGGAAGTTTCCTCCCCGCAGACAAACGCGCCGGCCCCTTTGCGGATCTTGAGCTTGAAGGAAAAGCCGGAGCCGAAGATGTTATCCCCCAACAGGCCCAGGTCCTCGGCCTGCTGAATGGCGATCTGCAGCCGCTGGATGGCCAGGGGGCACTCCGCCCGGCAGTAAATGTAGCCCTGGGACGCGCCGATGGCGTAGGCGCCGATGGCCATGCCCTCGATCACCGCGTGGGGGTCCCCCTCCAGGATGCCCCGGTCCATGAAGGCCCCCGGGTCCCCTTCGTCGGCGTTGCAGATGATGTACTTGAGGTCCCCTTCGGCCTTCCGGCAGAACTCCCACTTGACCCCGGTGGGGAAGCCCGCGCCGCCCCGGCCCCGGAGGCCCGAGGCCTTGACCTGGGCGATGACCTCTTCCGGGGTCATGGCGGTGAGCACTTTGTACAGCGTGGCGTAGCCGCCCCGGCCGATGGCTTCCTCGATGCGCTCCGGATGGATGTAGCCGCAGTTCCTCAGAGCGATCTTTACCTGCTTCTTGAAAAAAGGCAGCTCTTCGTATTTGGGGATATCCCCGGGGAGTTCCGGCGGGTGCGGGTTAGCATAGGCCTTGGTCGTGCCCTCGATGAGGAATTCCTCCTGGTCGATGCGGCAGAGCACGTTCTCCCCGAAGAATTTCCCCGAATGCAAAGACTCCACCAGGGCCTCGGCCTTTGCGGGGGTCATGGTGGCGTAGCTGACCCTGACTTTTTTGGGGTAGATCACGTCCACCAGGGGCTCCTGCTGGCAAAAACCGATGCAGCCGGTCTTCTCCAGGGCCACGTCCATTTTCCGGGCCGCGATCTTGTCCTCCAGGGCCCGGTATACCTTGTCCGCGCCCGCGGAGATGCCGCAGGTGGCCATGCCCACCATGATTTTGATCTTCTCAGGGTAAGCCCGCTTTAACCCCTGTTCCTTGATTTTCTGCAACTGCTCCAGGCTGGTCAACTTCATAGGTTTGCCGTCTTGGTGTAGGAATCGATGATTTTACCCACCTGGCCGGGGGTCAGCCGTCCGAAGGTATCCTCCCCCACCCGCATGGCCGGGGCCAGGGCGCAGCAGCCGATGCACCGCACCACTTCCAGGGTAAAGAGCATATCCTCGGTGGTCTGCCCGTGTTTGAGGCCCAGCTTCCGCTCCAACTCTTCCAGAATCCGGGGGGAGCCTTTGACGAAGCAGCCGGTGCCCAGGCAGACATTGATGATGTGCTGGCCCCGGGGAACCAGGCTGAAGGCATTATAGAAGCTGGCTACCCGGAGAATTTCCGACAGGGGCGAGCCCAGTTCCCGGGAGACATGCTCCAGCGCGGGGCGGGGCAGCCAATTAAAATGGCTGTTGATGTCCAGGAGGATGGGGAGCAGGTTACCGGGTTCTTCCCGGTACTGGGAGATGATCCCGGCCACCGCGGTCTCATCAACGGCCTGGGCGTAAGCGCTCCGGGCCTTGGCCTCCTCCTCCGGGGGGATCTGCACCTCGTAGCGGATGGGACAGGCCTCGATGCAGACCCCGCAACCGGTGCATTTATCGGGGTCCACCGAGCGGGGCTGTTGGGAAAAGGTGACGGTAAGCTCACCCGGGTCGCCGACCACGTCTTGGACGGCCGACAGGGTATGGATCTCAATGTTGGTGTGCCGGCCGACCTCGACCAGCTTGGGGGAGATTACTCACATGGCGCAGTCGTTGGTGGGGAAGGTCTTGTCGATCTGAGCCATCTTGCCGCCGATGGCGGGGCCTTTTTCCACCAGGTGGACATAATACCCGGAGTTGGCCAGGTCCAGGGAGGCCTGGATGCCGGCGATACCGCCCCCCACCACCATTACTGAGCCCAATACCTTTTTACTCATAGAGTCCTCGTCAACCCTTCTCAGAAAACACCCTTACCAGCTTACCAGGGCCAGCTTTTCTACCCCGGCCGCAACCTGATTCTTTTGCAAAAAAATCCCAAATAATGCAATGTTGCTATATCTGTGCCAATTTTTCCTGCCAAACCCTGAATTTACAGGCTTGGGGAACTGTCCGAGAACTTTGGTATTTTACCAGGAGCGTGACAATTTTTAGGAAATTTTGAACATATTTTCTTAAACTAGTCAACTCTAAAATCTATCCATTATTATTTCCAGAAGGGGCCATGTTGTCCCTCCCGGGGGCATATCTCCCCAGGGAATCCTTTCCTAAGCCGTTGGCGCACCCGTAACTTGTGAAAAAGCGTAGGGCGGGCGTCTCGCCCGCCTCGGTAATCCGCACAGGCTGGAAAGCCTGTGCTCCCATTCATAACTTTTCAAGGCAGTTGTTCATGAGCCACTGGCTCACCCGTAAATCATGAAAAGCGGAGTTATGGTGGGCAGTGCCCACCCTACAGAAGACTTTTCAGGACAGGTAAAGGTTCCTTGCACAACTGGCCGGCAAGGGCTACACTAGTGGCAGCCGGGAGCCTGTTGTCGGGGCGAATCTGGTATTCGCCCTTGGCGAGCGGGCGAACACGAGGTTCGCCCCAGCACTGTCCGGTTAGGAAATTGCATGACAACCGGTAAACATCATTTGAAAAAAATTCTCCCGGAGGCGTTTTTTTCCTTGACAAATTAGCTTGTGAACAAGTGCGGTTTTCGTAAT
>JBFLXM010000064.1:0-15719 GCA_040757175.1 Thermodesulfobacteriota bacterium
GGGGCAGGGGTCTGTGACCCCTGGCCCCCTCCCCCAACCTTCTTCTCCCCCTCCTCCGCCTCCGGCAGGTGGTGCAGAAGAAGTTCGATTTTGCCGCCGCTGGCCTTCTCTCCGTGGAGCCGGGCGGGGAAGACCCGGGTGTCGTTGATCACCAGCAGATCCTTGGGGTCCAGAAATTGGGGCAGATCCCGGAAGGAGGCGTGCCGGATGTCGCCGGTGGCCCGGTTGAGCACCAGGAGGCGGGACGCGTCCCGTTCTTCCAGGGGGTGTTGGGCCACCAATTCCGGGGGCAGGAAATAGTCGTAGTCTGCTAAGCTGGCTTTCATGAACTTCCCCCAGGAATTAATCCCAAAGGCGGGATAAAGTCAATGGTGAACTGGCCTTTTTGGTCTCGTAATTGACTCCGGACCCGGGATTTGATAACTTGAAATTAACTTAGGCACTCTCATGATTAAGGAAAGCAAATATTTGAAATTAAGATTTTGGCGAACCTTATTGATCTGCTCTTGCCTGTTGGCGCCCCTCCAGGCCCTGGCCGCGGCTACTCCCCAGGAGGTGGTGAACCGGGTCCAGGAGCAGTATGACAAATCCAAGGCATTTAAGGCCCGCTTCCGGCAGGAGTCCCGGCTCCAGGCCGCCAGTAGCGCGGATCAGGCCGAGGGCCAGCTCTATTTTCAAAAACCCTGCCGCATGCGCTGGCTGTACGAAAATCCTCCGGAACAGAAAAAGGAAATCGTCGCGGATGGCCGGGAGGTCTGGATGTTCATCCCCCAGGACGCGGTGGTCATGGTTTATCCGGTGAACAAGGTGTTGCGCTCAGACCTGGTAATGCGGTTTTTTTCCGGGATGGGGGAACTTAGCCGGGATTTCCAAATCTCCTGGAACCGGCCGCCGGCTGCCGGGGCCAGTTATGTCATTGACCTTTTTCCCCGTAAGCCGCAGCCGGAATTGAAGCGCCTCACCCTCACCATCAATCCCCAGACTTACCAGGTGGAAAGGCTGGAGTTCGCCAACGCCTTAGGGGAAGAAACCCGCTTTGCCTTCTCCCAGATGGAACTCAATATTCACCTGGAGCCCGGGTTTTTCACCTTCACCCCGCCTCCGGGAGTGCAGGTGGTCAGGGAAGGCCGGGGATAATTAAGGCCCCACCGCACGTAATGTATCCCGCAAATATGGAACTGACGGCCCAACAACAGGAGGTGCGCTACTGGCTGGAAAAGCGCCGGGCCATCCTCCTGGCCCATAACTACCAGCCGGGGGAGATCCAGGACATCGCCGACGTCCTGGGGGATTCCCTGGAATTGTCCATGAAGGCCGCGCAGACCGCGGCCGAGGTGATTGTCTTTTGCGGCGTCCATTTTATGGCGGAAACCGCGGCCATCCTCTGCCCGGATAAAACCGTGCTCCTGCCCCGCCTGGATGTGGGCTGCTGCCTGGCGGAGTCCGTCACCGCGGCCCAGCTCCTGGCCCGGAAGGCGGAACTGCCGGGCGTCCCGGTGGTCACCTACGTCAACTCCACGGCCGCGGTCAAGGCGGAAAGCGACATCTGCTGCACTTCCGCCAACGCCATCAGCGTGGTCAATTCCCTGGCCGCGCCCCGGGTGTTGATGATTCCGGACCAGAACCTGGCCCTCTATGCCGCCCGCCATACCAGGAAGGAAGTCGAAATTCTCACCTGGGAAGGCTGGTGCAATGTCCACGACGGGGTCAGCGCCGAAGAGGTGCTGGAGGCCAAGGCCGCCCATCCCCGGGCCGTGTTCATCGCCCATCCCGAATGCAACCCGGAGGTGCTGGACATCGCCGACGCCATCCGCAGCACCAGCGGCATGCTTAAATATGTGCGGGAATCTGCGGCCCAAGAATTTATCATCGGCACGGAAAAAGGCATCCTCCACCGGATGCGGAAAGAAAATCCCGGCAAGATTTTTTCTTCACCCTCCCGGCGCCTCATCTGCCGGCCCATGAAGCGGATCAAACTGACGGACGTGATCGCCGCGCTTAAGGAAAACCGCCATCAGGTCACGGTCCCGGAGGACGTCCGGGTGCGGGCCCTGAAGGCGGTGGAGCGCATGCTGGCCGTGCCCCGGGATTGACCCCGCCACCCCGGGGGGAGCAGGTTTAACGGGCACCTCGGTGGCCCGGCCGAATTCAGGTACCGGGTCCTTTTTTGATTAATCATTTTTTGATAACTGCTCGATAAAGTATGGCAGTGGTCGTCAGAACATGGAAACCAAAGACAAACTGAGAGAGATTCGGGACTCTTTGCACGCCTTGGCCCAGCCCCTAGCCGCAGTGACGGGGACGGTGGACCTGCTGTTACTGGAATGTGACGAAAATAGTCCGATTCTGCCGGAAATTCAGATGCTCAGCGAGCAGTTGCAGCGGGTGCTGGAGATCGTCGCCGATATTCGCCGTTTGGCCCGGGAGCCCTTGCCCGGGCCGAAACGTTTTCAAGTCCTGCCTGATTAATAATCCCTGTAACTGTGCCCTTAAGGCCCGGCAGCCTCTTCCCGCCCTTCGGCCTTGCTTCTCAAGCTGATACCTCCTATTATATGATGAGACTATGATCCCACCCCCCAATTCCGCGCCTCCGGAAGTAATCTCCCGGGTCCAGGAACTCCGGGAGCAGCTCCATTATCACAATTACCGCTATTATGTGCTGGATGACCCGGTGGTGGCCGACGCGGAGTATGACCGGCTGCTCCTGGAACTGGAAAAGCTGGAGGAACAGTACCCGGAGCTGGTCACCCCCGACTCCCCCACCCAACGGGTGGGCGCGCCGCCCCTGGACAAATTCGAGTCCGTGCCCCACCGCGTGCCCATGATTTCTCTGGAAGACGCGTTCAGCGAAAAGGAGGCCCAGGAATTCGATGCCCGGATCAAGCGCTTTCTCCGGGCTGAGGGGGACTTCGAGTACGTGGTGGAGCCGAAGATGGACGGCTGCGCGGTGGAACTGGTCTATGAACAAGGCCGCCTCACCGTGGGTTCCACCCGGGGGGACGGCGTCCGGGGGGAAAACGTCACCCAAAACCTGAAGACCATCCATACCATCCCCTTGCAGGTCCTGGAGCGGGAAGAGCCGGCTCCGGAATTGCTGGAGGTCCGGGGCGAAGTCTACATGAACCTGGATGAATTCCGGAAATTAAACGAAGAACGGCTGGCCCAGGGAGAGCCCGCGTTTGCCAATCCCCGGAACGCCGCGGCCGGTTCCCTGCGCCAGTTGGACCCCAAGATCACCGGGACCCGGCCTTTGAAAATCTACTGCTACGGCGTGGGGGAAGTGCAGGGATGGAAGTTCGCCACCCATTGGCAGACCCTCCAGGCCTTGCGGGCCTGGGGCTTCCGGGTCAATCCCCTGATTGAACAGGCCCGGGGCATCGACGCGGCCATCGCCTATCATCACCGCATCGAGCACCAGCGCCACGGTCTGCCTTACGAAATCGACGGGGTGGTGATCAAGGTGGATTCTTTGGCCCTGCAGGAGCGCCTGGGCACCAAGACCCGGAGCCCCCGCTGGGCCCTGGCCTATAAATTCGCGCCCACCCAGGAAACCACCCGGGTGCTGGATATCGTGGTCAACGTGGGGCGCACCGGCGCGGTCACCCCCATGGCGGTGATGGAGCCGGTGGAGGTGGGCGGGGTCACGGTCTCCCGGGCCACCCTGCACAATGAGGACGAAGTGGCCCGCAAGGACGTGCGGGTGGGGGATACCGTCCTGGTGCAGCGGGCCGGAGACGTGATCCCGGAAGTGGTGCAGGTCATCAAAGAGAAGCGTCCTCCCGGGACCGAGCCTTTCAAAATGCCCGGAGCCTGCCCGGTCTGCGGCACCGGCCTGGTGCGCCCGGCCGGGGAGAAGGTCACCCGCTGCCCCAATCCCGATTGCCTGGGGGCTCAGGTCCGGGGGATCTTCCATTTCGCGGGCAAAAGCGCCATGGACATGGACGGCCTGGGGGAGAAAATCATCCTGCAACTGGTGGAAAACGGCCTGATCCGGGACGTGGGCGATCTTTACCGCCTCACCGAAGACGATCTCACGCCCCTGGAGCGTTTTGCGGAAAAGTCGGCGCAAAACATCGTCAATGCCATTCAGGGCAGCAAAAATCCGCCCTTCTGGCGTCTGCTCAACGCCCTGGGCATCCGTTTTGTGGGGGAGGCCACGGCCCAACTCCTGGCCCAGCATTTCCCTAACCTGGAGGCCCTGATGCAAGCCTCCGAAGAGGAGTTGCTGCATGTGGAAGGTGTGGGCGGGCAGGTGGCCGCCAGTATCCGGGAGTTTTTTGCCAACCTCCGCAACCAGGAGCTCATTAAGAAATTGCGGGCCGCAGGCGTGCAAGAACAGCAGCCAAAACCCCGGGTTGCGGGCCCCCTGGCGGGTAAGACCTTTGTCTTCACCGGCGGCCTGGACCATTTCTCCCGGGAAGAGGCCAAATCTTTAGTCACTAGCCGGGGCGGCAAGGTGAGTTCCTCCGTGTCCGCCAAGACCGACTACGTGGTCGCGGGCGCGGACCCCGGCAGCAAATACGCCAAGGCCCGGGAATTGGGGGTGACCATTTTAAGCGAGAAGGAATTTGAGGAATTGGTGAGGTGAATGGAGTAAGCAGCAAGCAGCAAGCAGTAAGCAGTGAGCAGTGAGCAGTGAGCAGTAAGCAGTGAAAAAAGAGGAGTCCGATAGTCTTTAGTTTTTTTCACTGCTTACTGCTCACAATTCTCTTCACCCCCTTCTGCAAAAAGGAGCAATAGGTGGCCGATAAAGCTCGTCTCCACGTGCTCATCGAAGGCCGGGTGCAAGGGGTCTTTTTCCGGGCCCATACCCGGGATGAGGCCCTCACCCGGGGGCTGGCCGGGTGGGTGCGCAACCTCCCGGACGGCCGGGTGGAGGCCCTGTTCGAAGGGGAGCGGGAGGTCCTGAACAGCATGCTCGCCTGGTGCCACCAGGGACCCCGTTACTCTTACGTGGACCGGGTGGAGATAGAATGGCGGCCTTACCTGGGCGACCTCCAGGGTTTCCGCATTGTTTATTGAGGAGAAGAGACCTCTGCGACAGTCTCAATTATCTCCCTCTTTAATCAAAAGGTGGAGCAGGCGCCCTCGCCTGCTCCCAGATGAAGTGCGAACAGCCGAGGGCGGCTGTTCCACCTGAGACTTTCGCAGAGGTCTCAACTTGGTATTAAACCTAAAAACTGTGCAAAAACCCGTGGATCGCGGCCAGGCTCTCTTCCCAGGTGGGATGGCGGGCGAAGTTGGCCTGCGCGGCCAGGCTCATCTGGAGCAGCAGGCCCCGGTCCATTATCAGGTCACCCAGGTGCCCGGCCAGGGCCGCAGTGTCCCCCGGGGCCACCAGAAAGCCGTCCCGGCCGTGATTGATAATCTCCCTGGCCCCGCCGGCCGTGGAGGCGATGGCCGGCAGACCGAAGCTCATGCCTTCCAGGTAAACGATGCCGAACCCCTCATAGGAGGAAGGCACGGCCAGCATATGGCTCCGGGCCAGAAGCGGGGCCAGCTCGCCGCTCTCCAGTATCCCTAGCAAATCCACCTGTGCAGTCAAACCCGTGGCCTCCAACTGGCCGCGGATGTCCTCCACATAAGCGCTATCCATGGTCAGGCTCCCCACCACCTTTAGCCGCCAGCCGGCTCGGGGGAGAGCGGCCAGGGCCGTCAGCAGGGTGTGCAACTCCTTCCGGGGAACGAGGCTGCCGATAAAGATAATCTCCAAAGGCCCGGGAGCCCGGGCCCTGGCGGCAATCTGCTCCTGGGAAATCGACCCCGGGAGGCGGTCCCCGCCCGGATGGGCCACCACCAGGGGCCGGCCGTTTCCCACCATTTTGATCACCTCGGCTTTGGTGGCCCGGCTGACACAGACAAAGCCGTCCACCGCGCGCAGATATTGTTTCTCGATCCAGCGGTAAAGGCGCCGCCGCCAGGGGGGGTGCGCTTCGCTGGCCCGCAGGTGGTGCACGATGGCGATAATGGGACCCTGCAGGCGGCGCCGCAGCCACTGGTTAAGCCGGAAAAAGGAGGGGTGAATGAGTTCATCCTGGAGCAGCACATCGCAGTCCAGCTTTTCCAGGCGCTGCTTCAAGGCGGGGGAGAAGTTGTCCAGGAGGCCCCGGCCATAGGCGGGCCAGGGCAAGGAAATCACTTCCACCCGGTCTCCCTGGCTCTCCAGATACTTAACCAGCAGGCGGTCGTAGATAAAGCCCCCGGTAACGATCTCCAGGTTGCCGTAAAGGAGGAGGCCGATCTTCACCCCCATCCCTCTTGGTACGCGGCCCAGGCGATATCGGTTTCCCAGATTTTAACGCGCAGGGTCTGCAGATTGGGGGCGGTCAGGCGCGGCCGCAGCATTTGCCAGAAGATGCGGGAAAAATGCTCAATGCTGGGGTTCAGCCCCTGGAATTCCGGTAGTTCGTTCAGGGTCCGGTCCCGGAAGTAGGCCACCAGTTCCTCCAGATGGCCCTCAAGGTCCACAATGTCCACCAGGTAGCCGTGGGCGTCCAGCGAGGCCCCCTGGAGCTGCACCTCCACCCGGTAAGGGTGGGAGTGGGGCAGATTTTCCGGCCCCCAATCACCGCCGACGAGGAAATGCCGGGCCACGAAACTTCTTGCCACCGCCACCGTGTACATGTAGGGCTCCTGGTATGAAAAGATAGGCCTCACGCAAAGACGCAAAGGCGCAAAGAAAGTCGCAATATCTAGGTCGCGGTCATTGCGCTCCGTTCTTCTCCCGGAACAAATTCAATACGTCAAAATCACCTGCAGGGCCTCTGCCGGGTTTTGGTCCAGCAAATCATAGGCCCGGGCCGCCTGGGCCAGGGGAAAGCGGTGGGTAATGAGGGGCGACGGGTCCGTCTCCTGGAGCAGCCGCCAGGCCAGGAGATAGCGCCGGAACTTGCTCCACCGGCCGCTCAATTCCGGAGCAATGGTGCTCACCTGGCTGCTGATCAGCCGCATGCGGCTGCGGTGAAATCTGCCCCCCAGGTTGAGGTCCGCTTTTTTCCGGCCGTACCAGGAACCGATGACCACCCGCCCGTGAAAGCCGGTGACCGCGATGGCCTGTTCCAGGGCCGCGGGGTTGCCGGAGACCTCGTAGCACAGGTCCGCGCCCCGGTAAGATGCGGGCCCGCTCCAGCTCTCCAGCAGTTTTTCCAGGGACCCCGGGGCCCCGGGGTCCAGGCTGAGATGCGCCCCCCAGTCCGTGGAGAGGCGGCGGCGGCTGGCGTGCAAATCCAGGGTCACCAGGCCGGCCAGGGGCAGCCGGGCCAGAAGCCCGGTGAGGAGCAGGCCCACCACTCCCTGGCCGAAGACCGCCACCTGCTCCCCCAATTGGGGCTGGCCGTCCATGACAAAAGTGATCGCGGTCTCCATATGGGGGAAAAAAACCGCGGCCTCAGGGGAGAGAGAGGGCGGCGGCAGGAGCAGCTCTTCCAGATTGGTCAGAAAATGGCTTTCATGGGGATTGAAGGCAAAGACCAGGCGGTCCTGCCATTCCCCGGGGACCCCTTCCCCCAGGACCTCGGCCCGGCCGATGACGGCGTAGCCGTACTTCAGGGGAAAACCGAACCGGCCGGCCAGGGCCGGGATGGTCTCGTCCACGGCCAGGTCCCCGGGGGCCTGGCCCCGGTAAATCAGCATTTCCGTGCCCGGGCTGATGGCGGAGAGCAGGGTCTTCACCAGCACCTGGCCGGGACCGGGAGGGGCCAGGGGTTCTTCCCGAATCTCCACTTCCCGGGGGCCCGTAAAAAATAGGGAGAGCCGGTTCATGGCGTCTCCCAATGGGGTTCGCCCCGGAGCACCAGGTCTTCCCCCAGGCGCTGGTAGGTGACCTGGCGCAGCCTGGGGAAACAATCCATCCGGGCCTGCCCCAGGTAATCCATGACCCTTAAGCCCCCCACCAGCAGGGGGGCGATGGTCAGAACCACCTGATCCACCAGGCGGGTGGCCAGAAAGCTGGTAATGATCTGGGCGCCCCCTTCCACCATCAGGCTGTTGATCCCCATTTTACCCAGGTGCTGCAACAGCAGGGCCAGATCCACCCAGCCGTTGGCCCCCGCGGGCAGACGCAGGACCAGGGCGCCGCTCTGCTCCAAGGCCGTCTGCCGGTCCGGGTCGGCGCTGTCACTGGTGGCGATCCAGGGCGCCCGGCCATTGCGCAGCAGATTGGCATAAGGGGGAAACCGCAAACGGCTGTCCACCACGATGGGCTGGGGGTCTTGCCCCGCCACCAGGCGCACGTTGAGGCGGGGATTATCCGCCAGCAAGGTGCCGATGCCCACCAAAATGGCGTCGTGCGCGGCCCTAAGACCGTGGGTCAGGGCCAGGGATTGGGAGCCGCTCAAAGCCAAGGGGCGGCCCGGCCGGGCGGCGATGCTGCCGTCCAGACTCTGGGCGTAGCTCAAAGTGACCCAGGGGCGGCCGGTGCGTTGGCGGTGCCCGGCCGCGTCCCGCAAGGGCTTGTTGATCCGCTCCATGATCTCCAACTTCAGGGGCTGATAGCAGGGGGAGCCGTCGGGCAACTCCTCCAGGACCAGGAGGGGCTTCAGCCGCCGGGCCTTGGCTCGGGCCGGGGCCGCGGCGCTTTCCTTGGATTCATCCCTAGGCATGATCGAATCTCCTTGGCCCCAAAGTAATTAACAAACTTAACGAAAAAGCCAGACCCGGCATCAATCGCGGTATTCAAAAAATAAGGCCTTTGCGGGGCGTGTCAAGAAGCTGGGAGGTTAAAGGACTGATGAAGGGAGGGGTCAGCAGCCTGAGGCCCCTGACCGGAGGGTAACAGAAAGCCTTTTGCTAATACCCCACCGGCAGGCGGTAGAGGATGTCCGCCAGTTCTTCGGCGCTGACCAGGGGCTCCCCGGTTTCCCCGTGGAGTTGCAGGCACTCCAGCCAGAGGCCGGGAATGGTCTGCCCGGCCAGCTCCCACTCAATTTGCAGGGGAAATAGGGGGTCTATTTGGGTGGCGGCCTCCCAGGCGTCGAAACTGGCAATGCGAGCATCACGGTCCTGGGCCCGCTCGAAGGCGCTGCCCTTGATGTCCTGGTTGAAGCCGGTGCTCCAGAAAAAATCGATGAGCGCGGGCACCGCCTCCACCAGGGGCACACCCTCCAGCATCTCCGGGCGGTAGCGCAAGCAGACCCTTTGAGAGCCGTAATGCCCGGGCTCGCCCCGGACGTTGGGGAGGTTGGTGTGGTAGAGCGGGTCTTCCAGGGACGTGAGGGGGTTCACCCGGTAGAACATCTTCATTTCCTGGAGGTCGCCCCGGTAAAAGCTGAGAAGATAGAGGATGTAAGGAAAGGCCAACCGGTAAGTGCGGTAGTCCTCGCCCCCTTTCTTTTCCCAACTGGCCCGGAGGCTGCGGCCTTGGGGAAGGTGCTCCACCACCAGGAAGAGCAGGTCTTTTTTGGCCGCGAGCCAGCGGGTGCCCGGGGGCAGGACCGGCAGGGGCGGCGGCATCACCCGGGCCACATAGCGGAGCACCGAGTCGATGGGGGCCCGGCGGGCTATCCGGGACTCATCGGGACCAGCCTCCTCTTGTAAGATGACCTCACTGCCCTTAATGATGATCTTTTCGGGGATGGCGGTTTTCCTTGCTGGTTATCCCACCATTTCCTTCTTATCCCCCCCTTTGAAAAAGGGGGGTTAGGGGGGATTTATTTGCCTATTCTTGCCATTACCGCCTGATAGACGGCATCCATAACTCCTTCAATTTCTTTTAAAGCCTGCCTGCTATCGAAACGCAATACCATCAATCCCAAGCTGCTTAAATATTCGTCTCGTTTTTTATCCTTTTCCGCATGGTATGGTTCAAAATGCTGAGAACCATCTATTTCGATAACCAATTTTGCCTTAGGCGCATAGAAATCAACGATATAATCGCCAATCGCTTTTTGTCGGTAAAATTGCACCTCTGCAAGCTGTTTGCCCCGCAACCTTCGCCATAAGGCTTGCTCACTATCGGTGAGGTTTTTCCGGAGTTGTCGGGCGCTGCCTTTCAGCTTGGGACTATACTTGAGCATCGGGCGCTTTTAAATCCCCCCCGCCCCCTTTTTCAAAGGGGGGGTAAGAAAAGGCTTGGTTATGGGGATTCTTTCCTTTTGCCAATGTTCGCGCAAATAGAATCAAAAAGCCTGGTTTCGAGATCACTCTCAGATTTCCAATCAATATGATTAAATTGGCGTGTATCAAAATGAACTTTTTTCAAATGGTCTTTTCTCACACACCAAATTACAGGTAGTCCCAAACCAAGAGCGTATCCAGCTTCAAAATAAACTCCACGCTTATGTTGTGTAACGTCGGCTACGATGAAACGTGAATTCTTAATCTCCGCAATAATCTTTGCATCTATACGGTCGATATGCGGTTCTGCGTCAACTCGATGAGGTTTATAACCTGCTTTTATAATAGCATTGGATATTGGACCTTCATAAATATGCTTTAAATTAGTCGAGAATGACATAGCTACAAATGCTTGTGTCCGTTCTTCGATATGTCTTTCATGCTGTTCGAGATAATCCCAACCATCGGCGGTAATTTCAACATAGAATGCCATGCTACCGAATAGTAGTCTCCCAGACTCCGTTATACCTTCCAGTGGATAGACGTTTTTCTCATTTCCTCGAAGAAAACCGCGCTCGATTAGCGAGTTTATATAATAAATGAACTCTTCTTTGGTTGAGGCCCAAGCCAAAGGAATGTCATATTCAGGGACGATTCGAACTTTCTTTCCAGGGTATTCTGTTTTCCGCTCAATATTTTGAAGAAGGATTATCTGTTTTTCCCGGGGGTTGTAGTCAGGAAGTCCTGTTTGGAGGTTATTTATATTATACAAATTTATTTCAGGAATTTCTTTTTGCTGTTCATTCTGGCTGCGAATCCAAGCAGATAGCTTGGGACGTAACTTATTGTCCAGGGAATTAAACACCCTCCCCGAAATAGTAAAGCTTTGACATCGTGGGCAATCATACTTATCTATAAAGCCTTCAACACGTCGTCGATCAACTTGATCGTCGCTAAGAAGGCAAATAGGACAAAGTTCCATATTATTCAGTCATGTTTGTTTTATTGGTAAAAACTTCTAAATTAACGCCCACAAAAATTAAAACTCAAACTTATTACCCCTCCTCCCGCCGCGCGGCCCAGGACCAGACCCGCTCCGGGATGAAGCGTCTCGACGAGCACTGGTTCAGGGCCAGGCGTTCCATCTGCCGCAGCACTTCCATCTGGTGGGGGGGCAGAAAGTCGTCGATGACCGCCCGGAAATCTTCCAGGGTCACCTCTTCCCGGCCCTGGGTGCGGGCCAGGCGGTAGGCCCTAAAGACGATCTCCTCCAGGTCCCCGCCGGTGATCACCTCCGGGTGGCGCTCCTCCAGGTGGCGCACCACCTCGGGGAAGTCCTGGGGGGCGCAGGGGATCTTACTGCGCCGGGTCACCACCTCCAGAATATGGACCTTCTCCGCAGAATCCGGCATGAAGAAAGGGATGCGCTCGCTGGAGCGCCCGGAGCGGAGGTCCGCCTTGTCCAGGCGGTCCGGGCGGTTGGTGATCCTGATCCACAGGACCTTGCCCTGGATGGCCGGGTCGCCCACGAACTCGAAGCGCATCTGCCGCAGGCGGTTGCTCACCCCGGTGTCCCCGGAGTATTCATCCCGGCCGTGCTCGCTCTGGTCGGCCTCGTCTTCCACCACCACCACCGGGGTCAAAGAGCGCAGGGTCTGGAGGGCCTTGAAGAAATTGCGCTCCGATTCCCCCACCCACTTGGTGCGGGGGTTCAAGAGCTTGATGAAGTTGAAGCCTGAGTCCCGGGCCAGGGCCTCGGCCAGCGCGGTCTTGCCCACCCCCGGGGGCCCCATCATGGTGATGCCCCGGGGCACCAGCTTGTCGTCCCCGGCCTGGATGGCCTTGACGATCTGTCCAAAATATTCCTTGATGGGGTCGAGGCCGCCGATATCCGCCAGCCCGTAGCGAGGCTCGATGACCTCGATGAGGCCCACCAGTTCCTGGCGCAGCAACTCCTTCTTGCGGCGGCGCACCATCTCCATGGTCAAAGGCTGGCGGCGTCCCTGGCGCAGGAGTTGGCCCACCACCCGGAGGCTCAGGCCCGCGGCCAGGTTGCCCAGCTCTTGGGCGGTGAGGGCCAGGTTATATTTGCCCCGGGCCAGGAGATGCTCGATGAACCCCACCCGGTCCTCCGACTCCGGGGCCGGGACCTCGATGACCTGGGCCCCGTAGCGGCTCAAGAGGAGAATGGGATTTAAATCCGCCAGATTGCCCGTGGTCAAAATCACCACATGTCCGGCCTCGATCAGGTCCCGGTGCCGGGCCCAACGCAGCAGGGTCACCAGCGCGGCCCGGTCCGGCTCGGTCATGGACCCCAACTCCAGGGCCGGGACAGTGGTTTCGGCATACTCCAGGATGAAGGCCAGGGGCTTGGCGGGGCCCGGGAACTGGCAACCGGCGGTCATCACCCGTTCCGCCAGTTGCAGCACTTCACGGGGGCTTTGGGGCAGGGGTTCGGGCGCGGGCCGCTGCCCCAGGGCTTTCAGGGCCCGGGCCCGGACCCGGGAGACGTCTTCCTCTTCGTCTTCTTCGGCTGGGGGCGGCGCCAGGGCCTGGCGGAAGAGTTGTTCACCCTGGGCGTCTCCGAATTCCAGGCCCAGCCCCAGGTTGTAAAAGACTACATGGCGCTCCTGACTCAGCCAATCCCCCAGGAAGGAGCGGCAGGGCAGGTAGTCGCCGTTCACCCGCACGTAATCAAACACCTGGCCGTGGAGAATGAACAGGGCCGATTCTCCGGCTTGGAGATGTTCAGCGAATTCCTGGGCCCACTCCGGTAATTTGATTTCGGGCCCCATAATGGCTACCTCGCTCCGGGGGCCTTTTCCGGCCCCCCCCCAACCTTGCGGCAACTCCTAAAGCAGCGCCTCGATCATCTTCGCCAGTTCTTCTTTCTTGCGGACCCCCAGGATCTTATGGGCGATATTCCCCTGTTTGTCGATGATGAAGGTAGTGGGCACGATCTCCACGTTGCCGTAATCCTTGCTCACCTTATCGTTCCCGGCCAGGACCGGATAATCCAGGCCGATCTGCTTCACCAGGAAACGGAGTTGCGTAGGATCGGAACTCAGGCCGATCCCTAAAGTCTGGAACCCCTTGCCCTTATACTCATTATAAAGCTTGTTTAAATCCGGCATCTCTTCCCGGCAGGGCATACAGAAAAAGGTAAAAAAATTGACCATCACCACCTTGCCTTTGAACTGGCTCAGGCTGTAACTCTTGCCCTGGAGGATATCCGGCAGGGAAAAATCCGGGGCGGTTTTGCCCGCGGCCCCCGCACCGTTGACCATGGCCAGGATGCAGGCGGCCAGCACCAGCCCTTTGCAAATATGGCGAAAACCGCCCTGCAAGTTTCTTGGCATGTGAGATCTCCTTACATTTAAAGTAAAAGCTGTTTTAAATTTATTCCTCGACTATATCAAATTCCAGCCCCCGCAACAAATTGATTTCCTTCCCAGGAAATTCGCTTACTCATTAATGATGATTATCTAACTTGACATCGCCCCAAAATGCCCTATGTATATTAATCTAAATAATATCAGCGCCAACTTCACCTGGCCCGGGGCCGGCCAGCCGCTCTTGCCATCCTGCCCCTGGCGCCGCCCGGGAGAGTACCATGAAAGTTTTAGGCATCTGGGGCAGCCCCCGCCGGGGAGGCAACTCCGAAGTCCTGCTGGACGCCTTTCTGCAGGGCGCGGCCCAGGGAGGCGCAGCCGTGGAAAAGATCTCCCTCCGGGAGCTGAAGATTTCCCCCTGTATGGAAATCTATCACTGCTTCAAAGACGGCACCTGCCCCATTAAAGACGACATGCTTCCTCTCTATGACAAACTCCTGGAGGCCGAGGTGGTGGCCCTGGCCTCCCCCATCTTTTTCTACAGCGTCTCCGCCCAGGCCAAGGCCATGATCGACCGCACCCAGGCCCTGTGGTCCCGGCGTTACGTCCTGAAACAGGACTTCCCCGGAGGCGACCGCCAGGGCGTTCTTTTGTGCACCGGGGCCACCAAGGGCCGCCTGGTCTTCGTGGGCGCCCGCCTGGTGGCCAAATATTTCTTCGACGCCATCAACGTCCGCTACGCCGCGGAAATCCTGGTCCGGGGCGTGGACGAAAAAGGCGCGATCCTAAGCAGAACCGAGGAGCTGACCGCCGCCACTGACCTGGGGCACCGCCTGGCCCAGGGCGAGGTCCTGCCCGCCATCAAAATGGACCCGCTGGCGGTTTGAGAAAGTTAGCAGTAAGCAGTGAGCAGTGAGCAGAAAAAAATTCTGGCGAAATTCACTTACTGCTCACTGCTCACTATTAAACAAAGGAGGACGCTATGGCGATTACGGTGGGGATGAAGCATGAGGTGCGCCTCAAGACCGGTCCGGAGCATTCGGCCCAGAAATTCTTCCACGGGGTGCCCGATGTCTTCGGCACGCCGTTTCTGGGGGGGCTCTTTGAGGGGACCAGCGCGGGGCTCATGGCCCCCCATCTGGGGCCCGGGGAGCAGTCGGTGGGCATCTCCATGGACCTGAAGCACACGGCTCCCACCCCTTTAGGGATGGAAGTCAGGGCCGTTACCGAAGTCACCCAGGTGGAAGGCCGGAAGATCACCTTCAAGGTGGAGGGTTTTGACGCCAAGGAAAAGATTGGCGAGGCCGTGCATGAACGGTTTATAATTAATGCCGAGAAATTCTTGCAAAAGGTGGAGGCGAAAAAGAGCTGAGTAAGGCTGCTGCTTCCCTGGATTTTCCTTACGACCTGGTGTCCCTGGGCCAGTTTGAGACGGGTTGGGGCTGGGAGGCCCAGGTCCGCCAATACGCCCGGAAGAAATACCGCCAGGACCTGGAGGGGTTGCTGGAAAAAGACCCTTTCCGCCTGGCCCGGCTGCTGGGGGGAGAAATCTTGGAGGGCCGCCCCTATGCCAGCATCAAGTGGGTCTTGCGCCTGAAACCCTTCCGGCCCCTGGAGCTTTACCTGCTCTTTGACCATGACCGGGACCACGGCGCGGACCTGCGGGTCTTTTATGCCCGCAAAAGCCTGGTGGTGCCCACCGAGGACGCCTACGTCTTTGCCTGGGATTACCTGGCCATCCTGGCCCGCTACGGGAGGGGGACTTTCCCCCTGGAGGAGGCCGGGCCGGGGCGGCAGTTCCTCCCTTTCCGGGACTTTGCCGCGGCCCTGTCCGGGCCTTTGGAAAACGTCTCTTTGGGGCCGCGCCAGGAACTGTTGCTGCTGGCCGCGCCGGAGGTGGTGGAGGTGGCCGTCAGGCGCCTGGACTCCGGCACTTATCAGGCCCAGCCGGACGGCTGGGAGATCGTCTGGCCCCTGTTGGGGGATTGTTTGTATCGGCTGAAGGTGGCAGCCGGGGAGTTGCAGATTGCCTTTGACGACCACGGGGCCCGGAAGTACGCCCCGGAGCTGCTGATCAGCTTCGCCTGGCTCTACCTGAACGCCCTGCTTCGGGAGTGCCGCCAGGTGGACCCGTCATTGCCCAGTCTCTCCCGGTGGCTGTGAAAATAAGGTGGCACAGGCTTTCCAGCCTGTACCGGCGCAGGCTCAACGGGCTGTTGCCTAAATACATTTTCTTTGGACTGTTTTGACCACTTACTGATGGTCGGGCTGCAATCTTGGGACGTCGATTCAGAAGCAGCCAACCCAGCGGAAATAGCCTTTAGGGCTGATTAA
>JBFLXM010000065.1:0-8098 GCA_040757175.1 Thermodesulfobacteriota bacterium
AGAGTCAGAGAATTACGCATTAACATCCAAAATGAAGCTCGGATTCTGCATAATCACCCCCCAGAGTCTCAGCCTCTGAGGGATTACGCTTTTGCAAAAACCTAACCGGACAGTGCTGTGTTCGCCCACCTATTTAGGGCGAATACAAGATTCGCCCCTACGAAAAAAATATGCGTTTGATTGGAATTGGTATCAGATTTGTCTGGGGGCTTGCTAAGCAAGGGCGGCCCCGCAGGTCCGCCCTAAACTAGAGGGTGCAAGGGGTGCGCCCCTGCCCAAGGAGCCCTGCCTCAATTAAGCAAGAGCGGGATCACCGGGGCTAGGCCGCGCCGGCGGGCGGAGCCCGCAAAGTCTAACGGCCACTGGTTGCCGGTGGTGGTGGTGGCGTCGGTGCTGGCGCCGGTGGTCACCGACCGGGAGGTGAAGCTATATCCCCTCTTGCTGGCACTGACGGTAAACGGCGTGTTGGAGGGGACCTGGGCCAGGGCATAGATGCCGTTGGCGTCGCTGGTGGCGGTATAAGGCCCGCCGCTGCCGCTGGCGGTCACCGTGGCCCCGCTGATGGGTTTGGGGGTGGCGCGGTTGTCCGTCACCCGGCCGGCGATGATCTCCCCTGAACCTGAGCCCGTTCCGGGCTTATAGACGTTATAAACACATAAATCGACGGTGGTAAAGGTCCCTTGGGAGGTGTCAATGGTGGGCAGATTGTACCAGGCGTCGTCCGCGCCGGCCCAACCCAGGTTAAGGTGATGGTACATAGTGGCCAGGTTATAGCCGTAACCGTCGCAGACCACGGCGTGGCCGCCCGGTGCCCCCCTGATCTGGAGAAGCACCGGATACCGGGCGTGGAGGTTGGGGTTGACCATGGCGTTGCGGGCCGCCTCGGGGAGATTATCGGGAGATATGCCGTACCTGGCGTTGCTGTATTTGAAGGTTCCGGTAAAGGCCGCCCCTACGCCGGACATATCGGGGACGCCGGAGGACTCCGCGGTGTAACTCATGTTCACTGACACCCCGGCGTCGGCGGTGAGGGCGCCGATGGCCCGGCGCTGGGTGTCATTGACCCCGGAGTTTTCGGGGTCCAAGACCATGTTGGCCCAGTCATAAGGGCCGCCGGCGCCGTCGCCCCCCCGGGTATTCCGAAATTGCCGGACGCCGTCCACCCAGATCCGGAAACTGTGGACGCCTATCCCGGCAGTGGGATACTGCCAGTAGCGCATGAGTTGGGCCATGGCCGTGGCCACGCAGCCGCAGGGATAATTCCTGGGGTCGCCGGCAGCATATGGAGGGGTGTAGTAATTGTAGCAGGCCAGGCCCCCCACGGTGGTTTGGGACCAGCGGCTCAGGACCAAGGAGGCCACCCGCACGTCGGAGATACTGGGCAGCCCCAACTCCAGGGCCTCCGCGGCGTCGGCGGGTTTAGACAGCCAGGCCCATTTGCGCCGGGCCTGGGCCTGGGGGGTGGCGGGGGCCAGGGCCTCCAGGCCCTGGGTCTCCGCGGCCCGGGCCGCTACGATCCGCCCGGGAATATCCCGGCTCACCAGGGCCCCCAGGGGGTTGGCAAGGGAGGGGTCATACTGTCCCGCCGGCAAGAAGCCGATGATGGGCTCCACCAAATCGTCGGCGGGCACAAAGACCAGGCCGGAGGGCTGCAAATACACTACATAATAGGCAGCCGCGCCCTCATGCTGGAAGGTTTGGACTTCCTTGATCTGCCGGCCCAGGGCCGCGCCCAGGGGCACGGCGTCCAGGCCGAGCCAGTGCAGGACCACGGTCCGGGCCTGCTCCGGGGTGGTGGGCTTGGCCCAGGCCCCGCTGACGGTGAGCAGCACGGCTGCCAAAAGCCAGACCAGCAGTCGGACAGATAGAGTTCCTGACCATCTTTTCATGGCTGGAGACCTCTTTTGCCTATTTTTACGGGGGGAATTCAGGAGCAAGGGCCATTATATATGCCGGTGGGCCCGCAAAGGAAGAGTTATTTGCAGAGGCCCCGGCATATTCATAAAGGGGATGATTGGCAGAGAAAAAAGGCCAGGCCCGGGCCCGGCCTGCGGTTCTAACACCAAGTCGCAATCAAAAGGCAGCAAACTCTAGGGGCGAACCTTGTGTTCACCCTCTCATTCTGGACGAATAGAAGATTCGCCCCTACGGAAAAATCGCGGTTTGGTTGCGGCTTGGTATAAGGTGCCAGGAGGGGGTGCTGCCTCCCTGTCGCCTCAATTCTCCAGCAACAACTGGTATAGCCCGGCCAGGCCGCCCCGGGTATAGACCACCTGATCCACCCAGCCGCAGTCGGAGCCGGAGTAATAATGAGCGTCCTTGCTGTATCGCCATTTGATGGTATGGATGCCCGGGGGGATGGTCTTGGTCACCTTGGTCCAACCCACCTCGCCGCTGATCCAATCGGTATTGGTGGCATCGATATATAAATCAAGCCAGTCCCAGCCCTGTTCACTGGAGACCTGCCAATAGAAGGAAAGGGTGCCGGGGCCCACCACGGTGGTCTGTAAGTCGGTATACTGGCCATCAGCGATGGCCCCGCTTTGGGCGGCGCTGCCGCCGTAGTATGAGGTGGCGCTCTCCCCGTACCAGTTGGCGTTGCCGCTGGTGCTGAAGCTCAGCCGGGTGTTGTCCAGGGCCTGGTTCAGACCGATGGCCGCCCCGCATTGGATATCCGCGGTCATCGCCGCCCCGGAGTTGCTGATGTTGGTGACGCTGATGCTGGTATCGTTGCAGGTGTACCAGGAACCGCTCCGGGGATTGGTGGCCATGCTCCAGTTACGATTATTGCTGCTCCCGGGAAAAGGGTGGCCGGCATTACCTTGATCCCAATTTTTTTCCAATTCCAACAGCCCGTTGGCTTGCATCAGGGCCACCAGATAATGATTGCCCGCGCTGCAAGAGCAGGGGGGAAAGACGGTGCAGGGATGGTCATTGCTCACTACGGCTTCATCCACGTGATAGATCAGCAAGCCGCCGCCGGGAAGATAATAATCATAAGTATTCACCGTTTTTTGGCGATTTTCGACAAGAAAGTATTCCTGGGCCCTCAGAACCGGGGTGCGCAGCTTGAGGACGGTTTGGGCCGGCGCAGGGCTGTTGTAGGCCTGGGGGATGCTTTTGCCGGGGACCTGGCCGGTGATCTCCGTGGGGGTCACAAACCCCATCTGCACGCGACACCAGGCGTCCGGCCAGGCCGGGCCCGCGCCCAGCCCCGACGGGCCATTCCAACTGCCCCCGGCCATCAGGGTCCAATCGCCCAGCCCCGCGGAGGAGTAAGTGGTGTCATAGAGATCCGGGAGATTCCAGAAGCCGTGCCCCATCTCGTGGGCAAAGACGCCGATGGTCATGTCGCTGGTGGTGGCGTTGGCGGCTACCCAATATTCGGGCATGATGACATAGTCGCTGATGACGACCCCGTTGTAAATGCGGGGGGAAGCCATTGACCAGGAGTGGGACCAGATATCGTTGGGGCTCCCCGTCCACTCTGCCCCCGGACCGGCATGGATCAGCATGATGGGGGACATAACCCCTGAATGGGTGTTGTCGTATTGGGAGAAGTCCACCCCCGCCAGATGCAGGGCGTCCACGATATCTTCGGCTAACTTCTGGCAATTGTGGGGATAGGGGGAGTCGGTCCCATAGTTGCCGTTCACATAATAGGCGTAAGTTCTAGGGGCGCGCTGCCATCCCAGGCTGCTGGGCAGGTTCACCGTGATAATATCCACCTGCCCGTAAGAGACCTTGTTATAGAAGTCCCGCACCGAACCCAACCCCGAAGCGAGGGGCGCGGCGAAAATCAGGCTGTCAAAGTAAGTGGCGGTGACGGTGTGCACCTTGTCGCTGAAGTCCACCACCACGGCCAGGGCCTTGATGCTGCCCACCAAGGGCGTCTTGGCAGCCGGGGAAACGGTGCCGGTGGCCGCCGCCGCGGCTTTAGCCACCGCCATTTTCGCGGCGGCCCGTTCAGTTCTCCTGGCGGGATCGGCATAAAAGGCTGGAAGCCGCACTTCTCCTTGGGCAACGAGGCCCTTCAGGCTGGGGTGAGGGGGCATGGCCGGCAGGACACCCGGGGAAAATAGGGTGAAACACCAGCACCAGCACCAGGAGAGGATGATTCTTTTCACTATGGTCTCCATATTTATCAAAGATCGCTGGCCCCGGACCGGCTGAGGTCCAAGGCCCCGATCTAATACCGTTTTCGGTTTTCAGTTTTCGGTTAAAAGAAAGAAGATTATCAATAGGCTACATCGCAAATTTGTTTCATTTGAAAGTGAAATTGGTATAACTTCCCCTGCGGCCGTGAGGTCTTTATAACTCTTCGGCCGCAGTCACTCTCAGAATCAACTTGCCCCCCTCAGAAACCAGGCGGCCCGTAAGGCGCAACCGCCGCCCCACAAAATAGGCCATACTCCTTACTTTGGCTGCTCCCTCCCTGGGGCGGTAGACTTCCAGGGGCGCCCAGGGAGAAACCTCTACGGCGGCGCCGGATTCGGAGCGCAACCTGAATGGCGGGCGAAACCCCTTGCCTTGGGCTTCCAAGACGCCTTCCACCACCAGCACTCGTCCCAGGTATGGCTGGGGCTCTTGCATGAGCTTCTCCAGACTTACCAGGGCTTCTGGTCCCTGGGCCCCGGTCTCCGCCGGGGCAAACCCGCTCATTCCCAGGAAGATGAGGAACAAGAGACAAAGGGGCCCGTATCTGCCGGAACTTTGATCTTTGCCGGCGCGCCGGATTTTCCCGGGTATCTGACAGCCCATTTATTGTTTCTCTCCTGAGTTATCCATGAACCGGAAGATTCCGGCTCACCAGGGCCCCCAGGGGCCTGGCGTTTAGGCCAAGCCAGTTGTGCACCACAATTCGCGCCTGCTCCGGGGTGGTGGGTTCGGCCCAGGCGCGGCTGACGGCCAGCAGCGCGGTTAATAAAAGCCAGGTTACCAGCCAAACGGCCAGAGTTCCTGACAGCCTTTTCATGGCTGGAAACCTCATTTCCCGAAAATAAGGGGGGAATTTAGGGCATTGGTTAATTATACCAGTTCGCCGGTAAAACCAGACTTGTTTCCAGGGCGAACTTCTTGTTCCCCTGGTTAGTGCCTTGTCCTGGGAGCACCATACAAAAGAAAGGCCATAGTAACTGCCCCTTCCCTGGCGGGAGGGGGTTATACCATGTTCGCTTTGAAATGAAACAAAATAACATGCTAACATATTGATATCACTTGTAGGGGCGGGTTTAAAACCCGCCCCTACAATGCGAACATGGTATTAGGGAAGGAGGATAAGGTTTAGGCCTAGCCAGAATGTCCACCCCCACCCTAATCCTCCCCCAAGGGGGGGAATAAAAGGACGGCAAATGGGGCGTATATTATTTTTCGGCATTTTCCAGAGGTCTCATGATTTCCGGCGAACTTAAAACCTCTGCCCAAAACCATTCTGTCATCCCAGGCGAATCTAAGGATCTTGTCTTTAGGAGATTCTTCGGCCGCTTTTTGTTAATACAGGAGATGATTTGCAGATAATAGAAAAGGCCGGGCCCGGGCCCGGCCTTTTCTTGGGGAATCCCCGCGGGGCGCTGGCCCCCCCGGCCCCCTCATTGAACGAGGAGGGGGAGTATTGCCGCCAGGCCGCCTCGGGTATAGACCACCTTGTCCACCCAGCCGCAGTCGGAGCCGTAAGTATCGGCTGTGTCCTTGCTGTACCGCCAGGTGATGGTATGGATGCCCGCGGGGATGGCTTTGGTCACCTTGGTCCAGCCCACCTCGCCGCTGATCCAATCGGTGTTGGTGGAATCGATATATAAATCAAGATAGTCCCAGTCGGCTTCGCTGGAGACCCGCCAATAGAAGGAAAGGGTGCCGGGGCCCACTACGGTGGTCTGTAAGTCGGTATATTGGTTATGAGTGATGGCCCCGCTCTGGGCGGCGCTGCCGCCGTAATAATAGGTGGCGCTCTCCCCGTACCAGTTGGCGTTGCCGCCGGTGTTGAAGCTGAGCCGGGTGTTGTCCAGGGCCTGGTTCAGGGTGATGGACGGGACGCTGAGGGTAAAGTCGATGGGCCACTTGTTGCCGGTAACGATGGAGGGACTATAATAAGTGCCATTGGCGGAGGTGCCCGTGGTCACCGACTGGGAGGAGGAGTCATATCCCGGCTGGCTGGCGGTGACGGTAAAGGTGGTGCCGGAGGGTACCTTGGGCAGAGCATAGATGCCGTAGGCGTCGGTGGTGTCGGTATAGCCGCCGGTGGCGGTCACGGTGGCGCCGCTGATGGGGGTGATGCCGTCTGCTTGGGTCACCCGGCCGGCGATGATCTCCCCGGAACCGGTGGGATAGACGTTGTAGACGCATTTATAGACGCTATTAAAATTGTAGTAGGTGGTATCAATCGTGGGTAAATTGTACCAGGCGTCATCGGAGCCGGCCCAACCCATATTGAGGTGATGGTACATGGTGGAGCCGTTGTAGCCGTAACCGTCGCAGACGATGGCATGGCCGCCATCCCCCGTGATGCCGAAGAGGATGGGGTACCCGGCGTGGAGATTGGGATTGACCATGATATTGCGTTCCGTTTCCGGCAAGTTAGTCCCCCC
Source organism: Thermodesulfobacteriota bacterium (assembly GCA_040757175.1). Taxonomy (GTDB): domain Bacteria; phylum Desulfobacterota; class Desulfobaccia; order Desulfobaccales; family 0-14-0-80-60-11; genus SURF-52. The sequence continues at coordinate 6,585 of JBFLXM010000065.1, forward strand.
AGAATTATAAGCCGTTCTGGCGTTACTATACTGGAAGGTACTGGTAAAAGCGTTCCCTGCGTAGAGGGTGTCGGTTCCCGAACTACTAGCTGTATACTGCATATTAACCGACACGCCGGCATCGTGAGTAAGGGCGCCGATAGCCCGGCGTTGGGTTTCATTAACTCCGGAGGCGGGAACCAACGCCATGTTGGCCCAATCATAAGCGCCACCGGAACCGTCGCCACCTCGGGTGTTTCGGGTTGTCCATGTGGAATCCACTTTGATCGAGAAACTATGAACGCCGATGCCGGCTGTGGGATACTGCCAGTAGCGCATGAGCTGGGCCATGGCGGTGGCCACGCAGCCGCAAACATAATTATTGGGGGTGTAGTAGTTGTAGCAATTCCCATAGCTACCAGCCGTACTTTGAGACCAGCGGCTCTGGACAAAGGAGGCCACCCGCACGTCGGAGATGCTGCTGACACCGAACTCCGAGGCCTTGGGGCTGGTGGGCCGGGTCAGCAAGTCCCATTTGCGCCGGGCCTTGATCTGGGGGGTGTCGGGGGCCAGTGCCTCCACACCCTTGGCCTCCACCTCCCGGGCTTGAAGGACCCGCCCGGGAATATCCCGGCTCACCAGGGCCCCCAGGGGGTTGACAGGGGAAGGATCATAGGAGGTCGCGTCGCTGACAAAGGCGATGATGGGCTCCACCAGGTCGTCCGCGGGCAGAAAGACCAGGCCGGTGGGGTTGAGATACACCACATAATAGGCGGGGGTGCGCTCCTGGTAGAAGGTTTGGACTTCCTTGACCTGCCGGCCCAGGGCCGCGCCCAGGGGCAGGGCGTCCAGGCCCAGCCAGTGGAGCACCGCGGTGCGGGCCTGCTCCGGGGTGGTGGGCTTGGCCCAGGCGCCGCTGGCGGCCAGCAGCGAGGCCGCCAAAAGCCCGGCCAGCAACCACCGGGATAAGGTTCCTGACGTTCTTTTCATGGTCATTGCCCTTTTTTCCAGTTAAATTATAAAGTTAAAGACTTTCGAGGCGGTTGCGCGCTGGGGAAACGAGAAACGCCTGGAGATATCTGCAAAAGGGGTAATCGCAGGTTTTCGGGGTTTGGAGAAATACCCCCCGAAAAGGTGAAGATCAAGAAGTCCACTGTGAGCCATAAGCTGTAAATATTAAGTCCCGCTTTGCTCCAGGGGGTTTTAGGGAGACTTTAGAACTTTTTCCCGTACCGGCTAGCTTATTAAAGTTTACCAATTTTTTGCATTATACAAAATATCATCTAGAAAGGGGCACAGATTTTGTTTAAATTATCTTTTCGGCAAGATTTCCGGTTAAGGATAATTTTGGATTAGGTGGAACTTTTTTTGACTTTTCCCGGCCCCTCCGTCTAAAACCCGGGGTTCTCCCCAGCACTGTCCGGTTAGGTTTTTGCAAAAGCGTAATCCCTCAGAGGCTGAGACTCTGGGGGGTGATTATGCAGAATCCGAGCTTCATTTTGGATGTTAATGCGTAATTCTCTGACTCTGTTGAG
>JBFLXM010000066.1:0-10010 GCA_040757175.1 Thermodesulfobacteriota bacterium
TTCAAGAAGATGGGCCATGTTACCATAATAGTCAATAATTACCAGCATTTATTGAATATTTCGGACATAAAAATGACCTTGGAAATTAACAAAACAGCTACTCAGGCCGATTTGGGCAACAGCCCGTTCAGCCTGTGTAGGCACAGGCTGGAAAGCCTGTGCTGCCCTTTGACTGCGACTCGGTATCATACCGAGCTTTTGGGCCACTCCAGGAAAGAAGTGGAAAAGTGGCGGCTAATCCACCAGGAACAGGTTGATGGCCGGGTTATTTGGGGGATTTCTTGAAAACAAGCTCCCGAGCGGGATCAACTGCCAGTCGGAGTAGCCCCTGGCCTTAACCCACAGTTCCAGGTTCGCCGGGACGGCGACCACCTGGATGACGGTATTGCCGTGATCAGGGAAACACGGGCCCGGATCGGGATCAGCCGCAGTGGTGCGGTCGAAGATGTACCTCATCTTTACGGGATCGAGGGCACCTTTGAACTGCTCCCCCCGGGCCAGCAAGTTGGCGCGCCTCTCCTTGGTATACATGCCCAGGAAGCCGTTCAGAATAATCGGCAGACCCGTCCAGGAGGGGTCCACGAAATGGTTGGTGGCCACCAGAAGTCCGTCAGGTCCCGGGCCCGGACGTTCCGGGTCCGATATGCGGCGTTTCCTGGCGTACGTGGCCCACTCGTAAACATAAGCCCGGGTTGCCTCGGCTACATTGATGATGGCGGCAATTTCGGGGAGCGTGGCATTAATGGCCTGATCAATCTGGTCCAGGGAGGTGTAGTTGAGAAGATAGGAAAAAAGGTGATAGGGTCCGGGAGTCCGTTCGAAGATCAGCGGGTCCGACAGCGAGCCGCTCTGGTAATCAATAAAAATGCCCGCTTTATTCATGCCCGTCTGGCAGGAAACAAACCCCGCATAATTAACCTCAGCCAGAGAATTGGCATAGCCCGCAGGGTTATAAACCGCCACGGTCAGATACTTGGCGTAATCGGGGAAAGGACCCGGAAGGGTGTCCCAATTCCTGCCGATGACCATGGGGCCCCCGCCGGTATACCCGGACCAGGCCATGAGGGTGGAGCAAGCGGAAGAGGAAGAGTCGATGGCGACGAAGAGTTGATACATCAAGGAAGCCATGATCTTCTGCCGCTCCCTGCTCAAACCCGAGGTTTCGGCCATGGCGCTAATGAAATCCCGGGCATACTGAGGCTGTTTGTCATAATAATATTGCGCGGTTTGCCGGATGCTGTCGTAGGTCAGGCCCTTTTGAGCGATGAGATAGCCGTTGACGGCAACCTCATAAAACTCCTGCATCAGGCTGCCCAGAAGGGCGCCGTATTGCCGGCCCATCTCCCGGAAGGAACCGGACAAACGGATAACATGCAGCGCTCCCTCTCCAGGCGCGGCGGTCGTGGTATAGAGAGTGGCGCCCTCAAAGGTCGCCACCGGCACCAGGTTGGAGTCAGCCGCACTTGTTGAAGTAGTCAACCCCAGAAGCAAGTACAGGGTGCAGATAATCGCGAGGGGGTAAAAAAAGAAGGACTTCAACCTTAATGGAGATTGCCGGATCTGATAAGTCATATGCCTCCCCACTTATTGAGAATTACATTCTCTCAAGTTCTTTTGTTATTAATCGCTGCATCGAATAATTGTAACAGATGATCTGCCAGAGGATTAACAGCAGGATCACCGTGGTGCTGGAAACAGGCAGGCCGGTATAGGAGAATATATCCGTTTTTTGTATGGTTCCCTCCATTGAGGCCGGTTTGGCACCTGCCAAGAGACTGAAACCAAAGCCCAAGGAAACCATGCCGGTTTTACCGTCAACGGCTTTTTCCGGCGGTACTCTGTAAATGGAGACCTGGAAACAGGAAAGAAAAAACAGAAAAATCAGGAGGGCCAGCGAGGTCAGGAAGGTGGTTTTGGTCGCCTTCCCGGTCAGCATAACCTCTCGTTCATCACCTTCCCTGATGAAGGTGAGCTTAGCCAACACTATATTTCTAAATTCACCGGAAACCATCAACCGGATACTTAGATAAATGGACAGCAGCATCCATAATGCAAAGGCCAGTCCCGCAAAGTTGTATAGAAGTTTTAGCTTGCCGGCAATTTGGTTAAACACTCCCAAACCGTAGGAATATGTGAAAATAGCCAGCATAATAACTAAGGGAAGCCCATACAAGAAAACTTTCAACAATATCGAGTCCAATCTTTTCATCTCTTTTCCTCCTCGATGGAAAAAATTGCATTTATATCCGTATTAAAGTAACGCGCCAGCCGGAATGCCAGCTCCAAGGAAGGATTGTAGCCACCCCCTTCAATGGCCCCAATGGTGGCCCGGGTGACCCCGATTTCTTTGGCGAGCTGTTCCTGGGTCAGGCGGTGTTCCGCCCGCAAGACATGCAGGCGGTTGATAATCTTTAGACGAGGCAGGCACTTAGACATAGTTGATAGTCAATATTCTTGGGGATGGCCCCCACCCTGGGAGACCCCTAAGCTAGAAATAAGTTCTGGATCATGATGAACCTGGTCGTGACCTCAGCCCAGCCCTTGGCCAGCTTGATTGCACCAGAAACCTCATCAGTGGTCCTATTAAGTCATAATGTATAATATATTTTACTTTATGTCAAGTATAATTAGCAATTAAAGTACATCAATTGCCTTAAAGCCCCGCGGCAGTCTCCTCTCCTTCCCCACCCTAGACATAAAAAGGGCGGCCCGTGGCGTCGCCTCCATCCTTATCCGGAGCAAGCTTCCGCGTCTGCTCAAGTCTTTGTGTCTTGGGGGGAATGCTTGGGGTTTGGCTAAACAAAAAAGGCGGGCATTTAGTGCCCGCCTTTCGTTTTATCCTGACTTAGCTACAGGGATTAATCCCCATGGGGCTTAAAGAATTTTCGATGGTGATGGTTAAAGAACTTGCGATGCCCCTTATGACCGCGGTTTTTACCAAGGTTCCTCAGGATTAAATTATATTGGTCCAGGTTGTCAGGGGTAAGATCGATCTGCAGGGCCGTACCCCGAAAATCATTAAAAACCGCCATGTTATCGGTTATGACAATTAACTCTGGATCATCCCGGGTATCTGTCATCTCAAAAGCCACCACATCCACCACGGAAGAGTTGTCACTGGCAAAAGCCACCTTATTTTTAATGACCCGGTTGTGGGTCAAGGACTGCGTTCCTGCCCCGCCCCAACGGAAATCGGCATAGAGCACGATGCCTGAGCCGTTATATCCTCCCCCGTCATTGGCGTCCACATGGAGCGTTCCTGATATGTCATTGTGCGATACCACATTGTCTTGAACCGTACCCCCGGCAAAGTCACCGATGAGGATGCCTATGCCGCCACCGTTCCTGGTCCTGAGATCGATAATCTTATTATGGCTGATTTCCCAACCGCTTCCCCTCCAGTTGGATACCGCCTGTACAGTATTAAGAAAGGTACAATGCCTGACGGTGACGTTATTTTGGGCCGCTCCATTCATAATGGCCAGGTCCACGGTGAATTTCAGGTTTTTAATGGTCGTGCCTTCTCCTCCGGTCATGATTCTGAATCCCATCACCAACCCCGAACCATGTAGCGGACCGCTGGCAATGACGGCGCCGCCCTGCCCTTTGATCTCCACCCCTTTAGTGACAAAGGCGCCGGCATGTTCTCCAGGGGCCACCTTGATGCGATCGCCGGCATTGACATTGGGGGAATCAATGGCAGCCTGGATGGTCAAAAAATCGCCGGGAACCCGCCATTCCGCGGCCATGGCCCCGGAAACCAGGAATAGCAAAGAAGAAACCAACATCAAAAGAATCATTTTCTTTTTCATGACGCCTCTCCTTTTCACAAAAAGTTAAGGGGGAAGGGAAATCCGAGTCTGCAATTAAAAAGGACCTGGGGCCCGAAAAAAGAAAACTCCCAAAGAATATGGCGATGCCCGGGAAAAGCGGGGGCCCGGCGGCAACCGGAACCGCTCCGTGGTGGTGAGACCCTCCCTGTCTCTTCACCTGGGGGATTTTGCTGCTGTATCCAGCTTGTAAAGTTACCCACTAATAGCCTGGGGGGTTAATGTCAAGTTTTTTCCATGATTACGGAAAAACGATAGGGGTAATAAACCATTTTGGGGAAACTGCTTTTTATCAAGTCAAGCTGGGCCTATTCCCCCCGCCTCAAAAAATCTTTCCCATTTTTACCAGCCGGTGCAAATGCGCCTGCAGGCCGGGTGTGACCGAAGTGAAGTGGATGAGGTAGCGTTTGCCTGCCTCTTCCAGGGAATGCATTACTTTGGCGTACACCTCCGGCGATTTTTCTCCGCCGGTATCCAGCTCAAACCGCAGCATCAGGTTGCTGTGGGCCGTTAAAGGGCCGGTGACCTCCACAACTGCCCGCCGGTGGGCCAGGGAGACTAAGGTACCGGCCTCCAGATGGTCGTCGAGATGCTTGCCAATCAGCTGCGCGTAGGAAAAGGGTAACGGTTCGGGAAGAACGTCGAAGTCTTTTTCCTCAATCTCCAGCGATAGCTCCGGGTGGTCATGGTGCCCCAGCAACTCATGGCATTTGATGGCCCGCCGCATACCCTTAGCGTGTACCTTGACCTCGTCACCCAGGACGAGACCGGGGTCGGCGGCGCTTATTAAGGTGGGGGAGACCAGGACCTGCCCCCCGACAGTGAAGCTTTCGATACGGGATGTCAAATTGACTGTTTTGCCGATGACACTATACTTGGATCGCTTAGTGGAGCCGATGTTGCCCAGCACCACCTCCCCGGTGTGCAAGGCAATCCCCATCTCGATTTCGGGCCATCCCCTTTGGAAGTTATGCTCATTAACTTCCCCCATTTTTTTCTGCATTTCCAGGGCGCAGCGGACGGCACGCGGGGCTGCATCTTCCAGCGGCAAGGGGGCGCCAAAAAGCACCAGGATGGCATCGCCGATGATATCGTCGATGGTGCCGCCCTGTTGTTGGATGATCTCGATCATGGCTGACAGGTAATAGTTCAACAAGGCGACCACCACGGTAGGCTCAAGTTGTTCGGACAGAGCGGTAAAGCCGCGCAAATCCGACCACAGCAGCGTCACCTCCCGCTTTTCTCCGCCTAATTTCAGCCCTTCGGGCATATCCAGGAGCACGCCGACCACGTCGTCGCTCATGTAGCGGCCAAAGGTCTCCCGGATGAACCGGTTGCGGCGCTTGAGCTGTTGGTTCAGATCGAGGAGTTGCTCCCGGGAGTCCTTGAGCTGCTGGGTCATACTGTTGAAGGCGGTGGAGAAATCCCCCATGAAATCGACTTGCTGCTCCAAATCCCCCCCGGCGATCTGTTGGGTCTTCCAGGTGAGGTGCTTGAGGTTGGACTGGAGGGCCTTAAAGGAATGGACCACAGCCATCTTGCTCGTCATCGGGCGAATATTCAGTTCTCCCTGGGCGATCTGCTCCATGGCTTCGGTGAAGATGGCGAACTCCACCAGGAAACGGTTCACAAAGGTAATAAGCTGGCGGAGCTCATTGTCCGGGAGGTCCTCCGGTATAGGGATGGCCGGAGGGACTTTCCCGGTGCGCAGGTAATGCAATGCTGCCGTTATCCGGTCAATGAGTTCCTCTTTAACCGAGAGCATCTCCAAGCCTCATTTGGGGACAACGGTGAAACGGCAGACGCGTCCGCCTGAGCCCCAGCAATCAACTTCCTTGACCTGGAAGTCCTTTCCCGTGTAGGCCAGCAACAGGCCGGCGATAAATCCCTCATCATAGATGCAAACTTCCTCCGCACAAACGGGAATGCCCGAGCAATCAAGATCCTCAGCCACCGTGACCACAAAGGAGTTGGTCTCCAGGTCGGCCGATTCGACCCGGAAGATACCGATGCCCAGCTCCTTCATGGTCCGCTGGATATCGGCAAAGAAGCTGGTCAAGTCCTCTTTTTCGGTGAGCACATTGTGGCAGTACTCCTCACCGGCCTTCTTGCCCGCCTCGAAGAAAATCCGGTCAGCTTGCTCGACCCCAAAATCCCGGATGAGGACGTCCCGCAGAGTGAACTGCATCAGGCGATACACGGCCACGTGCACCATGGGGCCGAGATTCGGGCGGCCTTCGGCGATATCACCCAACATGCTCCAGGCAAATTGGCTTTCGTCCCTCTCTTCTTTAAACATCATCTACTCCCCTTTTCTCCCAGTTAACCACCGCGGCCACCGCGGCGATTTGCACATCATTTGGTGGTTTCCTGTAAAAAGGCCAGATGCTTCGATTGCTCAACTGGTACATCATTGATTAGCGTCTCTGCTCAGCTTTGTAAAGTTATTTGCTTCTGATAAAAAAAGCCTGGCTCATGCCCCTTGCAGAGGTTTTCCAGTCAATCCCAAATCAAGGAGCCACGCCCATCCCCTCCCGCACTGCCGCCAAATTTTCCCTTGACAGCGCTATCAGTTTGGCGGTATCTTGTGAAAAAATTAACAAAAGGTGGGTTATGCTCTTTCCCGTATCCGGCGTAGAGGTCAACCCGCTCATCCCGCCCCTCGTGGCCCTGGTGGTCTCCACCTTCACCTCCATGGGGGGGGTCTCCGGCGCCTTTCTCCTGCTGCCTTTCCAGGTGAGCTTTCTAGGCTTCTCCAGCCCCGCGGTCAGCCCCACCAATCTGGTTTTCAATATTGTGGCCATCCCCAGCGGCGTCTATCGCTACCTCCGGGAAGGCCGCATGAACTGGCCGGTGGCCTGGGTCACCATCCTGGGCACGCTGCCCGGACTCTGGTTCGGCGCGGTGATCCGCTGCGAATGGCTGCCCGACCCCAGGCATTTCAAGCTCTTTGTGGGCGGCGTGCTGCTCTATATCGGCCTGCGGCTCCTCTATGACCAGACCCCCGGGGCCAAACGCAAGAAAGCGAAGATCCTGGAGTTTGAGGCCCAGGTCCAGGAACGCCTGGGCCTGGTCCTCAAGGAAAGCGGAGCCGCCACCGGCCGGGCCCTGCCCCCCGCGGCCCGGGTCAAGACCGCGGCCTGGAGCCTGAAGCGGGTCTCTTACGAATTTTTAGGGGAGATTTTTAGCTTCAACGCGCCGGCCCTGTTTATTCTGGCCCTGGTGGTGGGCCTCATCGGCGGCACCTACGGCATCGGCGGCGGGGCCATCATCGCCCCCTTCCTGGCCGCCATCTTTAGACTGCCCATGTACACCATCGCCGGGGCCGCGCTCCTGGGCACCCTGGTCACCTCCGTGGCCGGGGTGGGCATCTACTACTCCCTGGGCATCGCCCCGGACCTGGCCCTGGGCGCGCTCTTCGGCCTCGGCGGCTTCATCGGCATGTACCTCGGCGCCCGCCTCCAGAAATACTTCTCCGGCAAGATCATCCGCATCGGCCTGGGAATTATTATTTCGGCACTGGCGTTGCGGTATATAGTCGGGTACTTTATCTGAAGAAAAAAATACACCACAAAGGCACCAAGACACAAAGATGCGCCAAGAAAAGAGAAAAATAGTTTTGGCAAAGCCAAAACTATTTTTCTATGTTTTTCTCTTTGTGATACTTTGTGTACTTTGTGTCTTTGTGGTTAACTGCGGAAGGCTATTCATGATCCTAGAATTTTCTGAAAAAGGCATCGTCTTTTTTCCGGACCGAATGCTCGTGGGCACGCCCTCTGATTTGGGATTGGCCTACGAAGAGGTCTGGTTTACGGCCGCAGACGGGGTGAAGCTCCACGGCTGGTGGGTCCCCAAGGAAGGCGCGCCGGTGTTTTTATGGTTCCACGGCAATGCCGGCAACATCAGCCACCGTCTGGAAAACATCAAACTGCTGGCGGACCTGGTGGGAGTCACGGTCTTCATCTTCGATTACCGGGAGTATGGCAAATCAGAGGGCCGCATCTCCCGGGAAGGCACCTACCTGGACGCGGCCGCGGCCTATGATTATGTGGCCGAAACCAGGAAAGTGCCGGGTAAAGACATCGTCCTGTTCGGCCGCTCCCTGGGCACGGCCCTGGCCACCGATCTGGCGGTCAAGTTCCCCTGCCGCTCCCTGATCCTGGAGTCCGCCTACACCAACTCCCAGGACATGGCCCGGCTTTATGCGCCTTTTCTCTTTGACTGGCGGCCCTCGGTGCCCTATGACAACCTGGGAAAAATCGGGCAAATCCAGGTGCCGGTCCTCATCATCCACGGCGAAAATGACGAAATCATCCCCGTGGACATGGGCCGCCGGGTCTTTGCCGCCGCGGCGGACCCCAAAGAGCTGTACATCATCCCCGGAGCCCACCACAATGACACCTATCTGGCGGGGGGCAGGGTTTATTTTGAGCGCCTGCGGTCTTTCATCTTCCCCCGGGGGGAGTGAAACCTTCAGGGCCAGGGGTCGAGACCGAGCCAGACTCCGGATAGCCATCCCGCCCGCGCCCGCATCACCAATGTAAAAGGGTGTTACCCCCGTTGCCGCCAATTATCGGCAACCCGGGGAGGCAACACCCTTGCTTGATTCCCCCAAAAGTAACCCTGGCTAACGTGCCTCTCCAGCATGCCCGCCCCTTTCGGGCTTGGGACCGCCAGACGCGCCTTTACCCGGTTGTTGAGCCGGCCCGGCAGGGCTGCCAGGACCCGCTTTGGCACCCGGGGGAGGGGCCGCTCGACCAGGTCCCGGTTTGGCTCCCCCCGGGGGGGTCACTTGCCCGGGTCCATGACCAGGCGCGCCGGGACCCGGCTTTGGTCCCGGGGGAGGGCCTACATGACCAGGGCCGGGTTTAGGTCCAGCCGGGGGAGTAACTTTCCCCGGCCCATGACCAGGCGCGCCGGGACCAGGCTTTTGTCCCGGCGGCGGACCCACATGACCAGGGCCGGGTTTAGGTCCAGCCGGTCCCACCTGACCCGGACCGGGTTTAGGTCCCCCGGGGTGGGCTGGGGGCGGGCCGCCACGGTATCCTTTATGCCACCCGGCGCCGTAGCCGTGATGGTGTTTTTCATAGAACCGCCGGTCATAACGGTACCCTTGGTGGTGATTCCGCCAATAGGGGTAGGTTCGATGAAAATCATTCCAGTAATGGGGGCGCCCCGCATACCAGGCGTTCCATTTCGGAGCATACCAGGTCGGAGTTCTGACGATATAGGTGGGAGCATAGGCGTAATAGGGGGCCCAGCCGTATTTAGGGCCGAAAAAGTAATAGAGTAATCCGTTTAAGAACCAATCACCGTTATAATAGACCCAGGGGGTACTCGGCCCCACCCACGGCGTCGCATAGATATTCGCGGGCGGAGGTGGATAGTAATAGCCCTGAGCCTGGGAAGGCGCAGGCGTAACCGCGGCCGCGCCTCCAGCCAGCGCGATGGCCAGCGCCAATACCAGAATTATTCTTTTCATGCCTTCCTCCCAGAGGATATTCCCTCAAATGCTGTCAAAGTTAATCCTTCTGCCTCACAAAAACCATGACCCGGAATAGATACCATAATCCACCCGGGAAAACCAGGCCTGGCAGCTCGAGCCTGCCATTGCCAACCCTTTTTCTAATTAGATGGGAAATTGCGGCATAAGTTAGGTGGGCGGGGGGTAATCGTGCCTATTCTTTCATGGGGAGCAGACTGCATTACTACCGGCCACAGACGCTGAAATCATAGGTGCGAATGCCCGGGGAAACAGGGAGGCTCAGAGTAAATTTTCCTAAAGCATGGATAAACCCAGGGCAGTTAGTGTGGCGTCCCTTAATTACTGTGACCATTAAAATTAGGATTTTATACCCCCCTTTTCTCAAGGGGGGTAAGGGGGGATTATATAAGCGCCTGATAATCCCCCTAAATCCAATGCTGTTCACTTAAGAACTCTAAGGGGTGGGCAGTGCCCACCCTACATTTTGTCATTCTGAACGGAGCGAAGCGGAGTGAAGAATCTCAATTTTCCCACGAAGTTAGAGATTCTTCGGTCGCCTGCGGCTCCCTCAGACTCATCTTCGACAGTTGCAAAAAAATAGTTTTGGTTTATTAATAGGTTAAGTCTTGTGAACAAAGTTTTACCACTACGCGCCACTGCTCAGCGAGTCAGGTTCCGGCCGCGGTTCCAGGGAG
>JBFLXM010000067.1:0-72424 GCA_040757175.1 Thermodesulfobacteriota bacterium
TTGCTCCACGCTTCCTTCAGACCCCGCCTCACGATGATGCCCTTGCGCTTCGCTAACCCTTCACCTCCATCAGGTTGGGTAGAGGACTTCCACCTCCAAGCTGCGTTGCATGCTCGGCACACAAAAACTGGTGCGTAAAACGCACCCTGCATTTGCCCTTTAAGTGGGGATTGTGAAGGGAATTTGAGGGGAGGATGAAAAATGTGGAACAGCCGCCCCCGGCTGTTCTTGAGCAGGCGAGGGCGCCTGCTCCACATCCCCCGACCCTCCTTTCAAATTTGTGTCATTCTGAACGGAGCGAAGCGGAGTGAAGAATCTCGTATTTTCAGTGAGATGAGATTCTTCGCTCAGGATGACAGCTTAATTCACGTAAGTCTTTCCCCTACCCCTTCCTCGCCATGTTTAACGCCCCGCCCACCGCGATCATCTGCCGTTGCCGCTCTGAGAGGTCCACCCGCACCCAGATTTGGCGGCCGTCCACCTTCAGGGGCAGGCGCTCTGCGCCCTCCAGGAGGAGTTGGCGCACTCCGGGAAGTTCCAGGGTTTTGCCCAGGCCCAGGAGGTCGTAATCCCCCGGGGTTTCGAAGGTCAGGGGCAGGATGCCGAAGTTGATGAGGTTGGCCAGGTGAATGCGGGCGAAGCTCTTCACCAGCTTCACCCGCACGCCCAGGTAGCGGGGGGCCAGGGCCGCGTGTTCCCTGGATGACCCCTGGCCGTAGTTTTCACCGCCGATGATGGCCCCTTCCCCCCGGCCCTGGACCCGGTCCGGGAAATCCGGGTCCAGCCGGGTGAAGGCAAAGCGGCTGATGGCGGGCAGATTGCTTCTCAGCGGCAGAATCTGGCTGCCCGCGGGCAGGATGTCGTCGGTGGTGACGTTGTCCCCGGCCTGGAGCCAGACCTCGCCGCACCAGGAATCCGGAAGGCCCGACAACCGGGGAAAGGCCACGATATTGGGGCCCCGGAGCACCTCCTGCTTGCGGCTTTCTTCCGGGGGCAGCGGCGCCATGAGGCTGCGGCCGTTCACCAGGAAATAGCGGGGCGGGGCCATCCGGGGATAGTCCCCCAGCTTCCGGGGGTCGATGATTTCCCCGGCAATAGCCGCGGCCACCGCGGTTTCGGGGCTGGCCAGATAGACCTTATCGTCCTTGGTGCCGCTTCGGGCGGGGAAATTCCGGGTGAAGGTGCGCACGCTCACCGCGCCGGTGGCCGGGGCCTGGCCCATGCCGATGCAGCCCCAGCAGCCCGGGGGCATCACCCGCACCCCGGCCTTCAGCAGCGTCAACAACGCACCGGAGAGGTCCAGGTTTTCCAACACTTGCAAGGAGCCGGGGTTGACCTCCATGGACACCCGGGGGTGCACCCGCCGGTCCTGCAAGGCCATGGCGATGACCAGCAAGTCCCGGAAGGAAGAGTTGGCGCAGGAGCCGATGAGCACCTGGTCCACCGGGGTGCCCGCCACCTCTTCCACCTTCGTCACGTTGTCCGGGGAGCCGGGCCCGGCAATGAGGGGGTCCAAATTCGCCAAGTCCATCTCCTCCACCTGGGCATAGCGGGGCCGGCCCTGGGCCTTAAGGGGCCGGTAATCCTCCGCCCGGCCCTGGAGCGCCAGGAAGCGCCGGGTCTGGGCGTCCGCGGGGAAGATGGAGGTGGTGGCCCCCAGTTCCGTGCCCATGTTGGTGATGGAGGCCCGCTCCGGCACCGTCAAGTGACGCAGGCCCGGACCGGAAAACTCCAGGATCTTGCCCCGGCCCCCCTTCACCGTCAGACGCCGGAGCAGTTCCAGGATCACGTCCTTGGCCGACACCCAGGGCCGGAAGCGCCCCGTAAGGCGCACGCCGAGAACCTCCGGCATCACCAGGTAAAAGGGCTGCCCGGCCATGGCCAGGGCCACGTCCAGACCCCCGGCCCCGAACGCGAGCATGCCCGCGCCCCCCGCGGTGGGGGTGTGGCTGTCCGAGCCGATCAGGGTCTTCCCCGGCGCGCTGAAGCGTTCCAGGTGCACCTGATGGCAGATGCCGTTCCCCGGCGGCGAAAAATAGAGCCCGTATTTGGCGGCAATGGTCTTCAGGAACCGGTGGTCGTCGGCGTTGCGGTAATCCGTCTGTAAGAGGTTGTGGTCCACATAACTCACCGACACCTCGGTCTGCACCCGCTCCACCCCCATGGCCTCGAACTCCAGGTAGGCCAGGGTGCCGGTGGCGTCCTGGGTCAAGGTTTGATCAATCTTCAGGGCCACCTCCGCGCCCGGGACCAGTTCCCCGGACACCAGATGCGCGGCCATGATCTGTTCAACGATGGTTTTGGCCATAACTAATCCCTTTAAAAATATTTTCTCACGCAAAGACGCAAAGACGCAAAGGCGCAGCATAAAATAATAAAAAAAATCTTGCGTCTTTGCGCCTTGGCGCCTTTGCGTGAGAATATTATTTAATTAGCTCCTCTTTCAGCCTCAAGACCTCCTGCCGCAGCCCGATACTGATGGCGTCATAGTCGTCCGCGTCCGGGGCGATCTTCAGGCCCCGCTGTTTCAGCTCCTCCCAGGAATGCTCCCGGCCGAAGACCACCCGGATGGGGTGGGGCCGGGGCAGAGCGGCGCCGGTGGGCCAGGCCTCATAGGAGCCTTGAATATAAACCGGGACCAGTTTCACTGCCAGCTCTTTGGCCAGGATGGCCGCGCCCTTTTTGAAGCGCCCGACTTCGCCGCCGGGGCTGCGGGAGCCCTCGGGGAAAACGCACAAGGCCTGGCCGTGCCTCAATATATAAGAAGCCACCTGCATGGCGGCCACCACGTGCCGGGCCGAATCCACCGGGATGATGCGGATCAGCTTGCTGAGGGTCCGGACCACCGGGAGATCGAAATACCGGCTGTAGCCCAGGGAAAAAAGGTGGTGGCGCCGGGGCCCCACCGCGTAGGCAATGAGGAAACCATCCAGGAAGCTGGCGTGGTTGGGGCAGAGCACATATCCCCGGTCCGGCAGCCGCTCCTGGCCGTCCACCTGGATGGAGAACGCCTGTCTGAACCAGAGGCCCAGCACCGCGGTCAGCCCTTTGGTGACCAGGCGGGCCGCCAGCCCCCCTTCCAGGCCCAGGCGGCGGCGCAGCCCGGGCGGGGGATCGGTCCGCAAAATAGCGCCCCAGGCCGCTATTCCCTCCTCCGGCTCCCCGGCGGCCTTGGGATTTTTCTCCTCGATCAGGCTGATGAGCTCTCTCACCGTAAGGATGCCGGTGAATTCGCCATCCCGGATCTGCAGGTGGAACCGGCCCTCCAGGGCCGCGAGCAACTCCACCAGGCCCAGGGAGTCCATCCCCAGGTCCAATTCCAGATGGTCGTCCAGGGAGATACTGACCTCCCCGGTTTGCCGGGCCAAAATTTCCACCACTGTCTGCCCCGCCGGGGACAACCCTGCTGCCGCGGCCGGCTTTTTCTTTTCGTATCTTTTCCCGGCCCGCTCCTGGTAAAGCCGCTGGGCTTCGTATCTCTTGACCTTGCCCAAACGGGTTTTGGGGAGTTCCTCGGGGGTGAGGACGAGTTCTCGGACCCGCTTGTAAGGCTCCAGGTCCTGGGAGAGCACTTCCAGGTCCCATTTCACCTTGCCGTGGATGTCCGTTTCCCCGATCCCCCGGAAAAACTCCAGGTCCGGCACCACCAGCGCGGCCAGCTTCTCGGCCCGGGCATCGGTGGTGATAAAAATCTCTTTGACGGAGGGGGCCTGGAGGTAGTGCTGGGCCACTTCCTCGGCGGAGACGTTCTTGCCGGAACTGAGGACGATGAGGTCCTTGATCCGGCCCTGAATGAAGAGGCAGCCGTCCCGGTCGAGATAACCCAGGTCGCCGCTGTAAAACCAGCCGTCTTTAAGCACCTCCCGGGTGGCGGCCTCATCCTGGTAATACCCGGCCATGACGTTCTCGCCCCGGATGAGGACCTCGCCCACCCCGTCGGCATCCGGATGGAGTATCCTTACTTCCACCCCCTCCAGGGGCCGGCCCGCGGAGCCGGGACGGGTGGGCGGCGGCCAGTTGATGGTCACCACCGGCGCAGTCTCGGTGAGGCCGTAGCCTTCCAGCACGGTAAATCCCAGGCGGGCAAAACCCTCTGCCAGGTCTGCCGGCAGTTTGGCCCCGCCGCTGACAAAAAAGCGGAACTGCTCCCCCAGGGCGGACCGGAATTTCCGCAGCAGCGGGCGGGCGGGATTAACCCCGATAAATTGAGACACGCGCCAGGAATAATGCAGATAGGCCAGCAGTAGGGGCCGCAGGGGCCAGGGAATTGTCTGCAAGCGCCGCTGCATGCCCTGAAAAAAGTGTTGCAGCACCTGGGGGGTGACCACCAGGATGGTGATTTGCTGTTCCTTGATGCACCTGAGGATGGCCTCGGCCTGGAGGGTGTCCAGGTAGGTGATCCTGGCCCGGCTAAAAAGCGGCAGCAGCAGGGTGCCGGTAAAGGGAAAGGCATGATGCAGGGGCAGGATGGCGAGAAAATTGTCATCCGGCCGGATGGCGTCGAGCCTGGCGATCTCCCGGTAATTGGCGCAGAAATTCCCGTGGGTGAGCATCACCCCTTTGGGCAGGCCGGTGGTGCCCGAGGTATAAATGATGGAAGCCAGATCATCAGGCCGGGCCCCGGGCAGCTCTCCTTCACCGGCGGAGGTGGCCCCGACTTCCCCGAAATTGACGATCTTCCCCTCCCCGTCCCCGGCCTCCCCCGCCACCACGATCTTTTTCAGGAACGGCAGCTCCTGCAACTGGGCCAGGGGGGCCGAGGGAAAGGTGAAGATGACCCGGGTTTGGGTCTGCTCCAGGGCATAGGACAAAATATCCCAGCGGGAGACCGGGTCCAGGGGCACGGCCACCGCGCCGGCCCAAAGTATCCCGAAATAGCTCAGGGGCCATTCGGGCCGGTTCTCCAGGAGGAGGGCCACCCGGTCCCCTGGCTGCACCCCCTGGGACCAGAGCCACCGGGCCACGGCCAGGCTGCCCCGGTAAAGCCGGCCGTAGGTGTACTCCCGCACCTCCTCCCCTGCCCGGTGGAGAATACAGACCTGGTCAGCAGCTTCCCGGGCCACCCGGGTCAAGAGGCCGGTTAAGGTTCCATTGACGTCAACCATAATCTCTTGATGGCACAGGCTTTCCAATCTGTGCCTGTAGTGTGAAATGCGACCAAGGTGTTTAAAGTCCCCCTTTGAAAAAGGGGGATTTAGGGGGATTTCAGGCGCTTAGCAAATCCCCCCTACCCCCCTTTTTCAAAGGGGGGGATAAAAACTTCATCTAATCAGGCATAAAAGCTATTTTCCTCTAACCTGATGGATGATGGACAATGCCCACGCTGATTACTGATCACTGATCACTGACCACTGGCCACTGGCCTACCCTGGCCCTCCCCCCACATCACCACCTTTCAAATAACCAATAATCTCCCCGGGGCGGTTGGTGCAAATGGCGTCCAGGTTCATCTCCAGGTAGGGGCTAAGGATTTCCGGGGCGTCGATATTCCAGACGGAAACTTTCAGACCCTGCCGGCGGGCGGCGTCCACCAGTTCCCGGTTGACGTACTGGTAGTTCAGGACCAGGGTGTCAGCCCCCGCGGCCCGGGCCAGGCCCCCGGGGTCCCCGGGGCAGCCCACCATGAGGGCGCCGGTTTGCAGCCGTGGTTCCTGCTCCTTGAGGGTTTTGATTACCGGGTGCCAGAAGGAGATGATGCGGACGCCGTCAAAAAGAGAGCGTTCCCGGCAGAAGCGCAGCAGAGCGGGCGCGGCTTCCGGGTGCTTAAGTTCCACCAGCAGGCAAGCCCTTCCCTGGACCAGGTCCACCACTTCCGCCAGTTCGGGGATGCGTTCCCCTTTGCCGGCATCGAGCTTTTGCAGTGCCGCCAGGGTGAAATCCCGGACCCGGCCGCGGCCGTTGGTGGTGCGGTCCACGGTCTGGTCGTGGATCACGGCCAGCCGGCCGTCCTTGGTCAACTGCACGTCCAGCTCCATCCCGGCCACCCCCACTTCCAGGCCACGGTTAAAACCCCGCAGGGTGTTCTCCGGCTCCTCCGCGGCCGCGCCCCGATGGCCCACAATGTTCACCATTTAGCCTCCGCACTGGAAAAATGAGAACGAAAGCTGCCCCTGGGGCGACGCCTTCGCCCCTGGCCCTTGCCTCTCCCTCTGCAAATCCCTGAACGATTCTTATCGGCCTGGAAGATGCCTGTGGAGGGCAATAAGCAAATTAATTAAGTTTATGGCTATCTTTAATTATAAATTATTTAAAAATCAAAAAGATACCCCTTGTGCACTCTGTGGTGGTGTACATATATTAGAAGAATAGGAGAAAACTGGCAAGGCAGGAGGAAGGGGTGGTGAGTTGGCTGGCGTTTTCCCTGATGGCCGCAGGTTTGTGGGGGGTGTGGGGTTTCTTGAGCAAGGTGGCAACCCAGCAGTTGCCCCCCCAGGCCGTTTATCTCCTGGCCATCTGCGGCCACGGCGTGGTTCTGGGTTACTTATGCTTAAGCGGCGGCCTGGCCGTCCCCTGGCAGCCCTGGGGGCTGGCTGCGGGGCTGGCCGCGGGGGTGTGCATGGCTTTCGGCCTGCTTTGCTTCTTCAAGGCCCTGGCCGGGGGCGAAGCCTCAGTGGTGGTGCCTCTCACCGCGCTCTATCCCCTGGTGACCGTAATTCTCAGCGGGGTGGTGCTCCAGGAAGCCGTCACCCCCAGACATTTGGCGGGAGTGGCCCTGGCCCTGGCAGCCGTGTGGCTCCTGTCCAAATAAAGGCTATCAGTCTGGATTGCTTTACTATATTGAAAAAATGATTATTTTTACCAATAAAGACCCATATAGGCTTAATTAATAAAGCTTGCTTAACAACCAAGGCTATGGGTTCCTGCCAGGGGCGGTGGAGAAGGCAGGCTTTTTCATGGGCCAAGATATTTCCAAGCAGAAACAGAGGGAAGACCGGCCGCCAGAGTATCGGGCCTTCTTGGAAAAGCAGCTCCAAGAGCGCATTGCCGTATTGGCGGAGATCAACCGCATCTTTCACCAGGCGCTGGTCTGCGTGACCGAAGAGCAATTGGGCCAGGTCTGCCTGACCGCGGCCAAAAAACTGACCGGGAGCCAGTTCGGTTTTATTGGCGAAGTGGATCGGGCGGGAATCTTCCATACCCTTGCCGGTAACCTTCCCGGAAGGACCTCCTGTGAATGGCCGCCAGCAGAGACCCGGCCTCTCCGGAAGGAATCGGTAGCGTCCGGTGTCCTCAAGCAGGTCATCAAGAGTGGGGAAACCCTGATCTGCAATGACCCGGCATCCCACCCCCACGGGGCGGAGTTTTCCCATAGTCATCCGGCCATTACTTCCTTCCTGGGGGTGCCACTGAAACTTGGCGGTCAAACGTGCGGCATGATCGGGTTGGCCAACAGGAAAGGTGGTTATGATGAGCAAATTCAAAAAGATGTGGAGGCCCTGGCGGTAGCGGTGGTGGAAGTCTTAATGCGGAAAAGGGCCGAATGGAAGCTGGCCCAGTTCCGCCGGCACCACGAACTCATCTTATCTTCGGCCTCGGAAGGGATTCTGGGCCTGGACCACGACGGCAACATGACCTTCGTGAACCCTGCGGCCGCGGCCATGCTGGGTTATGAAGTGGAGGAACTGCTCGGCCGCAACGCTCACGCCGTCTGGCATCATAGCAAACCTGACGGCAGTCCCTACCCCCAGGAAGAGTGCCCCATCCTCGAGGCGCTGGGGGAGGGGGTCCGTTTTCCTTTCGATGATGATTGGTTTTGGAGAAAAGACGGCACCGGCTTCCCGGCCAGATGCAGCAGAAATCCCATCATCCAGAACGACCAGATTTCCGGGGCAGTCGTCACTTTCCAGGACATCACCGCGCGGAAACAAGCCGAAGAAGCTCTGCGGCGAAGCGAGGAAACCTATCGCCAAATTGTCGAAACCGCGTCGGAAGGCATTTGGACCATGGACGCGGCAAATAGGGTGACCTTCGCCAATAGCCGCATCATGGAAATGCTGGGTTACTCCCTGGACGAGGTGATAGGGGAGCCCATATCCAAGTTCCTGGACCGGGAATGGTTAGAGAAGGCCAGCACTCTCATCACCGACCATCTCCGGAAGGGCGTTAAAGAACATCTCGATTTTAAGTTTCGCCACCAGGATGGCAGGGAGTTATGGGTGATAATGACTTCCAGCCCCATCTTCGACCTCCAGGGGAGATATGCCGGATCCCTGGGGATGATCACCGACATCACCGCCCGGAAGGAGGCGGAGGAGGCCCTCCGGGAAAGCGAGCAACGGTTTAGGGATATTACGGAAAATGCGGTGGAATGGATTTGGGAAGTGGACCCTGAAGGGAAATACACTTACTCCAGTCCCGTGGTGGAGGAATTATTGGGCTATACGCCTGAGGAAGTGCTGGGCAAACATTATTATGACTTCTTTCTCCCGGAGGAGCGGGAAGAGCTCAAAGGCGCGGCCTTGGCCGCCTTCCGGGCCAAAAGGCCTTTCCGGGATTTCCTCAACCGCAACCTGCGTAAAAATGGGGAAACCATATGGTTATCCACCAGCGGTGTTCCCGTGCTCGATGATTCGGGCCACCTCCTGGGATACCGGGGCGCGGATCACGACATCACCGCCCGCAAGCAGGCAGAGGAGTCCTTGCGGGAGAGCGAAGCCAAGTACCGCTTACTGGTCAATCAAATCCCCGCGGTAGTCTTCAAAGGATATGCTGATTGGAGTATCGATTTCTTTGATAATAAAGTTGAAGCCATAACCGGCTACAGCAAGGCAGACTTTGATTCACGGAAGCGGAAATGGCAGGAACTGATCCTGCCGGAGGACCTGGAGGAAGCGAAACTTATATTTATTAAGGCACTGAAGACTGATAAGTCGTATGTCCGGGAGTACCGGATTCGTAGAAAAGACGGAGAGATTCGCTGGATCCAGAATATGGGTCAGATATTCTGCGATGCCGGCGGCAAGATCGACTATGTCAGCGGCATCTTTTTTGACACCACTGACCGGAAACAGGTGGAAGAAGCGATGCAGCAGAGCGAGGAGAGATTTCGCTGCACCTTTGATCAATCCCCCATCGGCGCGGCCATAGTGGGCCTGGATTTTCGCTTTCAACGGGCCAATGCCGAATTGTGCCGCATTACCGGGTATGCCGAGGAGGAATTATTCGCCCGTACCTTTGCAGACATCACCCATCCCGAAGACGTGGCGGTTAGTATGGAGATGGCGCAACGCCTGGCTGCCGGTGAGATCGACCACTTCGCCATGGAAAAACGCTACCTCCGCAAGGATGGCAAAACTGTCTGGGGCCGCCTTTCCGTGCGCCTGATAAAGGACGCAGCCGGGAGGCCCCTCTACTATCTGCCCCTGATACTAGACATCACCGCGCACAAGCAGGCGGACGAAAATCTGCGGCAGAGCCTGAGCCGGCTGCAAACGGTCATGGGTGAAATCGTCCAGGCCATGGCCCTGACCGTAGAAGTTAGGGACCCTTATACCGCGGGGCACCAGCGCCGGGTGACCAAACTGGCCCTGGCCATCGCCCGGGAAATGGGTCTTTCCCCGGACCAACATGATGCGATCTGGTGTGCCGGGACCCTCCACGACCTGGGGAAGATCTATGTGCCGGAAGGAATCCTCAACCGGCCGGGTGATCTATCCGATCTGGAACATGCCTTGATTAAGACGCACTCCCTGAAAGGCTATGAAATCCTGAAACCCATACAGTTTCCTTGGCCGGTGGCCCGGATCGTCAGGCAACATCATGAAAGGCTCGATGGTTCCGGTTACCCTGATGGTTTGCAGTATGGGGAAATTTTGCTGGAAGCCAAAATCCTGGCGGTGGCGGACGTGGTGGAGGCCATGGCTTCCCACCGGCCTTACCGGGAGGCCTTGGGGATAGATGCGGCCTTGGAGGAAGTCTCCCGGAACCGGGGCATCTTGTTTGATCCCGGAGTGGTGGATGCCTGCTTAACGGTCTTCAAAGAGCAGAAGTTTAAATTTTCCTAAATATGTAAATTTCTTAATTCTTACTGCCCTCCGGACTAATCCCCCAACTTATTTGCCTAACTTTTTAGGAAACCAGGCGAGCTTCCCGGACGGATTTGGGATAAATTAAGGCAGCGTCAAAAAAATTTGTCCCCTAAAAGGAAGAAATGTCCCCCCATCAAACTGACCATGCACGACCCCGGGAGATCCGCATCCTGGCCCTGGACGTGGGCGAGAAACGTATCGGCCTGGCGGTGAGCGACCCTCTGGGCATCACCGCCCAGGGACTGGAAGTCCTTAGCCGCAAGGACCCCCAAACCGACCTGGCCCGGCTCCTGGAGGTGGCCCGGCAGTATCAAGTCCAGGAAATCCTGGTGGGACTGCCCCGCCATATGGACGGTCGGGAGGGCAAGCAAGCCCCGGCCATTATGGAATTGGCCCGGACCCTGGGAGATACCCTGGGGGTGCCGGTGACTACCTGGGATGAACGGCTCACCACGGTGGAGGCCGAGCGGGTCCTGCTCCGGGCGGATCTGAGCCGGCGGCGCCGGCGGCAGGTGGTGGATCAGGTGGCCGCGGTCCTCATCCTGCAATCCTACCTGGAATACCGTAGAATTTCCTGATACCCTCTGACATCGACCGCATCCGCACCGAAATTGGCTTTGGCAATAGATAAATCCGGATATTGACTCGCCTTAGCAATTTTATATTTTACTTGATTATGCTCCTTGCGCTAAAGTGATGGAAATTGCGCCTAGGGGCAAACATCAGGTTCGCCCCGAAAAATTTCGCGGTCTTAAAAAGCCATCCCTGGCCGCCAGACGTTTGGTGGGCATGGAGGCCCGCCCCATCAAACGGTGGCACAGGCTTTCCAGCCTGTGCGGACTACCCGGGCGGGCGAGGACGCCCGCCCTACGTTCGACTTTTCATGCTTTATGGGTGGAGCATGTGGCGGAATTGCCCTCACAAATTGGGATTATCAGAAGTCTACTTTCAAAGGCAACCGACATTTTAATGTAACTCATTGACAATCTTCTTTCTTTTACCGAAAACCGAAAACTGAAAACCGAAAACGGTATTGAAATGCCTGACTTTGCCAAGGAGAGAGGAAAATGCGGAAGTCAGCATGGCTGATGGCGGTCCTGGCCCTGGTGGTTATTGGCTGCGCCACGGCCGAACCCGTGCGGGTGGAAGCCCCGGTGGTGGAACGGGCCACCTATTTTTACGTGGCCGAGATGGAATTGTCATTGAAAAGCGCGCCGGAGGAAACCGGCAGCGATACCGCCAAAGCGGCCCTCAATGACCGGGTGCAGCAGTTGGAACGCCGGGGTAGCTGGTTTCTGGTGCGCGCCGACGACGGCCGCCAGGGCTGGGCCAATGACCGGAATTTGAGCCTCCGGCCGGTGTCCGACCTCTTTGTGCGGCGTTGGGGGACGCGTTTGCACGCGGAACCCGGCGAGAAAAGCAAGACCTTGGTTCGTCTGCGCCAGAATGACAAGGTGCAGTTGGTGGAAAAAGACCGCCAGGGCTGGGCCAAAGTCACCGTGGCCCGCACCGGCAATAGCGGCTGGTTGGAGTTGCGTGATCTGTCCACCACCCAGGTGGTGGTGCGGGTGCGCCGCACCAAGCCGGGGGAACCCGCGGCTGCGCCCTCGGAGACCGCGCCCTCCCCCGCGGAAGCGGCGCCGGCCCCCGAACAAGCCGCCCCGTCAACGGGATTGGGTCCAAAAGCCGCGGAGGCCGCACCCCCTCCCCCGAAAACCGCGCCCGCGCCGCGGAAGGCCAAGCCGGGCATGTTTGAGCCTTTTTAATGCCGTTTTCGGTTTTCGGTTTTCGGTTAAAACACACCCCCTAGGCAGAAAGGCATGGTTGTGGAGGAGGTGCCCTCGCCTGCTTAAAAACAGCGGCCGGCTGTCCTACCTCTCCTCATCCCGCTAGGGCTGACTGGTAACAGGGCCGGCCCCGGGGGGCCGTGAAGTCGGCTCCGCCTCCACCTCCCCCTTGGCCATCCGCTCCTGAAGCCGTTTCCTGGTAAAGTCTTCTACAGAAGATAGACCCTCCCGGGTGACCATCACTTCGCCCTTGAACCAAAGATAGATCCTGGTGGGGCGATGGACCTTCTGGGATATGGCCTTTTCCATCTGGTGCAGGTCCCGGGCGGCAGGGACCCGGGCTCCCACCGCCTCGACGCGCACGGCCCATTCTTCTCCGGACCTGAGCGCATCCACGCTGGTAATAAATAGCTCGGGAAATTTCTGCATTGCCTCCCGCACCACCTTTTCCACCCTTTCCTGAAGGGCCGCGTCCTCCGGGGAACTGGAGCCGAAGTGGGCCCAAGCGTACAGTATCCTTCCCCGGGCATCCACATCCACCGTGCTCAGGCACCGGGTCAGGAGTCGGATTTGGCGGTTCTGGAGGCGTTCCTGCATCCCCTTCTCCAGTTCCTGCACCTCCGCGGGAATCAGTATCCTGGACCCCTGCAACGTCGCTAACACCACGGGACCGCAGGGAAACTGGAGCAGGTCCACTTCCAGAAGCAGGATATCGGGCCGGGCCACCAGGAGTTCCCTTAAAGCCTGCTCCGCCTGCTGGATGCGCATCACTTCCGGCGCTACGTGGCGGGACAGGAAGAAACCATCCAGGTTTTGGGCCGTGACCTGGCTGGTGGAGCCGATGGCGCTGACATCTTTGGCCAGAATGGCCCTGACGATGAGCTCCGTGGGACGTTTTAGGGTCTCGGTGAGGGTCTCTTGAATGGTCTTGACCTTATCCGGGGAGATCACCCGGGGGGTGCGCACCGTGGCCAACACATATAACCGGCCCTGGTGGGTCTGATGAATCACGCTCGACAGGGAGGTGGACGGAAACTGGGAAAATTGGGAGGATAGGGCCCCTTTGATATTATTAGTCAGGTACCGTTCTTTGACGATACGCACCAGGGTGTGGGTGAGGAGGCCGGTTACCAGAAGGAATCCCAGGGCCGCCACCCCGAAGCGGCGGGAGAATTCCCATTTTTCCGTGCGGGCAATTTCCGGAGACACCCCGGCCGCGACAAAGGTGGCCGCGGAAATGAGAAGAATGGTGAGAAAGTTGGCCAAAAACAGCAAAAAAGAGCCCCAGGCGCCATGAAAGGCCCCCACCGCCAGACATAGCCCGGTATTGGCCAGGGGCGGCATGATGGAGGTGGCAATGGCCACCCCCGGCAAGGCCGGGGACAACCGGGCGTCAATCATGGCGTAGGTGCCGGCAAACCCGGCCAACCCCGCCACCAGCAAGTCCAATAAGGTGGGTTCGGTGAGGGCCAACATCTCCCGGTTGACTTCCAGGGCCAGAGGAAATAGTCCCAGGAAGGCGGCAATGCCTACAGCCAGCACCACGCCGATGGCCTCCGCCCGGATGGCCCGCGCCAGAAGCACGTGGTCGCCTCGCACCAGGGACAGGGAGATACCCAGCATGGGGGTCATCAGCGGGCAAACCAGCATGGCGCCAATGATCGCCGCGCTGCTGTTGAGGATGAGGCCGAAACTGGCGATGAGCGAAGCCGTCATCAGCAGGGCATAAAAACTCACCTTGGGTTCGGACCCATAGCCGATATCCTCCATCACCTGCTGCAGGCGCGCCGGCGAGGTCTTCAACCATTGGAATCTCTCAGGCATGGCTTCCCTCCCTGCTTGTCTAATCATATATTAAAGTTTAATATTACAACGGTCCCGCAATTATCCGGAAATTATTATTCCATCTTTTAAGGAACAATCTCAGACTTGAGCCGTCCGCCACGAACCAGTAATACCATGTTCGCATTGTAAGGGGCGGGTTTCAAACCCGCCCCTACGAGTGATGTCAATATGTTAGCGTGTTTGTTTGTTTCATTTCTAAGCGAACAGGGTATAACCTACCCCGGGCGGACCTGAGCCGGCGGCGGCGGCGACAGGTGGTGGATCAGGGGGCCCCGGTCCTCATTCTGCAATCCTACCTGGAATACCGTAACCTCTCCAAATAATACCGTTTTCCGTTTTCCGTTTTCCGTTTTCCGACAAAAGAATCTTAATTATCAATAAGTTACCTCCACTGCCGGGGGTAACCACCGCCCAAAAATCACGCCCCAAACTTGCCGCAGTCTGAAGTGATCAAGGTTTCAAATGTTTGTGAAAAATTTCTTTTAATCTTTTTCTCTTGACATATCCCTAAAAAAGGGCGTATTTTGATTGCGGGTGGGAAAAAGTGGGATGAAGTGGGGAGGGATGGGGTCAAATGTTCACTGGTAGCTACTTTCACCTCCTGGATAACAAAGGCAGGGTCAGTATTTCCCCGCGCTACCGGGAAATCCTGCAAGAACGCCAGGACCGCCTCCTCATCCTCACCAATTTTGACGGCTACATTCTCGCCTTTCCCCAATCCGAGTGGCTCAAGATCGAGGGCCGGCTGGCAGATCAGGCCATCTTTCGCAAAGATGTGCGCGCGTTCCAGCGGTTCCTCATCTCCGGCGTCCAGGAGTGTCCCCTGGACCGCCAGGGACGCATTCTTATCGGCCCTTATCTCCGGGATTACGCCAAGCTGTCCCGGGAGGTGGCCCTGGTGGGTGCGGTCCGCTGTTTTGAAATCTGGGACCGGGCCACTTATGAGGCCCATCGCCAAGAATTAGAGGCTTCGGTTAACGAAGAGGTACTCCACGAATTGTTGATCTGAACCAAGACCACTACCCGGTGCACCAACCGGTAATGGTAGAGGAGGTGTTGGTGGGCCTCAATTGCCGGCCAGCTCGCGTGTACGTGGATGGCACCGTGGGAGAGGGGGGGCATGCCACGGCCATCCTGGACCATTGCGCGCCCGACGGGCGGCTTCTGGGGTTTGATCAAGACCCGGTGGTCCTGAAGGCCGCGGCGGCCCGGCTGGCCCCCTTCACCTCCAGATTTCACCTGTTTCATCGCTCTTATGCCCAATTGGGGGAGATTCTTGAAGAAGCCGGGGTGCCGGCAGTGGCCGGCATCCTCCTGGACCTGGGGCTGTCTCTCCATCAATTGCAGCGCTCCGGCCGGGGCTTTTCCTTCCAGGGCAATGAACCCCTGGATATGCGGTTTAATCCCCTGAGGCCGGGGAAGACCGCGGCGGAGATCCTCAATTCCGCCACTCCCGCGGCCCTGGAGAAGATCTTTCAGGAATACGGCGAAGAGCCGCGCGCCCGGCGTTTCGCCCGCCTGGTGGTGGCCGCCAGGCGGCAGCAACCTTTCCGGTTTACCCAGCAGTTGGTAACACTTGTTCAGCAGGCCCAGGGACCCGGGCGGCGGACGGGGGAGCGTCATCCCGCCACCCGGGTCTTCCAGGCCTTGCGGATTGCGGTGAACCGGGAATTGGAAGAACTGGCGGTATTTTTGGGAGAGGCCCCGGCCTGGCTGGAGCCGGGCGGACGTCTGGTGGTCATCTCCTACCACTCCCTGGAAGACCGGCTGGTCAAACAGCGGCTGGCGGCCTGGGAAAAGGCCGGGCTGATGCGCCGCCTCACCAGGAAGCCCCTAACGCCCACTACCGCAGAAGTGCGGCGGAATCCCCGGGCTCGGAGCGCCAAATTGCGCGTGGCTGAAAAGGTAGGGGCATAAAGGAGAAATGGTATGGCGAACAATATAACCCTCCAGTTAAGCAGTGTGGAGCAGCTCTTTGCCTCCCGGAACCGCAAGGTGGCCCGCCAGCAGTCCTCCCGGTGGGGGAAGGCCGGGGTAATGGTGTTGGTCCTGTTCGTGGCGGGGTTTATTATTTCCTCCCTGGTTTGGGCCTGGGCCAATCTCCAGCAAACCAACCTGAACTACCAAATCTCCCAGACCCAGGAGATGCAAAAACAATATTTCGAGTTGAACCGCCGTCTCCGGGTCGAGCTCTCCAACCTGACCTCCATTTCCCGGTTGGAAAAGTTAGCGGTGGAACAATACGGCATGGGTCCGCCGCAACCTTACCAGATCGTGCAGCTGCCATGACTCCGGGCCTCGACAAATGGACCCGGCTGCGCATCGTCCTGGTGGGTTTGGGCCTTCTCGGTTTGGGCCTCTGGATCTGTGGCAGATTCTTCTATCTGCAGATCATCCGGGGCACCGAACTGCGGCAGGTGGCCAGCCGGGAAGCCCAGAGACTCTGCCCCGTTCTGCCGGTACGGGGCCAAATCCTGGATCGCCGGGGCAACGAGCTGGCCATCAGCACCCGGGTTTATTCCCTGGTGGCCCACCCTCCCCAAATCCAGGACGCGTCCCGTGTCAGCCGGGAATTAGCCCCGGTCCTGGGGTTCAGTGTCCGGGAATTGCAGCAGATTCTCACCCGGGCCCGTCCTTTTGTCTGGGTGAAGCGCCACTTGACCCCGGAAAAGGAAGAAGCTTTCCGGACCTGGCAGGCCGGGGCGGAGCAAGCCGCAAGAATCAGCAAAATTTCGGGGCGCCGGGATACGGACGCCATCTACCTCGTACCTGAAGCCTTTCGTTATTACCCCCACCTCTCCTTGGCCGGTTCCCTTCTGGGCTTCTGCAACGTCGACGGCCAGGGATTGGAAGGATTGGAACTGCAGTATGACCACTACCTCTACGGCAAGCCCAAGAAATGCATGAAGATGCTGGACGCCCGGGGCCGGATTGTGGTCTCCGGGGAAAAAGCCTGGGACCCGGAGGTCATCGGCAATAATCTGGTCCTGTCCCTGGACAGCACCCTGCAATATATCGCGGAAAAGGAATTAACCAAGGGGGTGGCCCATTGGAAGGCCGCCGGCGGCATGGCCCTGGTGGTTAGGCCCCAGACCGGGGAAATTCTGGCCATGGCCCAATGCCCGACCATTGATCCCAACCGTTATGCCCAATATCCCGAAGAAAACCGCCGCATCCGCCTTCTGACCCACGCCCTGGAACCGGGCTCCACATTTAAGGTATTTATCGCAGCCGCGGCCCTGGACGCCCATATTGTGAAGCCCACCGACCGTTTCCATTGCGAAATGGGCACCTGGCACCTGGGCGCCAAGGAAGTAATCCATGACGCCCATCCTTACGGAACCCTGACAGTGCAGCAGATCATCCAGAAATCCAGCAACATTGGGACCGCTAAAATCGCCTTCCGCACCGGCAGCGCCCGCCTAGACCAATATCTCCGGGGCTTCGGCTTCGGGAGCCGCACCGGCATTCTCTTTCCCGGGGAAAACGCGGGACTCCTGAAAAATCTGCGCGCCGCCCGCTCCGCCATCGACCGGGCCACCCTGGCCTTTGGCCAGGGGGTCTCCGTTACGCCCTTGCAACTGACCATGGCCCTGACGGCCATAGGCAACGACGGGGTTCTCATGGAACCCATGCTGGTCAAAGAGGTTGTCAGCCCCCAGGGGGAGGTGGTGAAGGAATTCCGCCCCCGACCCATCCGCCGGGTCCTCAATCCGGTTACAGCCGAAAAGATGCTGGCCATTATGGAGACCGTGACCCAGCAGGGCGGGACCGCCAAGGAGGCCGCGCCCCCGGGTTTCACCGTCGCCGGCAAGACGGGCACGGCCCAAAAACTGGTGGGCCGGGCTTACTCTCACAGCAAATTCCAGGCCTTGTTCATCGGCCTGACTCCGGCCCAAAAACCCGCGCTGGCCATCGCCGTGATTATTGACGAACCCAAGGGGGGATACTACGGGGGGGTGGTGGCCGCGCCCATTTTCCGGGAGATCGCGGCTCAATCCCTGCGCTTCCTGGGCCATTATCCCCAAGGGGAAAACACGCCGGTCCTGGCCGGATTGCTGCCCACCCCTGCTGCGGCCCAGCCGACGCCGGAGGCCAAGGCACCGGCCCCCAAAACCACCGCGCCCCTGAAGCCCATGAAATTGCAGGCGGCCACCCCGAAAAAGCCCCTGGAGGTCATGCCTGATTTGAGCGGCCTGACCATCCGCCAGGTCCTCAATCTCTTGCATCGTTCCGGGCTGCATTGCCGTTTTGAAGGAAGCGGCCTGGCCGTCGGCCAGGAGCCGGCCCCCGGGACTTCCATCACCCCCGGCACCACTTGTTCGGTCAAGTTCCGGTCCCGGTCCTGAAGCCCCGGCGCGGCCGGGTGGGCGTCTTGCCAAGGGTAAATTTTTCTAGGATAGTTATGACAGCAGGCTGAATAACCATATCCCGGGGCAGGAAACCTTTGGCCCCTTACCCCGGCCTTCTGATCCACCCGCAAACAGCACGAGGACCGGTACCGAGAATGCCCGAGGCAACCCAGACCTTAAGAGAACTCCTGGCCGGACTGGCAGGCTGTCAAGTGGCGGGGGACGACCGCCTCCCGGTCACCGCCGTGGCCTATCATTCCCAGGAAGTCTCACCTGGGGGCGTCTTTGTGACTCTGAAAGGCCAGCGCACCGACGGCCACCGCTTCCTGGCCGCGGCCCTGGACCGGGGCGCCCGGGTGATCGTCACCGAACAGGAGTTGGCCCCGCCCCCGGGAGTGACGGTGGTGCGGGTGCCTGACGCCCGCCTGGCCCTGGCCCATTTGAGCGCCGCCCTCTACCGCCATCCCAGCCGGGAGCTGAAACTGGTGGGCATCACCGGCACCAACGGCAAGACCACCACCTCCTATCTCCTGGAGGCCATTGTGGAGGCCGCGGGCCGCAGGGCCGGGGTGGTGGGCACCGTCAACTACCGGGTGGGACAAAAGTCCTGGCCCGCGGCAGTGACCACTCCCGAATCCCTGGATTTACAAAGACTGCTCCGGGAGATGCGCGGCCAGGGCGCGGACTATGTCTTTCTGGAGGTTTCCTCCCACGCCTTGGATTTGAGAAGGGTGGACTGCGCCATCTTTGCCGCGGGCGTGTTCACCAACCTCTCCCAGGACCACCTGGATTACCACCGGGAGATGGAGAGTTATTTTGCCGCCAAATCCCGGCTGTTTTTGGAGATTATGGCCAATGGCAGTTTCGCCGGGGGGACCGCGGTCCTCAACCTGGATGATCCCCGGGGCGAGGAATTGCACCGCCAGGTGTCCGTTCCCACCCTGACCTACGGCTCCCATCCCCGGAGCCAGGTGCGGCCCCTTGATAAAAAATTCCGGCGCCACGGCCTGGAGGCCCGGCTCACCACCCCCGGAGGAGAAATAGAGATCCACTCCCGGCTGGTGGGGCCCTTTAACCTGGCCAACATCCTGGCGGCCGCGGCCACCGCCCTGGCCCTGGGTTTTACTCCCGCGGCCATAGCCCGGGGCATTGCCGCGTTAAAGGGCGCGCCCGGGCGTCTGGAGCGCTTCGGACCCCCGGAAGGGCCCGCGGTCTTCGTGGATTACGCGCATACGCCCGGGGCCCTGGCTTCGGTCCTCAAGGCCTTGCAGGCCCTGGACTTTTCCCGGATGATCACCGTCTTCGGCTGCGGCGGCGACCGGGACCGGAGCAAACGCCCCCTGATGGGGCAGGCCGCGGCTGCGGCCTCCCAGTTGGTGGTGGTCACCAGCGACAACCCCCGGACCGAAGAGCCCTTGAGCATCATCCAAGAGATTGAAGCGGGCCTGAAGGACATGAATGTTCCCCGGATCACGGCCGCCGCGGCTCAGCAGGGCCAGGCCGGCTACCTGGTGGCGCCGGACCGGCGGGAGGCCATCCGCCTGGCGGTGAAGCTGGCCGGCCTCGGCGACGCGGTCCTGGTGGCCGGCAAAGGCCACGAAGATTATCAGATTCGCGGGGACCAACGCCTCCACTTCGACGACCGGGAGGAGGTCCAGGAGGCCCTGAAGGAGTACCACGGCTGATGCAGGCCCTGTTCACCACCCCGGAGATTCTGGCGGCCACCCCCGGCAACCTGGTGCAACGGGGGGCCGCGGCCGCTTTCTGCGGCGTCAGCACCGATTCCCGCACCTGCCAGGCGGGACAGCTCTTCATCCCCCTCCAGGGGGAGCATCACGACGGCCACGAATACATCCCCGGGGCCCTGCGCCGGGGCGTGCGGGGGGTCTTGGTGCAAAAAGGATTATTGGGGTCTGCCGCCGTAGGGGCGGGTTTTAAACCCGCCCCTACAACACCCCCGGAAGTAACCTTAATCGCAGTGGACGACACCCTCACCGCGTTGGGGGACCTGGCCCGGGCCTGGAGGGACCGCTTCGCCATCCCGGTGGTGGGCATCACCGGCAGTTGCGGCAAGACCACCACCAAGGAGATGACCGCGGCGGTGCTCTCCCGGCGGTTTCAGGTGTTAAAAAATACCCTGAATCTGAACAACCTCATCGGCCTGCCCGCCACCATCCTGGGCCTGGACCACGGCCATGGGGCCGCGGTGGTGGAGATGGGCATGAACCGCTTCGGGGAAATCCGGCGGCTGACCCAGATCTGCCGGCCCACGGTGGGGATGCTCATCAATGTCCATCCGGCCCACACCGAGGGCGTGGGGGATGTGGCGGGCGTGGCCCTGGCCAAGGGGGAGCTGCTGGAGGCCCTGGAAGGCAGCGCGGTGTTGGTTTATAACGCCGACGATGCCCGGATCGCCGCCCTGGCCCGGGACTTTCCGGGGCGGGCCCTGGGGTTCGGCCTCAAGCCCGGCGCGGATTTGCGGGCCTGGGGCAGGCGGCTCCGGGGTTGGGACGGCCAGGTGGCCCGGCTGCATTATGGGGGGCGGAGTTGGACCCTGAACCTGGAAGTGGCGGGTCTGCACCAGCTCTACAATGCCCTGGCGGCCACGGCCGCGGGCCTGGTCCTGGGCCTGGCCCCCGAGGAGACTGCAAAGGCGTTGGCGGGCTTCCGGGCCATCCACCGGCGCTCCCAGGTGCAGACCCTGCCTTCCGGGGTGCATCTGTTGAATGATTGTTACAACGCCAATCCCGGCTCCATGGCCATGGCCCTGAACACCTTGCAGGAACTGCGCCGGGGGGCCCGGGGAGCCGCGGCCCTGGGGGACATGCTGGAACTGGGAAACGGCGCGGCCCAAGCCCACCGGGACCTGGGACGCGTGGCTGCGGCCACCGGCCTGGATTTTTTGGTGATCTACGGTAACTTCAACCAGGAAGTGGCCGCGGGGGCCCAAGAAGGGGGCCTGGCCCCGGCGCGGATTCTGCCCGTGAACACTCGGGCCGAAGGAGCCAGGGTCTTGCAGGATTTTCTCCAGCCCGGGGACTGGCTCCTGGTGAAAGGCTCCCGGTCCATGCACATGGAGGGGCTGATTGATCTTTTATGAAGCAGGGAGCAACGCGGCCCAGGATGGGCAAAACCTGCCTGGGGGGGAAATAAATTAAGTGCTTTACCATCTTTTTTATCCATTAAAAACGGTTTTCGGCGGCTTCAACGTCTTCCGTTACATTACTTTCCGCAGTATCTTCGCGGTCCTCACCGCGCTGCTGATTACCTTATTCATCGGCGCCTGGTTTATCCGCAAGCTGCAGGAAATGCAGATCGGCCAATATATCCGGGAAGACGGCCCCCAGTCCCACTTCTCCAAGGCCGGCACCCCCACCATGGGGGGTCTGATGATCATCTTCGCGGCCTTGTTTTCCACCCTGCTGTGGACCGACCTATTCAATCCTTACATCTGGCTGTTAATCCTGGTGACCGTGGGCTTCGGCCTCATCGGCTTTCTGGACGATTACCTCAAGGTGATCAAAAAACACAACCGGGGCCTCAGCGGCCGGGCCAAGCTCCTGGCCCAATCGGGGATAGCCCTGGCGGTGGCCCTCTGGCTCTATCATATTCCCGGATTCCACACCACCCTGACTCTCCCCTTTTTCAAGCACTTACAGCCCGATCTGGGTTGGGGCTTCTTCCCCCTGGCGGTGTTCATCATCGTCGGCGCGGCCAACGCGGTGAACCTGACGGACGGCCTGGACGGCCTGGCCATCGGCCCGGTGACCATCGCCGCGGCTACGTACATGATCCTTTGCTATCTGGCCGGCAATAAGATCATCGCCGCGTATCTGCAGATTCCCTATATCCGGGGCGTGGGGGAGTTGTCCATCTTTCTGGGGGCCATAGTGGGCGCGGGCATCGGTTTTCTCTGGTTTAATTCCTATCCCGCCCAGGTGTTCATGGGGGACGTGGGGGCCCTGGCCCTGGGAGGCGTCCTGGGCACCGTGGCCCTGGCCACCAAGCAGGAATTCCTCCTGGCCATCGTGGGCGGCATCTTCGTGGTGGAGGCCCTGTCGGTCATCATCCAGGTCTGTTTTTTCAAGGTGTCCAACGGCAAGCGCGTCTTCCGTATGGCCCCTTTGCACCACCATTTCGAGTTGAAAGGCTGGCCGGAACCCAAGGTGATCGTGCGCTTCTGGATCCTGTCCCTGATCCTGGGGCTCCTCTCCTTGAGCTTCCTGAAACTGAGGTAATACCGCCCCCGGCCTGTGGGGGGCCGCGGGGCGTTTGGGTAACCAGGGGGACTTTAACTTGCTTGCTGTTAGGTTACGGACGCCCAACCTAATCTCAACCCTTCCCGGGGCCGGGCCGGACTCACCCTGCCCCGGGGAGGCAGGCGTGATGGGGCGGCCTTTGGTCGCCGCTGATCTTCCTGAGTCTTCAAAAGCTTGGAAGAGCCGCCAATGAACAGAAAAGATTTTCAGAAACTTGCAAAAATTCGAGTCCAGGAGGCTCACACTCTTCTCAACGCCGGTGCTTATCCTGGAGCTTATTATCTTTTAGGCTACGCGGTAGAATGTGCATTAAAGGCATGCATCTCGAAGCAGATTAAACGTTATGATTTTCCAGACAAGGACTTTATCAACGCGGCCTATACACATAAGCTTGAGCAGTTGGTGGGCCTTGCAGGATTTGCCCCTTCTTTTAGGCATGATATGCAAGCAAATAGGGAGCTCGAACAGAATTGGGCGGTTGTTAAGGATTGGAAGGAATCTTTCAGATATGACCTGAGTATTACCAGGCAGCAAGCACTTGACTTATATTCTGCCTGCACTGGAAGAAACGGCGTGTTGCAATGGATTAAAAGACGATGGTAGAGACGATTCTGACAAAAGAGATGATTGAGATTGGGACAATCCTTGTCCGCAAACTTGATGAGCGTGGACTGAGTCCTGAGGCCGCTCTTTGGTTGTATTTTCCTGAGGAGGAACAATGGAAACTCGTTATTGCAGAATCTGAATTAGGGATATTAGGTCCCAAGAAAATTTACCAAAAAATACAGCAAATATTAGCCGATTCTGCAAATGAATTATCTGGATTATCATTAGACGACGTGTCTCTTACCAAACCGGATGCACCAATTATTGTTCTTCTTCGAGTTGCTATCCGAACTGGCCCCGGCATCAGCGGAATACGTTTTAAAAATAATGTTATTAATGGAACATTGATTGAAGACGCTTATATCTATCGCCTAACTTGACCATTCACCCAACGATATGGAACTAAAAGGGAAAAATATCCTGGTGGTAGGTTTGGCCCGCACCGGGGTGGCTTTGGCCCGTTTCCTGGCCCAGGCCGGAGCCCGGGTGACGGTGACCGATCTGGCCCCGGCCGCGGACCTGGAGGAACCGCGCCGGGAGATCCGGGACCTGGGCATCAAAGAGGAACTGGGAGTGCCCCGGCCCGGGTGGGAGGGCTATGACCTTTTGCTGCTTAGCCCGGGAGTGCCCCCGGAACTGCCCTGGATCGCCGCGGCCCAAGAGGCCGGCCTCCCCGTTTGGGGCGAATTGGAGTTGGCCGGCCATCTCTTCACCCGGCCCGTGATCGCAGTGAGCGGCACCAACGGCAAGACCACCACCACCACCCTGCTGGGGGAACTGCTCCGGGCCTCGGGCCTGCGGCCCCTGGTGGGGGGCAACATCGGCACCCCGGCCGTCTCTCTGCTGGCCCGGCAGGAGGACGCGGATTTCCTGGTCCTGGAGGTGAGCAGCTTCCAGTTGGACACCGCGCCTCACTTTCATCCCCAGGCCGCGGCCTTGCTGAACATCTCTCCGGACCACCTGGACCGGTATGCGGATTTACCGGCCTATATCGCCTCCAAGGCCGGTCTTTTTAGGCGCCAGGGCCCCGGAGATTTAAAGGTGCTCAACTACGACGACCCCGCGGTGCGGCCTCTGGGCGCGGGAGGGGGACGGGTCTCATACTTTTCTTCCACCCAGCCCTTGCAGGCAGGAGCCTGGCTGGAAAACGGGGTCCTGCGGATTTTCCTCCCCGGCAAGCTGGACGAGGGCTTTCCCTTATCAGAAATCCTTCTGCCGGGCCGCCACAACCTGGAGAACGTCATGGCCGCGCTGCTGCTGGCCCTGGACGCGGGGGCCTCTCCCCCCGCCTGCCGGGAAGTCCTGGCCCATTTCCAGGGCCTGCCCCACCGCCTCCAATGGGTGGCAAAGATTGGGGGGGTGGATTTCTATGACGATTCCAAGGGCACCAATGTGGGCGCGGTGGCCCGTTCCCTCACTTTTTTTGAACAGCCGGTGATCCTCATTGCCGGGGGCCGGGACAAAGACAGCGATTTCAGCCTGCTCTCCCCCCTGATCCGGGAGCGGGTCAAGGCCCTGGTGCTTTTGGGGGAGACCAAAGAGTTGCTGGCCCGGACCTGGAACGGCCTGGTGCCCGCCTATCTGGCGGCTGATATGCAGGCCGCGGTGACCCGGGCCTGGGAATTGGCCGGGGACGGGGAAGTGGTGCTCCTGTCCCCGGCCTGCGCCAGCTTCGATATGTTTAAGGACTATGCCCATCGGGGTGAAACCTTCCAAAGAATGGTGGAGGAACTGCGAGATGCAGCAAAACCCTGAAGCTGCGGCGCGCTCCGGCGATCCCTTTATCCTGGTCAGCGCCCTGACCCTCATGGCCCTGGGCCTGACCATGGTTTTTAACGCCAGCACGGTGATGGCCCAGGCCCAATATCAAGATCCTTATTTCTTCATCAAGCGCCAGGCCCTTTACGCCCTGCTGGGCGTAGGGGTTCTCTTCCTGGGCCGCGCCATTAACTACCGGGTCTATCAGCGTTTGGCCTATCCCTTTTTATTCATTACTCTGGTGGCTTTGGTCCTGGTGTTTGTCCCCGGTATTGGCGGCAAAGTGCGGGGCGCGGCCCGCTGGCTCAAACTGGGCCCCTTCAACCTGCAGCCTTCGGAGTTCGCCAAACTGGCAATGGCCCTGTTCCTGGCCTATTCCTTGACCAAAAAGCAGGAGAAGATGAAGCATTTTTCCATCGGTTTCCTGCCCCATATGATGGTGGCCGGCGCCTTCATCATCCTGGTGGGTCTGGAGCCGGACTTCGGCACGGCCATCACCATCGCCGCCATCGTCTTCACCATGCTCTTCATCGGCGGCACCCGCCTCACCCACATCCTGCTGGCCCTGGGCAGCGGCGTGGCTCTGGCCACTATTATGGTCTTGCGGGACCCCAAGAAGCTGGGCCGGGTCTTCTCCTACCTGGACCCCTGGAAGTACGGCCAGGACGTGGGTTATCAGCTCAAGCAATCCCTCCTGGCCATCGGCTCCGGCTGCCTTTTTGGGCTGGGGCCGGGCCAGAGCCGGGCCAAACTCTTCTACCTGCCGGACGCGCACACGGATTTTATCCTCTCCATCTTCAGCGAAGAGATGGGCCTGGTGGGGTTTCTCCTGGTGTTTGCCCTGTTCGTTATCCTGGTATACCGGGGCCTGCTCCTCAGCTTCCGGGCGGTGGATGCCTTCGGCTCTTACCTGGCCTTGGGCCTTACTCTTCTCATCGGCCTGCCCGCGGTCATCAATATGGGGGTGGTCAGCGGCATCTTCCCCACCAAGGGGCTGTCCCTGCCCTTTCTCAGCTACGGCGGCTCCTCGCTCTTGGCCAATCTGCTGGCAGTGGGCATCCTCTTGAATATCAGCAGCCAAACCAAACGGGTGGTGCGGGTGGTGGCGAAGCCGGAGGTGAAGAAGAAACCGGATGAGGGAGGAGGGCCGGAGGTTAGTAATCAGTAGTCAGGGGCCAGGGGTCAGGGGCCAGGGGTCAGGGGTCAGGGGCCAGGGGTCAGGGGTCAGGGGTCAGGGGCCAGGGGTCAGGGGTCAGGGGCCAGCAAAGATCGAGATTTATAGGGCTATTTTTTCTACTGCTCACTGCTCACTGCTTACTGTTCTCTGTTTAGATGGAGACGGAAAATGGACCTGAGGGTGGTCATTGCCGGGGGCGGCACCGGGGGGCATCTCTTCCCGGGGATCGCCATCGCCCAGGAGTTTCAGTCCTCCCTGGGGGCGGCGGTGACTTTCCTCACCTCCCCCAAGGCGGTGACCGCGCAGATCCTGGAACGCTACGGCTTTCCCTGGGAGGTCATCGCCAGCCGGGCCTTAAAGGGGCAAGGGCTGTGGAGCCGGATGCGCACTCTGTGGAGCTTGCCGGGGAATGTCCGGGAGGCCGGGTCCCGGCTCCGGGTTTTATCTCCGCACCTGGTTCTGGGCATGGGGGGGTACGCGTCCGGGCCGGTGGGGGTGGCGGCCTATCTGCTGGGCCTCCCTTTGGCGATTCACGAGCAGAACGCCATCCCCGGGGTGGCCAACCGCTGGCTGGCCAAATTGGCGGGCCGCATATTTTTGTCTTTTCCCGACACCTCCGGCTATTATCCCCGGGAGCGGGCGGTGTGGACCGGCAACCCCATCCGGCCGGAATTTTTGGCCGCGGCCCCGGAGCGGCCCGGGGCGCCCTTGACGGTGTTGATCATGGGGGGGAGCCAGGGCGCGCACAGTCTCAACCTGGCGGCCCTGGGGGCCCTGCCCTTGCTGGCCGATATAAAGGAGCAAGTTGCTTTCCTGCACATCACCGGCAAGGAGGACCGGGAGGAAGTGGCCGGGGGTTACAAAAAAGCCGGTTTTACCGCGGAGGTGGCGGATTTCACCCCGGAGGTGGCCGCCTGGATGGGTCGGGCTCACCTGGCGGTTTGCCGGGCCGGGGCCTCCACCCTGGCGGAGCTCACGGCCCTGGGCCGGGCCGCGCTCTTGGTCCCCTTCCCCTTTGCGGCCAACAACCATCAGGAGTTTAACGCCCGCTTCCTGGCGGAGAAGGGCGCGGCGGAATTAATTTTGAATAAAGATTTTACCGGGGAGATTCTGGCTGATAAGATAAGACAATTTATATCGTCTCCCGATTCTTTGGCAGCCATGGAGACGGCCAGCCGCTCCCTGGCCAAGCCGGACGCGGCCCAGGAGATTGTCCGGGGATGCCTGGAATTGCTGAAAATGTAGGGCGGGCATTGCCCGCCAATTCCTTATAAAAAATGCCAACTTACATAAGATCAAGAACGCCGGGCGGCACCTTTTTCTTTACGGCGGTTACTTTTCAAAGAAGGAGATTGTTTGCAAACCCGAAAAATCATGAAATCTTAAGCGAGATCATTAACGAGGTCCAGAAAGACTATCCATTCACCATGGACGCCTGGGTTTTCTTGCCCGACCACTTGCATTGCCTTTGGACCTTGCCACCGGAGGAAGCGGATTATTCCAAACGCTGGGGGTTGATAAAAGCAAGATTCACCAAGGCTATAGCCAAGGGGCAGGGTCGATCCGCCCTGCTTACCGGCTCCAGAATCCGGCACGGGGAAAGCACCATTTGGCAGCGGCGGTTCTGGGAGCACCAAATTAGGGATGAGCGGGATTTGCATGTGCATTTGGATTATATTCACTACAACCCGGTGAAGCATGGATTGGTGAACTCTCCGGGGAAATGGCCTTATTCCAGCTTCCGGGATTTTGTCAGGCGGGACCTTTACCCGGATAATTGGGGAGAGAATATCGAGTTCCAACCTGATCAGAATTTTGGGGAGTGATCTTTAAGGAATTGGTGGGCAGTGCCCACCCTACATGACTTCTCTTTGAGGGGAAAGGGTTGGGGCAAGAGTACGGAATGAAGGTTGAGAAGAGTTCTCGGCACTCCAAAATCACAGGTAACTTCGCAGAAGGTCTTATTCTGTATTGGCTTTCAAAGTATGGCTTCGAGTGTGCTTTGGTAGACCATGTCGGTGTCGACATCATAGCACGGAACCCGCTAACCCAAGAACTTATGGGTATATCAGTAAAATCGAGATCAAGAAGTACCGGGAAAGAAGGCCAATATGTGCATATACCAAACGATCATTTCAAAAAAATCGAAGAGGCATGTCGTGCCTTCGCCTGTGTTCCCTACATCGCAGTGGTTGTCGATGAAGGCAGTGATATCCATGCATTCATAACGTCTATGACTCATTTTTTGTCATTATTCCCTCGTCGGGAAACGGCAGCAGGTTGGAAAATGAACCGGACGTGGCTTGATCATTATGAAAATGACCCGGAGATAAAGTACTTTCGTTTCAAGCATGGGACTATTAATTGGTGGAAGTAATGTAGGTTGGGCATTGCCCACCCATTCCTTAAAATATGACTGATAACACCACCTACCACTTCATCGGCGTTGGCGGCATCGGCATGAGCGGCTTGGCGGAGCTGCTGGTGCGGCGCGGGCATGCCGTGAGCGGCTCCGATCTGGCGGCTA
Source organism: Thermodesulfobacteriota bacterium (assembly GCA_040757175.1). Lineage (GTDB taxonomy): Bacteria > Desulfobacterota > Desulfobaccia > Desulfobaccales > 0-14-0-80-60-11 > SURF-52. The sequence continues at coordinate 28,340 of JBFLXM010000067.1, forward strand.
ACGCCATCACTGCGCGGCTGGAGACCCTGGGGGTCCGGTTCCACGAGGGACATCAGCCGGAGCACTTGGGGGCAGCCGATATCGTGGTCCACTCCACCGCGGTGAAGGAGGACAACCCCGAACTGGCCGCAGCCCGGGCGAAGGGCCTCACGGTGCTGCGCCGGGGGGAGATGCTGGCCCGGCTGATGGCCGGACATTTCCAGATCGCCATCACCGGCGCCCACGGCAAGACCTCCACCACCGCCATGGCAGCCGCGATTCTTAGGGCTGGGGGCCTGGACCCCACGGTGCTGGTGGGCGCCCTTTGGGACAGCCTGGGGTCCAACGCGGTCCTGGGCCGGGGCGAGTATTTCGTGGCCGAAGCCGATGAAAGCGACGGCTCCTTTGCTTATCTCAAGCCCCAGATCACGGTGATCACCAACCTGGACCGGGAACACCTGGATTTTTACCGGGACCTGGTCCATATCCAGGAGACTTTCGCCCGTTACCTGGCCGCGCTCCCCGGGGACGCCCGGGTGGTGGCCTGGGGGGACGACCCCCATCTGACCCCCATTCTCCAGGAGGCCTCCCGCCCCTTGCTGACCTATAGTCTGCACCCGGGGGCCGATTTCTGGGCCGCGGAGATTCAGCCCCGGGAATTGGGCACCAGCTTCCGCCTCTTTCATCAGGGCCGGGACCTGGGCCGGGTGACCCTGCCTTTAACCGGCGAACATTACGTGCTCAACGCCATGGCCGCGTGCGCGGTGGCCCACAGCCTGGGCCTGGATTTCCCGGTGTGGCGGGAGGGGCTGAAAGATTTGGGACAGATTCACCGCCGCTGCCAGCCCAAAGGCGAGGCCCGGGGCATCCTGGTGCTGGACGACTACGGCCATCATCCCACGGAGATCAACACCACCATCAATGCCCTGGCCCAGGCCTTTCCGGAGCGCCGTCTGGTGGTGGCCTTCCAGCCCCACCGCTACAGCCGCACCCAGGCCCTGCTGCCGGATTTCTTCCCGGTTTTCGGCCAGGCAAAGATGGTCTTTGTCACCGAGATTTACAGCGCTGGCGAGAGAAGGCTCGATGGGGTCACGGGCCGGGCCATCTACGAAGGCATCCGCCATACCGGTCACCCGGCGGTGCATTTTGTGGCGGAAAACGGCGCCACCGCGGATATTATTCTGGACCACCTGCACCCCGGAGATCTGGTCCTCACCCTGGGCGCAGGAGACATCTGGAAAACCGGGGAAGAGCTGCTGGCGCGGCTTAAAGCCAGGTCCGCCGGGACCGGCCCGCACCTGCCGGGGGAAAAGTAATGGCCTGGAGTTCCGCCAAACTGAAGCCTCAACGCCCGGTTAAAAAAGAGGGGCTCTTCCGGCGCAAGCGCCAAAATTATCGACGCCGCCGCCAGCAGGAGCCTGCCACCAGGTATTGGCCTTGGGCCTTATTCTTCTCTTTCGGCTTCCTGACCCTGGCCGGCCTGGGTCTGGGACTGGCCCTCCTCTATTATCAGGTCTTGACTTGGAACTTGTTTTTCATTAAAGATACCAACAACATTGAAATCACGGGTCTAAAGCGGCTCCAACCGGAACTCATCCTCCAACTGGCCAAACTGGGCCCCGGCACCAACCTCCTGGCCCTGAAACCCTTCCAGGTGGAACAGACCCTGGAAACCCACCCCTGGATCGCCCGGGCTACCCTGACGCGCAAGTGGCCCCATCGAGTTTCTCTGCAAATTCAGGAACGGGAACCGGTGGCTCTGGTGCAGGTGGGAGAACTGCATTATGTGGACCGCCGGGGCAATCTCTTTAAACCCTTGTCTCCCGGCGACCCCCATGATTTCCCCATCATCACCGGCATGCCCCGGGAATTTTTCTCCCCCCAGCAAGTGGCCTTGCCGGGGACCATGGACCGTATCAGGCAATTAATGGATCTGCTCAAGAACGCGCCGCCCCCCCTCAACCTGGAGAACGTCTCGGAAATCCACGTGGACTTGGAGCGGGGATTCACCCTGTTTGCCAACGGCTTGGGCGCCGGGGTGGATCTGGGAAGGGAGAATTATCAGGAAAAATTACAGCGGTTGGCCCAGGCCTGGCCGGTCATCGCCAAAAAAGGGTTTCTGCCCCAGGCCACCCGCATTAATCTCGACTATCCCCAAAAGGTCCTCCTGAGCCTCGAAGGGATGGAAGAAAGCCAATAGGATCAGCAAAGTGCCCCAGGATTTAATAGTCGGTTTGGACATCGGCACCACCAAGATCTGCGCCGTGGTGGGGGAAGTGCGGGACCGGCAGGTGGAGATTATCGGTCTGGGCACCGCGCCCACCGCCGGGGGGTTGCGCAAAGGAGTGGTGGTGAATATTGAAAACACCGTCCGCTCCATCCGCAAGGCCGTGGAAGAAGCCGAAACCATGGCGGGCTGCGAAATCCGCTCCGTTTTTGCAGGGGTGGGAGGCGGCCAGACCAAGGGCTTCAACAGTCACGGCATCATCGCCATCAAGGACCGGGAGGTGAGCCAGGCCGACATGGAGCGGGTCATCGACGCGGCCCGCACCATTGCCATCCCTTCGGACCGGGAAGTGATCCACACCCTGGTCCAGGACTTCATGATCGACGGCCAGGACGGCATCAAGGACCCCATCGGCATCCACGGCGTGCGCCTGGAATGCAAGGTCCACATCGTCACCGGCGCGGTGACCGCCTTGAATAATATCATCAAATGCGCCAACCGGGCCGGCCTGGAAGTGGGGGGCATCGCCCTGCAAAGTCTGGCTTCCGGGGAAGCGGTGCTCACCGAGGAAGAGAAGGAACTGGGGGTGGCCCTGGTGGATTTCGGCGGCGGCACCACGGATTTGGCCATCTTTGCCGAAAACGCCCTCCGCTTTAATTTCGTCCTGCCCGTGGGGGGGAATAACCTCACCAATGACATCGCCATCGGCCTGCCTTCCTCCCTGCAAAACGCCGAAGAGTTGAAGAAGCACTATGGCTGCTGCCTCAATGTCCTGCCGGACCCCCAGGAGTTGTTGGAGATCCCGGGTCTGGGAGGACGAAAATCCAAGAGTCTGCCCCGGGGCAAGCTGTCGGAGATCGTCCACCTCCGGATGGCGGAAATCCTTAATTACGTCGGCAAAGAGATCAACCGGGCCGGATTCGCCAATCCCCTGATTTCCGGGGCGGTCATCACCGGCGGCACTTCCCTGGTGGAAGGCCTCCCGGAACTGGCTGAAGAAATCTTCAACCTGCCCACCCGCCGGGGCTATCCCATGGGCGTGGGCGGTCTGGCTGACGTCACTCACGACCCCTCTTACGCCACCGCCGTGGGCCTGGTGCTCTATGCCCATCGCACCCAACAGACCCAGCAGCGGCGCCGCGGCCGCGCCAGCCGCCAAACCGGAGGATCTGGTGGCGGTTTTTGGTCCCGTTTAAAAAGTTGGTTCCGAGAGGTGGTATAATTCCCGGGAAAGTGTATAAACTATATAATGTGTCAACAATTGATTGGATAGGATTAACCTGAGACCTAAAACCATTTTGGGGCCACGGTGGCCCAGGAGGTTGGAAAATCTTCCTTTAAATAAATTGCTGTTTAAATTTCAACTGATAGCTATTTTTGTCCCCTTTTTTTCTGAACCCCTATGAAAATCGATGGAAATACCAGGAAACGAGAGATTGGCCACAGACCTGGCGGATGCCGCTGCAAGGCCCGAACCTGGGGACAGTCTAATTTAACTAATCGTTATTGTTAATTTAATTATATGATCCCGAAAAACCTGCCAGCGCCAGCCCTGGAGGACTTCAGGGGGGCCACGGGGCAGGGACTGGGTAATCTAAATTTGGCTGCATCTCCTTTGACCGGGTTGGGTGGGGAAGCTAATATTTCCCTAACGGAACAGGTGATCTTCCCTTCCCGCAGGGCCTGGCCCGCAGGGAAAATGCCCGGTAAGATGCTGCCAAGGGGGTGGTGGGTATGAAGATACAATTGGTGCCCAATGAATTATCCGCAAAAATTAAGGTGATAGGAGTTGGAGGGGCAGGCGGCAATGCCATCAATGACATGATCGCCTCCCAGATGGCGGGGGTGGATTTCATGGCCGCCAACACCGATGCCCAGGCTCTGGAGCGGAGTCTGGCCTCGGTGAAGATCCAGTTGGGGTCTACGGTGACCAGGGGGTTGGGGGCCGGAGGCGACCCGGAAATGGGCCGGAACGCCACCCTGGAGGAAAGCGAACGCGTCAAGCAGGTAATCCAGGGCGCGGACATGGTCTTCATCGCCGCGGGTATGGGGGGAGGCACCGGCACCGGCGGCGCGCCGGTGATCGCCGAAATCAGCCGGGATATGGGCGCGCTCACCGTGGCCGTGGTCAGCAAACCCTTCGAGTTCGAAGGCAAGATGAAACGGCGTTTGGCTGACAGCGGCATCGAAGATCTCCGCAAAGTGGTGGACACCATCATCACCATTCCCAATGATCAGCTTTTCAAATTGAGCTCCAAAAACTCCCGCATCAAAGACGTCTTTGCCATGGCCAACGAGGTCCTGGGCTTTGCCGTGCGGGGTATTTCCGACCTGATCATGGTGCCCGGTTTCGTCAACCTGGATTTCGCGGACGTGCGCACCATCATGCGGGAGAGGGGCATGGCCCTGATGGGCACCGGCATCTCCGGCGGCGCCAGCCGCGCCTGTGAGGCCGCGCAAAAGGCCATCTCCAGCCCCCTGCTGGAGGACATCTCCATCAGCGGCGCCCGGGGCATTTTGATCAATATCACCTCTTCCCCGGATATCTCCATGGAAGAACTGAAGGAAATCTGCGGCATCATCCAGGAAGAGGCCGACGAAGAAGCCATCATCAAATGGGGCCTGGTTTACGATGAAGGCCTGAACGAAGAGATCCGGGTTACGGTCATTGCCACCGGATTGGGCAAACGTCCGGAAATCGGCCGGATCATCTGGTCCCCGCCGGTAGCCGCGACCCAATCCGAAATCGACGACCTGGAAATCCCCACTATCCTCCGCAAAGCCTCGGAAATACCGGGTGCGGCTGCGGCTGCGGCCGGGGATATCCGCCAGCCGGAAAAAAGACCTGCCCCCAACCTGGGCGTGGTGGCCGCCAAGAAATATATCGTCCACCCCGACCTGGCCTACGAGGAAAACGAACTGGATACGCCTCCTTTCTTGAGAAGGGCTGATCATTAAAAGACGGTTTGCAGTTTTCGGTTCTGAGTTTTCGGCGGGGGCGTGAGTGATCACGCCCCCTCTTGTTAAAAGCCATATTCACGATAACTGTCTTGATAAGTTCAAAGTTCAACGTTTAAAGTTCAAAGTCAAGGGCAGGTCTTGTAGAGTGGGCACTGCCCACCATCTCCATGCCCCCATAATTTATGTCCGCCAAAATCAAGGCCCGTCTGAAAAAATTACTATCCCAAGAAAAGGGCGCGCAGGTGCGGGAGTGGGGCGCGGCCTGGCCCGTGGCCCTGGTTTATCCCCACCTCTACCCCGTGGCCATGGGCAACCTGGGGTTCCAGGTGATTTACCGCCTGCTCAACGCCCAGCCCGGATTGGTCTGCGAGCGGGCTTTCCTCCCCGGCCCCCGGGAATGGGAGGAACACCGGCGCACGGGCACTCCCATACTGACCCTGGAATCCCAGCGGCCCCTCACCCACTTCGGCGCGGTGGCCTTTTCCATTTCTTTTGAGGGCGACTACCCCCAGGTGCTGCAAATCCTGGAAGCCGGGCAGATTCCCCTCCTGGCCGCGGCCCGGGGACCCGGCGACCCCCTGGTTTTGGCCGGGGGGGTGGCTACCTTTCTCAATCCTGAACCCCTGGCCCCTTTTGTGGACGCCTTTTTCCTGGGGGAGGGGGAGGCCGGCGCGGTCCCCTTTTTCCAGTTTCTGGCGGAGGCCGGCGGCGACCGGGACCGGCATGTCATTCTCCGGGAACTGGCCCAAACCATCCCCGGGGTCTATGTCCCCCATGCTTACCAACCCCATTACGGGGCCGACGGCGCCCTGGCCGCGTTTACGCCGGAGCCCGGTTTTCCCCCCCGGGTGCGGCCGCCCCATCTCCCCGAGCTGGCCCCCTACCCTACCCACAGCCATATCCTGGCCCCCCAGAGCGAATGGGGGGAGATGTTCCTGGTGGAGACCGGCCGGGGCTGCTCCCGGGGCTGTCGTTTTTGCGCCGCGGGTTTTGTCTACCGCCCGCCCCGGGAAAGAGCCGCAGAATCTTTATATCCCCAAATTCTGGAGGGTCTGCGGGCATCCCGGAAAGTGGGCCTGGTGGGGGCCGCGGTCTCCGACCACCCCGAGGTCAAGGAACTCTGCCGCCGGGTCCTGGATGCAGGCGGGAATTTAGGCATCAGTTCCCTCCGGGCCGACTCCGTGGATGAAGAACTTTGCCGCCTGCTGGCCGCGGGCGGGGTGCGCACCCTGGCCCTGGCCCCGGACGCGGGCAGCGAGAGGTTGCGCCGGGTCCTGAACAAGGGCCTGACCCAGGAAGACCTGGCCCGGGCCGCCATAGCCCTGAACGCCGCGGGCATCCCCCAGATGCGCCTCTATTTCATGGTGGGCCTGCCCACCGAGACCCTGGAGGACGTGGAGGAGATTCCCCGGCTGGTGAAATACCTGGAACACCGGGTGGTCAAGGACAGCCGGGGGAAAAGGCGGCTAGGGCAGATCACCCTCAGCCTCTCCTCCTTTGTGCCCAAACCCTTCACCCCTTTCCAATGGGCCCCCTTCCTGGAAGTGGGGGAGTTGAAGAAGCGCCTGAAGCTGGTGCGCCAGGGACTCCAGGGCCTCAAAGAGGTGCGGGTGCACACCGACCTCCCCAAATGGGCCTATGTCCAGGCACTATTGTCCCGGGGCGACCGGCGGGTGGGGGACCTGCTCCTGGCCGCACACCGGCAAGGCTGGACCCGGGCCTGCCGGGAGAGCCCCGTCAACCCGGACTTCTTCACCCTTAGAGAGCGCCATGCCGATGAACTCTTCCCCTGGGACTTCATCGACCACGGCCTGCAGAAGGACTACCTCCGGGAGGAATACCAGCGGGCCTTGGCGGGAAAGGAGACGCCGCCCTGTCTCCCCCAGGTCTGCAGCCGCTGCGGGGTCTGCGGCGAAGTAGGTAAGGAGTGAGGCCAGGGGGCAAACTTGAATCGCGGTGCATTGGAGATAACATGAAAAGTTCGTAGTGGCGGGCGTCCCCGCCCGCCACAGTTCGGCAAAATGGTGCGCAGGGCGCACCCCAAGACAAAATATTTCCGGCACAGCCTGGAAAGGCTGTGCCACCGATTTGAAAAAACTTGTGGGTAATGATGAGGCGGGGGGAGAGGGCTAGGGTGAGGGGGGAATTAGAAAAAACTTTGGGCAACGACTATTGGTGGCCGTCATGAGAAAGATAGCGTTCCTGATCCTGGCGATAACGTTAACCGTGGGGTCGGCCCAGGCGGCAACCCTGACCGTGGCCGTGAGCAACGCTGACAGCGGCCAGGGTTGCCTCGCGGTGGCCTTATACAACCTGGAGACCCGGCAAGATTTCGGCTCAGGCCGCGGTTATTATCAGGGCCAAAAGGCCGACATTGCCAATGGCAATGCCAAAGTGATTTTTTCAAATATTCCTGAGGGAACCTATGCTGTAGCTGCGTTCCACGATCTTGACTGCAGCGGCGACCTCAAAAAGAACTTTTGGGGCATCCCCCAGGCGATGTACGGCTTTTCCAATAACTACGGCAAACGTCCGGATTTCCACCGGGCCAGTTTTCCGGTGTCCGGAGACACGGAAATAGCCATACGGCTGCAATGGTATTAAAAGGAATTATTAAGGACTTGATCCATGAAACTTTTTAGCTGGAAAGTCTGGCTGGGCCTCTCCCTGCTCTGGGTGTCCGCCATGGTCTATGGGATCCATTACCTGCTTTTTCGAGACGTGAATTACATGCTCCGGCTGTTTTTTGCCCAATTGGGCTTTTTGCCCATCAACGTGCTCATCGTCACCATCATCATCAACCAGCTCTTGGGCGTCCACGCCAAGCGGGCCAAACTGGCCAAGCTGAACATGGTCATCGGCGCCTTCTTCAGTGAGGTGGGCCAGGACCTGTTAAAGTCCATCTCTTCATTTACCACCGGTCCCGACCATTTTTCCAGCTTAATCAAGAACATCGACCAATGGCCGGACCAGGGCTTCGCCAGTTTCCGGAAAGCCCTGCCCGGGTATGATTTCGACCTGCGCCTCGAGGAAGTCAAATTGGAGTTTCTCCAGTCCTTCCTGGCGGACAAACGGGATTTTCTCCTGCGTCTCCTGGAAAATCCCAATTTGCTGGAACACGACGCCTTTTCCAACCTGCTGCTGGCGGTCTTCCACCTGGCCGAGGAATTGGCCCAGCGGGAGGAGTTGCAGCATCTCTCCCCCGGGGACCAGGAGCACCTGACCGGGGACCTCCAGAGAGTCTTTATCCTGCTGATTGACTCCTGGCTGGATTACATGGAGCACCTCAAGAACCACTACCCTTACCTTTTTTCCCTGGCGGTGCGCACCAACCCCTTCGACCCCCAGGCTACGGTGGAGATTAGGTGAAGCGATTTGTGGGGGAGGGGGCAAAGGGCTGGTAGCGCAGGCGCCCCGCCTGCGGACCTTAGCCTCCCTCCCCCACGCTCCCTCCCCCAATCCTTTAAATATGGTTTTCTGTTTTCCGTTTTCTGTTTTCCGTTAAAAGAATCGGTATAATCTGGTGGCACAGGCTTTCCAGCCTGTGCCGTTCAATTGTCTGGGCCTCTTTTCTCATACAAAATTATCTGCAACGGGATGTTTTCCGTAGGGGCGAACCTGGTGTTCGCCCCGGACGCTCAGGGCGAATACAAGATTCGCCCCTACGTGAACCTGCCAAAGAAAAGTCTTGCCAAAATTGGCAACATCTTCTACTTGTCATTCTGAGCGCAGCGAAGAATCTTGTCATTGCAAATCGATAGACCCTTCGCTTCGCTCAGGGTGACAAAAATACTTTGGCTATGGCATTTAACACCTTTGGGAGTTCGAGGCCATGTCCCAGGACCAGGACCGGCAGGCGAGAAGGAAGGTGACGGATTTTTTCCGCCAAGCCCCGGGGCGCTACCTGGTTTTTAGCGCGGTGCTGGGCATTGTCATTCTGATCCCCATCATCTGGTTTCTCCCCTACTGGCAGGTGCCGAAATCGGGCCTGTCTATCAAGGACCGGCTGCACCAGATCAACGAATACCGCAAGACCCTGGCCCAGATATTTGGGGGCGGCTTCTTAGCCTTGGTGGGCCTCTACATCGCCTGGGTGCGCTCCAAGGCCCTGCAGGACCAGGCCGAAGTGGCCCGGGAGCAGCAGCTCAGGGACCTCTACGTCAAGGCTGTTGAGCAACTGGGCAGCGAAAAATTGCAGATACGCCTGGGCGGCATCTACGCCCTGGAACGCATCGCCCGGGAATCGGCCAAGGACCACTGGCCCATCATGGAGGTCCTTACCGCGTTCGTGCGGGTGAATGCGCCACGACAATGGGATGACCTTTCGGGGCAACAGCCAATGGAGGATGATGTGTCCCCGTCTCCTCTGTCCAAGCCTCGAACAGACATCCAAGCGGTGATCACCGTCTTGGGTCGTCGGGTTCGCACCTTTGGACAGGGTGAAGAACAGTCTTTAGATTTGAGGGAAACCCACTTGGCGGGTTTGCACATGGAGGAGGCCAAACTTCAAGGAATGCTTTTCAATAGAGCCAACCTGAGGAATAGTTTGTTTATCAATGCAAACCTTGAAGGGGCGCACCTATTGGAAACCGATCTCCAGAAGGCGTTTCTCTTGGGATGCAATCTCCGGGAGTCGGTCCTCGACCGAGCCGACTTGCGGAAAGCCTATCTTGTTAATACCATCCTCCAAGGGTCACTCCTTATTAATGCCAACTTTCAGGAGGCGACCCTCGATGGAGTCGATTTACAAGGGGCTCATTTCAACGGAGCCAAACTTAATGGGTCGGATTTGAAGGGAGCAATAGGCATCACTCCCGAGCAGGTGGCTAATGCAATTTGGGATGAAACCACCAAATGGCCAGAGGGTTTTTCCCCGCCGCCGCGCCCTCAAAAGGAAGAGGAAAAATAATAGGTTAAAGGATTGGTGGGCACTGCCCACCCTACATTTTTCCTCTCCTTGTCATGCTGAGCGCAGCGAAGCATCTCGTCTTTAGAGATTCTTCGGTCGCCTGCGGCTCCCTCAGAATGACAAGGAAAATGGTATGAGTGCCTCATTTTTAGACCAACTCTCCCAGCCCCGCCCTGACCCTGGCGGCGGGGCCGCGGCCGCGTTTGGCGGCATGGTGGCTTTGGCGCTGCTGGAAAAGGTGGCGCAACTGGAAGCCCAGCGTCCCGCGCACCAGGGGCAGCGGCCGGTTTGGGAAGAAAAGTTAGGGCAGATCGGGCAGTTGGCCGCGGACCTGGACCGCCTCCGGGAGGAAGACGTCCGGGCCTACGCGCAGATGGCCCAGGTGCGGGCCTCCGGCTCCCGGGGCCAAGAGTGGCAGGAGGCCGTGGCCTACGCCCTGCAAGTCCCCCAGGAGATCATGGCCCGGGCCGAAGAAGCCCTGACCTTGGTGGCCTGGGCTGGGGCCCGATGCCGAAAACACCTGGTCTCCGACCTCCAGGTGGCCCGGGAGTTTCTGATGGCCGCGCTCCAGGGCGCGTACCACATCGCCCGGGCCAATCTGCCTTTGGTGGCGGAGGAAGCGCGGCGTCAGGAATTCTCCCGGCAACTGGCGGAGGCCGAGAACCGGGGCCGCCAGGTCTTCCAGGAGGCCGGGTCCGCCCTGGCGGCCCGGGGATTTGTTAAATGAACTGCAGGAAGGGCAACTGATGTGGAGCAGGCGCCCTCGCCTGCTCTGGAACAGCCGGGGGCGGCTGTTCCACATTTACTCCTTTCCCCATGCCCAATTTATGTTAGGAGAGGAGGCCTAGTGTAGCGTCCCAGAAATAAATTACAAAATATATGCCCATTATTTTTCCCTCTCCCCTCGGGGGAGAGGGTTAGGGTGAGGGGGGCGACTTTGCCTAAGTGGCTGTAATCAGCTAAAAGTCGCCACCCCCACCCCGGCCCTCCCCCCTCAAGGGGGAGGGGGAAAGATTTACAAGATTTATGTAAGGTATTTCTGGGATGTCATACTAAAAGCTGGTGCAAAACCTATTTTCCTTGTCACCCTGAGCCGCAGGCGAAGGGTCTAGTCATTGAAATTATTAGATTCTTCGCTGCGCTCAGAATGACAAATCGGCAGATCAGGAGGTTTTGCAATAGCTTCTAAGGTCCCCAGGCGAGACGCCTGGGCCACCGGCCCCTGGCCTCTCCCCCAACTTCGCTTTCTTAAGGCAACACCATGATCCTGGCTGCGGATAATCTACAGATCTTTAACCCGGCGGTGGCGGAGGCGCTGGAGAAGCGGGACCCCCGGCCCCTCCAGGAATTGGCCCGGCGTTGCCGGGAGGCCGGGGCCTCGCTGTTGGATCTCAATCCCGGTTTCTTAAGCAAGCGCCAGGAAGACCGCCTGGCCTTTATGGTGGACGCGGTCCAGGAGGCGGTGGACCTGCCCCTGATTCTGGACACCCCCCGGGCCGGAGTCCTGGAAAAGGGGCTGGCCCCGTGCCGGAGGCAGCCCATCCTCAACGCCCTGACCCTGGAGCCCGAAAAACTCGCAGAAATTTTGCCCTTGGCCGCGGCCCACCAGACCGACCTGGTGCTGCTGCTCCTGGATGAACGCTCCTTTCCGCCTCCAACTATGGAAGGGAAGATCGCCCTGGCCGTGGAGCTGCGGGAGCAGGCCCTGGCCGCGGGTCTGTCTGCGGAGCAATTGATTTACGATCCGGTGCTCCCCAACCTCAGTTGGCCAGACGCCTGGGAGCAGGTGCGGGAGTGTATCCAGACCGTGCGCCTGCTGGCGGCGGGCGCGGTCTTTCCCGAACCCGCGCGCACCATGGCGGGGCTCTCCAATCTGCGGAGCCACCTGCGCCGGGTCTATCCCCTGGAGGTGGAAACAACCTGCCTGACGATGCTCGCGGGCGCGGGCCTCGATATCGCCCTGGCGGACGTGTTGCAACCGGGATTTGCGGAGGGGGTCAGGCTTATGCGGGAACTAAATTGAGGGATCCAGGGATGCCCGAATATAGTGCCCGGGGAAATACCTTAACTAAATTTTGGTTCTCACCGCTCACCCTCTCCTAATTGTAAATTTAGAAATAACTAAAGAAAGCTTTTTCTATCCAGGTTCGATGTTGAAAAAAGTATCTATTCAGCAGTTGATAAATTTCCAGGATTAAAATCGCAATTAAAATTCGATAGATCCAGATCTTAATCCATTCTTTAACGGCTAAGGTCGCGCCGATCCAGGCACCGATAACACTGCCCACCGATAACAACAACCCGACATGCCAATTAACTTCCCGGGCCCAGACAAAAATTGCCAGAGAGATGATGGTCATGGGGAAAATAGCCACTGCCTTGATTGCATTGGCTTTTTTGAGATCATAACCGATGCCGAGCACCAACACCATGAGGGCATAAGTACTCGCATCCAGCACTATGAACCCGCCCCAAAGTCCCACCAGGAAATAGAGGCCCAGATGCCACCACCTGATGACAGGCTTTTCGGCCTTTTGATCTCTGAGCAATCTCTTGGGGTTGCTCAACATTACGACAACCACGGCTATGACCGCAAAGGTAATAGCCCAACCGATATACTTGGATTGGAGGGCGGTAGCTAACGAGGCGCCTAAAATGGCTCCAAAGAAACAAGGGATGGAGAGAATGAGGGCATTGCGCCAATCAATGGCTTTGGACCGCTGAAAAGAGACTATCGAAGTAATCCGGCCGATGGCTATCTGCACCCGGTTCGTGCCGTTAGCGATATTCGCGGGCAGGCCCAAGAATATCATGAGCGGCAGGGTAAGCGCGGACCCAGCGCTGGCGATGGTGTTCAAGAAGCCGGAGCACAATCCCGCCCCTAAATATAACAAGATCTGCACGGATCCATCCATCTGGCAAGGTTACCTTTAACCGTAGATTAGGATTTCTCCTTTGATTTCCTCGACTAGTCCGCTTTCATCCAGAGGCTCGAACTTCCGTAAAGAAGTTTTGCGGGGTCTATTGAGTATCAATTATTAAGAATAAAGGTCCGAGAGAACTCGGAGACCGCTGGCGCGATCAAACCACCTCGGCCCCCAGGACCCGCTCCATGTGCTTCAGGGCAAAGGCGTGGGCCTCGGGGTCGAAGTCGGCCACTCCCTCCCGGTAAACCAGGCGGGGAAGGTCCCGCTCAAGGAGTTCCTGCACGGTTTCCATGACGCAGATGGAGGTGCACACGCCCACGATCTCCACCCGCTCCACTTGCTCCCGCTTCAGGATGAAGTCCAGGTCGGTGTTAAAAAAGCAGCTATAGGTGGTCTTTTCCACCCGGTAATCCCCGGGCCGAACCTGAAGTTCGGGAATGATCTCCGCACCCCGGCTGCCCTTGACCGCGTGAGGGGGAAAAAGCTTGAATTCCGGGTCCTCCGGGGCATGGGCGTCGCAAACATAGATCACCACCCCGCCTGCGGCCCGGGTCTCTTCGGTCTTCCGGGCCACAAAGGGGATGATCTTCCGGGCGGCGTCTCCCAGATAAAGGGTCCCCTGGGGCTCCAGAAAATCCCGGAGCATGTCCGCCACAATCAACGCCACTTTACCCATGAAAACCACCTTAAATAAAGATTTTAGTTAAAAGAACCATTTGATTGCCGGAGGTGATGAGAAAACCCGGAATATGAGCCATTTTGACTATTATAAACACGAGCGGGGCAGAGGGCCAGGGGTGGCGGTCCTCTTTACCCCACAATCCCTAGAAGGCTTTTTGAAGGAGAGAGCCGGTGGCTGCCGCCACTTCCTCCATCCCCTGTAAACAGGGTTTCTTTCTTTATGCGGGTTGGGGAGGGGGGTGTGGAGGGAGGGGCAGGGTCCTGGCCCCTCCCCCCACGATCCATTCACACAAACAGGTTGATATCCGCGTCCGCGGCGTAGTCCAGAAAGGCCGCGGCCCCGGCGAATTCCACGCCGTCGATCAGTTCTTCTTTTTTGATGCCCAGCACGTCCATGGACATCTGACAGACAATGAGGCGCACCCCGTTTTCCTTGGCGAAGTCCAGGAGATCGGGGATGGTGGGCGCTCCGCCCTTTTTCATCCAGTCCTTCATCATCCAGGTGGCCATATAGGTCATGCCCGGCAGCATGCCGATGATGTTGGGCATGGGCACCGGCATGGCCGGGTTGGCCAGGGGCGGCACCTTCAAGTGGCTTAATTTTTTCTTGCGGACGATATCCAGGCCGTAAAAGGTGAAGAAGATGGCGGCCTCCATGTCCATGGCCGCGGCCGCGGTGGCCAGGATCAGGGGCGGATAGGCCATGTCCAGGGTGCCTTTGGAGGCGATGAGCGCCGCGCGTTTGGGCCGGGCCGGATCGAGGCCCAGGCGCTTGAGTGCCGCGGCCACCTGCACGCGCACCTGTTCGGATATTAAATCCTGTACTTCCGGAGATAAAACCGGGCCGCCAGCCGCGGCAAATTGGTGGGCATTATGATTACTCATGTTTTCTCCTTGTTACCACCAGGAGATGACCTGGTCGTGGTTGATGATCAGCTCCAGCAACCGGTCATAGTCCACCGGTTCTGGGAAAAGGTTGAACTCCGCGGCCTCCCGGTCCCTGGAGAGGATAGATACCAGCTTCCGGGTGACCGGATCGGGGGGATGGCGAAACACATGCAGGATTTTCATGGCAGTCCTTCTTGGGGCTCGGCCCACCTACGAATTATGAAAAGTTGATACATGTCATTTCTCTTAACTTTGAACTTTGAACCTTGAACCTTGAACTTAAAAAGGGATGATAATGTCCTGGCCCCGCAAGAGTTCTCCCATCTCCGCCAGGTCCAGATAGGTGAAGCCGTATTTTTCCACATTGGCCGGATGGTTGCTGTAGCGCCGGCCTTCCATTTCCTCCAGAAAGCCCAGGTTGTCGGTAAAGGCCTCATCCGGCCGGATCTCTTCATCCAGCACCAGGTAGCTCACCTGATGATCCTCCAGGAGGCATCCCAGGCTGGTGCGCAGGGCCTCATAATGGCTTTGGTGATCACGGGTCACCACCGCGACTTTTTTCATCAGTATTTCTCCGTTACAACACCAGATAATGGGGGCAGTCCTCCACCATGGCCGCATGGCGGGCTTGGGTGGCAAAATCCTTAAAACCCATACCCGGCACCTCGCCCGTCAAGCCCTGGGCCCGAAAGCTCACTTCACACAGGGCCAACCTGGCCCGGCCCGCGAGTTGGGCGAACCTGGGGTCCTGGGAAAGCCACACCCCTTCGCCGCTGAGAAAGACCTCCACCTTGACGCCCCGTTTTTCCGCGGCCGTTACCAGCCCCAGGAGGTGGTCCAGGGCCTCCCGGGTGGTCACCATAATCCCTAAAGGTCCGGTCTCCATCGGGGACCTCATTTCTTCCGGAGAAAGAAGTGGAAGACGCTGCCTTCTTCCTCCTCCCCCAGGTAAAGGTTGCCGGTGCGGTTGGCCCAACTGGGGAGATCGTTCTTGGAGCCCGGATCGGTGCCCACCACCTCCAAAATTTCGCCGCTGGCCATCTCGGCCATGGCCTTCTTGGTCTTCAGCAGGGGCAGGGGACAGGCGTCTCCCCGGCAATCCAAGGTGCGCTGCGGGTTATATTTGCTCATGGCTTACTCCTTTAATACCAATTAGGGGCGGGCCCAGAAGACCGCCCTGGGGTGGGCGCACCGTTAGGTACGCCCTACCCTGGTTATTCCTTACAAAACAACTCCCGGGTCAGGGAAATGAGTTCCAGAAAACGGGGGTCGTGCAGGCGGTAAAAAACCTGTTGGGCCGCACGGCGGGACGCCACTATCTCCTTGTCTTTCAAGAGATTGAGATGCTGGGAGATGCTGGATTGGGAAACCCCCAGTTCCTTTTCCAGCTCCTGGACCGCGCGTTCCCTCTGGCTGAGAAGGTTAATGATCTGCAGTCGGAGGGGATGGGCCAAGGTCCGGAGGCAGCGGGCCGCTTTTTCCAATCGTTCTGAGGAATATTTATTTATCATAATATTTGAATATTATAATAAACATATATTTCCTCCAGTCAAGAAAATTATCGGCAACCTGAAAAATTTTTTCCCCGGCTCCCCAACCTTTGGATATAATAGCGTCTGAGTCATGGCGAAACTTTTATAAACTCCCCGAACTACACCCGGCTTTCCTCCAGGAACCTTAGCCATATTGACAATCCCGGTCCCTGATCCAAAATTATTTTTATGACTTATCCAAACCCTGAGGATAATCGCAGGCTGGCCGCCGACGGCGCGAATTTCTTCTTTGAGATGGGGCCCATCCGCCCCCCCAGCGAAGGCAGCGATCATTCCCTGCTCATCAGGACCACCAGGAACTGCAGTTGGAACCGTTGCCAGTTTTGCGCCACCTACCGGGGAGAGAAATTCGGTTACCGGCAAGTGGACGATATTAAAAAGGATATCGACGTAGCCCGGGCGTTGCAGGAGGAACTGCAGGCCATGGCCGCAGCCAGGGGCCAGGGGGGCTGGATCACCCAGGACGTCATCCGCGGGGTCTGGGGCGGCGACCCCCTTCTCTATGGAGAAAATTCCGGTAATCTGACCCGCAAATGGCAAAATCTCCACAACGTGGCCAACTGGCTGGCGGCTGGGGCCAGGACCGTGTTTCTCCAAGACGCGGACGCCCTGATTATGCGGACTCCGGAGCTGTTGGCAGTCCTTGGCTATCTGCAGTCGGCCTTTCCCACGGTGGAAAGGGTCACCGCCTATGCCAGCTCCCGGAGTTGCCGCCGCAAGTCCTTGGATGAATTAAGAGAATTGCGCCAGGCCGGCCTGGTGCGGCTTCACGTGGGCCTGGAATCCGGCTGCGACGCGGTGTTGGCAAGGATGAAGAAAGGCGTGACCGCCCGGGAGCAGGTGGAGGGCGGCCGGAAGGTGGTGGCCGCGGGCATCTCCCTGTGCGACTACCTTATGCCCGGCCTGGGGGGCAAGGATCTGTCCCAAAGGCACGCCTTGGACAGCGCCGCGGTGTTGAATGAGATCAACCCTGATTTTATCCGCCTGCGGACCCTGGCCCTGCGGCGCCATTCCCCCCTCTTGGCCCAAGCAAGGGAGGGGTTGTTTACGGAACTCCCCGAAGACGCAGTGGTGGAGGAGATTGCTCTTTTGATCACTAACTTGCATGGCGGTTCCTATCTGGTCTCCGACCAGATGTCCAACCTCTTGTACGCGGTGGAAGGGCAGCTTCCCGGGGATAAGGAAAAAATGTTGCAGGTTATCGACGCTTATCTGCAAAAACCGGAGGCAGAGAGGTTGGCTTTACGGCTGCGGCAGCGCTGGCGGTCTTCCCTGTCGGTCTACGGCTCTCTCCCCGAGCCCTTGGAGGAACAGGTCCAGGAGGCCTGGGACGCCCTCCGCCGGGAAGCCCCCGAGGCCAGGGCCCGGGTGGACGCGGCCATCTCCGCGCTGAAAGAGGGGTTTGTCTGATTGTGTGGTCGTGGAAGAAGAAGTAGGGACTCGAGGCTGTCAGCTATCAGCTATCAGCTTAAAAATATCGGGGATTTGATTCCTAACCGCGATCATTTGGAGTTAAGGAGTTAATCTTGATAATGCTTCGAATAGTTTTTGCTGTTAGCATAGGCTTTCCAGCCTGTGCGGATTAACGAGGCGGGCGAGGACGCCCGCCCTAATGGCTTTCATAATTTACGGGCGCCAAAGGCCCATGAATGACTGTTTTGAAAAAGCTGAAAGCTGACCGCTGAAAGCTGAAAGCCAAATATCCGAGGTATCTGCATGCCTAAAAAAGCAATCTGGCTGGTGATCATCTTTACCCTCCTCTTCATCCTGGGGATCAACACCGGAGACCTGGATTACCTCATGCACCTGGGCAATACTATCTGTCTGTCCTGCATCGGGGTGGGTTGATGACCGCTCTCAGGAACCTGATTCAGACCCTGGTCGCCCTGGGAACCAACGGCTATCTGCTTTTTCCCTGGGGCTCGGTGATCTACCAGGGGCCTTTGAAGGCGGTGTGCCATCCCGGCCTCAACTGCTATTCCTGCCCCGGCGCCCTGCTCTCCTGTCCGGTGGGCGCGGTGCAGAATTTCGTTGCCAGCCTGCGCTATACCATGCCCGGCAGCTTTCCCCACCTGGGGGCCATGGTGGTGGGCTATCTGGGTTTCATCGGCACCCTGGTGGGCCGCCTGCCCTGTGGCTGGATCTGCCCCTTCGGCTTCATCCAGGATCTGCTCCACAAGGTGCCTTCTCCCAAATTCAATCTTTGGGCCCCCTTGAGGTGGTTGAAATACGTGGTCTTGGTGGTGATGGTGATCCTCATGCCCCTGTTATTGCTGGATCAGTTTAATTTGGGGCAACCCTGGTTCTGCAAACTGCTGTGCCCCGCGGGCACCCTGGAAGGGGCGTTGCCTTTGGTCTTCCTCAAACCCGCGCTGTGGTCCACCCTGGGTTTTTACTTCTGGAACAAAATCACCACCCTAACCCTCATCATCATCCTGGCCATTTTTATCAGCCGGCCCTTTTGCCGCATCCTTTGCCCCCTGGGTGCGTTTTACAGTTTATTTACCCGCATGACCCTGGTGCAACTGGAGTTCAACGAGGGCAATTGCGTCCAATGCCGGGCTTGCGTCAAGGTCTGCCCCACCGGCGTGGTACCCCACGAGCAAAGGGACAGCCGGGAATGCATCATGTGCCTGAAGTGCCTGGACGCCTGCCATTTCCAGGCTCTGCGCTTCGGTCTGCGGCGGCCTCTGCGGCCCCCCAAGGAGGCCCATGCCCTTTCCGGAATTCCCAGCGTAAAAAAAACTTGACAGGGAAATCTCATTAAGCCATTATATACCCTAAGGATTTAGCCTCTCACAAAAGGTTAGATACAAGCTTATGGCCCTAACTAAAGAAAAGTTGATCAGCCGCCTGCAGACCCAGGTGGGTCTGAGTAAACAAGAATCCCGGGCAGTGGTGGAACGGGTCCTGGACCTCATGAAGGATTCCTTGGCCCAGAGTGAAGACCTGCTCATCAGTGGCTTCGGCAAGTTCTCGGTCAGACAGAAGAACGCCCGCCGGGGCAGAAACCCCCAAACCAAAGAAAATCTCATCCTGCGGGCCCGCAAGGTGGTGGTGTTCAAGACCTCCGGGGTGTTGCGCAACCGCATCAACGGCATCAGGGCCCACTAATCCGCCCCCGGGCGCCAGCGTCCGCCACCAGGAATCCCTCCTGATTTCTCCCCCAGGCTTGTAGGGGTGGATATCGGGCTGTTATGCATTGCGAGCCCTTTTGAGGCCCCGGTCATGAAAGGCATCGGCAGATGAAGAGCGGCCCCCCGTTCTGGCTGGGCCGGCAGTGCAGCCGCCGCGCCTTTCTCCAGGGCGGCGCCTGCGCCTTGGCTCTCTTGGGCCTGCCCCTGCCCCTGTGTTCCGCCGGAGCCCAGGAATTGCGCTCCGGCTTCGTGCAACCCCATCCGGCCCTTTATTTCCAAGCCATTGCCAAGGGGCTCATCGAATGCCGCCTCTGCCCCCGGAAGTGCGAAGTCAATGAGGGGGAACGGGGCGATTGCCTGGTCCGGGAAAACCGGGGCGGGAAATACGTCACCCTGGCCTACGGCAACCCCTGCGCAGTGCACCTGGACCCCATCGAAAAAAAACCCTTCTTCCACGTCCTCCCCGGCACTCTATCCTTTTCCATCGCCACCGCGGGCTGCAACCTGCACTGCAAATTCTGCCAGAATTGGGAAATCTCCCAGACCCGCCCGGAAAAGACCTTTAACTACCACCTGCCCCCGGACCAGGTGGTGGCTGCGGCCCGGGAAGGCAAATGCCCTTCCATCGCCTACACCTACGTTGAGCCATTAATTTTTTACGAATATATGCTGGATACGTCCCGTCTGGCGAAAAAAGCGGGGCTCCTCAACACCTGCCATTCCGCGGGCTACATCAATACCGAGCCCCTGGAAAAACTGGCGGCAGTGTTGGACGCGGCCTGCATCGACCTGAAATCCTTCGATCCCCAGTTCTACCGGGACCTGGTGGGGGGCGAACTGGCCCCGGTGCTCCGCACCTTGCAGACCCTGCGGAAGCAGGGGGTGCACCTGGAGATCGTCAACCTGGTCATTCCCCAGCACAACGACCAACCGGAGACCCTGGCCAAGATGTGCGCCTGGATCAGGGACGAATTGGGCCCCCTCACGCCCTTGCACTTCTCCCGGTTTTACCCCCTGTACAAGATGCAGAATCACTTTCCCACGCCGGTGAGCACCCTGGAGCAGGCCCGGGAGATCGCACTGAAGGCGGGTCTGAAATACGTCTACATCGGCAATATGCCGGGGCACGACGCGGAGAGCACCTTCTGCCATAACTGCAAAAAACTGGTCATCGCCCGCCGGGGCTACCAGATCGGGGAAGTGAAGATGAAAGACGGGGCCTGCGGGCATTGCGGCACGAAGATTCCGGGGATATGGAAGCAGAAGGCGTAGTTTTCTGTTTTCTGTTTTCTGTTTTTTGCAAGAAATACTCAGAAAAGTCTAAATTTAATTATGTTAAAACAAGATAAATTATTCAAGATAACTGACCTCCCAAAGAAATTGATAGATGAAATATCGCGGTTGATTTTCAGCTATTCTACTGGTCTTATTGAGGTGACAACGAATACCAGTGGAAAGGAATCTGCCAATCTCATTGGCTCAGGTACCTTTGTTTCATTCTCAAATACATTTGGCATTCTAACAGCAGCACATGTTGTTAATTTGCTAAAAAGGCCTTTTTCACTTGGCTTAATAATCAGCGAGCACGTGCATAAGTATAAGATCGACTCAAATTACTTAGAGATTATTCACTTAGCAAAGGGAGAAGGCGAATCTGATGGGCCTGATCTTGCTTTTATTGTTATACCATCCTCAGAACTGGGCACGATTAGGGCGAAAAAAAGCTTCCATAACCTTGATATAAAACGTGATCTGATTCTTAACAATCCCCCCGAATTCGACAGAGGGATCTGGGCAGTTTGCGGTGTACCGAATGAAAAAACGATTGATCACCCTCCGGGAATTAAATTCGACCCGCTCAAGGGCTTTTTAATGCTTATCGGTTTTGGAAGTATCCGTCGCACATACACTGCCGGTGAATACGATTATTGCGACTTTGAGGTGAATTATGACAGCAGCCCTGATATTCCACAAAGTTTTGGAGGCGTTAGCGGAGGTGGTCTTTGGCAAATCCCATTAAGGAAATCTTCGGAACAAACAATAGAACCGATAGAATATATCCTATCGGGTGTTGCTTTTTATCAAACAGAGAGAACAGGCTTAAACAGATCGATCAAGTGCCACGCTCGTAATAGCATCTATGACAAAGCATATTCATTCATTACAGAAAACCGAAAACAGAAAACAGAAAACCGTCCTTCATGAGCTGGAAATGCGGCATCATCGGCCTGCCTAACGCGGGCAAAAGCACCATCTTCAACGCCCTCACGGCCGCGGGCGCGGACACGGCCATTTATCCCTTCAGCACCATCAACCCCAACCTGGGGGTGGTGCCGGTGCCGGATGACCGCCTCGCAGCCCTGGGGACGCTGCTTAAGCCGGAGAAACTCACCCCCACCACCATTGAGTTCGTGGACGTGGCCGGTCTCATCGCCGGGGCCTCTAAAGGTGAGGGCCTGGGCAACCAGTTCCTGGCCCACATCCGGGACGTGGACCTGTTGGTCCACGTGGTGCGCGGCTTTGCTTCCGGCAAGTGCCCCCACCCCCTGGGCAGCCTGGACCCGGTGCGGGACGTGGCGGTGGTGGAAACCGAACTGCTCCTGGCGGACCTGGAAATACTGGGGCGGCAACGGCTGAAGGTGGAAAAAAAGGTAAAGATGGGGGAAAAGGCCGGGGCCGCGGCCCTGGCCGCGCTCTCCCGGGTGGAAGAGGGCCTGAATCAGGGCCGCTGGGCCCGGGACCTGGGCCTCAGCCCTACGGAGCTGGAGCACCTGGAGCCGGTACCGCTGCTCACCCTGAAACCCTATCTTTTTGTGGCCAATCTGAGCGAAGAGGAGTTCCAGGGAGGCGAACACTTTCAGGCCCTTAAGGACCTGGCCGCGGCCCGGGGCGCGCCCCTGGTCCCCATCTTGGGGGACCTGGAAGCGGAGCTTCAGGAACTCCCCGAATCTGAACGGCTGGAATTCCTGGCCGGCCTGGGGCTCTCCGAGCCCGGCATCCACCGCCTCATCCGGGAAAGCTACCGGCTTTTGGGCCTGGTGACCTTTTATACCATTGTGGGCGTCGAGGTGCGGGCCTGGACCGTGCCCCATGGCACTCCCCTGCCCCGGGCCGCGGGCCGGGTCCATACTGACATGGAGAAGGGTTTCATCCGGGCGGAAGTGATGAATTTTGAGGACCTGCAAAAATGCGGCAGCGCCACCAAGGTCAAGGAAGCCGGACGCCTGCACGTGGAAGGCCGGGATTACCTGGTCCAGGACGGGGAGATACTTCTGTTCCGTTTCTCCCGTTGAGACTTTTAGTTGTCAGTTATCAGCGGTCGGCTTTCAGCTTTATAAATAATATTGGAGGTAAGGCAAACCGCGCTTTGACTATTTTTGTGTCAAACTTCCGGTAGTTCGTCTTGAAGCTGACTGCTGATAGCTGAAAGCTGACAGCTTTCTTTTTCCCGCCCGCCCTTTTTTTCTCGATGAAAATATGTTAAAAAATTAACGGGAGGTGAGATAGGATGTTCCAGCTAGGCCAGTTGGCCGTTTATCCCGCCCATGGGGTAGGGATAATCGAATCTATCCAGGAACGGGTGGTCTCTGGGAACGTGCAACAGTTTTATATTATGCGCCTGTTGGACAACGACATGATTATCATGATCCCCAAGAACAACGCCCGCAACATCGGCCTCAGGGATATCATCGACGAGACCTCGGTGCCCGAAGTTTACGAAATCCTCAGCCTCCGGCCGTCCCGCATCAATACCCAGACCTGGAACCGGCGCTACCGGGACTACATGGACAAGATCAAAACCGGTTCCCCCTTCCGGGTGGCCGAGGTCCTCCGTGATCTGACCCTCCTGAAGACCGAGAAAGACCTTTCCTTTGGGGAGCGGAAGATGCTGGACACCGCCAAAAACCTATTAATCAAAGAACTCTCGTTAGTGAATGATAAAAAGGAAGATGAAATCGAAGCGCAATTACAGGAATTATTGGAAAGCAGTTGAGTCGTTTTTTCCTTCCCTGAGTCTGAAACTGCCTGATCTGGCATAGTTTCATCTTGGTTTGCGGCCCAGGGCCAGCCCCCGGCGTGCAGTCGCTGATAACGTGGCCGGCATTGAGATGCGGTGCAAAAACGGCTGCGCCTGCCGCACCGTCCTGCCTTTATTTTTCCTGGAAAGGAGGTGAATGCTATTGTTAAAGAAGATGGTCACCGGGGCCATCATGGGCATCATTTGCGCGGTCAGCGGCTATCTCATCGCCAGCCAGATCCCCCAATTCAGTAACTTTTGGTGGGCCGGCTGGGCGGGAGCCGGGGGCGGCCTACTGGCGGCCTTCCTGACCCTGGGTCTGGAACGGGTCATTAAGCGCATTCCTCTGAAAACCATCTTTGGAGGCACCCTGGGCCTGTTCATCGGCCTGGGCATGGCCAAGCTGGCCAGCTATCCCTTCGACCAATTCCTGGAACTCCCCAATTTACAAATACCTTTATATATTTTGCTTTCTGCCATTTTTGGTTATATCGGGCTGGTTCTGGGAGGGAAAAAGATGTCGGAGGTGTCCACCCCGGCTTTTCTGGACGGGGGCGGGCAAATGCGGTCTCCCTTGAAGATCCTGGATACCAGCGTCATCATTGACGGCCGTATCGCCGACATCTCGGAAACCGGGTTTCTGGAAGGCACCTTCCTGGTGCCCAAATTCGTCCTGGAAGAGCTGCAATATATCGCCGATTCCCCGGACGAGCTGCGGCGCACCCGGGGCCGCCGGGGCCTGGACATCTTGAAGCGCCTGCAGCAGCATAACCGCCTGCAGGTGGAGTTCGTGGAAGAGGATGTGCCCCAGGCCGCGGGCGTGGATTCCAAACTGGTGGCCCTGGCTTTAAAACTCCGGGCCAAAATCCTGACCAACGACTTCAACCTCCACAAGGTGGCGGAGCTCCAGGGTATCGAAGTCCTGAACATCAACCAGTTGGCCAACGCCATGAAACCCGCGGTGCTGCCGGGGGAGACCCTGCAGGTGCAGATCCTCCGGGAGGGCAAATCCCAGGGCCAGGGCGTGGCCTACCTGGACGACGGCACCATGGTGGTCATTGAGAACGCCCGCCGCTTCATCGGCAAGGAGGTGGAGGTGGCGGTCACCAGCGTCTTGCAGACCACCGCGGGGCGCATGATCTTCAGTGAAATCAAGAATGGCGGCAATGCCCGGAAGATGTGAGCATAGTGTCCCCTCCCGGAAATAACTGACAAAATATCGACGCCTAAAACTCTCCCTCCCCACGGGGGGAGGGGGCGACTTTCACCAGGTAGCTGTAATCAGCCAAAAGACGCCACCCCCACCCCAACCCTCCCCCCTCAAGGGGGAGGGAGTAAGGCTCTGAAAATTTAAGGTAATTTTGGAAAGCCACGCCAGCCGCCTCCAGTCCCTGGCCCTGACTGTCGCCCCGGAGGAAGGGGGGAGCCGCCTGGACCATCTCTTGACCCAACATCTGGATTTCAGCCGGGCCCGGCTGCAGCGCTGGCTCAAGGCCGGGCTGGTCCTGGTGAACGGCCGGCCCCGGCCTCCCTCTTACAAGGTGCGAGTAGGGGACGCCATCGAGGTGGCGGTGCCGCCCCCCGCGCCCAGCCATCTACTCCCGGAACCCCTGCCCCTGGAGATCATCCATGAGGACCGGGACCTTCTGGTAATACAAAAACCCCCGGGCCTGGTGACCCACCCCGGGGCCGGGCACCAGACCGGCACCCTGCTCAACGCCTTGCTGCACCACTGCCCGGAGTTGCAAGAGATCGGCGACGTCAGCCGTCCGGGCCTGGTGCACCGCCTGGACAAGGACACCAGCGGCCTGCTGGTGGCGGCCAAGACGGAGTTGGCCCACCGTTCTTTGATAACCCAATTTCAGAAACATGAAGTAAAGAAGAAATACCTGGCCCTGGTCTGGGGGCGGCTGGCTACGCCAGAGGGCCGCATCGCCCGGGAGATCGGCCGGCACCCCCAGGAGCGCCAGAAGATGTCGGTGCACGCCCGGAGGGGCAAGGACGCGGTCACCTTCTGGCGGGTGCTCCAGGAATTCGTAGGCCCCCTGACCCTGGTGGAACTGAGCCCCCAGACCGGACGCACGCATCAACTGCGGGTGCACCTGACCGCGGAGGGCCACCCCATCCTGGGAGACGCCACGTATGGCGGCGGCGCTACTAGATTGAAAAGCGCCCCCCCTGCCCTCTCCGGCCTCCGGCCCTTGGTAAAAAGGCAGATGCTGCACGCCTGGCAACTCCGCTTCACCCACCCAAGGAGCGGCGAGGAGGTGGGCTGGGAGGCGGCGCTGCCGGGGGATTTTCAGGGGGTGTTGGAAAAATTAAAAGATATATAGAGGGTTGAGGAAATGCGAAGCTCAAATATTTTCATTGACGTTCTTGGTGTGATAGGCCCTCTAATGGTTGCAGCAGCAGCTATTTGGGGAAGCTGGCTAAGGGCGAAGCTTGCCCCAGCGAAATTAATTATTGAACCTCACAACCTGCGTGGTGATCCAAATGTTTTTGGTGACCCAAACAGTGGCCAATATAGCAGATGTATGTTTTTTCACCTTAAAGTTGTCAATAAAAGACCTTGGCTTAATGTTGAGAACTGCCGCGTCCTTCTTAAAGGTATGAGCCGCCGCGGACCCGATGGAGAATTTTATCCGATACCTATGTCCGTACCCTTACAGTTTGTTTGGGCTCCAGCTGAAATAACTCCACCTGTTGTCACTATTGTTAAAGAGCAGATTCTTGACCTTGGATTTATCAAAGAGAATGAAAATAAATTTATTCCCAGGCTGTGGGGTACCCCCTATACCTTTCAAGGGTTTATTGGCAAAGACGAAGCCGTTCGCTATCATATGGAAATCGAGGCGACTAACTTTTCATCACCTAGATACCAAGTCTTTGAGGTTGCTTGGGATGGAACTTGGGAATACGAACCGGAAAAAATGCAGCAACATCTACGTATTAAAGAGATAAAAGAGTAGTTGTAGTTTGGCTGGCACTAACCGCCAAAAACAAGACAAGGTGGGCCATGCCCACCCTACTTTAAGGGGTTGGGGGAGGGAGTTTGAGGGAGGGATTGTAAGTGGCCCGTGGCCCCAGGCCCCCTCCCTCAAAAAAACTTCTCATCCAATGCTCAAAATCGCCATTACCGGGGGGGCCGGCTCGGGGAAGAGCGTGGTGGCCCGCATGTCAAGCCAAGGAGGAACCTCATGGAAAATCTCACAGAAGACCTGATCGTCAAAGTCAAAACCATTGCCCAAGGTCCTAACGCCGAACTTCTGCGCAAACTGGTTGATGTTCTCTATGAGCAAGAAGAGGAACACTTTAGCGCCGAAGATTTGGCCGCGATCCAAGAGGGAATCCAGGAATTTGAGCGGGGAGAATACATTACTTATGAAGAATACAAAAAAGAGCGCGGCCTGTGAGCTATCACATCCTTTTAAACCGTCAGGCCAGGAAGGAATTGCAGCGCATTGACCGAACTACCGAAAAGCGGATAAATGAGCGACTGGAAAAATTATCAAGAGACCCATTCTCCACCAGACTTTCCAATCCCCTGACCACCATTTCCGGCGTGCGTTATTCCCGGGTTGGCGATTGGCGGATTATCTATCGAATTGACGAATCCAAGGCAGCCCTCGAAGTCCTGGCAATCAGGCCCCGGGGCAAGGGCTATAATGATCTATAATTGACCGAATTAATAATAAGTAAAGTTTAATCATCAATGCTCAAAATCGCCATTACCGGGGGGGCCGGCTCGGGGAAGAGCGTGGTGGCCCGCATGTTTCAGGAGCTGGGCGCGGCGGTGTTGGACGCGGACGCGGTGGCCCACGCGGTGGTGGAGGTGGGCGCGCCGGCCTGGGGGAAGCTGAAAGAGGCCTTCGGGCCGGAGTTTTTCTTGGAAGACGGCAAACTCAACCGGCCCGCGATGGCCCGGAAGGTCTTTACCGACCCTCATGCCCGCACGCGGCTGAATGCCATTGTCCATCCTTACGTGGGCCAAGAAATCCGGAAGCGCCTGGCGGAACTGGAGCGCCAAGGGGTAAAGATGGTGCTGGTGGAGGTGCCCCTCCTGTTCGAGGCCGGGCTGGAGCGGGGGTATGACAAGGTCATCGTCGTTGATACCGACCCCCAAGAGCAGGTGCAACGTCTTCAGACCAGGGACCACCGGGACGCGCAGGAAATCCAGGGGATCATCGAGGCCCAGATGCCCTTGAAGGACAAGGCCGCCCGAGGCGACTTCGTGGTGGACAACCGGGGCCCCTTGGAGGAAACCCGGCGGCAGGTGCAAATAATCTGGGAAGATTTGCAAAAAATCATTTGACAGAAACGGGGAAAGGAGTTAGTTTTTTCTCATAACCTGCCTTAAGAAAACCTGGTTGCGGCCCGATATAACTTAAGCAAGTTAAGGACAACCTCTATTACCAATCCCCTTGGTTTGATTTTGAAATTATCCATGATTTGTATTCTGTTGTCCTCGCGGTTGGCGGTACCCTGCCGCCGCAGGTCTTTGTAATCCCCATAAACGCCTCCTTCGCCCACCTGCATTTCCCAGGTAGAAGCGGCGGCAGACCTGCGTGAAGCACGGCAATTCGCAATAATATTTATATACTTATCTTTCTATTTATTTTTATGAGGCAATGATGAACTTATCCGAATTGAAGCACAAAAAGATTAATGAACTGGCCTCCCTGGCCCGGGACCTGAACGTGGAAGGCGCGGCCGGCCTGCGCAAGCAGGAGCTGATCTTCGCCATCCTCCAGGCCCAGGTGGAGAAAAACGGCGTCATCTCCGGAGGCGGGGTCCTGGAAATCCTCCCGGACGGGTTCGGGTTCCTGCGGGCCCCGGACTACAACTACCTGCCCGGCCCCGACGACATCTACGTCTCCCCTTCCCAGATCCGCCGCTTCAACCTGCGCACCGGGGACACCATCGCCGGCCAGATCCGGCCTCCCAAGGAAGGGGAACGCTATTTCGCCCTCCTGAAGGTGGAGACGGTCAATTTCGAAGACCCCGCGGTAGCCCGGGACAAGATCCTCTTTGACAACCTGACGCCGCTCTATCCCGAAACCCGCCTCAAACTGGAAACCGACCCGGACAATTACTCCGCCCGGGTCATGGACCTGATGACCCCGGTGGGCATGGGCCAGCGGGGCCTCATCGTCGCCGCGCCCAGAACCGGCAAGACCATGCTCCTGCAGAACCTGGCCAACTCCATCGCCCGGAACCACCCGGAAGTGGTCCTTATCGTGCTCCTCATCGACGAACGGCCTGAAGAAGTCACCGACATGGAACGCTCGGTGAAGGCCGAAGTGGTGAGCTCCACCTTTGACGAACCCGCGCAGCGCCATATCCAGGTGGCGGAAATGGTCCTGGAGAAGGCCAAACGCCTGGTGGAACATAAACGGGAGGTGGTGATCCTCCTGGACTCCATCACCCGGTTGGCCCGGGCCTATAACACCGTGATCCCCGCCAGCGGCAAGATTCTCTCCGGGGGCCTGGACGCCAACGCCCTGCAACGGCCCAAGCGCTTCTTCGGCGCGGCCCGGAACATCGAGGAAGGGGGCAGCCTGACCATCATCGCCACCGCCCTGGTGGACACCGGCAGCCGCATGGATGAAGTGATCTTCGAGGAATTCAAGGGCACCGGCAATATGGAGATTCACCTGGACCGGAAGCTCACCGAAAAGCGCATCTTCCCGTCCATCAACATCAACAGCTCCGGCACCCGCAAGGAAGAGTTGCTGCTGCCCCCCGAGGATTTGAACCGCATCTGGATTTTGCGGAAGCTACTTTCGCCCCTATCCCCGGTGGACAGTATGGAATTTTTGCTGGAAAAGTTGAAGGGCACCCGCAGTAATGCCGATTTCCTGGCGGCCATGAACCGCTAAAAATACCGTTTTCCGTTTTGCGTTTTGCGTTAAAAGAAAAAATGAGCGTAGCGCCATAGCGCATACGCCCATTTACATTTGCTAATCTTTAGATCTCTTTACGAAAAACGCAAAACGTAAAACGTAAAACGATCCTTACACCCACTTGCTTTCTTTCTTGTTCCAATTTTTCCGGATTTCTTCCTTGTCCTTTTTGGTGGCCCCGAAGGCCGATTCACAAACGGATTCCCACTTTTTGGGGTCGGAGCGGAAGTCCTTTTTATAGGGGCTGTTGGGCGAATCCTTGCAAAAGATGGTGGGTACGCCGATGAGCCGCTCCACCTCGGAGTCGCAAATCTGGCATTTCGCGAGGGGCGGATCGCTCATCTTCTGCTCCACCTCAAAGATGTGGCCGTGGGCCTTGCATTTATACTCATATGTGGGCATTCCGACTCTCCTTCGACCCCCAAAAATCTTGACACACCACCGGGGTTAAGAGTAGTTTTAGCAAGTAAGATTATCTATTCTTACCATTTTTTTCCCCCAAGGCCAACATTTTCAAGTTTGGTGATGATTGCGGGGGGATGACCCAAGGGTAGGGGCGGGTTTTAAACCCGCCCCTACAGCCCTCTCCCCCAATCAACCTTTCCATAAGGAGGCCATGATGCAGGTTCCGGAGGTGCAGTCGGCGACTGTGGAAATTCTGGTGGACAACTTCTTTGATATTTTTGAGCCTTCCCGGCCCGGGGTGGTGGAGCGCGCGGTTTTGGGCCGTCTGCCCAAGCCGCTGCTGGCCGCGCACGGGCTGGCCATGTTCCTTACCTTACACCAAAACGGGAAACAAACCCGCATCCTGATGGACACCAGCAATTCCCCCCTGTCTTTCTTCAACAATCTGGAGGCCCTGGGCCATGGGGTGGAGGATTTTGAGGCCCTGTTCATCAGCCACGGCCATCCGGACCACTATGGCGGCCTTCTGGAACTCTTGCAGCGGCGGGGACCGGGGCTGCCGGTCTTTTTGCACCAGGATTGCTACTTCCCCAAGCTCCTGGTCACCCCCCGGGGCCGGGTGGGGCCTTTTGCCCTGGAGCGGGAAAAACTGGCGGCCTTAGGCGCCCAACTCCACGAAAACCGGGGGCCGGCCCTGCTCCAAGACCTGGCCCTCCTTACCGGCACGGTGGAAACCACCACCCCCTATGAAAAACCGCTGCCCGGCTTCAAACGCATCGTCCAGGGAAACGAAGAACCGGACCCCTTCAGCGACGAACAGGCCCTGGTGCTCAACGTGGCGGGGAAAGGCCTGGTGGTCATCGGCGGCTGCTGCCACCCCGGCATTATCAATATGACCAGATACGCCCAGAAACTCACCGGCGTCGATAAAGTGGCGGCCATCATCGGCGGCTTCCACCTCACCGCGGGGGGCGACGACCTGATCAACGGCACCATCGGCGGCCTGAAAGAACTGCACGCGGACCTGGTCCTGGCCGGACACTGCACCGGGTTTAAGGCCCTCACCAAAATGGCCGTGGAACTCCCCGGCAACTTCATGGTCAGTTGCGTGGGCACGAAGGTGATGATCGGGGGATAGGTTGGGAAGTGAGCAGTGAGCGGTGAGCAGTGAGCAGTAAAGGAAGGGCACGAGGGCCTTGTTTTTTACTGCTTACTGTTACGAAAAGTTCATAGACAGCAGCAATGTGGAGCAGGCGCCCTCGCCTGCTCAGGAACAGCCGGGGGCGGCTGTTCACATTGCCTTTTTCCCTGTGTCTTGAAAAGTTCCGAGCGGTAGCACAGGCTTTCCAGCCTGTGCGAATTGCCCGGGCGGGCGAGACGCCCGCTACGTACACCTTTTGATCTGGTTCCCAAGCACAGCTTGGGAACGAGGAATATAGACCACAATTTTAGGGCTTTTATGCCACCCGGTGGCGATGATTCCCAGGACCTAGACCATTTCCCCTTTCTGGCCCGCCTGGAAATATTGCCGGAATGGGAAGCCGCGGCCCGGCTCTTTTTGGAGCGGGGCGGGGCCGCCATGGTCCTGGGCGCCCCGGACACCGGCAAGAGCACCCTGAGCCGTTATCTATTATATAAAACCTTTGCCGCGGGCCTGCCCGGGGCCTTGGTGGATTTGGATCTGGGCCAATCACATTTGGGCCCCCCCACCGCCCTGGGCCTGGGTCTCTTTCCACCCCGGCTCCCGGGAGACAACAGCCTCTTTCCGGAGAGCCTGTATTTCATCGGCCAGACTTCACCGGTGGGGAGCATTCTGGAAGTGGCGGTGGGCTGCCGGGTGCTGATGGAGCAGGCGGCCCGCCAGGGGGTGAGCCGGGTCGTGGTCAACACCAGCGGCCTGGTGCACGGCCCCGGGGCCCTGCGCTTGAAAAAGGCCCAGGTGGAGCTCTTGCAGCCCCGTTTTATCTTGGCGCTGCAACGCCACCGGGAACTGGAACCTTTGCTGCAGGCCCTGGGGGGAGAGGCAGACCCCGGAGAACCCGGATGGACGGTGCGCTCCTTGCCGGTTTCCTCCCGGGTTACCCGGAAGACCCCGGAAGACCGGCGGCGCTACCGGGAAGAGCGGTTCCGCCGCTATTTCCAAGAGGCCCGGCGACTGGTTCTGCCCTGGCGCTCCCTGGTCTGGGAGGGCCTGCCCTGGGGCAAAGGAGAACCTCTGGCCTCGGGGGAGCTGCAGCGGCTAGGGAAGATGGCCGGGGTGCCGGTGCTTTATGGGGAAGCAACAGGGGCGCGGCGGGTGCTGCTGGTGGCAGAACCGCCTCCAGGCAACTGGCCCTTGGCCCCCGGGGAATCCCTCCACTGGCTCACCTGGAGCGGCATGCACCTGCGGCTGGTGGGTCTGTTGGACGGGGCCCGGCGCACCCTGGCCCTGGGCCTGATCCTGCCTTCTCCCTGGAACCCCGAAGAAATGGCCTTTTGGACCCCTCTATCCCCGGACGCCGCGTCCCGGGTGCATTTCCTGCAAGTGGGAAAAATGCGAGTTTCTCTGACCGGCAAGGAGATGGCTTATGTGTGAACTTTTTGCCATGTCCGCAGGCCACCATTTTACGGCCCACGAGTACCTGCCCCCCTTTGCCGACCGGGCCCGGGCCAACATCAGTGGCTGGGGCATCGGCTTCTTTCGCAACGGCACGGTGCTCATTGAAAAGTCCTGTGAAGGTATCTTTACCGAGGATATGCTGCATGACAGTTTCCGCCGCCTGTCCCGAGTGATTGACAGCCGCATCATCCTCGCGCATATCCGCTGCCCCAAAAGCGGGCACCAGAAGGAATCCCACGCCCAGCCCCTCACGGACCATTTTCTGGATCACAACTGGCTATTCATTTCCAAGGTTGAATCCCCGAAAATATTGACTTACCAAAGCCCCCGGCCCCTGATGGCCGAAGAGCTGCTGGCCGCCCGGGTTTTTGAATTTGTCCGGGACGAGATGGAATCCGGGCTGACCAGCCGGCCCCGCCAGAGCCTTTACCAGGTTTTGGCCCTGGGGTGCAAAAAGCTGATTGCCAGTTATCCGGGCCGCTATATCTTCTTTCTGGCCAACGAAACCGTGCTCTTTGCCTTCCTCAATCACTCCCAGATTCTCACCTACCAGGACCCTAAGGCCATGGGAGAGGCGCTGGTGGTGACCACGACCGGGGAGCTGACCGCCGACCCGGACAACTGGTCCGCGTTTGCCCAGCAAGACCCGGCCCGAGGCCAGATACTGATTATCTCCGGCGCGGACCTTCTCTACCTGGGGCACCTCTGATGTGCGACCTCTTTGCCCTCTCCGCCTCCCGGAGCCATACCGCAGCCGCCTCCCTGCCCCTGTTTGCGGTCAGGGGCAGGGCCAACGTCCATGGCTGGGGCATCGGTTTTTTCCGCAACAGCACGCCGGTGGTGGAAAAATCGGGAGAAAAAGTCTTTACCGACGGCCGCCTCCACGGCTCCTTCGAGCGTTTGGCCCGGGTGGTGGACAGCCCCATCATCGTGGCCCACATCCGCTACAAGTCCAGCGGCCAGGTGGACGAATGCCACGCCCACCCCTTTGCCCTCGATTTTTGGGGCCAGTCCTGGATCTTTGCCCATAACGGCAAGGCCCCGGCCATTGAACCTTACCTGAGCCGCCACCAACCGGTTCTGGAGGCCCGGAGCGACTCCGCCCGGACCATGGAATTCCTCCGGGACTTCTTTCTGGAGGCGGAACCCCGCCGGCCCCATGCCCCCTTCATCCAAATTCTGAAGGAAGCCCTGGTCCGGCTGCTGCAGGAATACCCGGGGGAGTACAACTTCCTTCTCACCAATGGCCGGGTGCTCTGGGCCTTCACCAATCACCGGCAGTTCCTGTTGCTGAAGGGCAGCCGCAAGCTGGAGGAGGCCCTCCTGCTCACCACCATTGACGAAGGTCTCAGCCCCGAGGACTGGAAAAGAATCACCGCCGGGCCCGGAAGCGGGGGCAAAATCCTGGTGATTGCCGGCGGGGACCTGCTGCATCTGGAAGATCTGATCCTTTCCGGCGGCTAGATCGGGGCTGGCGGCCATAGTTTTGGAGGTGGGGCCGGTGTCCCCCTATCTCTCCCCTGGAAAGAATTTGCTTTCTGTGAAAATTCCGGCTGTTAAAGCGCTTAATATCTTGGGGGTTATGATTATCTAAATCATAACATCAGTAATTATCGAAAGGGAAACCTGTAAAATTTGGGCAAAACGTTACCCGAGCAATTAAGCCTTGACGACCCGCTTGGGTGGAATTAATATCTACTAACTTTAAGGGCTAAAAGGAATTATGCCGACAGTTCGTCGTAGGAGGTGAACAAAGGGAAGTAGACCCCCCAGGCGATTTGCCCTTGGTTGGATAATTTTAAAATCTGCGGAAAGCCGGAAACCGGCAAAATCGTTTTCCGCCAATGTTTAAGAACTCCTAAACTTATATAAGGAACTATTACATGAAGGGAACAAAACCATCTTTAAGTTTCATGGCCTCCTTGGTCTTGGGGCTGGCCCTGGTCTTGGGGACAGGCGCTCTGCAATCCGCCCAGGCCGGTACAGAAGATGCGGCCATGTTTTATGAAGATCTGGCTCAGCATGGGGAATGGGTGGATTACGAAAATTATGGCCCGGTGTGGCATCCCACCCAGGTGGAGCAGGATTGGCGTCCCTATGTCAACGGCCGCTGGGTGCCCACGGAACAAGGCCAGGTTTTCGAGACCCAGGAACCATGGGGGTGGGCCACCTATCATTACGGCAACTGGATGCCCACCACTACCTACGGCTGGGTCTGGGTGCCGGGGCGCACCTGGTACCCCTCCACCGTGGCCTGGCGGGCCAGTCCGGAAACCACGCCGGTGGATGATTCCTATGTCGCTTGGGCCCCCATCCCCCCGCCTAATTACGTGCCGCCCCCCGAGCCGGCGTATGCTCCTCCTGGCGGATACTACCCCGGGAGCCCGGTCACGGACCTAATCACCGCGCCTTTTTGGATCGCGGCCGCGGCCACCAGCTTCCTGTTGGGCTTTGGACAGCCTTACGTTCCGGCGTATTCGTATGCCACCGCCGGCGTTCTGGTGCCTCCGGCGTACGTGCCGGTAATCTTGCCGGTTGCCCCGATAATTCCTGTTTTTGCTGCGCCTGCTTACTATCCGCCAGCCTTCTTCGGCCCGGGTGTAGGCTTAGGTTTTGGCGCCTATTCCATGGGGCCGTCGCCGACCTATATTTCCCGGGTCACCAATATCAACCAAACCGTCATCAACAACACCATCATCAATAATACCAACAACATCACCAACATCAGAAACGTCTCGGCCCCCACCACCGTGGTGGCCAGAAACACCGCCATCAAGAATATCCAGCCCCCGGCCTTGACCCAGGGGAAACCCCTGCCGCCGGTAAAACCGGTGGCCAATGTGAAACAGGCCCAGGTTAACCTGGGCAAACCCAATATTGCGCCGCCCCCTAAAAATATACCTAAATTGCCGACCAACATCCCCAAGGCCACCGCGGTCGCCCCGCCCACCAAGGGGGCAGTGGGGGCGGCTCTGCCCGCCAAGGCCGTCAAACCGCTGACTCCGGCCCAGCAGGCGCAGATTCAGAAGCTGCCGCCGAATAAGCAGATTAAACCTGTGACTGCACCCTTAGCCGGCAAGGCCACTACCCCCACTCCCGGAAAACCGGGGGTAACTCCGGCCGCTCCTGGAGCCAAACCGGGTGTGACCCCAACGACACCGGGGGCTAAACCGGGTGTGCCTCCTACGACCCCCGGTGCTAAGCCGGG
Source organism: Thermodesulfobacteriota bacterium (assembly GCA_040757175.1). GTDB lineage: Bacteria > Desulfobacterota > Desulfobaccia > Desulfobaccales > 0-14-0-80-60-11 > SURF-52. The sequence goes on from JBFLXM010000067.1 coordinate 63,735, forward strand.
AGTGACTCCCACGACCCCAGGAGCTAAGCCTGGCGTGACTCCTACGACTCCTGGAGCTAAACCTGGTGTGACGCCCACGACCCCTGGCGCTAAACCGGGTGTGACTCCCACAACCCCGGGCGCCAAACCGGGCGTGACTCCGACTACTCCGGGAGCCAAACCGGGCATGACCCCAACGGCCCCAGGAGCTAAACCGGGGGTAACTCCCACGACCCCAGGTGCTAAACCGGGTGTGACCCCTACGACTCCGGGCGCCAAACCGGGTGTGACTCCTACCACTCCAGGAGCTAAGCCGGGCGTAACCCCAACGACTCCAGGTGCCAAACCGGGTGTGACTCCCACGACTCCGGGAGCCAAACCGGGTGTAACCCCCACTACCCCAGGGGCTAAACCGGGGTGGACTCCTACAACACCAGGTGCTAAACCGGGTGTGACGCCCACGACTCCGGGGGCCAAACCGGGCGTGACCCCGCCGACTGCTAAACCGGGGGTAACCCCGCCTACTACTAAACCGGGCGTGACCCCGCCAACCACCACTAGGCCCGGAGTAACCCCTCCGAGTGCCACTAAACCCGGGGCGACGCCACCGACTACTCCCAGCGGCCGTCCACCCGCAGGGACCTTTCAACCCGGCACCAAACCCGGGGCCACTCCGCCGACTACGGGGCGGCCTTCCACTACAGGCAGGCCCTCGTCCCAACCACCCTCTACCTATAAACCGCCAACCACCGGGCCAAGTACGGTGAAGCCGGGGACCACCCCTTCACCTTCAACCCGAACCGCACCCACCACCCCGCCGCGGGCCACACCGCCGTCCCAGTACCGGCCGCAACCTCAAGCTCAGCCACAGTCGCGGCCCCAACCGACGCCCCAGCGGGTGGCCCCGCAGCCGCAGCCACGGCCCCAACCGACTCCCCAGCGGGTAGCGCCGCAGCCGCGGCCTCAACCGACTCCACAACGGGTAGCGCCGCAGCCGCAGCCCAGACCCCAACCGGCACCGCAGCGAGTGGCGCCGCAGCCGCAGCCGCGGCCCCAACCCGCACCCCAGAGGGCAGCGCCGGCGCCGCAGCCTAAGCCGCAGCCGCAGCCACAACAGCAGCCACAACAGCAGAAACGGCCTGGACAGCATTAAACGCCGGTCGCACCATCTGACCTGACCTAACCCGGGTTTCCTCTCCTTAGGGGGTGGAAACCCGGCCTTTTTTCTGCTATAAACGTCTTAAATACAGTTTTTAGTTTTTGGTTTTTAGCTTTTAGTTTGCTGGTATTATTTTCTAAATACTGAAAACTAAAAACTGAAAACCGTATTAGGGAGGGGAAATGGCAACCATCCAAGCAATCAATGCCTGGGAGATCCTGGACTCCCGGGGCCAGCCCACGGTCCTGGCTAATGTGCAACTGGATAACGGTTTGCGCACGGTGGCGGCAGTGCCCTCCGGCGCGTCCACCGGCGAACACGAGGCCCTGGAGCTCCGGGACGGGGATCCCGGCCGCTACCTGGGTAAAGGCGTGCTCAAGGCGGTGAGTAATATCCGGGAAATTATTGCCCCGGCCCTTAAAGGTCAGAATTCTTTGGAGCAGGGCCTGATCGACCGGCAGCTATGCGCCCTGGACGGCACCGCCAACAAAAACCGCCTGGGCGCCAACGCCATTCTGGCCGTGTCCATGGCCGTGGCCCGGGCGGGAGCCGCAGTCGCCGGCCTGCCCCTTTACCGCTATCTGGGAGGCACCGCGGCCGATATTTTGCCCATGCCCATGCTGAACATCATTAATGGCGGGGCCCATGCCACCAATAATCTGGATATCCAGGAATTCATGATCATGCCGGTGGGGGGGCCCACCTTTGCCGAGGCCCTGCGTATCGCCGCGGAAGTCTTTCACACCTTGAAGAAGGTCCTGTCTTCCCGGGGTCTGGCCACCGGCGTGGGTGATGAAGGGGGCTTCGCCCCTAACCTTCCCTCCCACGAAGCGGCCCTGGACCTCATCATGGAGGCCATCCAGCAGGCCGGCTACCAACCCGGAAAAGATGTGGTCATGGCTCTCGATCCCGCGGCCTCGGAATTCTTCGAAGAATCGGCGGGTGAGTACGTCTTCAAAAAAGGGGACGGTACCCGGCGCACCGCCCAAGCCATGAGCGATTATTACCAATCCCTGATCTCCCGTTATCCCATCGTCTCCATCGAAGACGGCCTGGCGGAAAACGATTGGGAGGGCTGGCAGCATCTGACCCAGGCCCTGGGAGGCCGTCTCCAGTTGGTGGGGGACGACATTTTTGTCACCAACGTGGAATTCCTGAAAAAGGGCATCGACTTGGGGGTGGCCAACGCCATCCTCATCAAGCTGAATCAGATCGGCACGGTCACCGAAACCCTGGCCGCCATCAATCTGGCCCGGGCTAACGGCTACCGGGCCGTCATCTCCCATCGCTCCGCGGAAACCGAGGACACTTTCATCGCCGACCTGGCGGTGGGCACCGGCGTGGGGCAAATCAAAACCGGGTCCGCGTCCCGGTCGGAGCGCATCGCCAAATACAACCGCCTGCTCCTCATCGAGGCGGACTTGGGAGCCGCGGCCCGTTTCCGGGAGGACCGTTTCTGGGAGAGGCGGCGCTGAGGGATAGAGCCGCTTCCCCGGCCTAAAACGGGGATCCGGCTCTCTTCGAAAGCTGCAAAGGCGGTAAAACCTTTGACTTCTGCTGCCGGCGATGCTAATCTGCTTCTAGTTTTCCCAAGGCCTGAACGCTTGCATAAGGGGGAGGAGAATGCTGCGCCCAGGGAGAAAATGGTTAGCCGCGTGTATGGTGGCAGTGCTGCTGACACTGCCGGGGGTATCCTGGGGGGGAGGTTTTACTTACGGCGGGTTCAACGGGGAGTTAGGTCTCCGCTTCGGCTACGGCAAATCCACCAAAAAAGCTTCAGTCCATCTCTACAGTCTACTGCCCCGTTGGGGCATTTTTCTGGTCCGGCCCGGTACGTATCCCAGCATTGGCGGCTTGGCCGTCTCCTTCGTGTTGGAGGGGATCATCAGCGCGGCTCAGGCTGAAGGCGACGGCGCGGAAATCGGCATCACCCCCATGTTGAAGGTGGGATTGCCTTTGGGCGCCAGGGCCATGCTGTTCGTGGAAGGAGGCGCGGGCCTGATCTCGGAAAGCTTTGACAGTCCGGCGGTGGCCCATGCCTTCAATTTTACTCCCCAGATCGGCGGCGGCATCGATGTGGCCCTGACGTCCCGTCTGGCCTTTACCGCCGCCTACCGCTTCCGCCACTCCTCCAATGCCGGCATCTATAAGGAAAATCCGGCCTTTAACGTCAACTTTGTCCACGCCGGCATATCCTATTTCTATTAATACCATCTCCGGCCGCTAATCAGAGTTTCCCTGCCGCCCCTCCCGGAAAAGAGGGGCGGTTTTTTTTGTGCTTTTTATTTTTCCTGCCTTGACAACTCAGTAATCGTTATTATCTGATAGCCAGTAATGGAATCTAATCTGGAAAAATTGCGGACCCGGCGGCTGGCCGTGACCCCCCAGCGCCTGGCAGTTCTGGCGGCGCTCCAGACCCTTACGGATCATCCCACTGCGGAAAGGATCTACCAGGAGGTGCGGCGGCAGATTCCGGCCATTTCCTTTAACACGGTTTACAAGACCCTGGAGGTTTTCTGCCAAAAGGGCCTGGTCACCAAAGTCAACCCTCTTCATGAGATCGCCCGTTACGACAAGACTACTGAGGAACACGGGCATCTCATTTGCCGGGTTTGCCACCGGATCATCGATCTGGCTTGGAACCCGCCCCCGTTAACTTCCTTATCCCCGGAGACCTTACACGGCTTTCTGCCGGAGCAACAGCGCCTGACGGTTTGGGGCCTCTGCCGCTCCTGTCAGGAAAACCGATCTACCAAGGAGAATTAAATGGCTACAGCAGTGGGACAGACCTATGTATGCAAGATTTGCGGCAATAAAGTGAAGGTAGTGGAGGCCGGCGGCGGTTCTTTGGTCTGCTGCGGCGTGCCCATGAAACTGGTGGAAAGCAATCAATAGCTCAAAGGAGGACGATGATGGATAAAAGCGTAGAAAATCTTCAGGAAGCCTTTGCCGGGGAATCCCAGGCCAACCGCCGTTATCTGGCCTTTGCCCAAAAAGCGGAGCAAGAGGGCTTTGCCCAGATCGCCCGCCTCTTCCGGGCCGCGGCCGCGGCGGAAACCGTCCACGCCCACAACCATTTGAAGGTCTTAAAAGGGGTCAAGTCCACCGCGGATAATCTCGAAGAGGCCATCGCCGGTGAGACCTCGGAGTTCCGGGAGATGTATCCCCGGATGATCGCCGCGGCCCAGGCCGAAGGCAACAAAGAGGCGGAACGCACCTTTGTCTTCGCCAACGAAGTGGAAAAGACCCACGCCGCCCTCTTCCAGAAGGCCCTGAAAAACCTGGCGGACAAAAAGATGGTGGATATCTTTGTCTGCTCCATCTGCGGCCACACCGTGGAAGGGGCAGCGCCGGACACCTGCCCGGTATGCAAGGCGGTGAAAAAGTTCTTCAACCGCATTGATTAATTCCATTCAAAAACAAATCCCCTGTAGGGGCGAATCTTGTATTCGCCCCTAACCTGGCGGGCGAACACAAGGTTCGCCCCTACATGAGAATTGATATTAATTCCATGTAATTATAAGGAGTTGCATATGTTACTAAAACTCTTTCGTTGTCGGATCTGCGGGGATCCCTATCTGGGGAGCGAGCCGCCCAGTTTCTGCCCCTTCTGCGGCGCGCCCCAGAGATATATGCTGACCGCGGAGGAATACGTTGACCGGAACACGGTCCCCAACCTCAGCGCCAAGTCCCGGGAGAACCTGGAAAAGGCCCTGGATTTGGAGGTGAAGAACGCCTCGTTCTATATGTGCGCTTCCCACTGCGCGCCGGACCCCCTGTCCCAGGCCATGTTCAAGGCCCTGTCCAAGACGGAAGCGGAGCATGCCTCCCTTATCTGCAAGATCCTGAAGGTGCCCAAACCGGAGATCAAACCCGATGAAAAGGCCTGCCTGAAAGACCCCAAGGCCAACTTCGCCGCGGCCCACGGCCGGGAGGAACGGGCCGTGGCCTTCTACAGCCAGGCGGCTAAAGAAGCCACGGAAGACCGGGTCAAGGAAGTGTTTGCTGCGTTGACGGAGGTGGAAACCTACCACATCGCCCTGTCGGAGGCGCAGAAGTGAGAGAGTGATCAGTAATCAGCAATAAAACAACTGGCCACTGAACACTGATCACTGATCACTGATCACTGCATTTCCACCACCCTCCCCTTCTTCCAATCTCTCAAGCGCCAACCGGGCGGCCATTTGGGCCGCCTGTTTTTTACTGGGGCCTTCCCCCTGGGCCAGGGGTTCGGGGCCCAGCCGCACTTCCACCCGGAAGCGCCGGTGGTGGCTGGGGCCGCTTTCTTCCAGGAGGTGGTAGGAAGGGGAGAGCTTATAGCGGGCCTGGGTGAATTCCTGGAGCCCGGTTTTAAAGTCCTGCCAGGAAAGGCGGGGTTGCGTATCCAGGAGGGGGCCGAACAGCAGGCGGGTGATCTTCTCTACGGCCTTCAAGCCCCCATCCAGAAAACAGGCGGCCAGAACCGCTTCCAGGGCATCCGCCAGGAGGGACGATTTTTCCCGGCCCGCCTGACTCTCTTCCCCCCGGCCCAGGAGGAGGTGGGGCCCCAGGTCCAGTTGGCGGGCCAGCGCGGCCAGTTGCCGGGCGTTCACCAACGCGGCCCGGCTCCGGGAGAGCTCCCCTTCGGATCTGTGGGGGAAAGAGGCCAGGAGCAGGTCGCTCACCGTCAGGGCCAGGACCGCGTCCCCCAAAAACTCCAATTGCTCGTTGCTGGGGCCGGTCTCGGGCCGCTCATGGGCATAGGAGCTGTGGCGCAGGGCCTGGTCCAGGAGGCGCAGGTCCCGAAAGCGGTGCCCCAGCCTCCGGGCCAGGGCCCGGAGTTCTTTCTGCCGCTCCGGGGACAGGTCCGGGCCGGGTTGGTTATTTTCTTTATTATCCTCCACCTTTCTCCCTGTTGTTAAGAGTTCAAGGGTGCGACTTCTGCGAAATTCCTCTATCTTGTCATTCCGAGGGAGCGGAGCGAACGAAGAATCTCAATGATACCATCAAAATACGAGATTCTTCACTCCGCTGCGCTCCGTTCAGAATGACAGAAAAAAGACTTTCGCAGGGGTCTCAGTTTCGAAGTTTTTCCCTTTTTCAGTCGTCTTCCTGCACCTGAAACCCAATCCGCCGACGTTTGGGTTCCGGGGGAGCCATGAGCTTCCTGATGGCGTCGAAAACCACCTTGAACTGGGTATCGTACTTCTTCTCCAAGGCTTCCAGCTTGCGGGCCAGGTCCGCGTGGGAGGCCAACAGCCGTCGCAGCCGGATAAAGGCCCGCATGATCTCGATGTTCACCGCAATGGCCCTGGGGGAATGAAGCACGCTGGAAAGCATGGCCACCCCTTGTTCAGTGAAGGCATGGGGCAAGGACCGGCGCCTGCCCCCCCAACTTGAAATCACAATTTGTGATTTCAAGATTCCCGATTCCCCTTGATCTATGCGGCTTTCAGTTTTTGAGATCACAAACTGTGATCTCAAAAGATCGACTTCCTCTTTGGTGAGTTGAAACATGAAGTCGGAGGGAAACCGTTCGGAATTGCGTTTGACAGCCTGGATCAGCACCCTGGTTTCCACCTCATAAAGAGCGGCCAGGTCGGCATCCAAAATTACCCGCTCCCCCCGGATCAACAGGATGGATCGCTCAATCCGTGCAGCCGGCATCAATGATCTTTCAGTCTTCATAACCCAAATTCCTAAGGCGCTCTCTGGTTGCTCCCGCTAACAGAAAACTTGCTCCTTCCAACTTGAGGTCACAGATTGTGACCTCAAGATTCCCGATTCCCCTTTATTTACGCGGTTATCAGATTTTGAGGTCACAAACTGTGATCTCAAAAGATCGACTTCCTCTTTGGTGAGTTAAACACTCCATTTCTCCCTTTTACCAAGGATTTCCCGACATAGAAAGAATATTCCTTGACATGTCACGGAATTAAACTATTATAGTAAATGAATCTCAATAAACATAACCGCCATGAAATCGGAACTGCAAGTATTTCAGGATTATATCCGCCAGCGGGACCTGCGCCGCACCCGGGAACGGGAGCGGATTCTCCAGGAAATCTTTGAGATTCACGGTCATTTCGACGTGGACGGCCTCTATTTGCAGTTGAAGCAAAAGGGGGTGAAGGTCTCCAAGGCCTCCATTTACCGGGCCCTGCCCCTGTTCATTGACTGCGGCCTGGTCCGGGAGGTGGACTTCAGCGAGGGCCACTGGCATTACGAGCACATTTACGGCCATTCCCATCATAACCACTTACGCTGTTTGGGCTGCGGGGAGATTTTGGAGTTCGAGAACCCGGGCCTGGATCATCTGGAAGAACAACTGGCCCGGCAATACGGCTATCACATCAAGGGCCACCATCTGCAGGTGGAGGGCTACTGCCCGGGGTGCCGCCAGGCCGGTGAAGCGCCGGCGGAGTTAAATTTTTTGGCAAAGGATAGCAATGACCGATAATCTGGAAGTTACCGACCGCCCCCTGGCCCAGGTCCCCTCCGGCCAGCGGGTGCGCATCACCGGTTACCAGGGGGGACGGATGCTCCGGGCCCGGCTGTTGGCCCTGGGTCTGAATCTGGGCCGGGAGGTGGATATCCTGCAAAACAACCGGGGCCTGATCATCGTCGGCTTAAACGGCGGCCGGGTGGCCCTGGGCCGGGGCATCAGCCAGAAGGTGCTGACCGAGCCGGTGGGAGAAGAATAAGCTGTCAGCTAATCTTTAGTGTCAAATTTCATTGTTAAAAAAAAGGAGGAAATATAAATGAAGCAAGTGACCGAATATTTAACTATTAAGAGTGAGGACGATAGTTTCAAGACCTTTGACGAGATGGTAAATGAATCAATTAAAAAAGGATTTCAGCCTTTTGGTAATCCTTATGTGTGCGCAAGAGCGGAGGCTCAGGAATTTTTTGTTTGCCAAGCGATGGTAAGATATAAAGAATAGTAATGAAATGGTTTATTGATACAATATATTAATTAAATAATAAAATTAACCTAAAAATAATTGGAAAATAAAATATTTAATTAAATTTATTTTTCAGTGAGGCTCTAAAATGATTATTTTTATTTTATTCATAATCTATGCATTTTACTTTTACTTTCTCTATAAATGTGACATAGAAAAAGTAAACCCTGCATTACATATCTTAACAAGCATACCATTTGGGATCATTATTATATGTGGAATACTTTGGGGATATACTACTAAACCATATGGAGACTATTTTTCAATCAAAGGCTGTTGGTTTTGGTCACGTTCTGATATGGAACTAACCTTCTTGTTCCCAATGTGCATTGCATTAGTACTATCTTACTTTTGTGTTTATCGATTAGGACAAATCAGTGGTATTAACTATATGAAAAATACACCGCTTTTTAGAGGGCATTTGGATAGATCATAATTTAGATTTTTGGCGGCCATGGGCCGCCCTATGACACCCCCCCTCCCCCCATAAGCGCTAACTTAGTGCTTGATATATTTATTTAACCCATTATAATCGTCACCCAAGGAGGTGACGATGAAAAAGTTGATTTTTCCAGAAGAGGCGGAGGATTGGCAATTTCTTCTCACCT
>JBFLXM010000068.1:0-21746 GCA_040757175.1 Thermodesulfobacteriota bacterium
GGTGAGGGGCCTGGAAAGGTCTAAGGCCTTGAGGGAATATCCCCTGGGATATTTTGGGCTTGCTTCGGCTTCAAGGGCAAAAAGTGGTAAGATTATTGGCAGCAGGAAGATTAAGGAAGTGATTAGAAATACTCTGTAAGTTCTAATAATTACTGGAGATTGCGGAGACGAATGGGCCATCATTACTCTCCAATAATTTTATTTAATTTTCAGGATGCTTCCTTCTTCTCAAGGCGAAACTGGCCTGCCGGCCCGGTTAACGGCTGCAAACCAAGGTTGGGGGGTTAATGGGAACTTATTGTTTTGACTGCTAAACTGTCTCTGGTCAGCTTAACAGTTAAAAATGCACTTGAATCTTATTATCGGCATTTTTCCGTTAGCGGATTACTTTTTGGTCTTTTCCTCAAGGCTGCGCAGGGAGTGATTATTCACTCCCTGTGCCAGACCAGGAATTTTAACTGGCCAAAAAATTTTAAACCGGCCTTTTAGGTGAGTAGGTCGGTGAGTAGGTTTGGGCTAAAAAGAACTGAAAAGAACTTACATCCTGGAAAACCAATGTGTCAACCATGCGTGTTTCCTGGGCCTCAGAGGCTACCCCAGGTGCCTTAAAATCCCTCGGGGTTCGGCCCCTGCATGTCTGAGTCTCGTCCCAGCCAAATTCTGCCTATTCATGCCACCAAGTTATCGTCAATCTTAGGGGTTATAAGGCTCCCAAGAGCAGCCCTACCGCTTCACATTCATTAGATCCTATTACCCCTGCACTTTGTTTTTCTCCACCCCCTCCAACCAGCGCTTATAGGATGGCAGGTGTTTAAACATTGCAGGATGACAGTGGTGGCGAAGCTATTGGCAGAAGCTGCCAAGAGGAGGTGTGCAAAATTGATTGCACGCGGTATTTGGAGGGGTCACGATGAAGGTAACATGCTGAATTATATGATAAATAACTGGTGGAGGGAGAGAGATTCGAACTCCCGGACCTGAGGAAGGAGGAATAAAGATTAACTCTACGGTTGATTTACCAAACCACCAGGCACGCGAGGGAAATTAGCTTGTTAAAGAGGTTCGGAGGTCTCCAGGGCGCCGGAGCCAGGTAAAACTCCAACAAACTGAACCTTATTTGCCGAGCAAGGAAAAAGACCAGGGGCCGCCTAATCAGCGGCCCCTGCTTTTTTTAATATTTCAAATATCCAACAAAATCAACTTGGTGACGGTTTGGTGACGGTATTTTTGGCGCTTCTTCTCAGATATCTTATTGATATCCTTAGAATATTAATGGTGCCGAAGGCGGGATTTGAACCCGCACGGGTATTCCCCACCACCCCCTCAAGATGGCGTGTCTACCAGGTTCCACCACTTCGGCAGGGAAAGGTCATTTCTGGCTCTGGGGTGCAGGGGCAGGCTTGGCGGGGGCCGGGCTGGCGGGCATAGTTTGCTGGGCCCCCGGTTTGACCCCTTGCATTACCGAAGCGTCCTTCTGCCGCCCCAAAAAGGTGAGTCCCAAAGAGGTGATCATAAACAAAATGGCAGCCGCGGCCGTCAGCTTCGCCAGAAAAGGAGCCGCGCCCGTGCTGCCGAATACCGTCTGGCTGGACCCGCCGAAAGCCGCGCCGATACCCGCGCCCTTGCCGTGCTGCAGCAGCACGATAAAAATCAGGGCCAGGCAGACCAAAACGTGAATGACTACGACAATTGAGCTCATCTTAATCAATAATTATAAAAGACCCTCGCACCGGACGCAAGGGCTTTCTCGTAATTGCGGCAGAAAGGCCGCGGGAACCGCGAGCCGCGGGAAGCAAAAAACCCGACCTTTCTGGTAACTCGTTTTCACTGCTCACTGCTCACTGCTTAGGCCAACTGCCTTCTCACCCCGCCGCGGCCATAATCTTCAGGAAGGACTCGCTCTTCAAGGAGGCGCCGCCCACCAGGGCGCCGTCGATATCCGCTTCGGAGAGCAGGGAGAGGGCGTTGTCCGGGGTGACGCTGCCGCCGTAAAGGATGCGGGTGGTTTCAGCCGCGGCCCCCAAAAACTCCCGGAGCAGGCTGCGGATGAAGGCGTGCACCTCCTGGGCCTGGGCCGGGGTGGCGGTGAGGCCGGTGCCGATGGCCCAGACGGGTTCATAGGCGATGACCAGCCGTTCCCGTGCCTCCCCAGGGAGTCCGGCCAGGCCGTCCCGGAGCTGTTCGGCCACTACCTTCAGGGTCTTTTCGGCCTGACGTTCTTCAATGGTTTCACCGATGCACAGAATGGGGACCAACCCGGCCTCCAGGGCCGCCAGGAGCTTGTGGTTAACGCTCTGGTTGGTGTCGCCGAAATGCTGGCGTCTTTCCGAATGGCCGACGATCACGTAGGAGCAACCCGCGTCCAGGAGCATCGCCGGGGAGATGGCCCCGGTATAGGCGCCCTGGGGTTCCCAGAAGGTATCTTGGGCGGCCAGGCGGATGGGGGAACCGGCCAGTTCCCCGGCCACCGCGGCCAGAGCGGTATATGGCGGCGCCACCGCCACTTCCGCCCGGGCCCCGGGGCTTAAACCCCGGCGGATTTCCCGGGCCAGGGCCCGGGCCTCCCCCTGGGTCTTGTGCATCTTCCAGTTACCGGCTATCAAGGGCTGACGTTCAGTCGTCATGGTGGTTTCTCTTGGCCCAGGCTTCCAGGGCGCTGATACCCGGCAGTTTCTTTCCTTCCATCAGTTCCAGGAAGGCGCCGCCGCCGGTGGACACGTAGGAAAATTTCTGGAATTCCCCGGCCTTGTGTACCGCCACATCGGTGTCCCCGCCGCCGACGATGGTCAGGGCGTAGGATTCCGCCACCTTATGGACCATGGCCATGGTGCCCCGGCTGAAGGCATCGTACTCAAAAGCCCCCATGGGGCCATTCCAAATGATGGTTTTGGCGTTTTGCAGGACTTCCCCGAACAGGGTGACCGTGGCCGGGCCGATATCCACGATGACCCAATCCATGGGCACCTCCTGCACCGGGACTATCTTGGTTTCCGCCTGCTTTTCCAAGCGGTCTGCGACCACGCAGTCCACCGGCAGATAAAATTTAATATCTTTGGCCAGCGCCGTGGACATCAGGTCCCGGGCCGCGTCCAGAAGGCTGTCGTCCACCAGGGACTTGCCCACTTCGTAACCCATGGCCTTAAAGAAGGTGTTGGCCATGGCCCCGCCGATGATCATCTTATCCACGTGTTTCAAGAGGTTGATCAGGGCCGTGAGTTTGCCGGAGATCTTGGCGCCGCCGATAATGGCCACCAGAGGCCGGGCCGGCTCTTCCATGCTTTTGTGGAAGTAGAGGACCTCGTCCCGCATCAGGAAGCCGGCCACGCAGACCGGCGCGAAGTGAGTCACCGCCTCCACCGAGGCATGGGCCCGGTGGGCCACGGCAAAGGCGTCATCAATGTAGATATCAATGCCCTTCATCAACTCCTGGGCAAATTCCGGGTCGTTCTTTTCCTCCTGGGGGTGGAAACGCAGGTTTTCCAAAAGCAGCACGTCGCCGCCCTTCATCTTCTTTTTGAGTTTATCCACCTCGGGGCCGATGCAGTCCGGGGCGAATTTCACCTTCTTATGCAGCCGGTAGGCCAAACGCCGGGCCACCGGGGCCAGTGAATCCTTTTCGTTGGGCTTGCCGTGGGGCCGGCCCAGGTGGGAGGCCATAATCACCTTGGCATTGGCCTCCAGGCAATAGTTGATGGTGGGCAACACCGCCCGGATGCGGGTGTCGTCAGTGATATTGAGGTTCCGATCCAGGGGGACGTTAAAATCCACCCGGATGAAGACGGCCTTGCCTTTGAGATCCACCTCATCGATGTATTTCACCGCGCTCTCCTCCCTACCCTTTAACCCAGACGCTGGCCGATGTAGGCCGCCAGATCCAGCATACGATTAGAAAATCCCATCTCATTGTCATACCAGGCCATCACCTTGACCAGATTCCCCCCCAGGACATTAGTCAGGGCCGCGTCCACCACCGTGGAAAAGGGGGAGCCGTTGAAGTCGATGGACACCAAAGGTTCCTGGCAGAGAGACAAAACCCCCTTTAAAGCTCCGTCTTGAGCCGCGGCCAAGGCCTGATTGACTTCTTCCTTGGTGGTGCTTTTCTCCACCGTGGCCACGAAATCCACCAGGGAAACGTTGGGGGTGGGCACGCGTACGGACAGGCCGTCCAGCCGGCCCTTTAGTTCCGGGATGACCTCAGTCACCGCCTTGGCCGCGCCCGTGGAGGTGGGCACCATGGATAGGGCTGCGGCCCGGGCCCGGCGCAGATCCTCGTGGGAGCCGTCCAGCAAGCGCTGGTCCATGGTGTAGGAATGCACGGTGGTCATTAAGCCGTGGAGGATGCCGAAGTTGTCGTGGAGGACCTGCACCACCGGGGCCAGGCAGTTGGTGGTGCAGGAGGCGTTGGAGACGATGTGGTGCTGTTGGGGATCATAGGTTAAATGGTTCACGCCATAGACAAAGGTGGCGTCGATCTTTTTCCCCGGCGCGCCCAGGATCACTTTCCGGGCCCCCGCGGCCAGATGCCCCTCATTGGAGGCCCGATCCCGGAACGCGCCGGTGGACTCCAAAACGATCTGCACCCCCAGTTCTTTCCAGGGCAGGTTCTGGGGTTGCAGGATGCGGGTAATACGCACTTCCCGGCCATTGAGATACAGGGTCTCGCCCTTGGCTTCCACTTCGCCGGGAAAAGGGCCGTGCACCGAGTCATAGCGCAGCAGATGGACGTCCCGCTCCGTATCCGCCCGGCTGTTGACCGCCACCAAATCCAGGTCCTTTTTCCCGGCCGCGATCAACCTGGCCAGGCAGCGGCCGATGCGGCCGAAACCGTTAATGGCTATCTTTACCGCCATTCTTCCCCCTTATTTGCTGGTTACGCCCCCCGCGGGGCGGGGGTTGAGCTAATCTTAATCAGAGACACCGGAGCCGTCAACGATTTTGTCCCGGGACCGCGTTTTTCAATTTTAATCCTACCTAGGATCTTGCCCCTGGCTGTAAGGAACTCCTCTTTCCGGTAGTATCCAAATTTGATTTCAACAAGGGCAAGATTGGCACATTTTTGCAATCGCTTGCACATATCCCATAGCATTTTGCTTGACTTTTATGAGGAAGAACCGATTATATGAGTACACAGACCGTGCCTAAGAGGGTCGTGGTGCGCCCAAAGGGTAAGACAATGGCAAACATTGGAACCTTAGCTAATCTCAACGATGCGGTGGAACAATTTAACAGAGAAGCCGAACGGGTTGAAAAGGCTAAATTAAATATTTTTAAGGTTTATTGGATTGTTTTCCGGATATACCGAAACGGCCGGAAACTTTTAAGAAATTTTCGTATTCTAATGAGCCTTTGTGACCATTTATGTCCAGAAGCTGGATGTATGCAGAAATTTTATCCAAAAATAAAGAAACTTAGAGATCAATATTCGACCATTTATCAACTATCTCTTAAAAGTTCACGACTGGTGCCATTTAGACATCTTTTGGATAAAACGCTTGATGATTGGGATGATCTGGTAGAAGATTCTGCAATCGCAGCCGACCCAGAAGTTCGAGGATTAATAACCCAAATAGCCGATGTCCTTTGATGTCCAGCGCCTACCTCCCTTTGATGGCAATCTAGAAAAAGTCCTGAAAAAGTACCCCCTTTCCTCAACACGAATAAATGGCTTAATAAATTCTATTGGCAATTCCTACCAAGACGGAGATGTTTATCCTGGATTTGGCGAATGCCAAGTCAGGAAAATAAGGCTTGGCCTTGAAGAATATAATCTAAAGCCAAGGAAGGGGTTGCGTCTGATATTTCTAGTTATTCCCAAGAAAAATAAAATTGTGCCATTAATAGTATACAAAAAGGGGGAATTTAAATCTGAAGATGAAATAAAACATAAAGTAAAAAAGCATTTAAAAGACCTTTTAGCCACTCTCACATCAAAATAAGCTTTTCACTTCCCCGCTTTATAATCGTGAAAAGTCGTCTTGGTGAGGGTTCACAGTTCACTCCGCATTACTCCAGCCATGGCTGCGGATGTCACCGATCACCTTTGGTCGCTCTCTGAGCTTATGCGAGAGGCAAATTAGGACATTGCCCTCTTTCCTCTTGCTTTTTCACCGCCTTTCATTTAGAAAAAAATGGGTTTCTCTGATAGTCGCTTATCCGACCTGAAAATATGGTTCATTTTATACGCCGCCTGGGCCGCTGGCTGCTGAACTGGGTGCAGGAAGCCGGGAGCATGCTCCTCTTTCTTCTCCAAGGTTTGGCGCTGGCCTTTGTTCCTCCTTTCCGGCCCCGCCGCCTGCTCCAGGAGATCAATCTCATCGGGGTCAAATCCACCCTGATCGTGCTCCTCACGGCCGCGTTCACCGGCATGGTCCTGGCCCTGCAGGGGTATTATACCCTGAGAAAATACGGCTCCGAAGGGGCGCTGGGCTCGGCCGTGGCCCTGAGCCTCATCCGGGAGATGGGGCCGGTGTTGACCGCGCTCATGGTCTCGGCCCGGGCCGGCTCCGCGGTCACCGCGGAGATCGGCATCATGCGCATCACCGAACAGTTGGACGCCCTGGACACCATGGCCGTCAACCCCATGCAATACGTGGTGATGCCCAAGCTGCTGGCGGGCTTGATCGCGGTGCCCCTGCTCACCGCCATCTTCGACGTGGTGGGCATCCTGGGGGGTTATCTGGTGGGCGTGGTCCTCCTGGGGGTGAGTTCCGGCTCTTATTTTTCCGGCATGGTGCAAAGCGTGGTGCCCCTGGATATCAACGGCGGCATCGTCAAATCCCTGGTCTTCGGCCTGACCATCATCATGGTGGCCAGTTACAAAGGCTACCACACCGAACACGGCGCGGAAGGCGTCAGCCGGGCCACCAACCAAACGGTGGTGCTCTCCGCGGTCCTGGTGCTGGCCTGGGACTACATCCTCACCTCCTTCTTCATGTAAGCCATGATCCGGATCATTGACCTGCACAAATCCTTCAACGGCCAGGCGGTGCTGGACGGCATCCACCTGGAGATGCCCACCGGCAAGATTACGGTGGTCATCGGCAAGAGCGGCGTGGGCAAAAGCGTGCTCCTGAAGCATATCATCGGCTTGCTGAAACCGGATAAGGGGCAGGTGCTGATTGACGGCGTGGATGTCACCCAGCTCCGGGGCCGCAAGCTCCAGGAGATGAGAAGGCGGTTCGCGGTCCTGTTTCAAGGGGGGGCCCTCTTCGACTCCCTGAACGTCTTCGAAAACGTGGCCTTTCCCTTGCGGGAGAAGACCAGTCTGCCTGAAGGGGAGATCGCGCGCCGGGTGCATGAGCGTTTGGACCAGATGAACCTCTCCCCGGAAGTGGCCTACAAATTCCCGGATGAGTTGAGCGGGGGCATGAAAAAGAGGGTGGCCCTGGCCCGGGCCATGATCCAGGAGCCCGAAATCATCCTCTTTGACGAGCCGGTCACCGGTCTGGACCCGCCCATGTCCAATACCGTGTTCCACCTGATCAATAAAACCCATGCGGCCAGTAGTTACACGGCGCTGGTGGTGGCCCACGATCTTCCGGAAGTCTTCCAGGTGGCCGACTACGTGGCCATGCTGCACCAGGGCCGCATCATCGCTTACGGCAGCCCGGAGGAAATCCAACAGCATCAGGACCCGAAGGTGCAGAGCTTTATCAAAGGAGAAGTAGATTTTCTGGAGGACTAGATAACACCATGAAAAGGGCCAATCTGGAGTTAGTGGTGGGCGTCTTTGTGCTGGCGGGCTTGGCCTGCCTGGCCTATCTGGCCGTACACCTGGGCAAGATGGAAATCTTCGGGCACGGTTACCAAGTGACCGCCAACTTTGACAACATCTCCGGTCTCAAGGCCGGGGCCGCCGTGGAAGTGGCGGGCGTGGAAGTGGGCCGGGTGGAATCCATTACCTTGTCCCCGGGAGACCAGGCCAAGTTGGTGCTGCGTCTGCATACGGGGATTAAGATCTATGATGACGCCATTGCTTCCATCCGCACCAAGGGCATTATCGGCGATAAATTCGTCAAGCTCTCCTTGGGCAGTTCTGGTAAACTGATTGCCAACGGCGGGAAAATCCGGGACACCGAATCCGCGGTGGAATGGGAAGAGCTGATCGCCAAATACATCCACGGTAAAGTTTAGATTTTTTCCCAAAGGAGCAGATAATGAAATTTGCGGTGATAAGGGGAATGGTCTTTTTATTAACCTTCAACCTGGCCCTGGCGGTCCCGGGGGCCTGGGCGGAAAGCCCCACTGACGCGGTGAAAAGCGTGGTGGATGAAGTCATCCGCATCCTCCAAGATCCGGCCCTGAAAGCTCCAGCCTTGAAGAAGCAGCGCCGGGACCGGGTCAAACAGGTGGTTGACCGCCGCTTTGATTACACCGAAATGGCCAAGCGGTCCCTGGGCGCGCCTTGGCGCTCCCTCAACGCCGGACAGCGCCAGGAATTCGTGCGCCTCTTCGGAGAACTCCTGGAGGCTTCCTACTCCGGGAAGGTGATGAACTACCAGGGCGAAAAAATCCAATATGTCCGGGAGATCCCGGAAGATGCCGACTACGCGGAGGTGCGCACCCTGGTTTTGCGGAAAAACGACAAGATCCCCATGAATTACCGGTTGATGCGCAAAGGCCAGGGCTGGATGGTCTATGATGTGGTCATCGAAGGAGTCAGCCTGGTGAGCAACTACCGCTCCCAGTTCAGCCAGGTGATCAGGGAATCATCCTACAATGGGCTGGTGGGGCGTCTGCGGACGAAAATCAATGAACTCCAGAAAACCGGAGGGGTATAAATTAAACTAAGGAAGACCCTCTAGAGGGCAAAGATTAAGCGGAAACCAGACTCTTCCCCCCGGCTCCCATTCCCTTCCCCCGGAGTTAGAGGCAGCGGCTGGTGCAGGCGGCAGCCGGCCCTGCCTGCAGGTCCCCGTTCCCCCTCACGATTCTTCGCCTCCCCCAAAACTGGATTCCCGGTAAAATTGGCCTTTGCTGGGGATAGGTGCTTTTAAAAAAATACCTGTATTTATATGATTCTCTCAGCCAATGCTTTATAATTAACTGCGGCGTCTGCCGGACACCTGCAGCCGGAAGCTACAGGAATATAAGGCGCCCGGGGATGATCATCCTAACAGTGAGGAATACCGTATGCATCCGGTTAAGAAGTTGGGAGGCCGGTTCGGGCTGGGGTTGATCATGGCCCTGGCGGTGCATCTGCTCCTGGGCGTAACTGCGCTCCTGGCTGCGGGACCCATGGAGGATGTCAAGAATCTGATCAAGGAAGTCCAGACCATCCTCCAAACCCAGAAGGATAAGGCCATCCGCCTGCGCCTGATCGAACAATCCGCCCTGCGCCGGATCGACTACCGGGAAATGTCCCAGCGCTCCTTGGAGCAGACCTGGAACAGCCTCTCCAAGGCCCAGCGCGCCGAATTTCTCCGCCTCTTCACCGCGCTCCTGAAGGCTTCCTATGCCGACAAGCTCGATGATTTCGCCAAATCAACGGTTACCTACCATGGGGAAACCCAAAAGGGGGAGGCCGCAGAAGTACGCATCCAGGTAAATCGGACCAACGACAAGATTCCCGTGAGATTCCAGCTCTTAAAAGGCCCCCAGGGCTGGATGATCTACGATCTGATCGTGGAGGACGTGAGCCTGGTGGACAACTTCCGCATGGAGTTCGGCCGGATCATCAAAGCCTCCTCCTTCACCGCCCTGCTGAAGTGCATGCAGCTCAAACTGCAGGCGAACGTGGCGGATTTGCAGGAAGTTTGCCCCACGCCCCCCAAAGCCGCGCCTAAGCCCCGCCGCCAGGAAGGGAGCTGAGAAACCCCGAGACCTCTGCGAAAGTCCCATTTTTATTTTCTTTAATCAAAATGTGGAGCAGGCGCCCTCGCCTGCTAATAGATAATGTGTGAACAGCCGAGGGCGGCTGTTCCACATGAGACTTTCGCAGAGGTTTCGACTTGGTAAGAAAAACCGCGTTCACTCCCCGAAGGGCAGCGGCTGGCTCTTGCGGTAGGCCAGGGCCTGGCAGGAAGCCACCAAACCTCCCCGGGAATCAGTAACCTCAATATAGTAAGTGGCAGTGCGCCGGCCGGCGTGGAGCTCCCGGGTGCTGGCGGTGAGGCGCTCCCCCAGGGGCGGGGCCGCGTGGAAGGTGAGGTTCATGTTCAGGGCCACGGCCACCGTGCCGTGGGCGTTGACCGCGGCCTGAAAGGCCTCGTCGATCAGGGCGAAAAGCGCGGTGCCGTGGACCATGCCCAGGATATTGGCCATCTCCGGCTTGCAGGTCATGGCCACCCGGGCCCGGCCCGGACCCAAGTCCTCCAGTTCCGTACCCAAAAAGCGGGTAAAGCCTTGCTCCGCCACCTTTTCCCTTAATGCCGCCAGCATCGCCTTATTATCTTTGGTCATTATTCCTCCCCTGCTGATAAAAGTTCCAAGTTCCAGGTTCCAAGTTCCAGGTTAACAAACCTGTAAGGCAGACACTGCCTGCCATTATTGGAGTCCAGCTTATCCGGGCGCAGTGTGCTCCCTAATGAGCTCGGAACCTGGAACTTGGAACTTGGAACTATTCATATATCTCCGGGAACTGGTTTTTCCAGCGGCGGTGCAGCCAGAGCCACTGTTCCGGGCAGGCCCGCACCCAGGCTTCCACGACCCGGCTCTGGAGCTGCAGGTGCCGCAAAATATCCGCTTCCGCATCCCGGCTTTTTTCCATGGGGATGGGGGGGAGGATGGCCAGCAGGTGGCGTCCCCCGGGCAGCCGCCGGGAAAAGGCCGGCAGCACCGGGATGTCCCGGTGCCGGGCCAGGATGGCGGCCACCGGCGTAGTGCGCGCGGCTTTGCCGAAGAAATCCACCAGCAGCCCCCCTGCCGTAGTGGTGTTCTGGTCGATGACGATGCCGACGACGCGATTCTGTTTCAGTTGCCCCAGGATTTCTTTCAGACCTTTTTGTTTGTCCACCATCAGGTTGCCGCCCCGCTGCCTGAGGTACCGGGCCAAGTACCGGCCCCAGGGGTGGTCCATCTCCCGGCCCACCACCGCCACCGGCCGGTGCTGCAGGCCGTAGCCGAATACGGAATATTCCCAATTGCCCGCGTGCGCGGCAATGGCGATCATGCCCCGGCCCTGGGCCAGGGCCGCGTCCACCTGCTCCGCGCCCAGCACGATCACTTGTCGGCGCAGCCTGGACAAAGGAGCCAGCAGCAGTTCCAGGGTCTCCCAGGCAAAAAGGACAAAATGCCGGAAGACGCCCCTGGCCAGGCGTTCCCGCGCCGCAGCGCTCAGTTCCGGCCCATACGCGAACTCCAGGTTGCGCCGGGTGATCTCCCGGTGCCGCCGGTCCAGGCGGTACCAAATTATGGCCAAGGTACTAATTAAGCGGCCTTTCAGGCCTTGCACCAGGTTTATTTTCATCTCAGATTTTAAATCATATAAACAATCTGGCAATTCTGATTTCCTCAAAGGAAAAATCCTCGCCCAGCATCTCCTTAACCGGCGACAGGGCCAGGCCGCCGGATTGCTCAAATGCAGCCTTGATCTTGGCGAATCTCTCTGGTCGCGGCCTTAAATAGGCAAGATCAATTTCTTCTCCCGCAGCCGCCAATTTTTCAATATGGGCCGCGATGGTAGTGGCTGCAAGCCCCCTCGTAGCCGCCATTTCCTCAATGGACATTTTCTGCTGCACCAGTTTTTTGGTTTCCTGATAAGTCGAGCCCTCCCGTTTGACCCGCCGGGACATGGGCGATCTTGTCCCGGGAATATTTTTTTCGGGGAGATTCTTTTCCTGGGCGTGGGTTTGAATAACTTCCGTAAATATCTGGCCATACTGCTTCAGCTTTTGTTCGCCGACGCCGCTGATTCTGGCAAAGTTCCCCTCGCTTTGGGGCAGGTATGCGGCCATCTGGCGCAGGGCCAGATCCCCAAAGACGACAAAGGGCGGCACCCCTTGGGCGTCCGCGATTTGTTTCCGCAAGACCCGCAACTTCTCAAACAGTTCCCTGTCGTATTCCCGGTCAACCGCATCTCTGGCCGGCGACAATTTGGCCAGGGAAATATGCCTTGGCAAACAAATCTTCTGCCGCCTCCTCAAAAAATCCTGCCCCTGGGGGCTTAAGGCCAGAACCGGATATTCCTCACCCCGTCTGTCGATCAGGTTTCTGGAAACCAATTGATTGATAATGCGCCTTAAATCTTCCTTGGAAAAATCATCCACAATACCGTACACCGAGAGTCGATGATGATCGCGTTCCAGGATATTTTTATTCTTGGACCCCAGCAGCACGTCAATAATGTGATGCATCCCGAACCGTTCCCCGGTTCTGATAATCGCGGACATGATCTTTTGGCTGATGATCGTGGCCTCGAATTCCGCCGGCGGCGACAGACAAATATCGCAGCCATCGCATTTCTCCCGGGGATAATCTTCTCCGAAATAGGCCAGTAAATGCTGGCGGCGGCAGGTGGTCAGCTCAGCATACGCCACCATCTGGTCGAGCTTGCGGTAAGCATTTTTCCGTTCCGTCTCATCTTCAATCTGCTTAATAAAATACTGCTGTTTCATGGCGTCCGCGGCCGAGTAGAACAAAATACACCTGCTGGGCAGTCCGTCCCGGCCGGCCCGCCCTGTTTCCTGGTAGTAGCCTTCCAGGGATTTCGGCAGATGATAGTGGATCACCAACCGCACATCCGGCTTGTCAATGCCCATGCCGAAGGCAATGGTGGCCACGATGATTTGCACTTCGTCCCGGATGAATCTCTCTTGATTGGTCCGGCGCTCCTCACTTTCCAGCCCGGCGTGATAAGGCAGCGCCTTTAACCCCTCCCCCCGCAAATCCGCGGCCAAATTCTCGGTGTCTTTTCGAGAAAAACAATAAATAATCGCGGCTTCCTGGGGGTGTTCTTTTAATATCTCCAGTAACTGGCCGTAAGAACCCCTTTTGGGAAGTACGGTATAGAATAAATTGGGACGGTTGAACCCAGAGATAAAGAGCTTTGCTTTCTCCAGGGCCAACTGGTGAATGATATCTTCCCGCACCCGCTTGGTGGCCGTGGCGGTAAGGGCCATCACCGGCACTCCGGGAAAAAGATCTCGCAGCATTTTCAGATGCAGGTAATCAGGGCGAAAATCATGCCCCCATTCGCTGATACAGTGGGATTCGTCAATGGCCAGCAGGCTGACTTTGATTTTTTGCAGGAAAAGCTGAAATTCCGGCAGAATCAAGCGTTCCGGCGCGGCGTAAAGAATTTTGATCTTCCCTTGGTGCGCGTCCGTCTGGATTTTGACAATCTCCCCCCGGGTCAAAGTGCTGTTGATGAAGGCCGCGGCCACGCCGTTCGCCCGGAGTGCGTCCACCTGGTCTTTCATCAAGGAAATCAAAGGGGAAATAACCAGGGTCAATCCCGGCAGCAGCAGCGCCGGCAATTGAAAACACAGGGACTTGCCGCCGCCGGTGGGCATCAGCACCAGGGAGTCTCTCCCCGCCATCGCGCCGCGGATGATCTCCTCCTGCAAAGGCCGGAATTGATCAAAGCCGAAATGGGTTTTAAGGAGATTCAGCATGGTTCAGGAAAAGTCAATCGGCATTAGATACCCGCCGCCCATACAGCAACAACGCCTCTTCCCCGACGATATCCGCGATCCTCGCCAGGGCCACCCGGGCCGCCAGTTCCTTGCTCCCTTCATAGGCGGCTTTCCGGCCCCAATACCAGGGGTTGGCGTAATTAAGCGCGGCCCAGCCCCAGCGGGCCGCCTTGTCCAGGTGGTGCCGCTTGATGAACCGATACCCCCAGTGGTCCTTGACGGTGCGGTACATCTCATGATAGCGCAGCACCGTCTTCACTTCCACATCCCGGAAAGGGCGGAGGGCCCTGGTGTCCAGCAGGGCCTGGAGACGCGCGCCCACCCGGTTATACAAGTCCACCAAGTCCTTGAGGGAGGCCTTTAGTTCCGGCCTTTCCTCCCCGGGATAATAGACCCCGGCGATCTCCTGGATCATCTCCAGGGCCAGGTCGTTGACCACCCGGAAGCTGAAAGGGGTGTCCGGCCACATCTTCAAAAGATAGCGGCGGCGGTAGCGGCGGATGATCTCCCGGGCCGCCTGATCTTCGGTCCGGGGCGCCTCTGCCTGGGTGGCCGGGGCCTCAGCCCCGTTGACCTCCTGCTCCATCAAGGCACGGAGCAAGCGGGCCCGGGTCCAGTGGCGCACCAGGAGCAGGGACGCGGCCCAGAGGAGGACGAAACCGGCAATGAGCAGAAGCAGCCAGTGGGTTTCCATGATTAGCTTTCAGCGGTCAGCTTTCAGCTTTCAGCTTTTTTAAATACCAAGGCAAGGAAAGGAACCTGGAACTATCGTCACAATCCCGTATTTAATCATTGAGCTGACGGCTGATAGCTGAAAGCTGACCGCTCATTTCCCCCACACCCAATCATACACTGCCTCCACGGCCGCGGCCATCTGTTCCAAAGAGTATTTTTGTATTACCAATTCCCGGCCCCGGCGGCCCATTTCCCCCCGCAGTTCCGGATGCTCCCACAATTGGCGCAGCCCCGCGGCCAGGGCCTGGGGGTCCTTGGGGGGCACCAGCAACCCGGTCTCCCCGGGGCGAATCACCTCCGGGATGCCCCCCACGGTGGTGCCCACCACCGGTTTCCCCATAGCCAGGGCCTGGAGCGCGGCCTGGGGCACGCCTTCGTGCGCGTAAGAGGCCATGACCAGCACGTCCATCAGGGCCAGCCAGGGGGCCACCTCCTCCTGGTAACCCACCATACGCACCTGCCCCTCCAGCCCCAATTCCTTAATGCGGGGTTCGATGAGACTGCGGTACGGCCCCTCCCCCACCACCAGCAAATTGGCTTTCAGCCCCGACTGGACCAGTTCGTGCAGGGCCTCCAGCGCGTAAAGGTGCCCCTTCCAGGAGCGGAGCACGGAGACCATCCCCCAGAGAAAAGAGTCTTCCGGAATCTGCAAGCGGCCGCGCAGCGCGGCATCCGCGTCCCGGGGCGCGAACTCCGTCAGGGACACCCCCGTGGCAATACCAAAAACCCGCTCCGGGTCCGCCCCCACCCGCTGCTGCAACAGTTCCTTGATGCTCTCACTGGTGGTGATAACGGCCCTGGGCGTCTGATAGAGCCGGCGGGTGGGCCAACTGCCCTTCACCGGGGTGGACAGGTGCCGGGTGCGCACCAGCAGAGGTTTTTGTAACCCTGCCAGGGCCAGCATCCCCACCCAGGAATCCAGGGAACTGTGGGTGTTGAGGAAGTCCACCCGTTCCCGGCGCACCAGGCCCCGCAAAGCCAGGCCCGCGCCCAGGTTGCGCCAGCCCCCGAAATTGAGGGGGAAGACAAATAATCCGGCCCGCTCCCCCCGGGGCAGCAGTTCTCCCCGGCGATCGCCGGCCAGGAGCAGGCGGTGGCCCCTCTCCCGCATGGCCAGGGCCTCCGCCAGGATGCGCCGCTCCTGGCCCCCCCACCCCAGGGAGGATTCGGTGTGGAGAATGGTATATGTACGGATGGGTCTTGACATATAAAGTTGTTGGCAGTTTATTGCCGAAGGGCCTTTAATTGTGAGCAGTAAGCAGTGAGCAGTAAGCAGTATAAAAACTAGTGTTGTGTTTCAGGAATAACTAACAAAATAGCGGCCCTTAAAACTCCCCCTCCCCACGGGGGGAGGGGGAAAAGACTGCGCTGCTTTTGTAAGGTTTTCCTGAATGTGACACTGGTTGGCCATTCCTTCCCCACTGCTTACTGCCCACTGGCCACTGCTCACTGCTTACTGCTCACTGCTCACTGCTCACTGCTCACTTTAAACGTCCCCTCCCCTTCTCGTAAAGCTCCAGGTAAATGGCGGCAAACTGCTCCATAAAGTGCTCCAGGGTGTAATTCTCCTGGACGGTGCGCCGGGCCTCCTCCCCCCATTGCTCCCCCTTGCCGGGCTCCCGGTAGAGCTCCAGGATGGCCCCGGCCAGGGCTCCGGGGTCGCCCACCGGCGCCAGCCGCCCGTTGGCCCCGTCTCTGACAATCTCCGGGGCCCGGCCCACCCGGGTGGAGATGACCGGCAGACCGTAACCCATGGCCTCCAGCAAGGTCAAGGGGATGCCTTCCCAGCGGGAGGGCATGATAAAGGCATCCAGGGCCCGCAAGATCCGGGGAATATCCCGGCGGGTGCCCAGGAAGCGCACCACCTCCTGTAAACCCAGTTCCCGGGTCAGACCCCGGAGATATTCCTGCCGGCTCCCCTCCCCTACCAGCAGCGCCGTCAGGTCGGGGATCTCCATATGCACCTGCTGTAGCGCCGCCAACAGATCATCATGCCCTTTCTGTTCTTCCAGGCGGGCCACGTTGCCCAGGCAAAAGCCGCTGACCCCTAAGTTGCGCCGGGCTTCTTCCTTGCTCTCTCCGGTATTCGGCTCCTCCAGGCGTACTCCGGGAGTCAGCAGCCGCAGCCGGGCCTCCGGCACCAGGTCATAACGCCGCACGTCCTCCCGGACCTGGGGACTGAAGACCAGGACATAATCCCCTAGCCGGGCCAGCAGGAAATTGGCCAGACAGCGGTGGAGCTTCACCCGGGAGTAAATATTGTGGACCGTGGCCACCACCCCGGACAGCCCCAGCCCCCGGGCCGCGAGGCGGCCGTAAAGATTGGCGTGGTATAAATGGGTGTGCAAAATATCCGGCCTGATTTCTTGAAGCAGCTCCCGGACCCGCCGCACCAGGCTGAAGGGCCCCGCGTGTTTGAGATCCAGCCCCAGGCTGAGCACCTGCTTCCCTTGGCCCCGCAGTTCCTCCCCCAGGGGTCCGGGCTGGCCCAGGCAGGCAGTGACCACCTCAAATCTTTCCGGGTCCAGAGCAGTGGCGATGTCCGCCACCATCATCTCCGCCCCGCCCACGGGCATGGTCACTAAAAGCTGGACGACTTTAATGGGAGTTTTGGGAAAAAACGCCATAAATTAAAATAAGGATAGGAATCGGGCGAAAAGGGGAAAAGGGGAAGAGGGTAAAAGGTTTTGACTGATTCTTTCAGGCATTTCTTTCTTCTCCTTTTCCCCTTTTCCCCTTTTACCCCGGCACCATTTGGCGCAGAAAAGGTTATTATATTAATTTTTTCTTCACCAACTCATCATACGTCTCATTAACCACCAGGGCCATGCGCTCCAGGGAATATTTCTCCTGCACGTGCTCCCGGGCTTTTTGCCCCAGTCTTTTGGCCAGGCCCGGCTCTTCCAGGACCCGGGCCAGGCTTTGGGCCAGGGCCTCCGGGTCTTTCGGGGGAATCAGCAGGCCGGTTTCTTCATGCTTGACGATTTCCGGCAACCCTCCCACCTCACTGACGATCACCGGCAGGCCCGCGGCCATGGCCTCCAGCACCGCCAGGGACACGCCTTCGCTGTGGCTGGGGAGCACAAAAATATCCATGGCCGCCAGCAGGTGGGGGACATCCTTGCGGTTCCCCAAAAAATGGACCACCCCGGCCAATCCTAAGGAAGCCGCCAGTTGCTCCATCTCCTCCTGGCGGCGGCCGCCCCCCACCACCAAGGCGTGCACCGGATGGCGGTCTTTGAGGAGGGCCAGGGCCTGGAGCAATTCCAGGTGGCCCTTGGCCCGGTGGTCCAGGCGGGCCACCAGCCCCACCACCGGCCGGTCCGGGGGCAGTGCCAATTCCTGCCGGACCTTGGCGGCCAAATCCTGGTTTTGATACCGGGCCGGATCAACCCCGTTATAAAGGACCTCAATCCTCGCCGGGTCCGTGCGGCATTGCTGGTGCACGTACCGGCCCACCAGTTCCGAAACCACAAAACTGAGATCGGTAAAATGATTGTACAGGCGGCAAAGCATCCTTCTCTTGAAATTAAAACGATTAAACCCGTGCCAATGGTCGATAATCACCGGCACCCCCATGCAAAAGGCCGCCAGCCGGCAATAATTCCCGGGATGATAGCTGTTCATGTGAATAATTTTGATCTTATACTTATGTATCGCCCAACAAAGCTGCAAAGAAAAAAGCAATTGCCGCCAGCTATGCAAGTTGGGCATATCAAATATTATTTTGGGGAACGAATCGGGAATGGTAGCTTCGTCGGCAGGATTAAGGCTGATGACCGCAAAGATGACCTGATATTTTTCTTTATTCAGGCGCGTCGCCACATCCAATAAAACTCTATCTGAGCCACTCCATTGCACGGGTTTGATGACAAACAGAACATTGATCTTTTCTTCAGTGGACATGCACTTCCTTGATATTATGGGAATAGCCGGTGGAGCCGGGCTTTATACCGTTTCCGGTTTTCAGTTTTCGGTTTTCGGTAAAAAGATTCCCAATTATCAATAAGTTAGTAATTAGGTTTGTTGCAGCAGAAACCGAACTTGGTATTGATCAGAATATCCCACCTTTAATGAAAATATCATAGAATAATCATTTTCCCCGGTCAACTCCAATTCCCTGGGCGCCTAGGCCCCCGGCCTGGCGCCTGATACCGGGTCGCCATCAAACGATAATTTCTGTAGGGGCGAACCTGGTGTTCGCCCGCTCACACAGGGCAAATACAAGATTCGCCCCTACAGTTCAATGCCTTTTGATGGCGAAATGGTACCAGGAATTGGAGAAGGGACTAGAGCCAGGCAGCCCCGGTTTATCATCCTGTGCAGGGCCTGTCCCCTTCCTCAGCCCCCTCCCCTGCTCCCGTATCAGCCGGGGCCGCAGGGGCGGGTCGGCCAGAGCCCGCCTGGCCGGATTCCAGAGGTAGTGGGCCGGAAAGGAAAATTCCCGGAAGATCGGGGGAAGATTTGTTTTCCGGGGGCTTGACAGCCCCCGGCGCTTTTGTTAAAAAAACTTTTGGGCTTGGGGCTGTAGCTCAGCTGGAAGAGCACTTGAATGGCATTCAAGGGGTCAGGGGTTCAAATCCCCTCAGCTCCACCATAATTTGGCACTAATAAAGACAAGTTCAGGAGGCCGTCCGGAACTTGTTTTTTTTTGGCGACGGGCCTTAAGGGCGATATCTCCTTAAATCTCCCATCGGGGAGCAGAAGGTTTGCTTCTTTCTCCCCCTGCCTGCTGTGCGGTGGGACGAAAGGGAATAAAGATGGAACTACCGTGTATCTAAAAGGGCCTAAGGTCATCCGGCTTTTTCCTCCAGCAGCCGGCCCAAAGCCGCGAGATGGGCCTTTTCTTCAGCGGCAATCTTAAACAGGGTCTGTTTGGCGTCCTCCCGGGCCAGTTTCCCGGCCAAACGGAGGTACAGGTCCAGGGCCTGGGTTTCCAGCATCATGGCCATTTCCAGAACCCCCGTTACCGTCTGCAGGTAAGGCTCGTTTTTCCTGATAAACTCCTGGGCCTCAAAGCCTCCTTCTAAAATCCCGGGGCTGGTTTGGGCCGCCAAGGCCGGGAGGTCCATGGCCGGGTCGATTGGTTTTTCCAGTTCCAGGAGTAATTGCAGGTGGCGTTCCTCCACCGCGGCCAGTTTCTGAAAGAGCGCGGCCACTTGCTGATCCTGGGCCTTCTCCCCCAGGGTGAGATAGAAAATTTGCAGGCTCCGCTCCATGCCGTACGCCAGGACAAGGATCTCTCCCTGGCCTGCATCTCCCCGCACCAGATCGAGATTTAACTCCGAGGGGCCCGCGGCCTTGGCCCCGTGCCAGGCCTTGATGCCGCCTTTGAGGTTATAGACTTCCTTAAATCCCTGCCCTGCCAGCAACTGGGCCGCCACCCGGCTGCGGCCGCCGATGGCGCAGTAGACCATCACCGGCTGGCCGGCAGCCAACCGCTCCAGGGAGCTAGGCAATTCCGGCAAGGGGATCAGCCTCGCCCCCGGCAGATGCTCTGCCTCGTATTCCCCGGGTTGCCGCACGTCCAAAAGGGTATAGCCGCCCTCCGGCCGCGCGTTCATAAAGGCCTGGGCCTCGGCGGCATCCAAAGACTCCACCGGGGTAAAAAGTTTTCTTAATTGGATCATCTTTGGCGCCGCTCCTCGATCTCTAATCTTCCGCCAGGCGCTGAATAATCCCGGGGATGGTATCTGTGAGCACCTGGTGCAGGGACCCGCCCCCCAGCACCACCTGCAAGGGTATCCCCATGGTCCCGGTTAGGGAGGCCAAGAGGTCGCAGGCCGCCAGGTAGTCCCCTGCCGTCAGGCCCAGGGAGGCGTAATCATCCCGGTGGGAGTTGAAACCGCAGTACCAGACCAAGAGGTCCGGCTGGAATTGCCGCACCGGGGGCAAGTGGTCCCGCAATTTCTCCAGGTACTCCTGCGGGGTTACCGGGCCTGAAGGCGAGTGGACATTGACCTCCAGGAGGCGGCCGTCTCCGGAGTGGTAGTTGCTCCGGCACAAGCAGAGGTGCAGCACTTCCCGGTCCTCATCCAGAAGCTGCATGGTGCCGCCGCCGTGGAGGGCGTCGGTGTCGATAATGGCAAAACGGCGCAGGGAGGTGACCTCCCGCACGTAGGTGAGGGCAATGACCACACCGTTAAAGCAGGAGGAGTCCCAGAATTCCCGGAGCCCCGCGTGGTGGCCGCCGGTGCCGGTAAAACAAAAAACCCGGTCCAGTTCGCCCCGGGCCAGGGCTTCCATGCCGGCCACCACCCCGCCCACGGACTCGTACGCGGTGCGGCACTCGTCCTCCAGATCCACCAGGGCCACCATCTCCCAGGGGTGCACCTTGAGGATCATTTCCCGGGTGGCCCGGGTGCATTCATAGAAGCGGACATTGGGCCTTTGCCGCACCGCGTCCAGGGCCCCGGGAAAATCCTGGAGCCGGGGGCGCAGGGTCAAAAAGCCCCGGGTCTTAAATGCCGGATGGTAAAAGACGCCGACTCTCTTCATTCTTTACCCCTGCTGGGGTTGAAAGCAAAGATAACTAAACAGGAGCCTGGCGGCTTGACAACAAGGCTCCAAACCCATGCTCCTCAACCCCAACTGGGTGGAGGACGTGCGCCAGGGAAAACCCTTGCCCCTCTATAAATCCCAGGACGCGGATATTGCTTATACCGAAACGCCCCTGCCCTGAGGTCCTTCCATTCTGTCCGGTTGGGTGTCCCGTGTTGGCTTTTGGCCCTAATCATGGTCCTCCATAGTCTTGGCTTGCTGCGCCAGATCGGCCAGGGTGACGTTTTGCAGCTTAGTAAACATGGCCTCAGAGACTTCTTTCCAGAGAAGGCGGGTGGGGCAGATGTCGGCGCGGTCGCAGACCATGGGGTGCTCAATACACTCCACCAGGGTGGCGCCCTCCTCCAAGACCGCCAGTATCTCCCCCACGGTGATCTCCGCCGGGGGCCGGGTGAGAATGTGCCCGCCCTTGGGTCCTCTGACACTGGAGATGAAGTGGGCTTTTTTCAGGGGAATAATGATCTGTTCCAAATACTTCACGGAGACGTCCTGACGTTTGGCGATGTCACCCAACTGGACGGGGCCGCCGTTGTAATGCCGGGCCATATCCAGCATGAGGCGGGTGCCGTAGCGACTGCGGGTCGAAAGCTTCATGCTCATCCTCCTGAATTTGCCGCCATTTTTCCGGCACAGGCTTCGAGAACCTAATTTTGTAATTATATATATCAACTATATATAAACAATGAGAAAATCCGCCTTCTCGGCACCACTGAAAATATTTTATACCAAGTCGCAATCAAAAGACGTTGAACTGTAGGGGCGAACCCAGCACTGTCCGGTTAGGAAATTGCATGACAACCGGTAAACATCATTTGAAAAAAATTCTCCCGGAGGCGTTTTTTTCCTTGACAAATTAGCTTGTGAACAAGTGCGGTT
>JBFLXM010000069.1:0-14060 GCA_040757175.1 Thermodesulfobacteriota bacterium
AAAGATTGTGTTACAATGGGCCATGGTCCGGAATCTCCTGTCTGTTTGATAGGTTATGCCAAACCCATTCTAACAGGTTCCCAGGATTTTTCGGGCCTTTTTTAATCAGTTAACCGGACAGAACTGAGTCGAGACCTCTGCGAAAGTCTTATGTGGAACAGCCGCCCCCGGCTGTTCATACCTCATTTATTAGCAGGCGAGGGCGCCTGCTCCACATTTTGATTTAAAAAACAGCAAATGAGACTTTCGCAGAGGTCTCTAGGCGATATTTTGTACCTTATTTCTGTGACACAATACTATAAGTCATTTCAAAACCTCTTTTTTCTGTCACCCTGAGCGAAAGCGAAGGGTCTAGGTATTTGAAAAGACTAGATTCTTCGCTCCGCTCAGAATGACAATATTGTAGGAAATGAGGTTTTGAAATGGCTTCTAGGGCGAATACCAGATTCGCCCTTACAACCACCGGCGGCCGGGCCTCTTCGCGAGGAAGAAAAGAACTTAGAAGAAATTAGGGACAGAAGAAATTAGAGACAGACGCCTTTTTTCAACCAAAATAGTGTTTGTCCCTTTTTATTATTTTTATTGTTTATTTTTTCTTTTTTTCCTTGAAATAAAGGATTGAAATCATTAATAATGAAAATTATCAAGATTGCCAGAAGTAATTTCGTTTCGTAGGGGCACGGGTTGTTGTGCCTTAGGGTAAAGGCACAGTAAGCCATGCCCCTACGGCCCGGTTGCATGGGCGGAAACTTTTGGCAAGCGCGATAAATTAAACCATTCGCCCCCGCAACCCTGCAAATCGACCAAAACCCTTGAACTATACAGAGCGTCAGATGTTTTTACGCAGGTCCTTTTGGTCATTCTGAGCCGTCGACGACGGCGAAGAGTCTATCAGGTTGTTGAAAAACTATCTCCAAATAGAAATTCAGAGCCTCATAGAAAGCAGAGTGTTTTTAAAGCCCCCCTTTGAAAAAGGGGGATTTAGGGGGATTTCAGGCGCTTAGCAAATCCCCCCTACCCCCCCTTTTTCAAAGGGGGGAATTATACCTGGCGGCATAAATACCTGCGCATTATTTATCTCTGCGCTCTCTGCGTCTCTGCGAGATAAAAAGGGTTCTCGCAATGGCGCAGAGGACGCAGAGAATGAGATCCATCACGAGGTTTTTTGCCGAAAACCGAAAACTGAAAACCGAAAACTGTATTTAAGCTCCGGAGAGGGAGATCATGTCCCATCTTAGCGTGCGTTTTCCCTGTTATGCCCGTGGTTTTGGCCGGCTGGGGGCGTTGCTCCTCCTGGCCCTGGGTCTGAGCCTTTTGCCGCCCCCGGCCCCGGCCGGCGCCGGGGTTAGCTGGACCCGCACCGGCGACCTGGCCGGCGGCCGCATGGCCTTCACCACCACCCTGCTGCCCAACGGCAAGGTCCTGGTAGCCGGGGGTAGGAACTTCAGCTACGGCGAATTCTTCAACAGCGCCGAACTTTACGACCCGGTCTCGGGAACCTGGTCCTCCGCGGGCAATATGTACCGGAGCCGAAGCGATCACACCGCCACCCTGCTGCGCAACGGCCGGGTCCTGCTGGCCGGCGGCTATGGTGGCGGAAGCACTGCCGAGCTTTACGATCCGCTGGCCAACACCTGGTCCTACACCAGAGACATGGCCGGCAACCGCCATAAGCACACCGCCACCCTGCTGGCCGACGGCCGGGTACTGGTGGCCGGAGGCATAAAAGGCAGCGAGTTCCTCGCCACTGCCGAGCTTTACGACCCGGTCTCGGGCTCCTGGTCCGCCGCCGGCAATATGACCACAGGCCGCCATTCGCACACCGCCACCCGCCTGCGGGACGGCACGGTCCTGGCGGCCGGAGGTTACACCGACAGCACCAACACTTACCTGACAAGTGCGGAGATCTATAATCCGGCCTACAAGACCTGGGCCCCGGTGGGCAGTATGAGCCAGGCCCGCGCCGCCCAGGTCGCGGTCCTCCTGCCCGACGGCCGGGTGCTGGTGGCCGGCGGCTGGGGCAGCCCCGGTCCCCTGGCTAGCGCCGAACTCTTCGACCCGGGCCTGGGTTTCCAGGAGAGCTGGCGGCCGCAGCTCACTTCGGTGTCCTCGCCCCTGCTCCAAGGCCAGCCCCTCACCCTGGGCGGCAGCCAGTTCTGCGGCATTTCCCAGTGCGCCGGCAACCCCTATGATTCGGCCTGCGACTTCCCCCTGGTGCAGCTCCGCCGGCTGGACAACGACCTGATGTTCTGGGTGCCGCCGGACCCGGCCCACCCCTTCTCGGCTACGTCCTTCACTTCACTGCCCCAGAGCGGCCTGCCCGGCGGCCATTACCTGGTGACGGTCTTTGCCAACGCCATCCCCAGCGTCTCGGGCTTCCTCCTGGCCGGACCGGTGCCGATCCCGACTCCGAAGAAAGCTCTTACCGGCGTCCTGATGCTGCTACTGGAGTAATAACCGTCACTGAAAATGGGGACAGACACCTTTTTAAATAGTGTCTGTCCCCTTTTCCTCCCTCTTCCTCCCTGG
This sequence comes from Thermodesulfobacteriota bacterium, assembly GCA_040757175.1. Taxonomy (GTDB): domain Bacteria; phylum Desulfobacterota; class Desulfobaccia; order Desulfobaccales; family 0-14-0-80-60-11; genus SURF-52. The sequence continues at coordinate 2,530 of JBFLXM010000069.1, forward strand.
TTTTATGGGAAGACCTGCTCACGACCTTAAATAAAGGGGCATGAGAACTTTCCCCGTGCGCCATCGGCGTGATTCTGATATCACCTGCTTAGCCGCCGGCTTCGGTGCGCTTAAAATTTTCGGTAGGCTCTGCCTCGGGGTCTGACTGCGGTAACGTTGACTGTGCGGGTGTCGTCGTCGATTTCGTAAAAGATGCGCCAGTTCCCCACCCTGGATTTGCGCTCCCCTTCTTCGCTCATCTCCACCGGGTCTGATATGCGTGGGGCCAGCGGGTCTTGCAGCAACTCTTTCAGCCGTTTAAATATTCGATTTATGGTAGTTCGGTCCAGGCTCTTGATAGTCTTGGCGGCGGATTTGTCAATGTGAAGGGTATAGTTCATAGGCCAAGTTCTTTTTCCAACTCTTCCAAGGTGAGAAATTCACCCCGCCTTATGGCCTCCCTCCCTTGCCTTATGGCCGCCCGATCCTCTTCCGTCAGAGGTTCCCGGTCAGGTTCCTCGTGCCGGTAATAGAGCATATCCAGAAACTCTCTCAGCAAATCGGCATCCGGGCCTTGGGCCACGGCCTTGAATTTGCCCACCAAATCTTCATCTATTCCTTTTTCCATGGGAGCGCCTCATTCACGGGAAACTACATTTCTCTTATAGCTCAACTTAATGAAAAAACAAGGATTTGTCAATCCGGGCATCCCCGTTGATAGCCAATTAGCTTAGTGACAGCATTCATCTGTTACGAAAAGTTCAAGGTTCAAGGTTCAAAGTTCAAAGTTATCAGGCAGATACCTTGATCTTTTCATATTATTGAGAGAGCCAACGGCTCATGAGCGACTGCTCAGCACGGTATTCATCGACCAATCGTTCCACGTCCGCTTCGGTCAAGCCCTGCCCCTGGGCCTTGAGGCGTCCATAGCGGTAAATCCGCTCCCACTTCTTGTCCTCGATATAGCGGCGGACGGCCTCCCGGAAAAATTCGCTGCGGGTGCGCTTTTCTTCCTTGGCCAGCCTTTCAACTTCTTCCAGGAGTTCAGGAAGCAGGGAAATGGTGACCAGCTTACTGGTTCTCACCGGAGCGCCTCCTTTTTTGTTATTCCGTGTTCGCTTTGAAATCAAACAAACTAACATGCTAACATATTGATATCACAAGGGGCGGGTTTAAAACCCGCCCCTACAATGCGAACATGGTATTACTTTTAAATACAGGCAAGTGCGTTCCCAGGGGTGCTTGGGTTCGTAGGGCGGGCGTCCTCGCCCGCCCGGTAGTCCGCACAGGCTGGAAAGCCTGTGCGGCCGCTGCAATAAGATTCTTCACGCCGCTGCGCTCCGTTCAGAATGACAAAGGGGGGAAACCTCCCCGGTAGACAAGCCCCCGCCCCTGCTCCCTGACTCCTGACTCCTTGCCTTCCAACTCTTCTTCCTCCACTTTTTTTTGCAGGCGAACTTGGAATGGGTTAAGATGGAGGTTGTGAAAAAATTAGCCATCTTAGGGTCCACGGGGTCCATCGGCCGGAGCACCCTGGCGGTGGTGGCGGAGCATCCCTTAGAATTCACCGTGGCGGCCCTGGCCGCGGGCCGGAACGTGGAGTTGTTGGCCGGGCAGATCGGGCAATTCCAGCCGGCGCTGGTCTCGGTGCAGGATGAGGAAGCCGCGGCCCGGCTGAAGAAATTGCTCCCTGCCGGCAACCGGTTGGAGATATTGGCGGGACCCAAGGGCGCGGCCGCAGTGGCCACGGCGGCGGGCGCGGACCTGGTGGTCTCGGCCATGGTGGGCGCCGCGGGCCTGGAGCCGACCCTGGCGGCCATCGAAGCCGGCATCACCGTAGCCCTGGCCAACAAGGAGACCCTGGTGGCCGCGGGGTCCTTGGTGATGGCCGCGGCCCGGAAAAGGGGCGTGGCCCTGCTGCCCGTGGACAGCGAACACAGCGCCCTGATGCAGGCCATGGAGGGGCAGCGCCGGGAGGACGTGAAAAAGCTGTGGCTCACCGCCTCGGGCGGGCCTTTCCGGTCCTGGCCCGGGGAAAAGCTGGCCCGGGTCACCCCCGCCCAGGCCCTGCGCCACCCCAACTGGGACATGGGGGCCAAGATCACCATTGATTCCGCCACCATGATGAACAAGGCCCTGGAGGTCATCGAGGCCTCGGTGCTGTTCGGCCTGCCGGTGGCGCGCATCGGCGTCTATATCCATCCCCAGAGCATCATCCATTCCCTGGTGGAGTTCGTGGACGGCTCGGTCATCGCCCAGTTGGGGGTACCGGACATGCGGCTGCCCATCGCCTATGCCCTGACCTATCCCCGGAGGCTCCCCTTAAGCGGGCCGTCCCTGGATTTGGGCCAAATCGCCCAACTGACCTTTGAGGAGCCGGACCTGGAGCGTTTCCCAGCGCTCCGGCTGGGCTATGAGGCCGCGAGCGCCGGGGGCACCATGCCCGCGGTGCTCAATGCGGCCAACGAAGTGGCGGTGGCCGCGTTCCTGGCAGAGCGCCTCTCCTACCAGGGCATCCCCCGGGTGGTGGAAGAGACCATGGGGGCACATGCCCCGGAGTCTTTGCACAGCCTGGAACAGGTCCTGGAAGTCAACCGCTGGGCCCGGGAGCGCGCGCACGATTTGATTGCCCGAAAAGGAGCACTACACTCTTCATGACCACCGTACTGGCCACCATCATTGTTTTAGGCGTCCTGATCTTCATCCACGAGTTCGGCCACTTCCTCCTGGCCAAGATTTGCGGGGTGCGGGTGGACGTCTTTTCCCTGGGGTTCCCCCCCAAACTGCTGCACAAACAGGTGGGCGAAACGGATTACCGCCTCTCCGTCATCCCCCTGGGGGGCTACGTCAGGCTGCTGGGAGAAAACCCCAACGATGAAATTCCCCCGGAGCTGGAGCACCGCTCCTTTGTGCACCATCCCTTGTGGCACCGTTTTCTCATCGTCCTGGCCGGACCGGCCTTCAATTTTTTCTTTGCGGTCCTGGCCCTTTTCCTGGTCTTCGCGTTCACGGGCATCCCTTATGCCACTACGGAAATCGGGGAGGTGAGCGCGTCTTCCCCCGCGGCCCGGGCCGGGCTGCAGAAGGGGGATAAGATCATGGCGGTGGCCGGGCAGGCGGTGCAGCGCTGGAATGACCTATCCTCCCAAATCAAGAAAGGGGGAGAGAGCCCCCTGACCCTGGAGGTGAAACGGGGGGATAAGGTCTGGCAGGTGACGGTGACCCCCCAACGCCAGGAAGTCACCGATATCTTTGGAGGCAAGGTCTCCACCGTGCTTATCGGCATCCGGGCCGCGGACGCACTGGCCGTGGACCGGGTGGGACCCCTTGTGGCCTTCAAGGAAGGAGTACGATACTCCCTGGGCATCGCCTGGGTAACTTTGGAAAGTATTTACAAACTGCTGGCCCGGGAAGTGCCGTTAAAGACCCTGGGCGGCCCCATCTTCATCGCCCAGATAGCCGGCAAGCAGGCGGAAGCGGGGGTTATCTACCTTGTCCAGTTTATGGCCATTTTAAGCATCAACCTGGCCATGCTCAATCTCCTGCCCATCCCTGTCCTGGATGGCGGCCACCTGGTTTTTATCTTCTGGGAAGCCCTCCGGGGCAAACCGGTGCCCATCAAACACCGGGAAATGGCCCAGGCTTTGGGGCTGATGCTGATTCTGGCCCTGATGGCCCTGGTGTTATACCAGGACATCCTGCGGCTGCTCGCTCCCAAGTGAGACCGTTTTTCGTTTTGGGTTTTGCGTTTTTCGTTAAATAATACCAAACCTGCTTTGTAACTAATGGATAATCTTCTTTCTTTTAACCAAAAACGGAAAACGGAAAACGGAAAACGGCATTTAATCCTGGCCCTGGACACCGCCACCGAGAACGGCAGCCTGGCCCTGGCGGCGGATGACCGGCTGCTGGCGGAATACTCTCTGGACAGCCCGGGCACCTACCTGCAGCATCTTCTCCCCGGGGTGGAGGAACTCCTCCGGGCCGGGGGGCGCAGCCTCCAAGAATTGGGGGCCATCGCGGTCAGCCAGGGTCCCGGTAACTTCACGGGCCTGCGCATCGGCCTGGCCACCGCCAAGGGTCTGGCCTGGGCTTTGGATATCCCCCTGGCGCCGGTGCCCACCCTGGAGGCCCTGGCCGCCCAAATTCCCCGCCAGCCCCAGCCTACGGCGGTTATCATGGACGCTAAAAGGGGGGAAGTCTTCCTGGGACTTTTCCAGTGTCCGGAAGAATTCCCCCAAGCGCTGGCCGAGCCCCAACGCCTGCCGCTGGCCGCGCTCCCCGCCCGGCTTAAACCGCCCCTGCTCCTCACCGGTCCCGGCCTCGACGCTTACGGGGATTTCCTGAAAAAACACCTGTCCCCGGAAATTGCCTGGGCCCCCCCGGAGAAGCGCCGCCCCCGGGCCGCGACCATCGCCCGGTTGGGGAGGGTGAGGCTGGAGCGAGGCATGACCATAGCCCCCCGACAACTGGTCCCTACCTACCTGCGCCCGGCGTTGTGACGGGGTGAAGGTTCCGGGGGAGGGCGCCAGGGAAACCACCGGGGAGACCCCTGTGGCTGTGGGTCCCTTCCTCCTCCCCCAAATTGCCCGGCTTGCCATAAAAACTTGACAGTTTAAGAGGGACATGATAAAAAAAATGAACCTAACCGATCAAAATTACAGGAATTTCATGCCTCAAGTCTCTCTGCCGGTGGTGGATCTCCGGTCCCGCGAGAATTATATAGCCTCCTGTGTTGCCTTGGCCCAAGAGAAGCTGTCCCGCTGCGGCTCCCTGGCCGAGATTGCGGCCCGGGAGCGGGAGATCAACCGCTATACCCGGTTGGCCCAATTGGAAGGGCCCCACCTTATCCATCTTTTGGAGGAAGGGACCCCCAGGCCGATGCGCCTGGCCCGGGAGGCGGTGGCCCGGGGGGAAGTCCTCTTGGAGCATGCGGCCGCCGGGGAAGGCACCCGGCTTTTCCTGGGGCCCAAATATTTCCTTAATCTAGCCAGAGACTTGGGGCTGGAGGGCATCGCCCACTTGATGGGCATGGAGGCCGGTGAGGTGGTGGCTCCGGAGGCCGTGGCCGCGCAGATGGAATGTTCCCCCGGGGATTTGCTGCCCCTGTCTTTGGGGACCCGCCACATGCTGCAACTGGCCTTTGAAATAGAAGGATTGGCCCGGGAATTGGGGGAATCCCCCGGGGAGATGCTGGCGCGCCAGCATCTCCTGGTCATTATCGGCGAGGAAATGGTGCCGGGGATTGAAAAAGATTTTTACCAGTGGCATTTTTACGGCTTTGACCCGGCCCGGGTCTATTTCCTGGTGCAGGAGAGCTTCCACGGCCTTAACCTCAAAAACGGACGTTTTTTTTATGATACTGCGTCTCCCCGGCGGCTGCACAACCATGGACAGATGGTGATGCAGCAAACCATGGACCGGCAGCTTTTCACCTTGCCGGGGGGCCACGCCGGGGAGCGGGTCTATCATTCCCAGGAGGCGGTGGGGGACTGGCTTCAGGGTTTTGTCAATAAAATATCTTATAACATTGAGGACCTGGACTATTTGACCGGGGCCTTGGATTTTCACAGTCTGGGGCTGGTCTTGGAGCTGGGGGAGAAAGGCTTCCGCATGGTCATGGAAGTGGTGGCCAACAACCCTTCAAAGCCCCAAAAGGGCGGGATGCTGGCTTGGGACCCGGAACTGGCCCGGGATGTGATGATCGAAAGTTTCCAGTTGGGGGACCTGCCCCACCGGGACATTGCTTTCTTGAACCGGAACTTCAACCACTATCCCCGGCCCTTTGAAAGCTGGCGTCGGATCCGGGACGCGGGCCTGCCCATGCCCGTGGCGGTGAAAGAAGGGTTTTTGTATTACCAGCCGGTGCAGGGGGACATTAATTTCCTGGTGCCCACGGCCTTTTTCCGGCGCCGGGAGATGCCTGCTATCAGAAACCTCAAGACCCCGGCTGATCTGCCCCAGGCCATCAACCGCATGGCGGCCCAGGACCGCCAGCCCGGTTTCCGGGAATTCGTGCAACGCGCCTGGGAGAGGTGATCATGAGTCCTCCCCGGAAGATGTTCGTCAATGCCGCCGACCCGGACGAGTTCCGGGTGGCCATCGTGGAAGAAGGGCAGATTGAAGAGCTGGCCCTGGAGTCCGCGTCCCGGGAAGCCACCAAGGCCAATATTTACAAGGGCGTGGTGGTCAATATCGAACCCAGCCTCCAGGCCGCGTTTGTCAATTACGGGGGGGAGCGCCACGGGTTCTTGCCCTTGTCGGAAATACATCCCGACTGGTACCAGGAAAAACCCCAAAGCAAGAGCAAGGCCAAGATTCAACGGGTCTTGCGGAAAGCCCAGGAGCTCATCGTCCAGGTTTATAAAGAGGAGTCCGCCACCAAAGGGGCCTTTCTCAGCACCTATCTATCTCTTCCCGGCCGGCGGCTGGTGCTCTTGCCCAACCAGAGCCATCTGGGGGTCTCCCGGAAGATCGAAAACGAAGAAGAACGTCAGCGTCTCAAGGAGCTGGCCCAGAAATTGGGCCTGCCCCCGGAGATGGGCCTGATCATCCGCACCGCCGGCGAGACCGCGGCCACCCGGGAACTGGCCAAGGATTTTAACTACCTCCTGAAGCTTTGGGACAACATCAAACAGACCGCGGCCAGCCAGCCGGCCCCCTGCCTGCTGCACCGGGACCTGGACCTCATCACCCGGACCGTCAGGGACTATTTTTCTGCGGATATCAAGACCATCCTGGTGGACAACAAAGACGTCTTTCAGACCCTGCGCACCTTTATCCAGGAAATGTCCCCCCGCCACGTGCATGCCCTGAAACTTTATAAAGACAAGCTCCCCATCTTTACCCGGTATCAGTTGGAGGAACAGATCGACCGCATCTATACGGAGCAGGTGCCCTTAAAGTCCGGAGGCAGCATCGTCATCAACCCCACCGAGGCGCTGGTGGCCATCGATGTTAATTCCGGGCGCTGCACCGGACCCCGGGAACTGGAAGAGACCGTGTTCAAAACCAACCTGGAAGCCGCCGAAGAAGTGGCCCGGCAGCTCCGCCTCCGGGACCTGGGGGGGCTCATTGTCATTGATTTTATTGATATGAAGGACAAGAAGCACCAGAAAGAGGTGGAACAGGTCTTAAAGCAGAGCCTGAAAAAAGACAAGGCCCGGGTGACCCTGGGGCACCTGTCCAAGTTCGGCCTGTTGGAGCTTTCCCGCCAGCGCCTGCGACCCACCGCGGAAGTCAGCGCATATATCCCGTGTCCCGCCTGCCTGGGCCGGGGTCGCGTCAAAAAAGTGGAGACCCTGAGCGTCAGCCTGCTGCGGCAAATCAGCACCCAGGTGTCCCAAAGCCAGGTCCAGGAGGTGCGGGCCTTGGTGCCCTTAGAGGTGGGCCATTTTCTCCTCAATAAGAAGCGTAAGGACCTCCTCTCCCTGGAGGAACAATTCGGGATCAAGGTCGTGGTGACCGGCAGAGAGGGCCTGGGCCCCGAAGAGGTTATGGTGGAATACCTCAAACGGGACGCGGCGGAACCCAAACCGGCTCCGGAACGCAAGGTGGCGGCCGAGGCCAAGGTCGAGGAGAAGGCGGCTGCGGAGGTCAAAGCGTCGGCAGAGACCAAGCCGGCTGCCGAAGCTAAACCCGGGAGCGGGAAAAAACGCCCCTCCCGGCCCCGGCGGCGGTCTTCGAAGCCGAAGGCAACGGCGGTGACCCCAGCAGAGGCTTCCGAAAGCGCTCCGGCCCAGGAGCCCGCACCCCCGCCCGAGGAGCCCGAACCGCCTCTGTTGGCGGGGATTGCCCGCCGCTTGTTAGATAAATTAACGAAATAATACGGCCAGGAGCGTTCAGGATAGGAGAGAGAGAAAGGAGTTCCCCATGCGCAGCAACCTGATGAAACAAGGCCTGGAAAAATATCCCCACCGCTCGCTGTTCAAGGCCATGGGGTTGACCGACCGGGAGATTGATCAGCCCATTATCGGCGTGGCCAATTCCTTCAACGAATTCATTCCCGGACACATTCACCTGGACAAGATCACCCAGGCGGCCAAGGCCGGGGTGCGGCTGGCCGGGGGCACCCCTTTGGAGTTCGGAGTCATCGGCGTCTGCGACGGCTTGGCCATGCACCACCAGGGCATGAAATATTCCCTGCCCTCCCGGGAGATCATCGCCGACTCCGTGGAGATCATGGCCACGGCCCATCCGGTGGACGGGCTGGTCCTGGTGGCCAACTGCGACAAGATCATCCCGGGCATGCTCATGGCGGCCCTGCGCCTCAATATCCCCGCGATCCTGATTTCCGGCGGCCCCATGCTGGCCGGCCGCTTCCAGGGAAAAGACGTGGACCTGATCACGGTCTTTGAGGGCGTGGGCGCGGTCAAGGCCGGGAAGATCTGCGAAGACGACCTGAAGGCCCTGGCGGAATGCGCCTGCCCCGGATGCGGTTCCTGCGCCGGCATGTTCACCGCCAATTCCATGAATTGCCTGAGCGAAGCCTTAGGAATGGCCCTGCCCGGCAACGGCACCATCCCCGCGGTGGCCGCGGCCCGCTTCCGCTTGGCCAAGGAGGCGGGGATAAAGCTCATGGACATGGTGACCAGGCAGATCCTGCCCCGGCAGATCGCCACGCTGGCTGCTTTTAAAAACGCCATGGCGGTGGATATGGCCCTGGGCTGTTCCACCAACACCGTGCTCCACGTCCCCGCCATCGCCCGGGAGGCGGGCATCGACTTATCCCTGGACCTGTTTAACGAAATTAGCATCCGCACTCCGCACCTCTGCTCCATGAGCCCCGGCGGCCCTCACCATCTCGAGGACCTGGACCGGGCCGGGGGGGTGCCCGGGGTGATGAAGACCCTCTTAGCCGCGGGCTTGCTGGACGGCTCGCCCCTCAGCGCCACCGGGGCCACGGTGGCCGAAAATCTGGCCCCGGTCCAGGTTTTTGATGAAAACGTGATTCGGCCGCTGAGCCAGGCGTACCACGCCCAGGGGGGCATCGCCATCCTCCGGGGGAATCTGGCCCCGGACGGCGGGGTGGTGAAACAATCCGCGGTGGCTCCGGAGATGCTGGTCAATGAAGGGACGGCCCGGGTGTTCGACGGGGAAGAAGTGGCCACCCAGGCCATTTTAGAGGGCCGCATCAAGCCCGGGGACATCGTGGTCATCCGCTACGAAGGACCCAGGGGCGGCCCGGGCATGCGGGAGATGCTCACCCCCACCTCCGCCATCGCCGGCATGGACCTGGATAAAGAAGTGGCCCTGTTGACCGACGGCCGCTTCAGCGGCGGCACCCGGGGCGCGGCCATCGGCCACATTTCCCCGGAAGCTGCGGAAGGAGGCCCCATAGCCTTGGTCCAGGAGGGCGATCGCATCAAAATCGATATTCCGGGGAAGACCCTGACCCTGCTGGTTGACGCGGCGGAGTTGGCCAAACGTAAGGCCTCCTGGCAGCCCCCGGAGCCCAAAATCAAACATGGCGTCGCGGCCCGCTACAGCCGCATAGTCAGCTCCGGCAGCAAAGGCGCGGTGTGTGAATGAGGGGGGCATGATTGGGGGAGGGGACCAGGGGCCGCGGGCCCCTGCCCCCTCCCCCAACCCCATACATTTTTTTTATTGCCAGGTTTTTAACGGCGTTTGCTAAAGCTTTGTGGTTATCGACAGCCTCCCGGATGCTGGGAGAAGGGAATAATGATAAAATGGCAAAGTAGTTTACTCTTCTTTCGACCCATGACAATAAAATTTAATATAATTTTAGGCAGTTAAATTAGTTATCGACAAAACCATCAAGGCTTAATAAAAATACTAAAACTATATTTAATTTTAATTTTTAGGAGAAATTGACCATGCGGCTGACAATGGAGCGGGAGACTTTGTTGAAGGGAGTAAGCCGGACCTTGGGGGTGGTGGACCGCCGGGGTACCATGCCCATTTTGAGCCATTTTCTCCTGGAAGCCGGCGATGGGGGAGTAAAGATTTCCGCCACGGATTTGGAAGTGAGCTTCAAGGGCTTTTACCCCGCCATGGTGGAAGAGCCGGGGTCGCTCACCCTGCCGGCCCATTATTTTTTCAACCTGGTGAAGGAACTACCTGGGGAAACCTTGAATCTGGAGGGTACGGAAAAATCCAACCTCCAGGTGCTGGTGGGGGAGTCCCGGTACCAGCTTCTGGGACTGCCCGCGGATCAATATCCCGCCATCCCGGAGATCACCGAGGAGAACCTGGTGGAGGTGGAAAGCCGGGTGCTCCGGGAGATGATCGAAAAGACCATCTTCTCCGTGTCCGTGGATGATCTGCAGTATCATCTCTCCGGCATTTTCTGGGAACGGGTGGAGACGGAAGGGAATTATTTGTTGCGCATGGTCTCCACTGACGGCCACCGCCTCACCCTGATCGAGCGGCCCCTGCCGGAAAGCGAGCAGTTCGCCATTGAGGAAGGCATCCTTATTCCCCGGAAGGGCGTGGGGGAGATCTCCCGCCTGCTGGGGGAGGAAGAAAAGGTGGCCCTGGGGCTGAGCCGCCAGAGCCTGGCCCTGAAGGCCAACTCCAAATACCTCTTCATCCGCCTCTTGGAAAAGAAATTCCCCGAATACCGGCGCATCATCCCGGAGGGCGCGGCCTTTCATTTTGTGGTCAAGCGCCAGCAGTTGCGGGACACCCTGCACCGCATTTCCCTCCTTTCCACGGAGCGCTTCCGGGGGGTGATCCTGAAGCTGGGGCCGGAGCAACTGGAAGCCACTTTCAGCAACCCGGAAGTGGGGGAGGGAAGGGAGGTTCTGCCCCTGACCCTGGCGAAGGGCGCGCCGGAGGAACTGCCCCTGGAGATCGGCTTTAACGCCCGGTATCTGCTGGAGCCCCTGAATGTCATGGACGCGGAGGAAGTGGTCCTGGAGGTCAATGACCGGGACCGGCCCTGCCGCCTGGCGTCCCAGGGGGACCCCGGCTATTTCACCATTATCATGCCCATGAGCCTTTAAAAGACTGTTTTCCGTTTCCTGTTTTCTGTTTTCGGTTTTCATACAATGACCGCTTGCTGAATAAGTGGTGAAAAAGATTAACTAATAATGTCTGAGATGATGGCTTATTGTGGGCTGGATTGCTCTCAATGCCCCACGTTCATCGCCACTCAAAACGATGATGACGCGGCCAGAGAACAGACTGCCGCCTTGTATGCCCGAAAATTCGGGATGAAGTTAAAGAAGGAAGATATCAACTGTGACGGTTGTCTGGGCGAGGGTGGCAGGAAAATCGGCTATTGCCGGGTGTGCGAGATAAGGCAATGCTGCCTGGGCAAGGGCTTGGCGCATTGCGTTATTTGTCCGGAACAGCCCTGCGATAAAATTCTGCGTTTCCATGAATTTTCGCCGGAGGCCAAGGCCGCGTTTGCGGCTTTACCAAAGGTGTAGGGCGGGCCTGGCCCGCCAGATGGGGAACCGGTAGCCGCAGGCTTGACGGGCTGTTGCCCAAATCGGCCTGAGTAGCTGTTTTGTTAATTTCCAAGGTCATTTTTATGTCCGAAATATTCAATAAATGCTGGTAATTATTGACTATTATGGTAACAT
>JBFLXM010000070.1:0-54940 GCA_040757175.1 Thermodesulfobacteriota bacterium
TTACGCATTAACATCCAAAATGAAGCTCGGATTCTGCATAATCACCCCCCAGAGTCTCAGCCTCTGAGGGATTACGCTTTTGCAAAAACCTAACCGGACAGTGCTGGGGCGAACCTTGTGTTCGCCCGGTGGCTCCAGGGCGAACACAAGGTTCGCCCCTACGGAAAATATACCTTTGATAACTAATTGGTATCATTAGGTGTTCTACGAGGATGCAGACAAAGAGGCATTATTAAGGATGTCATTCTGAACGGAGCGCAGCGGAGTGAAGAATCTCTCTTCCCTGTGCTCATATTGACAACTTTACTCGTTTGACGGCTATTTGGCATTAGTCAGTCCACGTTTCGATATCATCCACAACGTATTCCCATATCGCGGCCAGGTCCATTCGGGCCAGTGGGCGCTTCATGGTGCTCGGCATTTATGACTCGCGGCGGCTTCCCTTAGCGGCGGCCAGGAGCTTTTCCACCTCGCTGCCGGAGAGGTGCTTCCGGTAATTTGTCATTTTGTCCAGTTTCCAGGGCAGAAGTCGGCCCGCGCCTTTAGGCATGGTGCGGGGGGGGTGAAGTAGGGACAAAATGTATGATTTTGTACAGTTTTCTTTTTACCGTCCTCCGGGCCAGCCAAAATAATACATTTGGTCTAAAGAGCCATGCTTTTACAGGTTGCTGAGAAGTTTTTCAGACTCTGCAATCTCAGATATAAAATATTTAGTATTTTTGAAGTTCAAAGGGTTCTTCAGAAAATTGAGAAAATAAACCAATTCTTTTTTGAATAAAGCCAAATTATTATCGGCAAACCGCACAAGGTCCATTGGCGATTGAACCCCATCCAGCTTTAAGATGGCCTGATTAGGAAACTTTAGCCCCTCAAAATCTGGTTTATTAATAAATCTACATAATTGCAATAGAGTAGTCTTCGATAGTATCGGCGGCTCTTCGTTTACGAGATTAATTTGAGATCGTAAAAAATCAGTAATATGTTCCGCAATGTATTCTAGCTCCTCGTAAGCTCGTTTAATAATTCTATCTTTGTCTGCAAAACTCATACGCATCTCATGTCGTTCAAATTCCCAGAAAACCGTCTCACTCATGATAGTTAAGAACAGGTTCAGCGCTCGCGCTACGCTTTTCTCCACAAAGAGAAATTCTTTAGTTAGTGCATCCTTTGTTGCCTCGAATATACTAAGTTCGGTTGGGTTCCATGCATCGTCATAAGGCTGATTAAAACTAATTGTTTTTAATACCTTATTTATTTCTTCATTTATTCTTATGCAGCTATTTTTTAGATTTTCGTTTATTATTTGAAGTTTTAATTGTTCAAGCTGCCGTTTCTCTTTTTTATCCTCGAAATATTTAGTTATATATAAAGTCCCACCCGCTCCTACTAAGCCAGTAATGCTTACAAATAGCGTTTCCCATATGCCCATAAACACTCCTTAAATATTTTTTGTGCATCCGTCACTCTAATTGGACAAATTAGCACGTTTTGTTCAGTTTATAGTTCAAACCCTCATTGACTTACAGCAACCCGAGTAAGGCAGAAGCTCCAGCACCTATGAGGCTTCCCACAGTGCTGTTCTCCAATAATTTTCTAAGCAAGCTCTTTGCTTCTTGGTCAGAGCTTTTAGCTATTTCTTCGACCAACTGTTGAACGCTGATATTGACCGTTTGATAGTTATGGTTGCCTACTTGAACCTGCTGGCTAGAAATTGAACCAATATTGAACGTGCTTTTTCCTGAATGGGTTTTGTGGGCATTTGCCGTTATATTCTCAACTTGCAACGTAAGCATATGAGGATGTTTTGTCCCTACATTTAGGGAACCGCCCTCTAGAAACGAAACATCAAGAACTTTTAGCTCAATTTCTCTTGAGCCCGATATTTGTATGATTACATCACCAATTCCAACATCTGGCTCCTTCGTATAGGGGATGAGAACTTGTCCTTCTGACATATTACGTTGAGCTTTATATTCTACACCAGCGATCATAATGATATTTGGGTATGCCATTGCGTCAAAATCCATAATCTCCTCCTTGCTCTCTATATCCTTGTCCTATTATAGTGATTTCCTTCTAAACTTTAAAAAAATTTTTATCTATCTCGGCAGATACGCCGCCCATTTTCTGCGCCACTCATTGAGCAGTCCCGCCGCCTTAAAGATGCGGTAGTCCTTTCGGAAACCGATACTGGCCCCTGGCCCCAGACCCCTGCTTTCCTCACCTCCCCACCATCCGCTTCCCCAAAACCTTCACCCAGGCGCCGCCTTCCCGGAGCAGCATCTTCCCCAGGCGCAGGAAGCGGCGGCGCTGCCAGTAGTCCCGGAGGAGGCCCGGGAAGGGCAGGGGGTGCAGGGATGGATGGCCGGGGGGCAGGCGGCGGCGGAAGAGGTAGTGGGCCCGGGGCATGTGCAGGTGGTCGGTGACCAGGCCCACCCGCTTGAGGCCCAGGTTTTGCACCAGGGTCAGGACGTTTTTGGCCGCTGCCGCGGTGTTGCGGCTGGTTTCTTCCAGGAGCAGGAGGGGTTCCAGGCGCGCCCGGACTTCCGCCCCCCAGTTCTCCTCCACCCACTTGAGGGACCACTCCGTCATGGCCCGGGCCTCGGAAACCGGCGCGCCCTTATTCCGGCCGCCGCTAAAGAGGACATAGGCTTCCGGATAATGCTCCCGCCACAGCTTCAGGGCATGGAGGAGGCGCAGCCGGGTGGGCCGGCCGGGATAGCCGTCCGCGCCCACCCGGCCCCCCAGAACGATGAGGGCTTCCAGAGAAAAAGGTGTTCCGTTCATATCTTATTGTTTCTCGCAGAGGCGCCAAGGACGCCAAGAAAGGATAAAAAAAACTTTGCGATCTTTGCGCCTTTGCGAGAAATTTTTGCCTTTTTGCGTGAGATCAGTCTTTCCCGCGCTTTTTCCTCAGGGCCCTGGCTCCTTTTTTCCACGCCGCCTCATCCCGTTTTTTCCCTTTCTCCGGTTTGCCGCTGAGCATTTGCGGCAGATCCATGATTAAGGCGCCGGGCGTGGGCGAAGCCTTGGGCTTGGCCGCGGCCCTGGGCGGGGGCGCTTCTTTGGGGACCCCGGGCATGGTCAGGAATTCCCGGGGAATCGCCCCGGCCGCCAGGAAAAGTTCCTCGCCGTAGGCCTGGAAGGCCGTCCCCCCTTTGGCCGCGGCCTGGGCCGCGACGGTCACCGGCACCGGCTCGTGGGCCCGGCGCTTCCCTAGACGCAGGGCCATTGCCGGGGTCCGGGCCAGGACCAGCTCCCGGCCTGGCGGAGGCTTAAGGCCCTCCTCCCACACCGGGGCGTGTATTTTCGGGGAAATGGCCAGATACAAAGAAGAGGGCAGGGGCCCGCCCGGGTCCCGGCGCAGTTCGGGGGCCGGGGGGTTCAAACTGCGGACTCGATCCCCGGTTACTTCAATAACGGGGGGAGAAACCAGGGCGGCCAGGCGTTCCAGGTCTTCCCGGCGCACCCGGGTAAACCCCGGTTCTTCATGGAGGGCCTGGAGAAGTTGTTTGACCGGCGCCCAGCCCCCTTCCTCCAGCACCAAGCCGAACTCATCGGGGCGCCGGCCCAGCAGGTAGGCCAGCATCCGGGCCAGGCTCTCCAACTCCCGGGGCAGACGGGGCATTTCTTCTCCGGTGGGGAAGAAGATATTGGGTGAAGGCACGAACCGTAGGGGCGGGTTTCAAACCCGCTCCTACAGCCTCCTTTCACCAAAAATTCGTAAATCTCTTTTACCAGACGTTGATTGACATGGCAAATAATCATGATAAAATTAAAAGGTTAAAGAGCAAACAAATGGGCCACTCTCTCTTTCTCGAACACCATAAGCAAGTTCTGCGGGAAGCGACGGTCATCGCTGAAGAGATGACCTCCGACTTTTTTAAGCTGACGCACAACTGCTGGCGCCGGGCCCGTTACGATATCATCACCCTGGAGGGATTGGAACAGGAAGAAATCTCTGCCCACGCCCTGGCTCTGGTGGCCAAATACCGCGGCTGCCACCGGGACCGGCTCTTAAAGTCCGCGTTTTTCGATTTTTACCGCATCTGTCTCCAGGACCACAATATCCTCAAGGCCCTGGAATCCTGCCCGGACCTCAGCCTGCTCCCCCTGTTCCTCTATATTATAACCCATGAATTGGTGCACGTGGTGCGTTTCAGCCAATTCCAGGCCCTGTTCGAAGCCCCGGAGGAGCAAAAGAGAGAGGAAGAAAAGCGGGTGCACCAGTTGACCCAAAAAATCCTGGCTCCCCTCAATTCCCGGGAACTGCCCCGGGTGATCCGTTATTATGATGATAATTGGCAAGGAGGTAGGCTGTATGCCCATCTATGAGTACCAATGCGCGGCTTGCGGGAAGATCGTCGAGAAGTGGCAGAAATTCTCGGAAGCGCCCCTGACGGTTTGCCCCCAATGCGGCGGTAGTCTCGAAAAACTCATCAGCTCCTGCGCTTTCCATCTTAAGGGCAGCGGCTGGTATGTCAGTGATTACGCCGGCAAATCTCCAAGCACCGGCAATTCTGAAGCACCCAAGGAGACCACCGGGTCCACCGCCGCCAAAGACGGCGATAAGGCCGAGGCCGCTTCTCCCCCCAAGATTAAGTGAAAAACCTGTTAGGCTTCCCCGGGTGGGAGAGTAAGGAGAGCATGCGTTGGCAGAAATCAAGAGCGCCCTGGAGTTGGCCCTGGAAAAGGCCGAGCAGTACGGCCGGGCCAGTAAAGAGGAACTGACCCGGGACCAGTACCGGGACCAGGGCCGCCAATTGGCGGTCAATTTTCTGAAGAACGGAGTGGACCTGGAAGCGTCCCTGGCCGGCCTGCCAACTGCGGCTCAGGCCGAGGCCCGGACGGCCGTCAAAGAGGTGCTGCTCCGGAATATCACCCTCCCCCGGGATGGGGAGGTGGACCCCCGCATGGACCAAGTCCTGGAGGGCTTGCTCCTGGTGGCCCGGGACCGGAAGGCCATGGCCCGGCAGAAGGCGGATTTGGAGCAGATTCTGCAAAACTTCCTGCAGGTGCGGAACAACGCCTATCAGCAACTGAAGGCCAGATTCGGCGCGGGCATCGGCCAGATGCAGCGGGCCCTGGAAGCGCAGATGCGCCAGAAGGTGCGCCTGGAGGTGGAGCATCTGCCCCAATTCCAGGAAGAATGGCGCAACTTCCAGGGGCAGCTCCTCGCTCAGTTCGAGCCTATGCTGGAGCAACTGAAAGAGGGGATGCTGCGGGCTTAAAAGACGGTTTTCGGTTTTCTGTTTTCGGTTAAAAAGGCGACTTAGCGGTCGCCTTGACAATTTAGATTTCGAGCATTTTAAAAAACATTAAGAGCCTGGATTTTGGCCAGGCTCTTTTGCTTTACGAAAAACGAAAAACGCAAAACGCAAAACGCAAAACGAAAAACCGTCACGTGATCCGGCACAGGCGTCGAAAATTATCCCCCAAAATGGCTTGGGTCTGGGCCTCCGGCAGGCCCAGCCCCAGGATTTTGGCCAGTTCCGCGTCCGGGCGGCTGAAAGGGTAGTCGCTCCCGAACATCAGGCGCTCGCTGCCGTAGCGCCGCAGATAATCCCGGATTTCCGGCAGCCCGGCCACGGCCATATCCGCCCAGACCAGGTCCCGGCCCCAGACCCCGGCTGCGTCCAGGGCCCGGTAGCCGCCGCTCAAGGCCCCCAGGTGGGGGATGATCACCGGCAGGTCCGGGGCCATTTTATCCAGGAAGAACAGGGTGTTGTGCAAAGATTCCTCCAGCAGGATGGGCAGGCCCCGCTGCCGCACCACCTCCAGAAAATCCCGGCAGCGGGGGGCCTGGTAATCGTAGACCGGTTCATCCGGATGGCGGTGCCATTTGATGGCCGCGTATTCCGGCCCCAGATCCTCCCAGGCAAAGTCGTTCCACACGAAAAAATAGGGGAAAATGCTGATTGCCGGGTCGTTCAGGTCCAGCAGGTAACGGTGCGCCCGGCGGCGGCAGTCCTGCCAGGCCGGGGTGTCGGTAAAGGCCGGGTCGTAACGGTCATAAACGTCTTCCACCGGGGGGATGGCCCCGGCCCCGGAGATGCCCGCGGCCAGCAATAAAAGGCGGATGTCTTGCCAACGCCAGGAGACGTTTTGGATGCCGCTGTGCAGGTGGCAGTCGATGATCCGAAAAGAGCGCATAGGGACCTTCGAAAACTGAATGAGCACGGAATAAAAGTAGGGGCCCTGGGTTCCGGCAATTATACCATAACGGGAGTTGGGAAACGCGGCGGGGGAGGAAAAAGAAGGTGGAACAGCCGCTGTCCTTGAGCAGGCGAGGGCGCCTGCTCCACATCCCCGGCCCTCCCCCAATCTCCCCTCAACAAGTCAAATGGAGGGCCGCGGCCCAGCGGTGTTTGGGGCTCAGTTGGTTGATAAACTGGCAGGCCTCCCGGGTGGGTTTGACCACCAGTTCGATGCCCTGTTCTTGAAGATAAGCCGCCAAAGCCGGGTCCACCTGCATGCGCCCGGGTTGGCCGGTGCCCGCCACCAGGACCTGGATATCCCCGGCCAGGGCCTCGAAGACATCGGGGATTTGCAGGAGGTGGCTCTCCGACCGCCACCAATCGCTCTTGATCTGCCCCGGCCAGATGAGCAGGTCCTGGCGGTAAGTGCGGCCGTCAATGACGATTTGCCCGAAGTCATAGCCGTCGATGTGCATCTTCTTCCCTAGCGTCTCCCCCCGCCTCTATAGGGGTCAAAGTAGGGCGGGGTGAACCAGTACTCCAGGTTCGGGTCATAATCATACCATTCCCGGGGCACGGGATAGTACCATTTTTCCCAGACCGGCGGGGCGTTGAAGATTACTTCCCGGGCCTGGAGCAGCAGGAGGCCGTCCCGGCGGCCCTGCACCACCCCCGCCACTTTCACCGTACTCTTGGGCTGATAGGTATTGGGGTTGAGATATTGGTCGCTCTCCACCACAAAGGTGCCCCCGGAGGGTGCGCCCCGGGGATCGCCCAACCGGCTCAGCTCCTGTTGATTAACGGTCATCAGGCTCCCCTGGCCCAGGGGTTGCACGGACATCACCTCGCCTCCGAAGATCACCAACCGTCCCTGATATTCCTCGGGATGGGCGCTGAGCGCCGCGAAACTCAGCGGCGGGCCGGCCTGCTGTTGCAGGCTGGGGGAAATCCCGGCGGCCGCGCAGCCGCTTAAAATCATCAGTATCGAGGCCCATGGCCAGATTTTTTCCATAAGATACTCTTGGCTATTGGTAATTTCGACTAATCCCTTCAATCGGTCGAATACTACCGCATCTATTTAAAATATAATAATCTCTGCACCGGCGGCAAGGGGGCCGGTGAGTTTGCCGGGGTTCCGGTTTATGCTACATTGTGGCTATGGAGAAGAAAAAACGCCGGAGTATAACCACCCGGGTGCGCCTGGAGAAGGTGGCCGTGGTCCTCTTTCGCCCCCGGCTGCCGGAAAACATCGGCGCCGCGGTCCGGGCCATGTGCAACATGGGGCTTTCCCGCCTGGTGGTGGTGCAGCCCGAGGACCTGGACCGCCAGCGCATGGCCATGATGGCCACCGGCCCCGGGGAACAACTCCTGGACCGCATGGAGGTCCATGAGGACCTGGCCGCGGCCCTGGCCCCGTTTCAGTACATCGTCGGCACCACCGCCCGCCTCGGCGGCGTGCGCCTGGAATACCACACCCCCCGGGAGATGGCGGCCCGGCTGGTGGATGTCTCCCAGCACAACGAGATAGCCCTGCTCTTCGGCCCGGAAAACTTCGGCCTCACCAACGAGGAGCTGCCCTTCTGCCACGCCCTGGTGCACATCCCCACCGCCGCGTGCTCGTCCCTGAACCTGGCCCAGGCGGTGATGGTGCTGGCCTACGAGATCTTCACCGCGGCCAGCGACCAGACCCACTTTGTGCCCCGCCTGGCCAACTCCCGGGAACTGGAGTCCATGTACGCCATGCTCCAGGAGACCCTGGTCAGGATCAACTTCATCTCCCACCAGAACCCGGAACACTGGATGTTCAACGTGCGGCGGCTCTTTGCCCGCCACGGCCTCCGGGCCCGGGAGGCCCAGGTCATCAAGGGCATCTGCCGCCAGATCGACTGGTACGTGGGCAAGAGGCTGGAGGGGAAGGAAGAAGAGGAGTGATCAGTGGTCAGTGGCCAGTGGTCAGTGGTTTTTAATGTCCAGTTCCTCGATCCGGCCTGCCTCCAATTCTGCCCTGGCCTCCAGGATATCTTTGATTTCCCCCGAGGTCAGTTCCGGATTTTGCAAAGCTAACAAGCCGATGCGAAGGGCGTGCCGCAGGCTGCTGGAAAAATCCCTGTCCTCTTTCCGGGATAGCAGGGTAATCTGGGCCGCCAGATCGTCATCCAACAAAATAGTTTTCCTGACCATCGCCGCCTCAAAATAATATTCTTTATAGATAATATAAAAACAAATGAAATAATTTTAGAAACCCGATGAAACCTTAACCAATGCAAGCCTGTTAATTAAAACCTGACCACTGACCACTGACCACTGGCAACTAAGGCTTATAATACATCAGCCTCTGAGCAAAAGGCGCCACTGCGTCCTCCAGGGCCTTCTGCTCCTCCTTCGTCATGGGCGTGAAGTTGGCTGCGGCATGGGCCAGGGCCTTAACTTGTCCCGGGGTGTCACAGCCGATGACCACCAGGTTCACGGGCTGGCTCAGGGCGTAGGCCACCAGCTCGAAGGTCAGTTTCCCCGCCTCTTCCGCCATCCGGGGCAGCAGCCCCCGGCAGAGCACCTTCATGCCGATGACCCCCATACCCCGCGCCAGCGCTTCCCCGGCCAGGGGCAGAAAGGAGCGGTCATGGGGCTCCGCGGGGTTGACCGGCAGCAGCACCGTGTCGAAATCATAGAGGTCCAGGGCCCGGCGCAGCAACTCCGGGTCGTGGTGGCCGGTGACGCCTACGAACCGGGTCCACCCCTTCTCCTTGGCCTCCCGAAACGCCTCTAGAGCCCCGCCCGGCGCGGTAATGGCCTCCAGGTCCTCCTCGGTGCGCACGTCATGGACCTGCCATAGGTCCAGGTGGCCGGTGTCCAGGTTTTTCAGGGTGATGGACAGATGGGCCATGGCCTCCTTATAGGTGCGGCCGTGGGATTTGCTGGTCAAAAATATCTCATCCCGGCGGCCCTTGAGGCCCTGGCCCAGATAGGCCTCGCTGCCGGAATAGGCCCGGGCCGACTCGAAATACCTGATGCCCGCCGCGAGCGCGGCTTCGATAACCGCCTGGGCCTTTTTCTCCTCCCCATAAGTGCGCAAGATGCCTTCGCCGCCCAGCCCTAAAATGGTGGCCTGATGTCCGGTGCGGCCCAGGGGCCGTTGGGAAATGGTCATGGATGCCTCCTGAAAGATTTAACCACAGAGGCACAGAGGACACAGAGATTCACAGAGAATTTTTTGATTTAGGCGGGTTCCCCGCCTAAATCAAATATTTTATCTCTGTGAAACTCTGTGCTCTTTGTGTCTCCGTGGTTTAATTATGCCAGCCTTGACAGGCAGATATCGCCTGTTATTCTAATGATAAGATGCCAGAATCCAAAGTAAAGCCCGATTCTCCCTATCCGGGTTTGGCCGGGGCCCTGGAGCAGGTGCCCAAGGCGGCCTGCGGCGTCTATCTGTTTAAAGACCTGGGGGGCCGGGTGTTGTATGTGGGCAAAGCCGTGAACCTGCGCCACCGCCTCCGCTCCTATCTGCAGAACCAGGAGCGCCACGAGCCCAAGACGGATATGCTGCTGAAGAAGGCGGCCCGGGTGGATTTTTTGCTCACCGCCTCCGAACGGGAGGCCCTGATCCTGGAGCGCAACCTCATCAAAGAGCACCGGCCCCGGTTCAACGTCATGCTCCGGGACGACAAGAATTTTTTATGTTTGCGACTGAACCTCAAAGAGGAATTCCCGGCCCTGAAGTTCGTGCGCCGCTTCCACGGGGATGGCGCCCTTTATTTCGGCCCCTATTCTTCCGCGGGTATGGCCCGGGAGACCCTGAAAGTCATGAAGCGGGCCTTCAAACTGCGCACCTGCCGGGAGAGCCGCCTCCCTCCCCGGTCCCGGCCTTGTCTGGAGTACCAGTTGGAGCAGTGCCTGGCCCCCTGCGCCGGTTTGGTGGACCGGGAGGTCTACCGTCAGGCGGCCCAGGAGGCGGCCCAGTTTCTCAAAGGCCGGGGCCGGAACCTGGTGCAGCAACTTAAAACGCAGATGGCGGAGGCCGCGGCCAACCTGGAGTTCGAGAAGGCCGCCACCCTGAGGGACCGGATCACGGCCATCAACCAGACCCTGGAACGCCAGGACATGGCCCGCCCCAGCTTTAAGGACCGGGACGTCCTGGGAGTGGCCCGCAAAGACGGCCGGGCCCTGGTCCTGGTGCTCATGGTCCGGGGCGGCCTGGTCACCGGCTCCCGGGAATACTCCTTGCCCGACCTCCTGCCGGGGAGCGATCTCTTGGGGGCCTTTCTCAAGCAATACTATACCGCGGAAAGGCCGCTGCCGGACGAGATTCTGCTGCCCTATGACCTCCCGGAACGACGGCTGCTGCAAGAGGTCTTCCGGGAACAGAAAGGCGGGCCGGTGCGGTTTGTCGTGGGGAAGGCTGTAGGGGCGGGTTTAAAACCCGCCCCTACGTCTCCGGCCCTTCCCCAAAAGACAAACCATCGCTCCCGCTTGCTGGCCCTGGCCGCGGAGAACGCCTGGGCGGCCTGGGAGCGGCGGCAGGTCAAGGTGGAGCCCGGGGAGACGCTTCGGGATCTGCAGGCGCGGCTGCATCTGGAACAGGCCCCGGAGCGCCTGGAGTGCCTGGATATTTCCACCCTCCAAGGGAGCCAGGCGGTGGGCGCGTTGGTGGCCTTCACCAGGGGCGTGCCGGACAAATCCGGTTACCGGCGCTTCCGCATCCGGGAGGTGGCCGGCCAGGACGATTACGCCATGCTCCGGGAGGTGGTGCGGCGGCACTACGGCAAGGAAAAGTGTGCTCTGCCGGATTTGCTGGTGGTGGACGGCGGCCAGGGGCAGTTAAATGTAGTTCTGCAAGCACTCAAAGAATTGGACCTGCCTCGCTTCCCGGTGGTGGGCCTGGCCAAGGCTACGGTTCAAGATGGCCGTGAGGTCCGGGACCGGCTATTTTTTCCGGGGCGGAAGAACCCTCGCTTCCTGCCCGCCAATGCCCCGGGATGGCTCTTGCTCCTGCGGCTCCGGGACGAAACCCACCGCTTTGCCATCACTTATCACCGGGGCCGGGCCCGGAAGGAGATGCTCCAATCGGCGTTGCATGAGATACCCGGAATCGGGCCGGTGCGGCGGCAACGGCTGTTGCAGCATTATCCAGACCTGGAGGCGATCAAGCAGGCGAGCGTGGAAGACCTGGCGGCCATACCGGGCTTCACCCGCCAGGCCGCGGTAAAGTTAAAGGAATGGTTGACGGAGGAAAAAGAATAACCACAGAGACACAGAGAGCACAGAGATACACAGGGAAATTAAAAATGAAGGGGGCGCAAAAAGCGCCCCTTTCATTCTTATTTCATTCTCTGTGAAACTCTGTGTCCTCTGTGGCTCTGTGGTGAAATTTCTTAATGCCGGGAGTTGGAGGCGTTCATGGCCTCGATCTGTTCCTGGGTGAGGCCGAAGCGGCGTTCCCGCTGCTGGTAGGACTGGAGGGCCTTGAGAAACTCCTCTTCCCGGAAGTCGGGCCAGAGGGTGTCGGTGAGGTAAAGTTCGGTGTAGGCCGACTGCCAGAGGAGAAAATTGCTCAGGCGGTGTTCGCCGCTGGTGCGGATCAGGAGATCGGGGTCGGGCATACCCGCGGTGTAAAGATACCGGGAGAAGAGGGCGGCGTCGATATCTCCGGGTTGGAGACGGCCGGCCTGGATTTCTTGGGCCAGGGCCTGCACGGCCTGGACGATTTCGGAGCGCCCGCCGTAGCTCAGGGCCAGGGTCAGGACCATCTTGGCCCCCGCGGCGGTGGCCGCAGAGGTTTGGGCTAAATCCCGCTGCACCGCGGCCGGCAACTGTTGGAGATTGCCGATGGCCCGGAGCGCGATCTGATTTCCTTGCATCTCCGGGAGTTCCCGGTGCAGATAACGGCGCAGCAGGCCCATGATGGCCTTGATCTCCATGGCGGGCCGCTGCCAGTTTTCTTCCGAAAACGCGAAGAGAGTCAGGTAGGAGATGCCTAGGTTGCGGGCCAGACGCACCACGAGGCGCGCGGCTTCGACTCCGGCCGCGTGGCCCTTGATGCGCAGCAGGCCCCGTTGTTGGGCCCAGCGGCCGTTGCCGTCCATGATAATCGCCACGTGGCGGGGCAGGCGGCCGTTTTCCAAAGAAGAATTAGTTGCTGGCAAATCTTTTACCGGGGCCATTAAAAGGTCATGATCTCCTTTTCTTTTTCTGCGGCCTGGGAATCCACTTTTTTAATGAACTCATCCGTGACTTTCTGGACTTCTTCCTGACCCCGGTGGACATCGTCTTCCGGCATTTGCTTATCCTTTTTCAGGTCCTTGAAGCGGTCGTTGGCGTCCCGGCGGATGTTTCTTAAGGAGACCTTGGCCTCCTCGCCCATCTTTTTCACGATTTTTACCAGTTCCTTGCGCCGCTCCGTGGTCAAAGCCGGGATAGGCAGGCGGATCAGCTTGCCGTCGTTCACCGGATTGAGGCCCAGGTCGGACTTGAGGATGGCCTTTTCAATGTCTCCCAGAAGGGTGGGGTCCCAGGGCTGCACGGTGAGCAGCCGGCTTTCCGGCGCGGCCAGGGAGGCCACCTGGCTGAGGGGCATGCTGGCGCCGTAGCAGTCGACTTTGATTCCTTCCAGCAAGGCTACGGAGGCGCGGCCGGTGCGCACCCGGGACAGGTCCCGGGCCATGGCCTCCAGAACTTTCTCCATTTTCCGTTTGGTTTCCTCCAGGACCTTATCTTTCATCGCCTTGGCTCTCCACTAAGGTGCCCACTTCCTGGCCCAGCACCACTTTTCTCATATTGCCCGGTTCCAGCAGCTTGAAAACGATAATGGGGATCTTCTGTTCCATGGACATGGTCACCGCGGTGGAGTCCATGACCTTGAGGCCTTTCTCCAGGATGTCGAAATAGGTGAGGCGGGGCAGCATCAGGGCCTGGGCGTCCTTTTCCGGGTCCCGGTCGTAGATGCCCGAGACCTTGGTGCCCTTGAGGATGGCCCGGGCCCCGATCTCCGTAGCCCTCAAGGCCGCGGCCGTATCCGTGGTGAAATAAGGGCTGCCGGTGCCCGCGGCAAAGATCAGCACCCGGCCTTTTTCCAGGTGGCGCATGGCCCGGCGGCGGATGTAGGGTTCCGCCACTTCGTGCATGGCGATGGCGGACAAGACCCGGGTGGGCACCCCGGCCTTTTCCAGGACGTCCTGGAGGGCCAGGGCGTTGATCACCGTGGCCAACATGCCCATGTAGTCCCCCACCGCCCGCTCGATGCCCTGGGCGCTCACCGCCAGGCCCCGGAAGATGTTGCCCCCGCCCACCACTATGCCCACTTCCACCTTCAATGCCGTCACCCCCTTGATTTCCTGGGCAATGGCTTTCAAGGTGTCGGGGCAGAGGCCGAATTTTTTCTCTCCGGCCAAGGTCTCGCCGCTCACCTTAAGGAGGATACGGCGGTATTTGGGGGTCTCGGGGGGCATTATTTCTTTAGGTTCCCAACTGGTACCGGCGGAAACGGACCACCCGGAGTTCAGGGCCGCCTGTTTCCTTGAGCAGTTGGACCACCGTGAGGTCCGGGTTCTTCACAAAGGGCTGCTCCACCAGGCAGTTCTCTTTAAAAAACTTGTCCAGGCGGCCGGTCACCATCTTCTCGATGATTTTCTCCGGCTTGCCGCTCTCCCGGGCCTGGGCCTGATAAATTTCCGTCTCCTGGGCCACCACCCCGGGGTCCACTTCCTCCCGGTTGACGGCCAAAGGGTTGGACGCGGCCACCTGCATGGCCAAATCCTTAGCCAGGACCAGCAGCTCGGGGGTGGCCTGGGTGGCGCTCAACTCCAGGAGCACCCCGATGCGGCCGCCGAAGTGGATATAGGCCCCCAGCAGGCCGCCGCCCGCGTAGCGGCTGAAACGGCGCACCCGGATATTCTCTCCGGTCTGGCCGATGATTTCGTTCAGATAATCTTGGACCGTGAGACTGGGTTGGGGCTGCCAGGGCTGGGCTAACAGGGCGTCCACCTCTGCCGGGGCGGTGGCGGCGATTTGGCCCGCCAGGAGCTTGGCGAAATTTTGGAACGCGTCGGTTTTCGCCACAAAATCCGATTCGCAATTCACTTCCAGGAGCACGCCGCTGCGGCCGTCCTCAGCCACCTGGGCCACCACCACCCCTTCACTGGTGGCCCGTTCGGCCCTTTTCCCGGCCACGGCCATGCCTTTCTGGCGCAGATAGGCTACGGCCTTTTCCAGATTTCCCTCGGTCTCCTTCAAGGCCTTCTTACAATCCATAAACCCGCAGTTGGTCTTGTCCCGCAGGGTTTTTACCAGTTCCGCAGAGATTTCCAAACCCATCCTCCTTATTAAAAGCTGTCAGCTATCGGCTGTCAGCTGTTAGCCAAAATTCAAGGCATAATGAAAATAGAGTCTCTGATCCCCGCTGTTTAACCGAAGACCAGAGACCGAAGGCCAGGACTTTATTGTGGTTCTTCGGCAGCCGGGGCTTCCGGGGCTGCTTCGGGTTCCGGCGGCGCAGGCGCGGCCGCAGCTTCCGGCGGGGCCTCCGGGGCCGCAGCCGCAGCCGCAGCCGCGGCCTCGGCTTCCGCGGCCGCTTCCTTGTCCAGCATCCCCTGGAGACGCTCTTCCCGGAGCTTTTTGCCATCTATGACCGCGTCGGCGATGCGGGAGGTGAGAAGGCGAATGGCCCGGATGGCGTCATCATTGCCGGGAATGGGATAATCGATTTCCGTGGGGTCGCAGTTGCTGTCCACGATGGCCAGGATGGGCACCTTGGTCTTCCGGGCCTCCTGCACGGCAATGGCTTCTTTGCGGGGGTCCACTATATAAACGATATCCGGCAGCCGCCCCATATCCTTGATGCCCCCCAAGGCCCGCTCCAATTTGGCGGCCTTTTTTTCCATCATCAGGATCTCTTTTTTGGGGAAACGTTTGATGGAGCCGTCTTCCTTCATGCCCTCGAAGGCCTTGAGTCGCTCAATGGAGCGGCTGATGGTCTGGTAGTTGGTGAGCATCCCCCCCAGCCAGCGGTGGTTGACATAGAACATGCCCGCGCGCCTGGCCTCTTCGGAGATGGCGTCCATGGCCTGTTTTTTGGTGCCCACGAACAGGACCACGCCGCCGTCCGCCACTTTTTCCACCACAAAGTTGTAAGCGGTCTTAAAGAACTGGACGGTTTTTTGCAGATCGATGATGTGGATGCCGTTTCTGGCCCCGAAGATATAAGGCCCCATCTTGGGGTTCCAGCGGCGGGTCTGGTGGCCGAAATGCACCCCCGCCTCCAACAGCTCCTTCATGGTGACGTATGCCATACTGCTTCCTCCTGGTTGGTCCGCCGCTCCGCCGCCTGCAAGGCCACCTGGCCGGACTTAGAGCCGACAGGCACCAGCTTTGCCCTGGCGGGGCGTGTGAATTTATTGCAAATCAGGTCTTTATACCAGAAATATCAGGAATTCACAAGGTTTTTGATGAGGAAGAGGGGGGATTTCTCAATCACTGGCAATCGGCAGGGAGCGTAGCCGAATGCGGGTTTGCTCAAAAATAGCGATGCCTCCTTCTTCCAAAAATTCTTGGATTTTCTCGAGATGCGCTAATAAGAGGGTCAACTGCTGCTCTGGGCGGCGCTCTGAACCGCGTCGGAAAATAATGACGGATGGCTTTTTCATGCTTCGTAATGCCAGCAATGCGCCGAAGTCGGTATCCGCTGAAGCGATAATCCGCTCCTCAACCGTGGCTCTCTCAAATACTTCTTCATCTGTGGCCCGTTGTAAATTATAATCCCGGACGTGAACGGCATCGAATCCTGACCGTCGTAAGCCTTCCGCTACTAAAGGCGACAGGGCATTATCAACCAGGAACTTCAACCCAGACCCACCAAAGGTAGTTCCCGTTCCCGCACTGCTTCTGCGGCAAAGCGCAAGGCTTCTTGGATATCTGCTAACTCCAAATCAGGGTATGCCTCCAGGATTTCCTTGTTGGCCATGCCGTCAGCAACCATGCTCACCACCGTGGCCACTGGAATCCTTAAACCCCGGATGCAAGGTTGGCCTCCCATTTGGTCTGATCTGACTGTTATTCTTTCAAATTTCATGATATTGATCCTTTTTTGACGGTATTCAGAAATTAACAGAAAAAACCGAAGGTTACAATATTATTGCCGGGGGATATTGGGGCTTGGCACTTAGAGATAGCCGATTACCCCAGTTGCCTTTGCATCCACACCACATCGAAATCTTCCCCAAACTTGCGGCCCACCCGCATGAACCGGCCGCATTCCCGGAAGCCGTTTTGCAGATGAAAACGGATGCTCTCCTCATTGCGGGAAGAAATGTTGGCTAGCAGGGAATCTATTCCCATCTGCCCGGACTCCCTCACGAATCGATCCAGCATGGCGGTGCCCAGGCCCTTTCTGGTATTCTCCGGGAGAATGAAATAAGTAACCTCTGCCGTTCTTTTAAAAGAGTCCGCGAAGTGGTGCGGCCGCATAATCCCAAACCCCACCACCTGATGATCGCCGGTTTTGATGACCAGCGCGGGGTAACCACGGGACATCTCTACGATCCGGTCAAAGAAATGGTAATCCACTGCTTCTTCAGAATAAGCCGCATAACTATGTCTGATAAAGTGGTTGAGAATGTTGATCACCGCCGTGCGATGGTTGTCTGACATCTTCTCAAAGCTATAGTCCATTTTTCTGCCCTTAATAAGCTTACCCCCGGAAAGGCGGAATGGTGGGGGGCAATACGGTTTCCTCCGGCGTTTCCAAGTCTTCGAAGCGGATGTGCCGCAACTCCGGGTGCCTCAGGAGCACCAGCCCGCAGACCAGGGCGGCCAGCAGGCTGCCCCCGGCAATGGTGAGACCCGGACCCAGGTAAAGGGCCGCAATGCCGTAAAGGATGCTGCCCACCGGCGCCAGGCCCATGACGATCAGCCCGAAGAGGCTCATGATGCGGCCCCGGAGTTCATCCGGCACATTCAACTGTAAGAGGCTATTGCCCGTGGACAGAAGGGTCACCATGCCGAACCCGGCCAGGCAGATAAAGGCCAGGGCCAGGTAGTAATGGTGACATAAACCCAAACCCAGCAAGCCGCAAAGGAACAGCCCCAAGCCCCCCAGAAAAGAAGGCATGGGAGGGCGCCGCTGCAGGCGCCGGGCCAGGGTGAGGCCGCCCAGAAAGGCCCCCAAGCCGCTGCTGGCGCTGATCACCCCGAATCCCTGGGGACCCGCGCCCAGGACATCCCGGGCCAGGATGGGGAGCAGCACGAAATAGGGCATGGCCAGGATGGCCACTGCGCTCATGATGAGCAGCACCAGCTTGAGTTCCTGCCGTTCCAGGAGGTGATCCACCAGTTCCCCCCAGGCCTTCCGAAAGGGGGTCCAGACCAGGGGTGGGGCCGAGGGCAGACGAATCAGGAACAGGGCCAGGAGCACCGCCAGGAAGGAGGCGGCATTCAGGAAGAAACAGTTGGCCATGCCCACCACCGCGATGAGGACCCCGGCCACCGCCGGCCCCACCACCCGGGTGGCGTTGAACAGGGTGGAGTTCAGGGCAATGGCGTTGGGGAGGTCTGGTTTGCCCACCAACTCCACGATAAAGGCCTGGCGCACCGGGATGTCGAAGGCCATCACCGTGCCGGACAAAAAGACAATCAGGCACAGGTCCCAGATGCTGACGAGTTCCAGTTTCACCAGCACTCCCAAAATCAGGGCCAGAATCATCAGCGCCGCCTGGGTGATGAACAGCAGGCGCAGTTTGTGAGTGTGATCCGCCACCACCCCCCCCAGGAAGGAAAAAAGCAGCACGGGCAGGGTTTGCAGGGCGCCCACCAGCCCCAGATAAAAAGAGGAGTCGGTGAGGACCAGGACCAGCCAGCTAAAGGCCAGGGCTTGCATCCAGGACCCGGTCAGGGAGATCATCTGGCCTGCATAAAAAAGGCGGAAATTGCGATGCCGCAGCGCCGCAAAGGTCTGGAAACTTAAAAAATCCATAACGATGATCGATAATTAGCGATTACTGGGGCTTGGGCCAGCGGTTCTCCCCGGCTCCCCAAAATCCGCGCCGCAGCTTGGACACCTTTTGTAAGAAATTATTTTCAAGTAATTTTACTGGAATGCTCCGGAGGGCGCAAGAAAGGGGAACGGCTTCAAGATTTGGTCCAGGAAAACCGGCAGTATCTGCTAAAAACTTTGGACTTTCTTCCGGTTACCCCTTGACACCTCTCCTTTTCTGGTCATACTATCCCTAGAATTCTTTGGGGGACAGGATGGGAATAATAGCCTTTAGACACCTGCTGAACGCCATCGCCACGGTTTTGGACCTGGCCTTGAATATCTATATGTGGCTGATCATCGCCCGGGCCTTGCTGTCCTGGGTCAACCCCGACCCGTATAATCCCATTGTCCGGTTTTTGTATAACGTCACCGAACCGGTGCTCACTTTCGTGCGGCGGCGGGTGCCGGTGGTCCTGGGCGGACTGGACCTCTCCCCCCTCCTGGTGATCCTGGTCATCCTGTTCCTCCGCCTTTTCCTGGTTTCGACCCTGCGCGATTGGGCCATGATGATCGGTTAGATACCTCCGGGAACCGGCCCGTGTCCCCCGTTTATCTTCCCACCAGCCAGGGTTATATTTTGCGCCTGTTAGTGGTGCCGGGCGCCTCCCGCACCCAGGTGGTGGGGCTTCATGGGGACCGCCTGAAAGTGCGGGTGGCTGCGGCCCCGGAGAAGGGGGCGGCCAACAAGAACTTATTGGAATTCCTGGCTAAAGTCCTGGGAGTCCCCAAAAAAGCGGTGCGCCTCGCGGGCGGCGCCCAGAGCCGGGAGAAGGTGGTGGAGATACAAGACCTGTCCCCGGATCTGGCGGTTCGCCTGGAAAAGCTGCTTCCCGACCAGGCTGGGGAATCTTGACAAGCCCCCAGCCGATGATAAGAATTAGGTGCAACCAGAAGGAGAGAAGATTCCAGCATGGGGATACGTGGGGAGATGTATTTCTAGGATGGAAGATTATTACGAGACCCTGGGCATCTCCAGAAGCGCCACCCTAGAGGAAATCAAGACCGCCTACCGCCGGTTGGCCCTGAAGTACCATCCCGACAAAAACCCCGGCAATCAAGCCGCGGAAGAGAGATTTAAACGGCTCTCCGAGGCCTACCAGGTCCTGGCGGATACCGAAAAACGCCAGCTCTACGATCTCTATGGGCATGCCGGTCTGGCCGGCCTGGATGTGGGCGGCTTCAGCGGCTTTGAAGACATCTTCTCCAGCTTCGGCGAGGTTTTTGAGGATTTCTTCGGCTTCGGGCGGCGCCGGGGCCACACCCGGCCCCAGCCCGGCGCGGACCTGCGTCACCGGGTGGTCCTCACCCTGGAACAGGTGGTTAAGGGCGTGGACACCGGCTTTGAGGTGGAGCGCCGGGCCCTCTGCCGCCGCTGCCGGGGGAGCGCCTTGGAACCGGGCACCCAGCGCCAGAACTGCCGGCGCTGCGGCGGCCGGGGCCAGGTGAGCCAATCCCGGGGCCTCCTCAAGATTTTTACCACCTGCCCGGAATGCCGGGGCGCGGGCAGCCTCATCGCCAACCCCTGCCGGGAATGCGGCGGCGCCGGCGCCGTCCTGGAGAAGAAGCAGGTCCAGGTGCGCATTCCTCCCGGGGTGGACCACGGCACCCGCCTGCGGCTCCGGGGGGAAGGCGAGGCCGGCAGGAGCGGCGGGCCCCCGGGGGACCTGTACCTCGAGGTGCAGATCGCGCCCCACCCCCGCTTCACCCGGGAGGGCAAGGATTTGCAATACCGGGCCCAACTCTCCTTTGTGGAGGCCGCGCTGGGCTCGGAAGTGGAGATTCCCACCCTTAACTCCTCCACCCGCCTCACCATCCCCTGCGGCACCCAGCCCGGGGCCACTTTCCGCATCCCCGGGGAAGGCATGCCCGGCCTCCGGGGCAACTCCCGGGGCGACCTGGTGGTGGAAATCGACCTCAAAACCCCCACCAACCTCACCGCCAAGCAAGAAAAACTCCTCAAAGAATTCCTGAAGCTCACCGCCCAAGAATCCCCCAAAGCCAAGTAAGACTGTTTTCCGTTTTTGGTTTTCGGTTTTCTGTGGAAATGCGGGTGGGGGTGTGCCGCAACTGTACCGCTCGGGGCCGCTAGGGGTTTGGCGGTAAGGCGCGGGTTTTGGGGAATCTTTCGGGTAGAGGCGAGGAATTTGCCAAACAGAGATGGGGGGAGGGGCAAGAGTCCTGATACCAAGTCGCAGTCAAACGACAAGGAATTGTAGGGGCGCACCCGTGTGTGCGCCCTGGGGCGCTCGTTTGTGCG
This sequence comes from Thermodesulfobacteriota bacterium, assembly GCA_040757175.1. Lineage (GTDB taxonomy): Bacteria > Desulfobacterota > Desulfobaccia > Desulfobaccales > 0-14-0-80-60-11 > SURF-52. Next base: position 20,480 of record JBFLXM010000070.1, read on the forward strand.
ACCGCCCAGGGGCGGACACGCGGGTTCGCCCCTACAGGACAATTGCCATTAGATTGCGACTTGGTATGAGGACCTTTCCCCTCCCCCATGGGCCACGGAGTATTCTGTGCCTTCAAAAATTTTAGGGACAGGGACCCAGGCCATGAGTTAGGAGGCATTACCTGGACTAAACGCCTGGGAATTTCTTCTCCTCAATTCATGGGAATCACCGCGCCGCGGCGGGGGTTAAAGCTCGGGACCTTCACCGGGCTGAGGCGGTTATTATTGTCCCCCAGGCCCAATTGGCCAGAGTTATTGCGGCCCCAGACCCAGAGGTTGCCGTCGCTCTTGAACCCTAGGCTATGACTGATGCCGCTGGCCACGGCCACCCAGCCGGTGCCCACCTGGACGGGCAAAGTCTTATTGTCGGTGTCCCCTATCCCCAACTGTCCATAGGTATTTTGGCCCCAGGCCCAGAGGGCGCCGCTGCCCTTGAGCCCCAGAGTATGATAGCCGGCTGCGGCTGCGGCCACCCAGTCACTGTCCATCCCCACACCGGTCGGGAGAGACCTGTTGGTGGTGTTCCCCGCACCCAATTGGCCAGAGCTATTTAGACCCCAGGTAAGGATAAAGCCGCTGACATAGAGAGCTACGCTATGATAGGAGCCCGCGGCGATGGCCTTATACCCGGTCCCCACCTGAGTGAGGGAGTTCCGATTGTTTAAGTCTCCCAGCCCCAACTGTCCATAGGCATTATAGCCACAAGCAAAGATGGCGCCGTCGTATCTGAGCGCCAGGCTATGGTAGGCGCCCGCGGCCACGGCCACATAGCCGGCGCCCACAAAGACCGGGGCATTCCGGTCGGTGTTGTCCCCCAACCCCAGTTGGCCGGAGTTGTTATAGCCCCAGGCCCAGAGGGAGCTGTCGGCTTTGAGCGCCAGGGTATGGTAGGCGCCTGCGGCCACGGCCACCCAGGGCCAGAAAGAGGGGCCCGTCCCCATAGAGACAGGGACATTTCTATTGGTGTTGTCCCCCAGGCCCAGCTGCCCAAAGTTATTTCGGCCCCAGGCCCAGAGGGTGCCGTCGGCCTTGAGGCCCAGGCTATGATAGAGCCCGGCGGCCACGGTCGCATAATCGGGGGCCAGCCGGTTGGGGGTATTCCGGTCAGTGGTGTCCCCCAAGCCCAATTGGCCATTGTAGCTGGAACCCCAGACCCAGAGGGAGCCGTCCGGCTGAATAGCCAGGGTGTGGTTACTCCCCGAGACAGCGGGTTTTAATCCTGGAGCGGCGCCGGCCGCGGGCGGGATAAGCAGGATAAGGCCGCAGACCACGAGCCATAACCGGGAATAACGCTGCTTCATGACATTTCCTCCCTGGCCATCAGCCGCTTGGAAGCAGGTAAGGCAGTTATGGTAAACTTTTGGCGGGTAATATAGCATAGCACAAGGTTTTACTTAATTCAAGAAAGGAGGAAGTAATCGCGGTGGCCATCAATTGCCGGGGATTTGCTGGATTTTGCTGCCGGAGGTGGAGGATATGGCGGCAGAGGGGAGTTAAAAATAGTTCAAAGTTCAAAGTTCCAAGTTCAAAGTTAAGAACACCTGGAAAGTTGTAAGGTGTCATGCTGAACGGAGCGCAGCGGAGGGAAGCATCTCGTATTTTGAGCGGTGGGGATGGAGGCCGGGGAGGAAAGGCCATAGCGCCGCGGCCAGGGCGAGGTCATGCGGCTTTTCGTTCCAAATACAACTACCCCAATCTTTTTTCACCGAAAACCGAAAACCGGAAACCGAAAACGGTCTCAAAGGCCCCGGTCGATCTCCTCCCGGGCGGGGTGGTGGCAGACACTACCACGTTTCTTCATCAGTCGTAGCGCGGGCGTCCCCGCCCGCCACCAGCCTTTTTTATCAGTTTTCAGTTTCCAGTTTTCAGTAAAAGAATCAGGATCAGGATAAGGTCAGCAGGGGAGGGGGCAGGGGACAAGAAAGGGTGGGAAGATTGGCTATATTTATTGCGTAAAAGGACAAACTAATACACTGGCGCAAGATGATACGAGGCGCTTTTTGATATTTAGTAAATGCAATTACTTTCTTTTAAAGGGCGGTTTTACTTTTTTTTCTTCGCTACATCGGCTTTTAATTTATCGAGATCCTTCTGAGTCTGCTCCAAGATTTTCTGATAGCAATCTAAACAATAGGTTTTGTGCCCCATTGTGCCAGGAATATGAACCTCGGCACAATATTCACCCATTTGAATATCACAGTCCCCCCTCTTGCATGTCCTCTTTTTGCCTGCTTGCGCAAAACGAGTAGCACCTGCGGCGCTTCCAATCAAAGAAGGCGTTTTCCCCGGCTTACTCATTTCATTCCTCCGCTTTTTTTAACCGACGGGTTAAAGAATTGAGGATTTCTTCTAAACTGCCCATAGCCTTTTCATAATCTTCGGTTTTCAGTTTGCCCCATTGTCCGGCCTGAATTCCCAAAGCACGATGTAAGTTATGATAAATTAACTGAACGGCAGCAACAAAATTACTGCCGGTCGTCACTCCTGGAGCCAGATTATAAGCCATTTCATGGCCACCATAATCAAGCCCAAGACGATTAAGCAAGAGCTTAGCGGTCCTGTTAACTTCTTCCTTTAAACGTTTTCTTGTTTCTCTCCTCTTTATTTGAGGTAAAACAGGGAACGGTTGACCAGCAGGCACAATTCTTCGTTTCTCTGATTTCTTTTTTTTCAGAGACTCATCAATTAATTCGGAATCAAACCCGAGGGATTCAGCATGTGCCTTAAGTTCGGATAGGAGCAGAGAATCATCGGTATCGAGAAAATCCTCTTCGAATAATTCCGAAACGATTTCGCGGTGTACGATCATTTCTGGAGATAGTTTCATCCTGGCCTTCCCCTCCAGAACTTCAATTGGAGGTTCAGGTTCCGCTCCAGATATAAGCTCTTGGAAGTAAATCCGGTCATCCCTCTCCATGTCTCGGAAATCATCGAGTTGCCGATCGAGGTTCATTCCTATATGGGTAACAATGTATCCATAATTATCGGGATGGCGGGGATCATTCTGAACCACCACCCGCATAATTCGGCCAATAAACTGAATATAAGGGGAAAGGCTACGAAAAGGCCTAAAAATAGCTGCTACACTTAATCGCGGGTGATCAAAACCTTCTCCCAACATCTGAACCTGCACAATACAGTCCAAAATTCCAGATTTCAATTTCTGAAGGACTTCTGCTTGCTCATCGGGTTGCATTTGGCTATGAATTTCTGCGGCTTCGTAACCCCTTTCGGCGTACAAAGACCTAATTGCCTTAGCATGATTAACCGACATGGCCGCGGCAATTATCTGGTGATGAGTTCCGGATTGGCGAAGTTTTTCTAATTTATCCAGGCTTGCTTCTACGATATGAAGATTGCATTCAGGGGACATAGCCACACCCCTGCTAAACCACTCCTCCTCTTTTAGCTCCATCACTTCTTCTAGAGTATGATGGTGTTCATCACCTCCAAAAGTGAAATAAAGTTCTTCAGGGGCGACATAAATTGCCTGTAGCTTTTTGATATACCCCTTTATCATTGCCCGCTTAAAAGAGTACCTGTAAATAAATTCTCCATCAATATCCTTGTTATCACTCCGAAAAGGCGTGGCAGTTAGGTTCGCCACTTTGGCATTAGGAAACCTATCAAAGACTTTTTTCCAACTTGGGGCAGCGCTGTGGTGACCCTCATCGACAAGAATCAGATCGAAAAAATTATCTGGAAAAGCTGGCAACCATTTGTCTGCCCTGCTTGCCAATTGCTGAATATTGGTCAGGACTATATGAGATTTATCGCAGTCATGAATATTTGCATCTTTACCATCAAGAACAGCAATGAAAGGCCCTGCAGTCATTGTCTCAGGAGCAAGAATTTTGTGTTTATTCCAAAAGCAGAAACGTTTATTGGTAATATCCAAAACCTTTTTGAGTTCACCCAGAATTGTTAGATTTGGAGCAATAACTAATACTCTCCCCTTGGCAATGCCAAAAGGAAGAACGGAAATAAGACCAGATTTCCCACAACCAACAGGAAGCTGCTCTATGGCCTTCAAACCGCCTCTTTCAAAAAAGTTAAGTGCTGCCGTATATCCTTCGCGCTGGGGGTCCCGGAGAAACAGGTTATCTTCGATCGATGCTTCCACTGAGGTAAAAAACTCACCTAAGGGTTTGTTTGCCCTAATCCAGGCATCAATCTCAGATTTGTTGAATCGCCACATTTTTCCTATCCTGTGTCCAGGCATTCGACCCTGTTGAGCAAGGGAATAGAGGTTGCTTGCGCTAATGCCTAGGTATTTGGCAGCTTCTTCAATATTTAACCATTCAGTAGCCATTATTTCTCCCAATTAATAAGCATTGATACCAATTAATAATTAAATGTAGCAAATAGTAATTCTTCTGTCAAGGAGAAACTTTATGAGTTGGGGAAGGGGGTTTTGGGGGGAGGGAGCTGGGGGTTTGGTAGCTAGTAGCCAGTGACCGGTAATCAGTAATCAGTTTTTCGCCCAACTTCCAGCCAGCGCATTAAGGGCGAACACAAGGTTCGCCCCTACGGCGGCCATAATCCCCTCTATCCCCCTAGCCAGTGGTGTCCAAGCAGAGCTTGGACGGACAATGGCGTTCCCAAGCAGAGCTTGGGAACGAGAGGGGGTTTCAGTGACCAGTAATAAGTAATAAGTAATAAGTAATAAGTGATAAGTAATAAGTAATAAGTGAAGAGTGATAAGTGGTCAGGAAGCAGGAGGCAGGTGTCATTATTTTACTGATCACTGATTACTTATTACTTATCACCATTCCCCAAGCCCCGTCCCTGCAAACACTTTCTTCCCGCCCCGACTTCCCTTCAACCCTACGCGTACTTCAACTTGGCTTCTTCCAGGGAGCGGATTTGGTCCCGGAGGGACGCGGCCCGTTCGAAGTCCAGTTTTTTGGCCGCGGACTGCATCTCTTTTTTGAGGCGGTTGATGGTGACGGGGGTGACTTCGGCCAGGTAAGGGCTTTTGTCCTCCGCGGCCTTGGGGATGGTGACGTAGTCCTGTTCGTAGACGGAGGACAGAACATCCTTGATCTTGCTCTGGATGGTCTCCGGGGTGATGTGGTGGCGTTTATTGTAAGTTTTTTGTAAGGCGCGGCGGCGGTTGGTTTCTTCGATGGCAGCTTTCATGGAGGGGGTGACCCGGTCGGCATAGAAGAGGACCCGGCCCCGGACGTTGCGCGCGGCCCGGCCGCAGGTCTGGATGAGGGAGCGGGCGGAACGCAAAAACCCTTCCTTGTCCGCGTCGAGGATGGCCACCAGGGAGACTTCCGGCAGGTCCAGGCCCTCCCTGAGGAGGTTGATGCCGATGAGGACCTCGAAGACGCCCAGGCGCAGGTCCCGGATGATCTCCATGCGCTCCAGGGTGGTGATGTCGGCGTGGAGGTAGCGGACCTTTAGCCCTAAGTTGGCGTAGTATTCGCTGAGGTCTTCGGCCATGCGCTTGGTGAGGGTGGTGACCAGGACCCGTTCGCCCCGGTCCAGGACCCCGCGGATTTCGCCCAGCAAGTCGTCAACCTGGTGGGTGGCGGGTTTGACCGCGATCTCCGGGTCCATGAGGCCGGTGGGGCGGACGATCTGTTCGACGACCTGGCCCGCGGCCTTCTCCATCTCGTAGGGGCCGGGGGTGGCGGAGACATAAATCAATTGATTAACCCGGGCCTGGAATTCCTCGAAGGACAGGGGGCGGTTGTCCAGGGCCGAGGGTAAGCGAAAACCGTAGTCCACCAGGGTCTGTTTCCGGGAGCGGTCGCCCCGGTACATGCCCTGGAGCTGGGGCACGGCGATGTGGGACTCGTCGATGACCAGCAGGGATTCCCGGGGCAGGTAGTCCAGCAGCGTGGGGGGCGGCTCCCCCGGGGCCCGGCCGGTGAGGTGCCGGGAGTAGTTCTCGATGCCGTGGCAGTAGCCCAACTCTTTGAGCATCTCCAGGTCGAAGCGGGTGCGCTCCTCCAGGCGCTGGGCCTCAATGAGCTTGTTGTGACTGTGGAACCAGGGGAGGCGTTCGCCCAACTCGGCCTCGATGGCCTCCAGGGCCTGGACCCGGCGCTGATCAGTGGTGACGTAGTGGGACGCGGGATAGACCGTGATCTTTTTCAGGGTGCGGAGGGTGGTGCCCCGTAAGGGGTCGATCTCCTTGATGGACTCCACGGTGTCGCCCCAGAATTCAAGGCGGAGGGCCCGGTCCTCTTCGTAGGCAGGGAAGATCTCCACCCGGTCGCCGCGCACGCGGAAAGAGCCGCGGTGGAAGTCGAGGTCGTTGCGCTCGTAGAGAATATCCACCAGTTTGCGCAGGACCTCTTTGCGGTCCTTCTCCATGCCCTCCTCCAGGTAGAGGAGCATGCCGTGGTAGGCCTCGGGGGAGCCCAGGCCGTAGATGCAGGACACGGACGCGACGATGATCACGTCCTGGCGCTCCAGCAGCGAGCGGGTGGCGGAGTGGCGCATGCGGTCGATGGCTTCGTTGATGGCGGAGTCTTTTTCGATATAGAGGTCGGCCTGGGGCACATAGGCCTCTGGTTGATAATAATCGTAATAGCTTACAAAATACTCCACCGCGTTGTCCGGGAAGAATTCCTGGAACTCGCCGTAGAGCTGGGCCGCCAGGGTCTTATTGGGGGCCAGGACCAGGGTGGGGCGGTTGACCCGATTGATAACGTTGGCGATGGTGAAGGTCTTGCCGGAGCCGGTGACGCCCAGGAGGACCTGGTGGGGCTCGCCGCCGCGCACGCCCTCCGCCAGCTTCTTGATGGCCTGGGGCTGGTCGCCCTGGGGTTTAAAAGAAGTGACTAAGTGGAAGTTGTCGGCCATGGGGATATTATAGCAAAAAAGGGATCAGGGGTCAGGGGGCAGGGGCCAGGGGCCAGGAAAAAAGTGATCAGTTATCAGTAATCAGTAATCAGTGGGGGAGAGAAAAACTGATTACTGATTACCGATCACTGATCACTGACTATCGAGCTCCGGCCCTAATCCAGTTTGCGGCGCATGATGTAGAAGCTTTCGTCTCCCTCGATATCCGGGGTGAAGAGCTCTACCACTCTAAATCCCTGCTTTTCATAGAGACGCATGGCGCCGTTTTTGACGAGTTCCACGTCCAGTTCCACTTCGTCCAGGTTTTTCTTGCGCAGCTCTGCAAAGGATTCCTGCAGGAGCTGGGTGGCGATGCCCTGGCCTTGGTAATCCGGGTGGACCGCGACCCGCAGGATGATGCCCCGGCGGGCGATTTCGCAGCAGCAGGCCACCAGAAAGCCGACGGTGTCGCCGCTGCCCGCGTCCACGGCCAACAGAAAGATATCGTGCAGGGAGGCCTTGAACTGGTAATAATCCCACTGCCTCCCGAAGGTCAGGCCCTCGATTTCCATGATCCGGGGCAAATCGCGGAGCAGGGCGGGCCTGATGCCGATGCCCATATATTGGGGGGCTTCTGCGAGAATGAGGGGCATGATGCACCTCCTGGGGAAAACTTCGGAGAAAAGTTCCCCGGTCAGCCCCGGGTTCCAGGGCCAACATTGTGGGTGGAGAGAAGTTATCTTCCGCTGGAGGTTGCGGTTTTGTTAAGGCTTGCAGTCGGAGCTCGAATACGAGGATCGTCCGGTTACTTTAAGGGCTTAAGAAAATCAGGACGAAGGGCCTAGGAGCAGGCGGAAGGCCAAAGGTCGCGCCATGTTTCCACCTCCCTTGCCGAATGTTTTCAGGGGCTGGCCCCGGGGCCGCCCGCTGGAGTAACTGAATACTATATAAGAAGAAATAGGGGAAAAAGCAAGGAGATTTTTACGAACTTAAGTGCAAAATAACGTTCCCAAAGGCATAAAACGCGGGAGGCCCTTTTTCGCGTCCCCCAGCCTTTGAGAATATGAGAATAGCTGCAGGAGCAGGCAGGGGGCTGGTGGCCCCAACCCCCTCCCCCAGACCCTTAAAGGCAGTTGAGGATGGGGGTTGGCGGAGAGGGCCAGGGGTTTGGGTTACAATACCCCTTCATCCCTGCCTAACCCGCGGCAATGAGTTTATCGAACTCCGCCATGGGGATGGCCGGGCAGGTGGTGAAAGAGATGCCGGTCATTTTCCCCAAGGCTACTGAAGCCTTGACCGCGGCCTCGATGCCCGGCAGGTCCACCACCACCAGGAGGTCGGTTTCTCCCAGCAAGGCATACGCGGCCTTCATTTCCCCGCCCAGTTGCTTGATCACCGCGGTGGCTTTTTGGGTGCGTTCCGGGCTGGCCTCTTTGACGGCCTGGGCCGAGTACTTGCCGAACATCACAAATGTGGGCATGGGCAATCCTCCTTTCAAATGTTAGGGGTCAGGGGTTAGGAAACAAAGTGATCAGTGATCAGTAATCAGTAATCAGTAATCAGTGATCAGTGATCAGAAAAAAACTGATTACTGGTTACTGATCACTGATTACTATTATTTTACCCGCCAGATGGTGCCCTGGGGGGTATCTTCCAGGAGAATGCCTTTATCCAACAGTTCCTTGCGGATACTGTCGGCCTTAGCGTAATCCTTGTCTTTCCTCGCCTGGGTCCGGGCGGCGATGAGTTGTTCGATCTCTTCCGGGCTGATTTGCAGATCCAAGGGTTTCTGGCGCAGGGACTTGACCATCTCCGCCGGGTCGGCCTGGAGGAGGTTGAGGATGGGGCCAAATTTACGCAGTCCCCGATACAGGCCGAAAAGGATGGTGAGATAACCCGGTTCGGAGCTTTGTTCCTCCAGGAGGCGGTTGAGGAGGCGCACGGCTTCGAAGAAAAAACCCAGGGCCTGGGCGGTGTTGAGGTCGTCGGCCATGGCGCTTTCGAACCGGCCCTGGAGGGACCCCAAGCGGGCGCACTCCTCCAAGGTGAGAGTGGCGGGGTAGTAATCCAGTTCGCCAGGTAGGGTGACCTCAGGATACCGGCGCAGGACGTCCTCCAGGCGGGCCAGGCAGGTGTAAAGGCGCAGGAGCGCGGTCTCCGCTTCCGCCAGGGCTCCGTCCGAGAAGTCCAGGGGGCTGCGGTAATGGGCGTTGATCAGGAAGAAGCGCACCACTTCCGCGGGGAAGCGGGCCAGGACCTCCTTCACCGTGAAGAAATTCCCCAGGGATTTGGACATCTTCTCCTGGTTGATGGTGAGCAGCCCGTGGTGCAGCCAGAAGCGGGAAAAGGGCTGCCCGGTGGCCGCTTCGGATTGGGCCAGCTCGTTTTCGTGGTGGGGGAAGACCAGATCCTGGCCGCCGCCGTGGAGGTCCAGGGTCTCCCCCAGGTAGCGCATGGCCATGGCCGAGCACTCGATGTGCCAGCCGGGCCGGCCCGGGCCCCAGGGGCTCTTCCAGGCCGGTTCCCCGGGCTTGGACCCCTTCCAAAGGACGAAGTCCAGGGGGTCTTCCTTATGGGGGTCCACTTCGATGCGGGCGCCTACCAGCATATCGTCCAGGCTCTGCCCCGAGAGTTTACCGTAACCGGTGAAATGACGCACCCGGAAATAGACGTCTTCCCGGCCCTGATAGGCAAAGCCCTTGTCCTGCAAGACCCGGATGAGATCGATGATCTCCGGGATATGCCGGGTGGCCCGGGGCTCGATCTGCGCGGGGGGGATGCCCAGGGCCGCCATGTCTTCCTGGAAGGAGGCGATGTAACGCTCCGCCACCTCCAACCAGTTCTTTCCGGTCTCCTGGGCCCGGCGGATAATTTTGTCGTCGATATCGGTGAAATTGCGCACCCAGGTGACGTCCAGACCACGGTGTCTTAAGAAGCGCACCAGGACCTCGAAGACCACGGTGGAGCGGGCGTGGCCCAGGTGGCAGTCATCATAGACCGTCACCCCGCAGGCATAAAGGCCCACTTTGCCGGGGTGCAGAGGCTGGAAAGTTTCTTTGCGCCGATTTAGGGTATTATAGAGCTGCATATGAAAAAGGGGTTGACAAGTCCGGGAAGATAAGAGAAGTCATTTTGCTAGTCCCGCTCCGGAAATGAGGGAGCAACCTCAGGAGGAATAATGTCCGAAGTCATCAGCCGGGTAACGAAAAACGCCCGAGAAGTTTTGTTTCTTTCTTTATCCGAATTCAAAGGCCACCGCCTCATCGATTTCCGGGTCCATGTCCCCGGCGATCAAGAAGAGGAATGGGTGCCCACCAAGAAAGGGGTCTCCCTGGCGGTGGGGCTCTACCCTGCTTTCAAACAAGCCCTGGCCCAACTGGAGGCCGCCTTGCTGGAGCAGGGCCTTCTGGACCCGGAGGACCTGGAGACCCCTTAATAGTGAGCAGTGAGCAGTAAGCAGTGAACAGTAAAAAAGAGCACGCGTCGATATGTCCTTTTTTTACTGCTCACTGCTCACTGCTCACCGCTTACTGCTTACTAAATATTACCCCAGGACCCACCGGCTAGGCAATGGAAAAGGGGGGGGCGCATCAGGGTAGAGAAAGCGGGAGAAAGCCGCGGATAGTGGAATTGATGGATGACGAACAGCCCCCCAGGGGAGGGGGAGTTTTCTGTCACGCCATTGTTTATTGATTGATATTACTGATATTTTCAACCGAAAACCGAAAACTGAAAACCGAAAACGGTAGTTAGTCCTTGCGGGTTTTCTCGAGCTGGGCCCGGTGCTGGCTTTTTTCCTCATAAAGACGGCGGTCGGCCTGGGCCATTAAGACTACGGGGGTTAAGGGCTGTTCCGGCTGGAAGCGGGCATAGCCCAGGCTGAGCCCCACCGGAAAGGGAAAGGCCGCGGCCAGGCTCTTTTCCACCCGCCGGCGCAGGGTCAGCAAGCTGCCCAGGGGACGGTAATAAAGGCAGGCGAATTCGTCCCCCCCATGCCGGGCCAGGATTTCCGGGTCCTGGAGATGATCGGACCAGGCCCGGGCCAGTTCCTGGAGAAAAGCGTCCCCCACCCGGTGTCCCCACAGGTCGTTGATCTCCTTGAAGCGGTCCACGTCCGCCATGACCACCAGAAAAGGCTGGCCGGCCTGGCAGGCTTCTTCCAGGGCTTTGTCCCAGTGGCGCCGGTTGAAAAGACCGGTGAGTTCATCCCGGCGAGCCTGGTCCCGGAGGGTCTTCTGGGCCAGGGAGAGGCGCAGGCCCGCCTTGACTTTGGCTCCCACTTCCACGGGATCGATGGGTTTGGTGATGAAGTCGTCCGCGCCCTTGGAGATGCCTTCCCCGATGTAACTCTTTTCCATGGCGGTGAGGAAGATGAAGAAGGTGTCTTTGAGGATGGGGTCCTCCTTGACCGCCTGGCAGACCTGGGGGCCGTCCAGCCCCGGCATCATCCAATCGCAAATAATCAATTCCGGCTTCTCTTGCTGGGCCTGGGCCAGACCCGCAGCGCCATCCGCAGCCACCATCACCTGGTAGCCTTCCTTCTCCAAAAATTTTCGGAGGATCCGCAGACAAGAAGGATCGTCATCCACCACCAAAACCCTGGGACCTGCAGGCATATCTAACCTCAACAACCGTCGGCGGTTTTCGCTGTGCCCGTTTTTAACAAAAATATTGTTAATAATGTCAATAGCTTTGCGAATTGACAGGGAAAGCGTATTAATCTTTTAACTTAGGCCGCACCGCGTTTAAAACCAACCCGGCGCTCCTTTTTTTCACCATCTCCCCCACCTTATCCAGGAGTTCCTGGGCCCGAAAAGGTTTATTCAGAGTGGGAGGCAATTGCTGTATCCCTTCCATGGTCTGGCTCAGGGCCAGTTCATGGCCGGTGACCAGGAGCGCCGGAATAGAGGCGGCATCGGGGTCGCCCTTCAGGGCCAGAAACAGATCCACGCCGCTGTGCAACCTGGCCTGGGGCCGCACCGGCAGGCCCATGTCAATGGTGATCAGGGCCGGCTGCAGACGCCGGGCTCCCTCCAGGCCGTCATCCGCGGTCACCGCAAAAGCGGTGCGGTAACCGCCTTTATGGAGAATGCGGGCCATCACCTCGATAATTTTGGGCTCATCTTCCACCAGGAGCACCAGGGGGCCTTTGGCCGGGCCGGTAATCTGCAGGCCCTTCTCCCGGTCTTCAGCCCGGCGCCAATACAAGGGCTGGGATACCAGGGGCAGGGTAAAGTAGACTGCGGTGCCCCGGCCCAGGCCGGGGCTGGTGAGCCAGATCTGGCCCCCCATGAATTCCACCAAATTCTTGCAGATGGCTAATCCCAGGCCGGTGCCCCCGTACTTGCGGGTGGTGGAACCGTCCCCCTGGATAAACTTCTTGAACAAATCCCGCTGGGACTCCGGGGTCACGCCAATGCCCGTGTCCTTGACCTCGAAGCGCACATGGCCTTTGGAGGGGAAGGACCGGGCCTTGATCCGCACTTCCCCTTGATGGGTAAACTTGATGGCGTTGGCCACCAGATTGACCAGGACCTGCTGGAACTTCCCCGGGTCCGCCCGCACCACCATCTTGCCCCGGGAAGGATGGAAACTCAGGGACAGTTCTTTCTGATCCGCTTGGATTTGGGTCAGCTTTCTTACCGCTTCAAAGACCTGGGGGACATTCACTTCCACCAGTTGCACTTCCATGTTCCCCGCCTCGATGCGGGCGCTGTCCAAGAGGTCGTTAATCAGGTTCAGGAGGCTCCGGGCGCTGTCCAGGGCGTTCTGCAGGAATTCCCGCTCCTCCCCGGGATCGTCGCAGATGCCGTCCAGGACCAGGCGCAGGAAGCCCATGATGGCATTTAGGGGAGTCCGCAGTTCATGGGAGGTATTGGCCAGGAATTCGCTCTTCAAACGGCTGGCCCGGTCCAATTCCAGATTGGCGTGCTCCAGGCTGCGGTTGAGGCGCATCAGGGTCAGTTCCTGGCGCTGCAGCCGCCGCACCAGCTCCTCGGGCTGCCGTTTATCTTGAATTACCGCCACGCTGCCCAGGACTTGGTGGTTGGGACTGGTAATCCGCACCAGAGTTATTTCCACCGGCACTGCTTTGCCCTGGCGGTTCCGGGCCTTGATGGGCCAGTTCTCCACCCGGCCTTTGGCCCTGAGTTCAGCCAGCATCTTCTCCAGGGCCGCGGGCTGGGCATAGAACTCCCGGAAATGACGCCCCATCATCTCCTGGGGTTCCAGGTCGTAAATTTGCATACAGGCCGGATTGGTAAAGCGGATGATCCCCGCATGATCAGTGAGGCCCACGCAGCGCAAAGAGAGGTTTCCCAGGGACTCCAGGAAAGACCCGGCCACTTCCCCGGGAAAACAGAAGCAGGCCGGTGGCGCTTCCCTCCCCTTATTTTTGGCAGTGGCTTCTCTGGACCCCAGGCGCGGCATAGTGGCTCCTGAAAAACCTTCGGCAACCGCATCCGAAAACTTGAACAAATCGTCATCGCTGCATTTTTCTCCCGGCCTTTTCCCTTCCCCGCCTTGAATTGCCTGCATTCAAGACTATATTAAGTCAAAAATCTTGGCAGCCTTGGGAGGCAAAAAGGAGCAAACATGAGCTATACGGCCAAAGACTATTCTTTTCTTTTGGGAATGCAGGGATTCAGTGAAACCTTGCTGAAAAACCACTTCACCCTCTATCAGGGCTATGTGGCCAACACCAATAAGGTCATGGGCCTTTTAACAGCCATGCTGAAGGAAGGCAAGGAAGGCACCCCGGAATTTGCCGAACTCAAAAGGCGACTGGGCTGGGAGTTCAACGGCATGCGCTTGCATGAACTCTATTTCGAGAATCTGGGGGGTGATGGGGACCCATCCAAGGCCCCGAACCTGACCAAACGGGTGGCAGCCCAGTTCGGCTCCGTGGACGCCTGCGCCAAAGACTTTATGGCCACCGCGGCCATGCGGGGCATCGGCTGGGTCGTCTGTTATGAGGATATTGAAAACGGCCTCCTCATTAACCAGTGGATTAATGAGCACGATGTGGGCCACCCCGCGGGCTGCAACCCCATCCTGGTCCTGGACGTCTTCGAGCACGCCTATATGATCGACTACGGCCTGAAAAAGATGGACTACGTCAACAACTACTTTAAAAATATCAAGTGGGAGGTGGTGGAAAAGCGCCTGGTTGCTTGAGGCTGTGGGGGGGAGGGGCGAAAAGGCGGAACTGGTAGCCGGCGGATGGCTTTTCGCGTTTTCCCCTTTCCCCTCTACTTTGGACCCCTGGGCCCTTCCTGCTGATTTGCGTTCTCAAATTCCTTTACATCCCGCAGTTCTTCGGGTTACGCTGAATTAGCCTGTTTTAGAGTGATACAGTGGTCAGGAGAGATCTATGCCTCGCACCGGCTATGTCTATGATGAGCGATACCTGCGGCATCAACCTGGAGAGTGGCATCCGGAGCGCCCGGCCCGGCTGGAGGCCATCCACGAGAGAATCCAAACCAACGGTCTTTTAGGGGAGTTGGTGCGCATTCCCCCTTACCCCGCACCCCTGGCCTGGGTGGAGCGGTTGCATGACCCCGATTATATCCGGCGTTTCCGGGAGGCCTGCGAGCGGGGCCGGTCCATCTTCGAGGTGCCGGATTGCGGCATTTGCCCGGAATCCTATGAGATCGCCCTCTTGGCCGCGGGCGGGGTCATGGCCGCGGTGGACGCGGTCATGAACGGGGAGGTGGACAATGCCTTCTGCGCGGTGCGGCCGCCGGGACACCACGCGGAAAAGAACCGGGCCCTGGGTTTCTGTTTTTTCAACAACGCGGCCCTGGCCGCGCTCTATCTCCTGGAGCAATTCGGCCTGGAGCGGGTGGCCGTGGTGGACTGGGACGTGCATCACGGCAACGGCACCCAGCACCTCTTCGAGGCCGACCCCCGGGTCTTTTATCTATCCCTGCACGAAGATCCCGAATATTGCTATCCCGGCACCGGCCACCGCCGGGAGCAGGGCAAAGGGCCGGGCCAGGGTTTCACCCTCAACCTGCCCTTGCCGCCCGGCAGTGGAGACGACCTGTACCTGCAAGCCTTGGAGAAAGAAGGCCTCCCCCGCTTGCAGCGGTTTTCCCCCCAGTTTCTCCTGATTTCCGCGGGCTTTGACGGCCACCGGGATGATCCCCTGGCCCACCAGAATCTTTCCCGGGAGGGCTATCAGAGCATGGGCCGCAGTTTGGTGAAACTGGCCCGGGAAGAGGCCGGCGGCCGGGTGATTTCGGTGTTGGAAGGGGGCTACAACCTGGAGGTCCTGGCCGACTGCGTGGAAGACCACTTGCGGCTGCTTTTAGCGGAATAAAGGCAACGGCAAGGTCTGGTCTCTGCTTGATAAAGTTCTAGATTCAAAGTTAAAAGAAAAGTTTCGTTGAGAACTTTTCCTCATTTTAAGGAAGAGTAAAAAGTTCTGTAGTGATTGCTTTGCTACTTGTCCAAGCCCCAAACATAATTAAGAAAATTTCTTGACAAATCCCGGCAAACTGTGCTATTGGGCAGTTTATCCTTTAGTCAGGCGTAAATGCAGTGTATCGGGGCGATCTATTAAGGCATTGGTAATGACGGTATGGCGGGAGCCGGCCGTTTTTTTTTGGCCTGCGCCCCCCGCGGCTGAAGGCCGGCAAAGGGATCGAGGTTAAGGGAGCGGGAGGAGTTATGGAGCGCTATACCGGCAGTGTCAAGTGGTTTAATGAAGCCAAGGGGTATGGCTTCATCAAGCGGGATGACGGCCCCGACCTGTTCGTGCATTATACCAACATCGTGGGCACCGGCTTTCGCACCTTGAAGGAAGACGACAAGGTGGAATTCGAGGTGAACGAAGGCCCCAAGGGTCTCCAGGCGGTCAAGGTCAGTAAGGTCTGAGGCCGTAATTTAGTCGCTGGCATGCGCAGAAGGCGGCGTCGAGAAGCCGATCCGGCCTTGCCTGCCCCTCCCTCACCGCAATAACGGCGGTATCACCCAGGGTTTGCCCCGGGGTGGTCCGCCTTTATTTTTTTAGAGATTTGGAGGAAGGGTAAGGGTCCGGCGGCACAGGACTTTGCAGCCTGACCGCCTCCCCCCGCCGCGCTTTCACCGGAGAGAAAAGGCCTTATACCAAGTTCGGATTCTGCTGCAACAAATCTAATTACTATCTTATTGATAATTGGGAATCTTTTTACCGAAAACCGAAAACTGAAAACCGAAAACGGTATTACTCATCACTGAACTCAGGATAGAGTTCTTTTAAGCAGGCCGGGCAAATGCAATGACTGAATTCGGCTTCCGAACGTTCTTTAAGATACGTTTCAATCTGCTGCCAAAAACCTTGATCATTGCGAATAGACTTGCACTTGGCGCAGATGGGTAAAAGTCCTCTTAAAATCTTCACCTGGGATAAGGCTTCCTGGAGTTCGGTGACCATCTGTTTGCGTTCAATGGCGTAGCGCAGGGAACGCACCAATAAATCCATATGTACCTGGCCCTTCAGCAGATAATCCTGGGCCCCCCTTTGCACCGCTTTGATGCCCAGTTCCTCGTCGGCAAGGCCCGTCAATACGACGATAGGCAGATTGGGGGCCGCTTCCAAGACCCGTTCCAGGGTTTCCAGGCCGAAACTTTCGGGCAGCCCTAAATCCAGGAGAACGACGTCAGGTTTTGGCCCGGCAAGATAATCCAGGGCGTCCGTAAGATTGGGGCAATGATCGATCTGGAAATGGAACCTGCCCGCGCTTTTCTCCAACATCCTGCGGGTGAAAAAGACATCCTCCGCATTGTCGTCCACCAGCAGCAAGGTAATGGGCGTTTCATTCATGATGAAAAATTTTATTATAGGTGCATAAGGGGTTGGGGGGGAGGGAAGGGGCCTGGCCCCAGACTTTTCAGACTATGGCAGCCCCTGTTCCTCTCCCCTCTCAGCTCAAGCCAATCTCCGCATCGGTTAGGTAGCACGCGGGGTCCGGGGCCCAGAGGTCCCCGGTGAGGGCCTCGGCCCGCACCCGGAAGTTGCCCCCGCAGATATCCAGCCAGCGGCATTGGGCGCAGCGGCCGGCGACGTGGCGTTTCTTGTCCTTGAGTTGGGCCATGAGGGGGTGGGAGAGGTCCGTCCAGATCTCGCTGAAGGGCCGCTGCCTGACGTTGCCGAAGGCATGGTGGCGCCAGAACTGGTCCGGGTGCACCTCCCCGTCCCAACTGACGCAGCCGATGCCCCGGCCGGACTGGTTCCCTTCGTTCATTTGCAGCAGTTCCAGCACTTCTGCGGCCCGCCGGGGGTCTTCCTGGAGCAGTCTCTGGTAGATATAGGGGCCGTCCGCGTGGTTGTCCACCGTCAGCACTTCCACCGTCCGGCCGCCATCGAAGAGACGGCGGGTGCGGTCGCAGATCAGGTCCACCAGTTCCCGGGTCTGGCCGTGGCTCAGGGCCTCCTCCACCAGCTTGCTCCCCCGGCCGGCATAGACCAGGTGGTAGAAGCAGATGCGGGGGATGTTATATTCCTCCACCAGATCGAAGATGGCCGGCACCTCCAGGCAGTTGAGGCGGCTGACCGTGAAGCGCAGCCCCACTTTGAGGCCCATCTCCTGGCAGTTGGCCACCCCTTTCATGGCCGCGGCAAAAGAACCGGGTTGCCCCCGGAATTTATCGTGGATTTCTTCTGTGCCGTCCAGGCTGATGCCCACGTAGGAGAGGCCCAGGTCTTTCAGGCGCCAGGCCGTATCCCGGTCGATCAAAGTGCCGTTGGTGGAGATCACCGCCCGCATCCCCCAGGCCACGGTCTTCTCCACCAGGTCGTAAAGATCGGGCCGCATCAGGGGTTCGCCTCCGGAAAAGAGCACCACCGGCACCCCGAAGTCTTTGAGGTCCCGGAGCAGGTCCAGGCCTTCTCCGTGGCTCAGTTCGTCAGGCGCGGCGGTGGCCGTGGCCTGGGCGTAGCAATGAAGGCATTTGAGGTTGCAACGCTTGGTGAGGTTCCAGACCACCACCGGCTTCTTATCCGCGGAGAATTGCAGCAGGTGGGACGGCAGGTCCTTGGCGCCGCGGCCCCGGTAACGCAGCACGTCGCCGGGCTCCACCGCCCCGCAGTAAAGCTTGGAGACCCCAATCATCTGGAGGTTTCACCCTCCCGGAACAGGGTCTTCTGGTAGTAGTCCCGGATGACCCGGTTGAGATAGCCCTCCAGGTCGCTGATGGCCTCCCGGGTAATGAGGAACTGATCCTGGGAGGTGCGGTCCCGCACCAGTTTCAGGGCGTATTCCAAATCCTGGGCCATTTCCTGACAGACGGTGGCGGCAGAGGAGCCTTGCTCCAGGGCCTGGCGCAGAATTTCGTCAATGGCCTCGGCGTCAAACTCCAGGTGGATCTGGTGTTCGGTAAAAAAACGCTCCCCAAAGGCCAGCACCTGCTCGTAGCAGCGCCCCACTTCCTCAAACGCGGTCTTCAGATCGCAGTCACAGCGCAGATATTGGGCGGCGATCAAGTCCACCCGGGCCTCGGTCAGGGGCAATTGGTAGCGCCGCCGCAGCTCCGCTTCCCGGCGCCAGATGGATTCCTTCAGGATCTCTTGCTCCCGCTGGCCGGCCTTCCGAAATCGTTCCTGACTTTCCGGCGCGTCCGGCTGGGCCAGCATTCTTGCCAGTTCCTCCAGCGGCTGGGTCACTATTTCCGGGGTGACCACCAATTCCTTGATGGCCGTGGAGGGGAGGCGTTTCTCAAACTGGATGAGGATGCGCTCGATGACGCTCACCAGCCCCCGGGCCCCGGTTTTTTCCAGCGCGGCCCGGTCCGCCAGGAGTTTCAGGGCTTCGTTCTCAAACTTGATGTCAATGCCGTAGGCCCGGAAGTCCCGTTTTTTGCTGGTAATAATGGGATTATTGGGGTTCCTCAGGATTTCATAAAGATCGTCGGCGGTGAGTTCGTCCAGCACCGAAATTACCGGCAGGCGGCCCACGAATTCCGATTCAAAACCGTATTTGATCAGGTCCTCGGCCGTCACCTGTTTCAGGAAATCCCGTTCCTGCTCCTTGGTGTTCATGGCGGCCTGAAACCCTATGCCTTGCTTGCTCAGGCGCTCCTTCACCACCTTCTCCAGGCCGTTGAACGCGCCGCTGACGATAAAGAGAATGTGGCGGGTGTTCAGGGTCTTCTTTTCCTTCTTGCCGGTGCGGCGGTACTGCTCAATGGCCTGGATCTGGGAGACCGGGTCGTGGGCCACCTTCAGGTCCACTTCCGTTTCTTCCATGGGTTTCAAGAGGGCCCGCTGCACCCCGGTGCGGGAGACATCCGGTCCGCCCCAGAAGGTGTTGCTGGACGCGATCTTGTCCACTTCGTCCAGGTAGATGATGCCGTATTGGGCCAGCTCCAGATCATCGCCCGCGGCATAGACCAGGTCCCGGACCAGGTCTTCCACGTCGCCGCCCACGTATCCGGTCTCGCTGAATTTGGTGGCGTCCCCTTTGACGAAGGGAACGCCGATCTTTTTGGCGATGAGTTTGACCAGATAGGTCTTCCCCACCCCGGTGGGGCCGATGAGGATGATGTTGTTCTTGATGGCCCCCACCCCGGGTTCGGGTTCCCGGCCCTGCTCCAGGAAATAGCGGATGCGGTTGAAGTGGGTGCAGACCTTGGTGGCCAGAATGCTCTTGGCGGTCTCCTGCTTGATGACGTACTCGTTCAGGTAGGCTTCCAACTCTTCGGGCTTGAGGTCGAAACGGATACGGCTGGATTTGCCGGTTTTCCCCCGGCCTTCGCCCTCCGTTTCCGGTTCTACCGCCAGATGCTGGGTGAGCACCCGCACGCGGCCGCCGTATTTATTGGAGAGGTAGTCGCTCAGTTCTTTTTCCAGCTCTTTTTGATCGGGTATCTTTTCCATAATACTTTAAGACATATTTTGAGAATTATAATTAAGGGCCAAACCTGGCCGGCCCGCCCTTTTTTTAATTATAGACATTTCCCCGGGGGGAGGCAAGGTGGGGGGTATGTGCTTTACTCCGGGAGGGCCGGGAATTAATTTAATTGGTAAGGCCCAAAAGGTGTAAGATAACCTCATCATTTTCGAGAAAGGGAGCCCTTATGAATGCACAACTCTGGAAAAAAACGTGGTGGCTTGTGCCCATCATCTGCCTGTGTTGGGGGTATGCCCCGGGTTGGGGCGAGGCCGCCGCCGGCCCCCAAATTTATACCGACAAACATGGGTATTTCTCCTTCACTCCGCCCCCCGGATGGGTGGAAAAGGATTACCCCGGCGCCAAAATGGGGCGCGTCCGCTTCACTTCCCCGGACCGGAAAGCTACTTTGAGCATCATCGTCATGCCCGCGTCCCCCCAGGAAGCGACCTTTGAGAAACTGCTGGCGGCCAAGCGGCTGATTATGGAGAAGCTGCGGCAGGAAAAACCCGAGGGCAAATATCGCCTGGCCGAGGGCGCCATCTGCCAGTTTAAATGCGTCAAATTGGAGGTGGAAATTCCCGGCCAGTTGATTCAGGAAAACTATCTCCTGGTGGAAAAAGGGCTCAGCGTCAGTTTCGGCTACGCGGCCGCGAACCCGGCCGGTTTGGAAGAATACCGGCGCACCGCCCTGGACTCCTTCTGCACCATTAAATTGAATGGGGAAAAATAGACCGCCGCGGGATAGTTCAAAGTTCAAGGTGCAAGGTTCAAGGTTCAAGGTTTAAAACGTGAATACCCGGATTTTTGCCGATTTACGGGGAAGATAGTGGGATCATTTATAACTTTTAACATTAGCTGACAGCTTTCGGGTCTGGAAAGATATTCACTCTCCATGTATTCAGGTCTAATCAACTTAGATACCCTGTCTGCAAAGTCAAAGATTTTGATGTTAAAAGCGATATACGATATATTGGATTTATTAATTGCAAATGATTAATAGTTTTGGTATGTTACTAAGTTAGGGGGGTTAACCTTAGGCGACCGGAGGAGGCTGAATGCTCACACGATTAAAAGTAAATGGCTTCAAAAATCTGGTCGATGTGGACGTTTATTTCGGGCCGTTCACCTGTGTAGCTGGTCCCAATGCGGTGGGCAAATCTAACTTGTTTGACGCCATCCATTTTCTGCGCGCAATTGCAGATCGTCCTTTAATTGAAGCTGCTTTGTCGATTCGCGCAGAAGGTGGGAGGAACACAGACATAAGAAGCCTTTTCCACCGGGTAGGCGATGATTTCGACCCAGAAATGTCCTTTGTTGCTGAAATGATCATCCCTCAAGAAGGTCGGGATGATCTGGGCCAAAAAGCAGAAGCTACCATGACATTTCTTAAGTATTCGGTGATAATAGCGTATCGCATGGAAGAATATGGTTCGGGACCTTTAGGTTCGCTCGAATTAAAAAAAGAGGAGCTGATAAGAATTACCAAAGGAGAGGCTCACAAAAAGCTACTCTTTGAGCATAACACTAAATGGCGTTATTCAGCAGTTAAAGGACGGCGAGTTTCTCATTATATATCTACAGAAGGTGA
Organism: Thermodesulfobacteriota bacterium; assembly: GCA_040757175.1. Classification (GTDB taxonomy): domain Bacteria; phylum Desulfobacterota; class Desulfobaccia; order Desulfobaccales; family 0-14-0-80-60-11; genus SURF-52. Next base: position 41,783 of record JBFLXM010000070.1, read on the forward strand.
TGGAGAAAATAGGGTTATTATCCAACACCAAGATGGAAAGGGGGGGCGGACTTTAAAACGACCTGCTGTAAACCTTCCTCGTACAGTACTTTCGGTTGCAAATGCCGCAGAAAGCCCTACAGCTCTGATGGCGAAGCGGGAAATGCAATCTTGGCAGCTGCTCCAACTTGAACCATCGGCATTGAGGGAACCAGATGGTTTCACAGCGCCCATAAAACTTGGCATGGATGGCTCTCACCTTGCTGCTACACTTTATTCCCTAGCACGGCGCGGAGGTAGGAAGAAAGGAGCTGCATTCGTGGCTCCGGGAAGAGAGTCTATAATTTATGGGCAGATAGCCAACCGCTTGTCTGGACTAATCGATGACGTTTACGAAGTATGGGTTGATCCTGATGAAAAGCGAGAAATTTTGACTCTGTACGTTACTGACAATGGGAGAACTCCACATCCTGCTCGTGCCCTTTCTGACGGGACTCTTCGTTTTCTGGCACTCGCGGTAATGGAGCTTGACCCTGAGACCGAAGGCCTCCTTTGCCTTGAAGAACCAGAAAACGGCATCCATCCGGAACGCATTCCGGCTATGCTTAGGCTACTCGAAGATATTGCAGTTGATACTAGTATTGAAATCGGGACAGATAATCCTCTTCGTCAGGTAATCGTCAATACCCATTCACCTGCTGTGGTTGCTCAAGTACGCGATGACGAATTGCTTGTCGCCGAATTGAAAGAAGATGTCCATTTGGGGAAGCGATTCAAAAAGGCTTGCTTCAGTTGCCTCCCCCAAACATGGCGCAGCAAAAATCCGGAAGCCTCCATCGTTTCGAAAGGTAAACTCCTTTCTTACCTAAACCCCATAGAACCGCAAGAATCTATCGAAGTGCCTAAAAAACGCAGGGTCGCAGACCGTGACGACCTACGTCAAATGATAATGATTTTTCCGGAGAAAATCACGGGATGAGCGAGCTTCGTTATACGCTTGTGAGCGATGGAAGCTCGGATAAAGCGTTGCTGCCCATTCTTTCCTGGCTTTTAGTAGAACATCGAGTTCTATGTCCAATCCAAGCCGAATGGGCTGATCTGGGAAGGCTTCGGAATCCTCCGAGGACACTCACTTCGAGGATTGAATGGAGTCTGAACCTTTATCCTTGCGACATATTGTTTGTGCACCGCGATGCGGAGGTAAGAGCAGATAGACGATCTTATCAACAACGCAAAGCCGAGATTATTGATGCACTGGCTAATATCAATCTTGCTCAAATTCCACCAATTTGCGTAGTACCTGTTCGTATGATGGAAGCTTGGTTGCTAATAAACGAGGTAGCGATACGCCGGGCTGCTGGAAATCCCAACGGACAAACCCCGATTAATTTTCCGAACATAGCCAACCTTGAGGGGATTCCCGATCCCAGGGAAATTCTTTATAGTCTCCTGAGAGTTGCCAGTGAACTCAGAGGGCGGAAGCTGAAGAGATTCGAAGTCAGGCGAAGTGCTGGATTGGTGTCAGAATTCATCGATGATTTTGCACAGCTCAGACAATTGCCTGCATTCAGAGCGCTTGAAGCAGATATCGATGAGACCATAAAAATAAATCAATGGGCCAGTCCGTTATAGTCTCACAAAGGTGCCTGTGCATTTCATTACTGCTATATATTCGCCTACCTCAACGCTTTAAAGATTTTTTAGATATGTTAAAATTATTAACCGAAAGACCGCATAAGAGGTAATCAAGATTCACCGCCCCCTGGGTAATCTTACCGGCTTAAAGCCCCAGCAGTACCGGCAGTTGGAGCGGCTCTACCGCCGCAAAACGCCCCCCCAGGATTTGCTCTCCCCGGAACTGGCCCGGCAAATGGCCCAGATCTCCTTTGATTTGCACCGGCAGGTGGGGGTCCTCCTGGACCGCACCGGCGCGGTGGCCCAGGTCATCGTCGGCGACGCCAAGGGCCTGCTGCTCCCTCCCTTAAGGCGGGAGCGGGGCGTTAAGGGCCGCCTCAAGGGCCTGCGCCTCATCCATACCCACCTGGACACCCCCTCCTTGAGCCAGGATGACCTGATGGACCTGGCCCTGCTGCGCCTGGACGCGGTGGCCGCTCTCCTGGTGTCCAAAGATGGCGCTCCGGGTTCCATCCAGGCCGCGCACCTGCTCCCCCAGGCCGAAAACGGGCGCAACTGGGCCATTCTGGACGCGGACCAGGTGGGCCATCTGCACCTGGATTTTGGGGCCCTGGTGGCCTCCCTGGAAGAGGAACTGGCCCGGGTGGGCCGGGACGGGGTCGGCGGGGGCCGGGAAAGGGCCATTCTCATCGGCGTCACCGGCAAAAACCGGGATACCGCGGAGGACTCTATGGCGGAGTTGGCGGAACTGGCCCGGGCCGCGGGCCTGGAAGTAGCCGCGACCATCATCCAGCACCGGCCCCGCCTGGACCCCCGCTTCCTCATGGGCAAGGGCAGGCTCTCGGAACTGGTGATCCAGGCCCTGCAACTGGACGCGGACCTGCTGATCTTCAACGCCGAACTGAGCCCCTCCCAGGTGCGTTCCATCACCGACTTCACCGAACTCAAGGTCCTGGACCGCACCCAGTTGATCCTGGACATCTTTGCCCAGCGGGCCCGGAGCCGGGAAGGGAAACTCCAGGTGGAGATGGCCCAGGTGAAGTACCTCTTGCCCCGGCTGGTGGGCAAGGGCGACGCCCTGTCCCGCCTCATGGGGGGCATCGGCGGCCGGGGCCCTGGGGAATCCAAGCTGGAGATCGACCGCCGCCGCCTCCGGGACCGCCTCCACCGGCTCAACCAGGAACTGGCCCAGGTGCGCAGCGAAAGGCGGGAGCGGCGCCAGCCCCGGCGGCGCCAGCGCCTGCCCGTCCTTTCCATCATCGGCTATACCAATGCCGGGAAATCCACCCTGTTCAACGCCCTGACCCACGCCGCGGTGCTGGCCGAAGACAAGCTCTTCGCCACCCTGGACCCCACCAGCCGCCGGCTGCGCTTCCCCCGGGAACGGGAGGTGATCATCACCGACACCGTGGGCTTCATCCGGGACCTCCCCAAAAACCTGGTGGAGGCCTTCAAGGCCACCCTGGAGGAACTGGAAGAAGCGGACCTGCTGATCCACGTCATTGATCTCAGCAATCCCGGCTTTGCCGAGCAGATGGCCGCGGTGGAGGACATCCTGGCCTCCCTGAACCTCCAGGACAAGCCGGTCTTGAAAGTCTTCAACAAGAAGGACCTGGTGAGCCCCCAGCTCATCCGGCTGCAGTGCCGGGTGCACGGGGGAGTGGCGGTGGCCGCGGTGGACGCCAACACCCTGCCCCCCCTCATCGCCCGCCTGGAAGAAAGGGTGGAGGAGCTGGAGGCCCGGCGAGAGGAAGCTGTCAGCTATCAGGTGCCAGCTTTCAGCCAGGAAAAGTAGGGTGCGCCCTGCGCACCATCAATACCAAGTTCGCTTCTTTGAACAACATATTAAAAGAATCTTTAAAGCTTTGAGGTAGGCGAATATATAGCAGATAAGCAACACTTCTAGTCCTGTCTGGATCATTCGTGCCAATCTATTAGTCCCTCTTGACATTCTTCCGCAGTTCATCGGGAGGTGAGTACCAGATGGGCGAACTCCAGGCCCGCTCCTGTACGGTCGGGGGCACCGGGTGCTCGACTCCCATAGTCTTGGCGGTGGTGGGTGGCACCATCCCCAATTTCCTCGCCTGAATGGTGGTCCAGCGGGGAGTAGGGATTTCCAGCACCCGGGCATAGTAAAATGTCTCCTGGGCCGGGTCGAAATCGGGATCTGTCCACACCGCCCTGAGTTCGGCGGCCCCGATGGTGTTCTGGTACGTGGCGGTCGAAAGATTCACGGTGTTGCCCACCGGCGGCAATTTGCCGGTCCGCGGCTCGATCTTGCGGTTGCCGGACCAAGCCACGTCGTAGATCTTTTCGAATATCTGGCCGTTCTTGGTCCAACCCTTGATGATCTGGATACGGTCGAGATTGCCGCTGTCGGGATCTTTCACCGCCCAGACAATGAAGGATGGCGCTTTGGCTTTAGGAGCCGCCAAGTCGCGGCCCATGGGGACACCTTGTTCGTAAGCGGCCTTCACCCATGCGTGGTTGCCAAAGCCCCCTTGCAGCTTTAATCCTTTAAACCCCCAGCCGCCAAAAAAGCGCAGCTTATGGCGCGGTCCGCTGGTGGCGTAGGTCTCCCGGCGTTGCATGGCCGCAAATATGGCTTCACGGGTATTTTCTTCCGCCCACACCCCAGTGAGTCCGGCCGGGTTTTCCTGCAAAATATCCAGGCCCTCCATATTGACGCCTGACATCCGCTTCTTGAGCCCCCCATCGATGGCCCCATGGGCCCCGAAAAAGTTCTGTTGCCGGTACGGCGACGCGGTGTCATGGGAATCGGACCCGCCCACAAAGCCGACTTTGTAAGGATTATAGCCGCGGCGCTCCTGCATTGCCAACCCGTTCTCCAGGCCTTCCCGGATGTAGCTGCCGTGAATCTTTATAGGCCGTTTCTTCTTGACAAACAACAAATAATCCAAGACCTCAAAATTGGCAAACTCGTCATTGGGTGACAGCAGCGGATGCGTTTCTGACTGGCCCTTAATCTGTTTAACCTCCGAGAGCGGTTCATTGCGCATACGGGCTTCGGCCCAGGCCGCGTCTAAGGGCAGCCCCCGGCTGTCTGCCTCTATTGGGAACATCAGGCCGTCGCTCAGGTTGGCGTTATGGGAAATCGCCAGCACTGCATGGCCCGCCTGACGCTGGGCGTCCATCCATTTCCACAGGTCTTCGGGATGGATGGAATCCAAGGAGCTGAAAGGCACCTCCGGCACCTTTTTGGCGTCTTTGAACAGAACATTGCGGTGCAGGTTGCAATTGTTCGGGGTGGAGGTCCACTCGTAGGCAGGGAAGGTCGTAAACTTACCGGGCCGATAGAACTGCTCGGCCAAGGCCACGTTTTTCTTCCAGATAGTGCCCGCCACCTGAGGGTCAACCAATTCTTTTACCGGCTGTTTTTTGGCCAGCGAATCGCCCAGCCAACCGAAAATTCTCTGAATATCGGCCTCGTTGCGGACCTTGAGCTTCTTTGCGATAGGCAGCTTGCTGATCGCCGACCCGGGTTCATTGGCCAGCCGGACCGTACCTGCATATTCCGAATGGTCGGTCACCGCCACCCAGTCAAGGGGGTGCTTAAGTTGGACGCTATACCCCATGGGATGCTTGATGGGCTGGCCCAGCGCATACTTATAAGCCTCTTCCGGTCCGGTGAGCTTGTTGCCAAAGAGATAAGCATCGAAGGACCAACCGGTGTGCACGTGGGTTTCGCCAAAATAAACATTCCTGAGGGGGTTCTTCTCGGCGTGGGCCGGAAGCGCTGCCAGGAGGGGTGCCAGGACGAATGATAGCATTGCTGATAGGAGTGCTCTTGTCATCAAAGCTTTCTCTACGATTTGATTTTTTAGGAGTTGAACCTACATTAACGTTTGGAAAATAATGCCCAGGTATAATTACATAAATGCCCCCAATGTTCAATTGCAATAAGTTAAAGGAAAGGCTGCACTTAGCTTGTTTGATTCAATCAGGCATGGTGAGGCCGATAATAGTCGATCACTTGCCACCTGAGAGACTTATCAGTTGATCAGGCAAAAAAGCAGATATGGTCTTGGTATAACAATTAAAAGGCGGCCCTGGGCCGCCTATCCTTATTTTATGTTGCGTCTTTGCGCCTTGGCGTCTCTGCGTGAGATTCTTTCACGCCTGCCATAATTGCGGTTGATAGTTGAGGGACTTGCCCCCCAGAGACACCAGCCCCCAGCCGCAGCCCCCGGGCCCCTGGCCGGGGCCGGGCGCAGCGGGGGTGCCTTGGAGAGGGGAGGGGAGAGGCCAGGCCAGGGCCGGTAGAGGATGGTTTTCGGTTTTCGGTTTTCGGTTTTCGGTAAGAAAAAGATCATCAGGCCCCGTTAAATCCTGGCTGAAAGCTGAAGGCTGAAAGCTGTCAGCTACCCTATGCACATGGCCGTGGAAGCAATAAATCTGGGGAAATTTGGACAAAAGGCCCATGACCCGGACCCCGTCCCGGGTCCATTGCCCCCAGGGGCGGAATATTTTGTATAGCGGCGCATGGGAGAGCACCACCAGGGGTGTGGCGGGGTCGAGGCGGGCCAGCTCCCCGGCCAGCCAGCCGCGTTGCTCCTGCCCCACCTCAAAGACCGGCCCCTGGGGCGAGGTGGTGGGGGAAGTATGCAGCCCCAGGAGATGGAATCCCGGATAGGACCGGGAGAAGCGGGACTCCCCAAAGAGGCGGGTCCAGGCTGCGGCCCCTTTCCCGGTCGCGTCCCCTTCACCCCTCACCGCGGCCAGGGTCCCGGGCAGGTCCCCCAGGATTTCCCGCCCCAGGGCCAGGGCCCGGGGATTACCGTCATGGGCCAGGTCCCCGGCGAAGAGGACCAGGTCCGGGGCCGGGCGTAAGCGCCTGATCTCCGCCACCGCCCGGGCCAGGGCCCGGGCCTCGAGGCAAGAGGCATCACCATCCCGCAGATGGGCGTCGGCCAACAGGGCCAGGCGCAGGCGCGGTGGCTCTGCCTGGGCTGGGGAAGGCCAGCACCATCGTCCCCCGAGCCAACCCGCGGCCAGGCCCAGGGTCATCCGCCGCAAAAACTCCCTGCGTTCCATAGGCGCCTCTGACGGCCAGCAAGGTCCGGCCATGATTCTGCCCAATTTTTACCACGATCCGAAGCCCGGGGCAAACCTATCTTGTTCCTTGGCGTCCCGGGCCTTTTGGCAAGAGAATATCATGCCTCGACGCTAAGTTGCCGGCCGCGTTGGGGGCCGGTTTCATGAGCCCGGCCCCGGCGGGATGACGTTAACCGTACCCTTCTGGGGGATCAAGACCTTGGCCTGGTAGATAAACAGGGCCCTTACCTTGTCCCAGAAATCGCTGCCCAGGACAAACAGGCTGGAGAGCCAAATGACATCTCCGCAAAAATTGACGGCAAACCGGTGCTCGGCATAGCCCGGGATCAGGTGGAAGACATAGGCCCCCAGCCAGCCCAGGAACAAGGGCAGGATAAACATGGCCAGCCCCAGGCGGTAACGGGCCCGGCTGACCTCCTGGGGCAAGGCGTATTTTTTAAAAATGCTGAAAATCTTCCCCTTGAGATAGCTGAATCCGGCTTTTCCCAGTAAAGCCACGGCCAGCAGGCTGAGCACCTCCGGGAGGCCCACCAGCAGGAGGCCGGAGATGGTGGCCTTCCAGGCCAGGGGCAGCGGCAGCATGGTTACCAGGGGAATGGCCAGGGGACTTAGTAAAGCCAGGACAATTAAGGCCATACCGATATGCAAGCGCCAGCCGGGCGGGGGCATGATTTTCTCGGGCGTCATCATCAGGCTCCGTTAATCCGTGGTTCCAGGTACGGAGAGGCCATACTCCCCATCCGCACTGCATGCTGCCCATTTATACCAATTGTCATAAGAATTGGAAATAATTTGCGGTTTTTCTATTTTCCACCATTGCCCCGAGGCGCAGGCGTTTGATCCTCTCCCGGCGTTGTGGGGGGCTTGGGGGGAGCTTTCTTCCAGAGGGAATTTTTCAGAACGGAAACAAGGCAGGGGCCAAAAAGAGAAGGGGAAGCCGGGCCCCGGGGGTTTTACCTCTTTAGAAGGTTAACCAGCCGGGTTTCCCGGGCTTCCCCGGTCCACGAAACCCTGCTTCCCGCCCAAGGCGAAGCAACACCGGGCTCTTGACTACGTCCCGCGGATTTCGTGGCTACTGCCTCTGCTTCCGCAACGGAGCCGGCATCTATCGCCGCCGCCGGCGATCAGCGCCCAGCCGGCCTCTGGGTTATTTGGGTCGGGCCGGCTGTTGCTCGGGGCCGAAGCAGGTCGCCATGATATTCAGTCCCCCGGGCGACCCTCCACCCGCTTTCGGGTGCGGCCCGCAGGCCGTCTCCCTTTCACCTTGTGGGTGTTCGGACTGAACGTCTCGGCGATCATATTAATAATCATCATTTGAGAGAAAGCAAGGGGGGAGTGGAGTTTTTAAAAAAACTTTCAGGGAGGGAGAAGATCTATTTCTAGGCTCACGGGCGAAGGCCCCGCCGCAATCCTCTTGCCCCGGCCAGTCCCCATCTGCTATGCTTGCTTAAAAACCGGTAGATTCACCCCTGTAAAATGGCCAAGAAAAAGAAAATTGCCGCGGAAAGCAAGACCCCGGAAAAGGGGGGCCCGGAAAAGGGGACTCCGGTCCGGTTCAGGCAGTATGAAGCCCTGATCTTTATTACCGGCGCGGTTACCCTGTCCCTGGAGGTTCTGGCCTCCAGGATCATGACCCCCTATTTCGGGGTGAGCCTCTACATCTGGGCCGGCATCCTCTCCATTACCCTGATATTCTTGGCCTTGGGCTATCAACTGGGGGGGCGGTTCTCCCAGCGCCGCCGGAAAGACGAATTGCAGTTATCCTTACTGGCCGCGCCCCTCTGGGCGGCCCTGTCCATCGTCATCGCCACCGCTCTTTACCCCGTGGTCTTTCCTTTCCTGGCCACCATCAATCTGATCCTTGCCAGTTTTTTAGGGGGCATTATCCTCTTGGCCCTGCCCCTGGTGGTCTTATCGGCCATGAACCCCTTGCTCATCGCCCTGGCCCGGGACTTAAACCCCGAGGGCGACGCGGGCGCGGGGCGGGTGTTTTTCATCAGCACCGTGGGCTCGGTGGCGGGAGTGGTGTTGACCGCGTTTTTGATCATTCCCCACCTCACCAACTTCCGGGCCTTATTGTGGATGAGCCTGGGACTGGGGCTGGTGGTGGCCGGGGTCTCCCTCCTTAATCAGGACCTGCCCGGACGCCGGAAAAGACGCCTCCTTTACGGCTGCGCCCTCATCGTCCTCTTGGCCGCGTCCCTGCTGGCGGCCCAGCGGGCCTACTTGAAAATGCTGGCGGGGATGAGCGACATCGGAAAAAATTTTGAGGTCTTGGCCGAATACACCTCGGTTTTCGGCAATATCAAAATCCTGGAGGCGTATCCGGAAGGGAAGGGGAGAAAACCGGCCCGGGCCTACCTCCAGGACGGCATTATTCAAAACATGGTGGCTGCGGACGGAAAAATTCTGGACCACACCGGCTTCATGATGCGCCTGGTGGAGGCCTATGCCCCGGACGCGCAAAACTCCTTGGTGCTGGGGGTGGCCGCGGGCATGCTGCCCCGTTTTCTGCAGCGCCGGGGGGGCAGGGTGACGGCCGTGGAGATCAATCCCAACTCCCTGGCCGCGGCCACGGAGTTTTTCGATTTCGACCCCAAGGGCATCGAAGTCCACGTGGAAGACGCCCGCACCTTTGTCCGCCGCCGCCAGTTCCCGGCCTACGACCTGGTGATCACCGACCTTTTCCACGGCGACTGCACCCCGGATTACCTGCTCACCGTGGAGTATTTCCGGGAAGTGGCGGCCTGTCTGCGGCCCGGCGGGGTAGTGATCATCAACACCTATTTCGATCCGGCCAACGAAAAGGCCAACGATACCATCCTGGCCACGGTGTCCGCGGTCTTTCCCTCCGTCCTGGAACTGCGCTCGCCGCCCTCCCAGGGCCTGGTGAGCAGCGCCTGCCTGGTGGCCTCCAGCGCCCCCCTCTCCCCCGAAGTGGCCATTAACCTGGCGGATAAGGGGGCCATGCCGAAAAAGGATTATGAAACCCTGAAGGCCGCCCAACTGGTGAACCGGGCCCTGCTGCGGGAAAACCCGGTGAGCGACGACCACAACATCTTTTCCATCCTCTTCGCGTCCAGCCAACTACGCTACCGCAGCCAGTTTAATAAGCTGCCGCCGAATTTGTTGGTTAATTAATAAAAGCATGCAAACCGGGGAATACAGCAAGACCGCCATGGGCACCGCGTTCATGCGGGCTTACCATGCGGCCCAGGTCCGGCCCCCGATCTTCGAGGATTTGCTGGCCCAGCGCCTGCTGACCCCGGAAGAATACCGGGCCAGCGAAGAGCGCCACCTCCGGGCCTTCCATCTCTTCCATCCGGACCGGGCCGCTTTGTATCCGGACCGGGCCGGGGCCCTGGTCTGGTGGATGGCCAATGCAGGCGCGCCCGCCATCGTGTTGGCCCGGGCCCGGTACACGGAAGACCTCCTGGAGCAGGCCGTGGGCCAGGGGGCCAGGCAATATGTGATCTTAGGGGCCGGGATGGACAGCTTTGCCTGGCGGCGGCCGGATTTGCTGGCGCACTTAGAGGTATTCGAGATCGACCATCCGGCCACCCAGGCCCATAAACGCCGGCGCCTCCGGGCAGCGGGCCTGGAGCCGCCGGCAAACCTCAACTTCCTGCCGGTGGATTTCGGCCGGGATAATCTGGCTGCGGCCTTGCGGCGCTCCCGCTATGACCCGGTGGCCCTCACCTTTTTTAGCTGGCTGGGGGTGATTTATTATCTCCCCCGGGACGCAATTCTGAGCACTTGGCGGGCCATCAGCGGGGCTGCGCCCCCGGGCAGCGGGGTCGCCTTCGATTATCTGGATGCCGACGCGTTCGTGCCCGAGCGGGTCTCCAGGCGGGTGGAGATTATGATGGAGATCGTCAGCCGGGTGGGGGAGCCCATGATCACCGGCTTGGCTCCCGGGGCTTTAGACGGGGACCTGGCCCGGGAGGGCCTGCGCCTCCGGGAGAATCTGGCCCCGGAGGCGATCCAGGAGCGCTTTTTTCAAGGGCGCCCGGATGGTTATCATGCCTGCGAACATGCCCACTTTGCCTGGGCGGTGGTGGCCTGAGGGCAGCGTTTCCCAAATAAGGTGACTAGGGTTGGCGGTTATGTCTCACGACCTCCAGATCTTCCAGACCGTGGCGGCCTTTGCCTTGGTGGTGCTGGTCTGTCTGGGACTGAAGCGGCAGGGGATCATCCAGGAGCAGCACAATCCTGTGTTTGCCGGACTCCTGACCAAGGCGGCCATACCTGCGGCCATTGTTTACCATCTGGCTTTGAACCGGGTGTCAGCCCAACAAGCGCTCATGGTCGTCCCCATCATGGTGGCGGTCTGCCTTTGTGTGTCCGTAGCCTGGGCCGCGGCGCGCCTCCTCCGGTTGGATGGCGGCCGCACCGGGGCTTTGATGTTGGCCTCCGGGTTTAGTTCTTCCACGCTCATCGGCTACCCCCTGGTGCAATACGCCTTTCCCGGTAACCCCGAGGCCATGACTGACGCCATCCTCATCAGCGAGTTGGGAATGGGGCTGCCCGTGTTCACCCTGGGTGTGGGCATTGCCATGCATTGGGGGGCCACTGGCCCGGAGCAGGCAACCCGATGCCAGGCCTTGTGGAATTATTTCCGCTCTCCCATTTTTGTGGCCCTGGTGGTGGGGTTGTTCCTGGCGCCCTTGGGTATTGACCCGTCCGCGCCTTGGCTGGCCCCCTTTTTTTCCGCCTGCCGCATGATTGATGCGGCCATCGCCCTTTTATCGTGTCTCATTTTGGCAGTGGAATTACGGCTGGACTATGACTGGCGGCCGTTATTGGGTCTGCTGGCCGTGGCCGCGGTCATAAAATTGGGCCTGCAACCCTGGCTGGGATATGGACAGGCCCAACTATTAGGGCTTACCTGGCAGCAGAGTCAAGTGCTCATCCTGGAGAGCGCCATGCCTTCGGCAATCTTGGGGGTGGTGTTCGCCACGCAGTACCGCTGCGCCGCGTCCACGGTCGCGGCCCTATCCTTTGGCACCGTTATCCTTAGTCTGGCGGCGGTGCCGGTGGTTTTCACGCTGCTGGCCCCCTGATCTTGCACGAGGGTTGGGGGGAGTCATTCTTCAACCTCTGTGAGCTGATGGGCATCAAGAAGGTGGGGGAGTTGATGGGCGCCAAACGCTGGTCGGTCCGGGCCGACGCCAACTTTGCCACGGCCTGTGAACTGATCCTGGGAAAAAAGCTGCACCTGGTGGCGGTGGTGGACGCCGACTATCGCCGGTGGGGATCATCACCCGGAGGAAGATGCTGGTGGAGATAGCCCCCAGGATGTTTCCCTGGACGTCTGGAGGGGGATTAGAATATGTTCGGGGGCCAGGCCGCGGCCGTCCGGGCTATTTTGCCAAAACCTTGAGTCTTTTCCGGGCATAATTTATTTCCCGGCTGAGCGCGGGGTAGGCGGTTTGCAGAAATTTTATATAGGCTTCCGCGGCTTCCTGGTCTTTACCCAACTCTTCCAGGACCGTGGCTCGATTAAAATAGGCCTCGGCCAGCCGGGGATTGATTTCCAGGGCCCTGGTGAAGTCCGCCAGGGCCCAGAGGAAGTTCCCCTGGTGGAAATGGGCGATGCCCCGGTTATAGGAGGCGCTGGCGTATTGGGGGCTTATCTTGAGGGCGCGGCCAAAATCGGCGATGGCGCGATTATATTGCTTGATCTTCAAATAAACGCAACCCCGGTTATAGTAAGCCCCGGAGTATTCCGGGTCTAGCTGCAAAGCCCGGTTTAAATCGGCCAGGGCCAGGTCGTTTTTGCCCAGCCCGAAATAGAACCCTCCCCGGGAGTTATGGGCCCTCTTGTATCCGGGGTTGATCTGCAAAGCCAGGTTGGCTGCGGCCACGGCCTCCGGAAACTTGTCCTGATAAAAGTAAGCCAACCCCTGGAAGAGGTGCGACGCCGTCTCCTGGTGGATCTTTTGATCTTCCAGGTCTTTAAGGACATTGAGGCAGCGCCCGGCCCGCTCGTGGGGTGGCTCCGCGGCGATGATTTCCTGAAAGATTTTCTTAGCTTCGGAGAAATTCCCCTGACCCGCCAGGGTCACCGCGGCCAGGTAATTTTCCGTCAAGGGCTGGGCGTAAATGGCCAGGGGCAGGACGGCAAGGATCAGGAAAAGGGCAGGGCCGACGGTTTTGCCGGTTTTCATGGCTGCAAGTTGAAGCATTTGTAAAAAACATGTGGAACAGCCGCCCCCGGCTGTTCCTGGAGCAGGCGAGGGCGCCTGCTCCACATTTTTTTAACCATGGCGGGCGAGACGCCCGCCCTACCAGAATGTCGCAATCTCTGACCCCCTGACCCCTGACCCCTGACCCCTGGTCCCCATAAGCGCTAACTTAGTGCTTGATATATTTATTTAACCCATTATAATCGTCACCCAAGGAGGTGACGATGAAAAAGTTGATTTTTCCAGAAGAGGCGGAGGATTGGCAATTTCTTCTCACCTT
>JBFLXM010000071.1:0-35800 GCA_040757175.1 Thermodesulfobacteriota bacterium
GGATATTACGAAAACCGCACTTGTTCACAAGCTAATTTGTCAAGGAAAAAAACGCCTCCGGGAGAATTTTTTTCAAATGATGTTTACCGGTTGTCATGCAATTTCCTAACCGGACAGTGCTGGGTTCTCCCGGGGATTTTGATATAATGGCCTCTAATGACTTAGAGGCTATGGCAAATATTTATGGAGTAACCTATGGACCCGGCTGCCTGGGGACTGGACAAGTTTGATTGGGCCTTTTGCGTCGGCATCTTTAATATCGTCATCATCGACCTCATCCTGGCCGGAGACAACGCCGTGGTCATTGCCATGGCGGTGAGGTCCCTGCCCCGGCAACAGAGACAGGTGGGTATTTTCGTGGGCGCGGGGGCCGCGGTCCTCCTGCGGGTGGTCCTCACCTTCTTCGTGGCCAAATTGCTGAACATCCCCTTGGTGAAACTCATCGGCGGGCTGCTCATTGCCTGGATCGCGGTGAAACTCTTCCTGGAGGGCGCGCCGGAACAGGAAGGGGGCAAAGAGGCCAAGACCCTGTGGCAGGCCATGTGGCTCATCGTCATCGCCGACATCACCATGAGCACGGACAACGTCCTGGCCGTGGCCGGGGCGTCCCACGGCAACCTCTTCCTCCTGATCTTCGGCCTGGCCCTGTCCATCCCCTTCGTGGTCTTCACCAGCAACCTGCTGTCCATGCTCATGGACCGTTACCCCATTATTATTTATCTCGGGGCCGCGGTGTTGGGGAAGGTGTCCGGGGAACTGATCTTCACCGACCCGCTGGTGGCGGGCTGGCTCCAGCTCCCCCACTGGTTCACTTACGTCATGGAGGCGGTCTTTGCGGCAGGGGTGATTTTGGTGGGCAAGCTGTGGATCAGGCTGGTATTTCGCAAGGCCGAGGCCAAGGAATCGGAACCGTCCCAAAGCGGTTAGTGATCCGGAGGGTACGCGGCGAAAGGTGAGAGAATGGCGATCCTGACTATTTCCCGGGAGTACGGCAGCGGCGGCCGGGAGATCGGCCGCCTGGTGGCCCAGAGTCTGGGCTACGCCTACGTGGACAAGGAACGGCTCTTTGAGGACCTGGAAAGGCAGGGCCAGCGCTGGGGGCGGGTGGCCCGGGAAGTGGACGAAGTCTGCCCTACCTTCTGGGAGCGGCATGATTGGGAATACCGGGGCTACGTGGCCCAGGTGGAGGCCCTGATCCTGGAGTACGCCGCGGCCGACCGGGTGGTGATCATCGGCCGGGGCGGGTCTTTTCTGCTCCAGGGCGTGCCTTTTTGCCTGCGGGTGCGGCTGGTGGCGCCCCTGGAGGTGCGTCTGGAGCGTATCATGATCCGGGAGAGTTTAAGCCGGGAGGCGGCCCAGCGGCTCCTTACCAAGGTGGACGGCGACCGGGCCTGTTACGTCAAGGCCAATTACGGCGGGGATTGGGCCGAGGAAGACATCTACGACCTGACCTTAAACACCGGCAACCTCACCTATGAGCGGATGGCGGAGATGCTGGCCGAGGCCTTGACGGACAAGGACCGCCGGGCCACCCCCGAGGCCCGGGCGGCTCTCTCCGGCATGGCCCTGGCCCATCGGCTGAAGGCCAGGGTGGCCACCGACCCCCGGGTGCTGGTGCCCACCCTGGAGGTGGGTTTCCAGGAGGGGATCATCACCGTCGCCGGCATCATCCACACCCCCCAGGAACTGCATCTGGTGCAGGAGATGGTCCAGGAGGTCTGCGGCGACCGGCAGGTGCGCCTGGAGTTGCATCACCGGGTATAGGGGCGGACCCAGGTGTCCGCCCTCGGGGTGGGGTAATATTTCTGGTGACGGGGTGGCCTGCGCTCCCGCCCCCCGATATTAGAAGACATTTCAAAACCTCAATTCTTACAATATTGTCATTCTGAGCGAAGCAAAGAATCTAGTCTTTTCAAATACCTAGACCCTTCGCTTCGCTCAGGGTGACAGAAAAAAGCGGTTTTGAAATGACTTGCAGGCACCGGTCATTTGATGGCCAGGAGTTCCACCTCAAAGATCAGCGTGGCGTTGGGGCCGATCTCCCCCCCTGCTCCCCGCTCCCCGTAGGCCAACTGGGGGGGGACGAAGAGCTGCCACTTGGAGCCCACCGGCATGAGGGTTAGAGCTTCCCGCCACCCGGTGATGATCTCTTTGACCTTTAAAGTCGCGGGTTGACCGCGTTTATAGGAACTGTCGAACTCGGTCCCATTGATGAGGGTCCCCTTATAGTTGACCTCCACCGTATCGGTTTCCTTGGGCTTCTTTCCTTTGGCCGCGGTGATAATCTTGTACTGGAGGCCGCTGGGCCTGGTCACCACGCCTTTTTCCTTTTTGTTCTGCGCCAGAAAAGCGGCCCCCTCTTTCTCATTGTCCGCGGCCTCCTTCTTCTTGGCGTCTATCAGCTTCTGGCGCAGCTCCTGCTGAAACTGGCCCATGGTGGCCTGGAGCTCCGCGTCGGTCATAAGGAGCTTGGCGCCCCCCAGCTCATCCTGCAGGCCTTTGACCACCGCGTCGGTGTTGACCTCGATCCCCTGGCGTTTGAGGTTTTTGGCCGTACCGACCCCGATCCCGTAGCTAATTTTGTCTTTCCCGGTCTTAAGTTCCTTGATCTCCGCGGCGTTTGCCGGGGCAGCCAGAAACATAACCCCCAAGACCGCCATCAATGTCAGTATCATCAGCTCTCCTCTATCAATGAAGTCCGCCCCCATGACTAGGGGGTGAACTCCAGTTTCCGCTATTTTACAATATTTTTCCATAAAATAGGGTTCCAACGGTTTCTGCTCTGCGATCCGCGCCTTGGAGGTGTCTCATTTTGGAGACTTCTCCTCCTGGAGCGCCGGGCGGCCGAAATGTTGGCCTAGAACTGCCGCAGGCCGCTTTGGTCTTGGCTGTTAAGATTTTTCTTGACATCTGGCCGGGAGGCCATTACGCTGGCTGCGGAATTGAGCGGGAATGGAACCCGCTGCTGAGAAGCCGCATTTAATTAACTAGCAACCAGACAAAATAATTTTTTGCCATGAAGGCTACCACCAAGAAGGTGGCTTTCATGGCTTTTTTTTTGCGCCCATGCCCACCGCCGTGCCGCCCCATAAAAAGACCACCGCCTATTGGAACGCCCAGGCCCGGTGGCAGCAAATCTGGCTGGAACATAATGACTACCACCGGGAAGTCATTGCCTTCCTGACCGGAAAGGTACAGCCGGGATGGCGGGTATTGGACATCGGCGCGGGCAACGGCATCCTGACCCTGCCCTTGCAACGGCTGGGGTGCCGGGTGACGGCCCTGGAGCCGTCGTCAGGCATGCGGGCTTTGCTGCTGGGGGAAAGCCGCTGCGTTCAGGCGGCCCCGGAAAAAATCGACCCCAGACGGTGGGAGGAAGTCCCGGTGGGGGATCTCGGGGACTTCGATTTGATCCTGGCCTGCAACAGCCTGCAACTCACCGTCCCCGGCTTCCAGGCGGCCCTGGCCAAGATGTTCGCCTGGGGGCCCCGGCATGTCTGCGTTGTTACCGAGATGGGTTTCCCGGAGATCGGCGTGCTGAGTAATGACGATGCTTACCGGCTCTCCCAGACCCGGTATTTCCTGGCGGACAGCTCCTATGCCTATCATCATCTGCACGAGGCCTGGGAACATCTGGCGCATCGTTTGGGGAGAAGCCCCACGGCCCGGGAAAAAGGGGAAATGCAGGCGAAACTGGTGCGGGCGCAGAACCACTTGTGGCTCAAAGGTATTGCCGCGGTGGGGATTTTTTGGTGGACCAGGGAAAGGAATAAAAGGGGGAGAACATGTTCAGGAACAAATGGATCATAAGCATTTTTTGCTTATTAATGTGGCCCCTTAACCATTGTCTGGCGGTAGAGGAAAAAAAGGTGCCCCAGTTGTTTCAACTGCAGGAGATCGAAGTCTCGGAAAAGGAGTTGAAGACTGATGCCGAGACCCCGAACATGACGGTGATCAAGCCGGAAATCCTGCTGCAGGGCCTAGGCTCCACCCTGGACGGCGCGCTCAAGCGGCAGCCGGGAGTGGACGTGCAGCGGTTGCAGGAAGTGGGGGGCGCCCTGGATGATGACTCCATCAAGATTCGGGGGTTCGGGGCCCGCCGCATCTTGGTGACTATTGATGGCCGCCCCCTGAACACCCCCGGCACCGCGGGCGGCTATTTCATCGACTGGACCACCATCCCCTTGAACAACATTGAACGCATCGAGCTGATCAAGGGGGTGAGCGATCCCCGTTACGGCAACACCTTGGGAGGGGTGATCAATCTGGTGACCAAGAAACCCACCGCCAAACCCAAGTTTGAAGTCCAGGGGGGGCTGGCCAACTTCAACACCGCCAACGCCAACTTTTATCACGGCTGGAAACCGGGGTTTTTCGAATACAGCCTCAGCGGCGGTTACTCCTCCAGCGACGGTTACCTGCGGAACGGCAACTTCCGCATCAAAAATATCAACACCTACACCGGCCTTAACCTGCCCTGGCAAGGGAAAGTCTTTGCCAATGTCCAATTGCTCTCCGTTACCAAGGGCTTTTTGGTGAACAATCGCCAATCGAAAAATTACGACTCGCCGTTATACAACATTGCCAGCCGTACCGACTTCCCCGCGTCCGACGGCGACATTATGTATGGCGGCATGGGGGCCTATCCCGAAAATGGCAGCTTCTGGACCAAGGATAGGGTCCTCTTCGATACGGGCTATGAGCAGCAAATTACGGATCAAGGTTTGTTTAAGGCCCGTTTCTGGAAAAACTGGGGGCAACGGGAGGCTTTTAATACCCGGACGAATCTTAACCGGATTTTTCATAAGCGGTGGTGTGACGACGCCTCCTACGGGACGGACGCCAGTTACCGCCATACCCTGAAAAACCACACCTTTACCCTGGGGGTCGATTATCAGCGGTTCCTAGACCGGGGGGACAAGCTTCTTGCCGATGACTACCGCTATAACAATGCCACGGTGGCCAGGCAAAACGGCAACTATGTGAACTCGGAAGTCCTGGGGCTCTACCTGATGGATGATATTACCTTTAAAGAAAAGTTTGTGGTCACTCCGGGTTTGCGCTATTCCTGGATGCAGGCCAGTCCCGGGCCGGCCGGATCGGCCGCGCCGGATTTGATCACCCAGGACCTGACCCAGAGCGGCGTGGCCCCCACCCTAAAGTTCACCTATCTTTTTGGTCCCGACAGCCTGGCTTACCTGAGCGTCGGCCGGGCCCTGCGGCTGGCCACGTCCCCGGAATACTACTGGCATTACACCCAGGACAATGAGCCCTATTCCAGCTTTTTCCGCAACACTACCTTGAAAAAAGAGGATGGGGTGCTGCTCCAGGGGGGCGTCAAATATAATTGGGGCGGCAAAACCAGTGTGGAGGTGTCCCCATATTGTTACATCGTGAATGATTTCATCCACTTCGATCTCATCAACTTCGTGGCCTACAACATTGACCGGGCCGTCATTTATGGCGTGGAATTGGCGGCCTCCCAAAAACTTCCCTGGGGCTTCACGGTTTTCGGCAATTACACCTATCAGAAAAGCAAGACCTCCGGCGATCCCTTTGTGGGTCAATTTGTCGCCCCCCAAGACCGCGGCTTCAACGAAATCCCGGGGCTCCCGGCGCATAAGGTCAATTTAGGGATCCAGTATAAGGGCAAGTTCAAAGAAAAGATTGCCCTGTATATGACCTGCGTCTCCAACCAAAGCGTAATCTATAACAATAACACCCTGTACAACACGAACCTGCGGGTTAGAGGCCAAGCGCCTTACGTCACCTTCGACCTGGAGGGTTCGGTGCCCGTCCCCATCAAGGGCCGGGAGCACCTGGAACTCTATACCTTTCTCCACAACCTCACGGACGCCAACTATCAGGAGAGGTTTGGCTACCCCGCGGCCCCGTTTACCGTGGGTGGCGGGATCAAAGTGCGTTATTGAACTGCGACAGATTTCCCTAAGGGAGGGGCGCGGTGATCTTCGGGAGCGTCCCTTCCCCGGCGGCAGCCAAGATGAAACCATGGAGAAGGCGGTTAACCGCCCTGGGAAGCCTGGCAATTATGCTGGCGCTCCTGGGTTCCTGCACCCGGCCGCAGGCGCCGGGAGAGCCGGATACCCTTATTCTGGCGGTGCCTTATGAACCCGCCAGCCTTAATCCGGTCTTTCTCTCCGACCAACTCTCTTATACGGTGAGCGGCTGGGCCTCTCCCGGCCTGGTGAGACTCACCGCTGATCTCACCCTGGTGGGGGATCTGGCGGCATCCTGGGAGATGCTGGCCGGCGGCCGGGAAATCCGTTTTCATCTCCGCGAAGGCGTGAAATGGCATGATGGACGTGATTTCACCGCGGCCGACGTGGTTTTTACCTATAATTTGATCACTTCCGGGCGGGTTCCCACCCCCCACCGCAGCCATTTCGGCCCGGTGCGGGAGGTGCAGGCCCTGGACCGCCAGACGGTAGCCGTCAAATATCAGGAGATTTACTCTTCCGCGCTGGAAAGCTGGACCATGGGCCTGGTGCCGCACCAGCCCTTCCAGGAAGATAAGCCGGACGATCCCTGCTTGGCGCGGGCCCCGGTGGGGACCGGCCCTTACCGGGTCACAGAATGGGTGGCCGGGCAAAAAATCGTCCTGGCCGCGTTTCCCGGGTACTATGGGGGGGCTCCCCAAATCCGGCGGATCATCCTCAAGATCTCCCCTGACCCCACCACCAGTTTGCTGGAATTAAAATCAGGGATCATTGACGTCATGGAACTCACCCCCAACCAATATGCCCAATTATCCTGGAACCCGGATCGGTTGCGGAATTTCCGGATTTACCGCTGTCCCTCGGTAAAATACGGCTTTTTGGGATTCAATTTCCAGGATGCCCGGTTCCGGGATCGGCGGGTGAGACAAGCCCTGAGCCTGGCTCTAGATAAGAAGGCCATCATCGACGCGGTGTTGCAAGGGTGCGGCACCCCCGGCACCGGGCCCTATCCCCCCGGCACCTGGTACCATCACGGAGACGTTGCCTCCTGTAAGTATGACCCGGCCAAGGCCCAAGAGATTTTAAGCAAGATAGGTTGGTATGCGAAAGAAAAGTCGTGTTTGCATTTGGTGACCAACTTCGAGAACAAGGAAAATATTTTAATTGCTGCAATTATTCAGAACAGCTTGAAAAAGATAGATATAGAAGTCAATATTGAGACCCTTGAATGGTTAACCTTCAGATATAAAATAATAACCAAAAAACTCTTTGATATCGTGTTATTATCGCGCCACTATATCTGGGACCCCGATCTCTATAATGTTTGGCACTCATCAAAGACCCGGGAAGGAGAATGGAACTTCCTCTCTTACCACAATAGCCGGGTGGACGAACTTTTGGAGCGGGGCAGAAAAACGGTGGATAGGCCCCAGCGCCACAGCATTTATCAAAGAATCCAAGAAATCATGGCCCAAGACCCTCCCTGCGTCTTCCTTTACAACGCCGACGCCATCTTCATCGCCAAGAAAAATATCCAGGGGATCTCTCCTTCCCCCCTGGGCATCTTCCCCAATATATCTGCCTGGTCTATTGATGGAAAAGACCGGCCCCCGCCCAGATGATGAAAGGCCGGGCCAACCGGGGCCCCAGCGGTGAGAATGCCATTGTCCGCAAAGTAGCTGCCGCGGATATTCTTGGCAACGGCCAAGAAGAACCGCCGCTGGCCGCGGTGGACATTCCCCGGCCTTTATCCTGGACCAACAGACTGGAATATGGGTTAATCTGCCAGAACCCCGCACCTATCCCACCCTCCTTAAAAATTGCAGAAGATTCATCAGGGGCGGACGAGGGACTCGAACTTTACCAGGTTAATTTTTTTTGTCAGTTGCCTTCCGGCCAAGAATTGATTTCCCACAATTTCTAATTAACTTAATAAAAACGAGGTTTACTTCGGGCGTTTGTTTAAGCCCAGGGGTTAAACAAAACCTCTGCCAATGCAAAGAGAGCAAAGGAGTTAGCCGATGCAAAACCAGAAACTTTGGGCCATCCTGGCCGCTGGCGCCTTGAGCTTGGCCCTGGCTACCGGGGCGGTGAGCCAAGCCCCCCCGCCGAAAGAAGGCGCCTCCCCGGCCCCAGTGCGGCAGCCGCTGCAACGCCTCACCGTGAAAGGGAAGATCAAGCACCTGCCGGTTATGGGCGGCTATTATATCCTGAGCAAACCGGAGGTTTTTAAGATATCCAACCAGAATCCCAAGGTCCTGGCCGGTCTGGTAAAGAGCGGCAAATCCGTGACCATAGTGGCCAAACCCCAGGGGGACGTCCTGGAAATTATCTCCATCGACGGCAAGCCATATCCAGGGGTCGAGAAACCCAAGACCCAATAAACGAAGCCGGGTCAGGGGCCGTGACCTTTATCCGGCCGGATCTTTTTCTCCCGGAATGAATCTCTATTACCGGCAGGTCCGGGCCGACTCCGGCCCCCCTCCCCAATACGGTGTGTTCCCAGGGAAATCCTTGATTAATCCTTAGGAGAAATTAAATGACGAAGTCTTCCTTAGCCAAGAGCCTGCTCCCGGTGGTCCTCTGCCTGACCCTGGCAGCCTGCGGCAACCCCCAGGAACAAGCCCGCCTCAAGTTGGGCCAGATGAATGTCAAGTATAGTGAAGACTCCTTTGTGGAGCGGGCTCGGGACGGGGATTTGTTGGCAGTGGAACTCTTTCTCCAGGCAGGCATGTCCCCCAACGTCACCAACCAGAATGGAGAGGCTCCTTTGCTGGCGGCGGCCCGCTTCGGGCGACAGGAAGTGGTGCAGAAGCTCCTGGCCCGGGGCGCCGACCCCAACCTCAAGGATCGCAAGCTTGGGGCCCCGCCTTTAAGCTGGGCCGCGGTGAAGGGCTATCCCACGATTATCACCCTCCTCCTGGAAAAGGGGGCGGACATCAAGGCCAAGGATGATAAAAACGGGATGACCGCCCTTATGTCTGCGGCCATGGGGGGCAAGACCGAGGCCGTGGAGATCCTGTTGGCCAAAGGCGCTGAGATTAACGCCACGGATAACCGGAACCGCACCGCTCTCATCTTGGCGGCTCACTACGGCCGCGCCCAGACGGTGCAGCTATTGATGGATCGAGGGGCTGACCCCCGGATCAAGGAGAAACAGCAAGGTTTGACGGCCCTCCTCGCGGCCGTGACCAAGGGCAAAACCGACGCCGTGAAAGTCTTGGTGGATAAAGGGGTGGAGATCAACGCCCCGGACACCGGGGGAAAAACCCCGTTGATGTGGGCGGCCCAGGGGGGGCGTCAGTCAGAGTTGCAGCTCCTTTTAGAGAAGGGGGCCGAGCTCAACGCCAAGGACCGGGACGGCCGGACCGCCCTGGATCTGGCCCGGATTTACCGGCAGAAGAAGGCCGAGGAGACCCTGCTGCAGGCCGGGGCCCTGGCCGGCACCGGATCGGCCGGACCCCCCCAAGGCGAACCCGCCCCCAAGCCGGAAGAAGCAAAACCTGCCCGGCAGACCAAGGGCTAAGGGCAGTAATAATACCATGTTCGCATTGTAGGGGCGGGTTTTAAACCCGCCCCTACAAGTGATATCAATATGTTAGCATGTTAGTTTGTTTCATTTCAAAGCGAACATGGTATAAGGCCCCCGGCAGCCAAACATCGGAAGGCCCGCAGCCGGCTGCGGGCCTTTTGGTTCTCCAGGCCATACCAGGCTTCTCAAGGTCAGTCTCACCCAGATCAACCCAAGTATCCGCCCTACTGCCGGGTTCACGCCCGGATAGGCTGCCGCCAGAAAAAAATGGAACCGTAGCTGGTTGCGGTTAGGTTCCCCGAAAAGTTAAGGGCCGCCAGAAGGGTGGCCCTTTACTCGTTAAAAAGTAGGTTGGTTAGGCAATGGGTATCTCCCAACCTAATCGGTACTAATTGCCAAGAAGCAAGAGTTCGTAGGACGGCACGTTCATGCCCTTTCTATTATAGGCATTACGGACGGGGATATAGGGCCGCATCATCTCGTTGTCCTCGTGGTCAATGATATGGCAGTGCCAGACGTAACCCGGGCCGTAGGTGGGGTCAAAGGGATACAGGTTCTGCCCCGGGGTGACTCCTCCCACGGCAATGTTCTGGGGCGCCCAACGCACGATAATGCGGGTCACCTGGCCGGGATACATGATCGCCGTGTCCTTCCAACCCCGTTCCTGGGGCAGCGGGGGCGTCAAGGTCCCCGGGGTCAGGAAGGGGGACACCGCCGGGTTGCCGCCGATGGCGCCGTCAGCATTGGGATTATTGTAATAGTTAGGCGGGCCGTAGCCGTCAAGGGCAACGCCTCCGGGAAAGGCGGCATCGTAGGCTGCCAGGAAGCCTACATCGTCGTAGGTCTCCCGGTTAACGAGCTGGAATTGCACCAGGTGCAGGTGCATGGGATGGGCGTCCCCCGTGGTGTTGATGATCTCCCACTCCTCCGTTGACCCCACCTGGGGCAACTCCGTGAGATGGTTAGGACCAAGCACCGACGAGCCGGGGATAGGAGTGTTGCTCATTTCCCGCAGGCCGCCCCATTTTGTGTTGTTCACCAGAACCTCCAGGGGGCCGCCGGGACCCATAATCTCCCGGAGGATCAGTTGGCGCTTTTTGCTGACCTGCACCGCGGGATTGATCCCGCCGGCGCCGTCAGCCATGCGGACGATGGCCGGGGGCTTATTGGCGCCGCCCCGCAGGGTGGCCCCGGGTGCAGCCGGGTTAAAGGAATTATCGTTACCGTCAAACTCCAAGTTCACCCGAAACTGCAGGAGTTGCGCGGTGGTGGCCGGGTCGACCGGGTCACCTCCCGGGAACGGTGTATTGGCGGTATTTTTGAGGATGAAAGTCGGCACATTGGGCAATTCAACATTGATCTTGCCAAAGTCAATAATTAAATCATAACGTTCCCCGGGGGCAATGATCAGCCGGTCCGTCGTCGTGCTCGAGACTCTGACGGGCGCATCCAGGAGTCCGCCATCGGTGCCGATGACATAGATGGGCGGAATCTGTCCCGTGGGCACGTCCGTTCTCTCCAAATATAGCTCATAAAAGCGGGAGTTGGAGCCATTCAGCAGCCGGACCCGATAGCGCCGGGGATCTACCTGGAAGTACGGCCAGGACCTGCCGTTCACCACGATCACATCCCCAAAGAACTCGGGGATCCAAAAAGGGTGGACGCTGGGGTTCGGCGGATCTCCCATAAGCCCGGCGCCGGGGGGGTTGCCGTCCGGGAAGAGCCACTGGCCGGTGGTGTCAAATTGCCGGTCCTGAATGACGACTTCGATTTCCTGATTGCCCGCGGGCAGATTGAGTCCCGTGCCGGCAATCCCGGTGTCGAACTGGTCCCGAATGAACCAGAACGCGGCCAGCCCGGCATAGACATTGGTCCGGGTGCCACCCAAGAGGTGGTCGTGGAACCATATGGTGGCGGCTTCCTGGGCGTTGGGGTAATTGAGCACGTTGGTATAATAACCCGGGCCCCTGATTGCGCCCGCGGCCAACGCTGAACCCTTAGGCCCTTCGCCCCCTGGGGTCCACCAGGAGTCCGGGCCGCCGTCGAAATCCGACCGCACCTCGCCGCCGTGCAGATGGGGCACCACCGCCTGGGGTCCGGAGTACGGCATCATCCGGCCCGGGTCGTCCATCATCAGATTCAGGGGATTGGCCCAATGGATGGACTGGTCCACCGTGATGTATCTCTGGAGAATGGGAAAGTTGTCGGCAGTACCCAAGTTATTAGTGTAAGTCGTGGTCGTGGCCGTTCCCTTTTGGGCTTCCACGGTGAAGCCGGGATAAAGGGCCGGGGCGTTGCCCACCTTATAGCCCCAGACATAAGTGCCCAGCCGGGGATTGAAGGTGATACCGGGAAAGGGGGTAATAGATGAGGGCAGAGTAGTGTAAAAACTGTCGGGCAACACCTTCTGCTGAAATTCATTATAAGAGATGGCGATAGCGCTGCCGGCTGATACCCTGGCGCCGACGAAAACCGGGAGAGGGGTGACGTATTTGGTTACACTGGCCCCCAACAATGCCGTCTGGGGAACTTGAACGCTCGCCAAGACCCCAACGCTCATACCCCCGGCTAGGGTCATGGCCATCAAGAAACTTATCAATATCCAGGTCTTTTTTTTCATAAGGCTGTCTCCCTCCGACCTCTGTATTTTATTATGTCCGGGTTAACTTCCTGGCATCCGGGTCGCCTGCAAACGGCTTTTTCTAATTTGCTTTGGCTTCCCCTGAGCAGCGCCCGGAAAAATCTCCTCCCCTAACTACCGGTAACCTGGACCAGTACCCCAATTATTTAATTCCGCAATAGTGAACACTCAAACAATCAAGTAGTTATTAATGGCAATAAGTTATAGATGGGTGAAGGGGGAAAAATTTCCCCGCGGTTTTATGCTAACGATTGATAACTTTTGCTCAATAGGCACAATCACCTAAAGACCATTAGGCACTAATGCCTATTTGGTTGTAGGCAGCAATGCCTAGTTTCATCTTTGCGGAGACATAAGGCCATAATTTTTTTGCAAAAAGTAATTTTTTTCAAAAAACTGCGCCTGCCTTACCCGAAAAGCTTTAGACCTCTGCGAAAGTCTCAACTAGTCTCTTCTTTAGTCAAAATGTGGAGCAGGCGCCCTCGCCTGCTACCAGATGAAGGGTGGACAGCCGGGGGCGGCTGTTCCACATGAGACTTTCGCAGAGGTCTCAACTTAAAACTCATGGCGGGGGAACTTCACGATCCCGGGGCAACACCGCCCGGTGGTGGCGAGCTGGGGGAAAAGGCGGAAGGGAAAGGCCCAGGCAGCCACCGGGGATGATCAAGGGGCTACTCCGGGTGATATAAGGAAAAAGAGGGCAGTGATTATTACCGGGACCGGTAATCAACTCTTGCTTTAGTAAGAATCTGTTATAATAAAAAATGGGGGGGGTTAACCAATGATAAGTCGGCCAATAACGCTTGCCCCTGTTGTTCCACCATCTTCCTTTGCTCCGCAGGTCTCTGGATATGGCCCAGGTCAACGCCAATTCTCTCAACCCTCCCCTATTTAAGGGAGCGGAGGTGGATCTGGCCATAGAAAAGCTGGCCTTTGGAGGGAAAGCCCTGGGCCGGGTGGGGGGGTGGGTGGTGTTCGTGGATCAAGCCGTACCCGGGCAGAGGGTGCGGGTGCGGATTACCGGAAAAAAATCACGGTTTGCGGAAGCTCAGGTAGTTCAGCTCCTGTCACAATCTCCGGCGTATTCGCCGCCTTTCTGCCGGCATTTTGGCGTCTGCGGCGGTTGCCAATGGCAAGATCTGGTTTATGCGGAGCAGTTGCATTGGAAAAGGGTCCAGGTGCAGGAATGCCTCCGGCATCTGGCGGGCCTGACCCCCAGGCAGATCCTGCCCACGGTGGCCTCGCCGCAGCCGCGTCATTATCGCAACAAAATGGAATTCACCTTTGCCCCCCGGGGGTGGCTGCCGGCGGGGGACACCGGCGGGGAGCGGAAGTCTTGGCAAGGGGCCTGCTCCCTGGGGCTGCATGTGCGAGCCTCCCGGGACCAGATCTTCGATCTGGAGGAGTGCTTTCTCCCATCCCCCCAGTCCACGGCCATCGTCCAGGAGGTGCGCTCTCTTTGCCGGGAGAGCGGCCTTCCCCCTTACAACTCCAAAAATCATCGGGGGTTCTGGCGATTTCTGGTGCTCCGGGAGAGTAAGCGCACCTCCCAGATGTTGGCGCACCTTATCACCACCGACCAGGGTGAGGCAGCCGCGGTGGAGACCCTGGCCGCGCACCTGCAGGCGCACTTTCCGGCTCTCACCACCCTGGTGCATTCCCGCAGCCGCAAAAAAGCCCACGTGGTGAGGGGCGAAGCCAGCCGGACCTTATGGGGATCGGGGTATATTGAAGAGCAGCTCTGCGGTCTGCGTTTGCGGATCTCGGCCCATTCCTTCCTGCAAACCAACACCGCCGCGGCGGCGGGCCTTTATGAGGCCATCAGCCGGCTGGGAGAATTCACCGGCCGGGAGACGGTCTGGGATCTTTACTGCGGCGCGGGCAGCATCGCCCTCTCCCTGGCCTCCCAGGTGCGCCGGGTGGTGGGATTTGAGCTGGTCCCGGAAGCCGTAAGCGATGCTTACCTTAACAGCCGGCTCAACGGCCTGGAGAATTGCCAATTCCTGGCGGGCGATCTGAAGGAGCGGCTCCGGGAGACCTTGCGGGACGCGTCCCAGCCTCTCCCGGAGGTGGTGATCACCGACCCGCCCCGGAGCGGCATGCACCCGCAAGTGGTGCAAGCCCTGCAGGAGATGGCCCCCAGACGGATCATTTATGTCTCCTGCAACCCTGCCACTTTGGCCAGGGATTTGGCCC
This sequence comes from Thermodesulfobacteriota bacterium, assembly GCA_040757175.1. Lineage (GTDB taxonomy): Bacteria > Desulfobacterota > Desulfobaccia > Desulfobaccales > 0-14-0-80-60-11 > SURF-52. Next base: position 14,327 of record JBFLXM010000071.1, read on the forward strand.
TGCTCCGGGATCACTACGAAATCTTGACCATCCAGCCTTTCGATCTCTTCCCCCACACGGCCCACATCGAATGCGTCGCCAGCCTGGGAAGGCGCCGGCCGGCACCCTGAATTTTCCCCCGGGTCTCTTTTCCTGGCAGTTCTATCCCTTCAAAATTCCAAATCCTGCAACAGGCGCTCGATCATCTGTTCATCCCCGTCATCAAATTCCACTCCGAAACCGGGCGGAAAGGTCTCGATCTGGCCCGCATTGATCCAGGCGATCCGGCCCCGGCAGTGAAGGATCGGATCATTCAGTCCAAAGGAGATTTCCAGATCGATGGGGCTGTCCACAGGCAAAAGATGACTGGTAATGACGAACACCCCCCCGGGGCAAATGTCCCGGGTCAGGCTTTCGAAGGCCAGTTTGGGGTTAATACAGTTGACCTGCAACTGACGGTGATAGCGGCGATGGCGGCGTTGGTCGAGCATGGCTGGATCGCGTCTCTGATCGTTATAATGGCAATCTTAGGTAATCCGAGAATCTCAGCCGTGGTCACCGATAGAAAATTGGGGGTGTCTCTGGTCCCGCAGGTAACCTCCTGGTTTTCCTCTTCTACCTGTAGTTTATTTCGGTAGAAATTTACTTTTTCTTCAGTTTTTAATGAATCTAGATCAATTTCGCAAAATCCAAGGTTCCCGCGGCCAGGTCCGCTTTGCAGGAGGTGATATCGGTCTTCTTTTTGATGGCCGTAAGGATTCCGGCGCTGCCGCCAAGGTCCCCCAGGAGGATGGCGCCGATAATGACATTATCTTGCAGCACCAGCTTTCTATAGATCTTTTGGGCCTCATCTTTACTGACCAAAGATTCCAGCCGGCCTTCCACGTCGATTTCACCCGCGGCCAGCAAGTCGATGCCCACCACTTTCAAGATGTTGGAGGGCACCGTGCCTTCGTAACTGGCGGGCCGGCCCGCCATAGCCGCGCCGGCCACCCTGCCCTGCTCCATCGCCGCGGACCACAGTCCATAATAACGGCCCCGATGCTCGATGAGGTCGCCCCCGGCATAAATATCTGCCAGCCCGGTTTGCATGGTATCGTCCACCTTGACCCCTTTGTCGATTTCCAGCCCCAGGGACTTGGCCAAGGTCAAATCGGGGCGGGTGCCGGCGGAGATCAGGATCATATCCGCCTCAATGGCCTCGCCGCTCTCCAGGCGGATCAGGAGGCCGTCATTTTGCCGCACGATTTCCCGGGTGGTGGCGCCCAAATGAAATCTGAAGCCCATGTCCTCCATTTGCTGCTGCAGTATGGCCGCGCCGGGAACATCCATTTGCCTGGGCAGCAGCCGGGGGAAAAATTCGATGACCGTGACCTCCAAACCCAGCTTCCGCAAGCCGTTGCCGGCTTCCAGGCCCAAAATGCCACCGCCGATGAGGGCCAATCTTTGGGATTTGGCCGCCTTCTCCCGGATGGCGTCGGCATCGCCGATGGTCCTCAGGGTGAAGACCCCCGGGAGGCCGGCGCCCTTGATGGGGGGGACGAAGGAGATGCCGCCGGTGGCCAGGAGCAGCTTATCGTAGCTATAAGTCTTGCCGTCCGAGGCGAAGGCCAGCTTGCGGGCAGCGTCAATCCGGTTGATTGCCGTTTCCAAATGCAACTCCAGGCGATTATCCCCATACCATTGTTCATCGTGGATGATCAGGCGGTGCCGGGGGCGCTCTCCGGAAAGATATTCCGGCAGGCCCGGGATATAATAAAAGGGATATTTTTCCTTGGCGAAGATCAGAATCTTCCCGGCTGCATCGTGCTTCCGGATGGTTTCCGCGGCCGTATTGCCAGCCACGCCATTGCCCACAATCAGATAGGTTGCCATGGTCATTTGACCGTTGACCTCTATCTCTTCTTGACCACCAGCACCGGGCAGGAAGCCAAGCCGATGACCCGTTCGGCCACGCTGCCCAGCAGCAGGCGTTTGAGTCCGGTACGGCCGTGGCTCCCCAGGATGATGAGGTCCACCTGTTTCATGGCCGCGGCATTGAGGATGGCCTCAAAAGGCCGCCCCTGCAGCATCTGGGTCTCCAGGGAGATACCGGCCCGGGCCGCGGCTTCCCTCAGGCGCTGCAGGGTCTCTTCCGTCCGGGTGACCGCGCTCTCATCCCGGGCCACCGAAACCGCCAGGAGGCTGCTCCCGGCGATGCGGGTGATGCTCAAGGCCTCCTCCCAGGCCGCGTCGCTGAAAGGGGAGCCGTCGCTGGCGATGAGGAGGCGGTGAAAATCCAGGGTGGTGTGCCCCGGCACCACCAGGACATTAAAATGACTGTGGCTGATGATCTTGGCGGTGACGCTGCCCATCACCATCCGGTCCAGGCCGGTGCGGCCATGGCGCCCCATGATGATCAGTTGCGGCTGAATCCCTTCCGCCTCCTCCAAGATGCCGCTGGCGGCGGCCGTATCAACATGCACCCTAATTTCCAGGTCAATGCCCTGGTTGGCCGCCTCGGTCCGCCATTCCTCCAGACGGCTGCGTACCGCATTTTCCCGCAATTTGAGAAGCTCCAGGTCCGGTTGGGGAGGTGGCGGCATCAGGTCGGGGCCGAGAATTTCATAGCCCGGGATAACCTCCACCACCTGCAGCAGGAAAAGCTTGCTTCTACAGGATCGGGCCAGGGTCAGGCCGGCGGTAATGGCCGCGTTGCTGTCCGGAGAATCATCGACACATACCAGCAGTTTTTGTAACGCCGCAGGACAGGCCAGATTTTGCAGCTCCATCTTCTCCCTCGGAAGTCCGAATTATCTGCCACCAAGGTGCAGCCAAGAAGTCTCCTTGGCAGATTTCTTAGCCTAGACCAAGATGATGCCCCTTTTTCCTCTTTTTCGGTCCAAGACCAGCAGTTAATGCCTTTTCCCGACTTTTTAAGCCCGGAATCCAACTCTCTTCGAAAACGACCCTCTCTTGGAAGACAAGATATCGCAAAATTTCCGGAGACGCCAACTTTTTCCAGAGGTTAGGCTTTCCTTTCCTGGAGGGCCGTCTGGTCGTACTCTGCCAGGGTGGGCCACTGCCCCGGGGAATTATTACATTTGATCCTTCTCTTGCTCATAAATTAAAGAGACTGTTCTGGAGACACGATTAGCCCAGTTGGGATCATCTTTGTTCAGTTCCACTTCATCGTAGAAATCACTAAAATCGTGGTCTATCAACTTATATGGGTTTTTACTATCCGAATCATAGAATATATGCCTAAGTTCATGCCTTAAGACCCGCTCAATGTCGCTTTCATCGCAATGGTTGACCAATTTATTATCCAAATACATAATATAGTCATAACCATCATCAGGGGCTTCATTTCTACTTAAATACTTCACCAAAGCGGAAGGTTTAACAATTTTACCAAGGACTATCCTGCCCTTTGTCATCATCTTCTTTTTACTAATAAGGAATAATATCTTGGCATTGGCTAAATAAGGGAAATATTCTTTTATGATTTTATCAAACAATATATTAATAATTTCGGGGGCTTCCTCATATTTCATGATGATCCTCCTGTCTTCCTGGTTTCATTAGATGAAGTGGCGGCCGGGGCCAACCCGGGGGCAATGGCGGCGGCACCTGCCAGCCGGGGTTGGTTTCCGCAGAGATTCCTCTTCTGATGGCCCCATCATCTGGCTGCAGGTTTAGATAACACAAACCTTCCTCAAGATGCACCCTTTTTCCGGTTTTCCGCCTCCCTCCCTGGGCGGGGAGATGCTTGGCAGAACCCGGCCCCCCGGCTCCCTGCGTGGCGCTTCCCCAGGAATCAGCCCCTTGGGGCTCGAGGCGGCAAGCCGCGGCAAAGTAGGCATAATCTGCTGCCATCGGGGGCTCCATTCCCGGGACCTCTGGGGGCATTCTGCCCCCTGGGCCAGGGGCGGAGAAGAGAAAGTTTCTGTAAATTCAAAGGGAAATGCCCTGGCACAATTTCTGCTGATATGTCCCGGCAAGGGAGGCGGGCAAGAATCCAGCTTCTCGAACTTTTTCGGCTCCTCCGGTCCAGGGGCTGCGGCGGGGGTTCGCCATTCTGGCCGTACCGGTACTCCATGCCCGGGTCGCGCCGGTGTTGAACTGGTGCTCCCGGATCCACCTCTTTCCGGAAGATCCCACCTACCAGGGTCCCGGCCAAGAGATGGACCTGACTCCGGTGGCCACCGGGGAGCGCCTCTCCTATCTGCAGGGCCGGGGGGTCACCACTCTGATCTGCGGAGCCCTGAGCCCTGACTTGCTGCAGCAAGGAGAGCGCCTGGGCCTGAGGATCATCTGCGGAGTGGCCGGGGAAGTGGGGGAAGTGCTCAGGTCCTACTGGCAAGATCGTTTGGACCAGCCCCGCTTCAGACTCCCCGGGTGCCGGGTGGGGCTTTACCGTCAAAATCTCAGGGAATTAAAGTGCCCTGAATTTAAGGGCCATCAAGGAGGTAAAAAAGCCATGCCGGGAGGAAAAGGCAGGGGGGCAAGCCGGGGGCAGGGCGGTTCGGGGGGCGGATGCCGGCAGACCGGGGGCGGCCCCGGGAGGCCGGGGGGCGGCCAAAGCCCAGGGGCCGCAGATTTCTGTGTCTGTCCGGCCTGTGGCGGCCGGGCCCCCCATGAGCGCGGGATTCCCTGCTTGCAGATAAACTGTCCCCAATGCGGGAAACCCATGGTCCGGGAATAAAGGGGTGAGCGGTCATTGATCATCAGCGTTGCCAGCGGCAAGGGCGGGACCGGCAAGACCACCATCGCCGCCAATCTGGCGGTGGCGGTGGCCCAGCCGGCAACCTTCCTGGACTGTGACGTGGAAGAACCCAACGCCCATCTCTTTCTCAAGCCCCACCTTTCCCGGAGCCTGGACTTCCATCTGGAAGCGCCGGAAATCGATACCCGCAGATGTACCTTTTGCGGCAAGTGCCAGGAGATCTGCCAGTTTAACGCCATAGCCGTTTTGCCCACTGCGGCCCTCACTTTCCCGGACTTGTGCCATGGCTGCGGCGGCTGCTTTCTGGTCTGTCCGGAGGAGGCCTTGATCCCTCAGCCCCGGCGGCTGGGGACCGTGGAAACCGGCGTCCGGGGGCCGCTGCGATTCGTGCACGGCCGCCTGCGGGTGGGGGAAGCCCTGGTGCCCCCCTTGATTCGCCGGGTCCGGCAAGAAGGCGGGGATGGAGGGCTCACCATCATCGATGCCCCTCCCGGCGCCTCCTGTCCGCTCTTGGCCGCCGTCTGGGGCAGTGACCTGGTGCTCCTGGTCACCGAGCCCACTCCCTTTGGCTTAAACGACTTGGAGCTGGCGGTGGCCGCGGTCCGGGAAATGGGACTGCCTCTGGGGCTGGTAATCAACCGGGCGGATTTAGGGGACCGCCGGGTGCATGATTACGCCGCCCGGGAAGGCCTCCCCATCTTCCTGGAAATTCCCTTCGACCGGCGGGTGGCCGAAACCTGCGCCCGGGGGGAATTATTGGTGGAAAAGATGCCGGCCTGGAACTCCCTGATGCAGACCTTATTCCACCGGATCCGGGCAGAATCCGGCAAAAAAACTACCCGGTTGCGGCCAGATGAATGATCCATGCATTCCAGAATACTGGAATAACCGCAGCCCGAACCAGTGGCGAGGCGGATCGAGCCTGAATCATGCAGGAATTAGTGGTACTCAGCGGCAAAGGGGGGACCGGCAAAACCAGCCTGGTGGGAGCTTTGGCGGCCCTGGGAGAGAAGCTGGCCCTCTGCGACGCGGACGTGGATGCCCCGGATCTGCATCTGCTCCTGGGGCCCCAAATAATCGAGAGACACGATTTTTCTGCGGGCCGCAAAGCGAACATCAGGGAGAGGGACTGTTGGCAGTGCGGCGACTGTCTCCGCTGGTGCCGCTTTCAGGCCATCAGCGACGACTTCCGGGTCGATCCCCTCCGGTGCGAAGGTTGCGGAGTCTGCTGGAGCCTTTGCCCCGCAGGGGCCGTGGATTTTCCGGAAAATCTCTGCGGCCAGTGGTTCCTGGCCGACACGCGTTTTGGGCCCTTAGTGCATGCCCGCCTGGGGGTGGCCGCGGAGAATTCCGGCAAACTGGTGGCCCTCTTGCGCCGGGAGGCCAGGCGCTTGGCGGAGGCCCAGGGCTTGGAGTGGCTGATTACCGACGGCCCCCCCGGTATCGGCTGTCCGGTGATGGCCGCCCTGGGGGAGGCGACCGCGGTCCTCCTGGTTACCGAGCCCAGCCTTTCCGGGCAGCATGATCTGCAGCGGGTGGCGGCCCTCACCGACCATTTTCGCCTCCCCGGCTTCGTCCTGGTGAATAAAGCCGATCTCCATTGGCCCATGGCCCGGGCGATCCGCAAATTCTGCGACCTCCAGGGTTACCGGTTTCTGGGGTATCTGCCTTTTTCCCCCGCTTTTACCCAAGCCCAGGTTGAAGGGAAGACCATCTTGGAGTATGATAGGGATAATCAAATAAACCAAGTGATTGCCGGGCTTTGGAAAAGAATACGCCGAGAACTCCAGAAGCAAGATCCCCATTGACGGTCAAGGCCGCGGGTGCCCGCGGCCCGGAGCCGGAGTTCGCCCCTTCCCCATCTCCCCTGCCGCCCCAGGCCGCAGTCATCCTGGACAGCATCGCCGACGGGGTCTTCACCGTGGACCTTAACTGGCGGATCACCTCTTTTAACCGGGCCGCCGAAGAAATCACCAAAATCCCCGCGGCCGAAGCCCTGAACCGCCCTTGCTGGGAGGTCTTCCGGGCCAATGTCTGTGAAACCGCCTGCGTTTTGAAGTATACCCTGGAAACGGGCAAACAGGTGGTGAACCAGCCCATAGCCATTTTACGGGCCGATGGCAAAGAAATCCCCATCACCGTCAGCACCACCCTGCTCCGGGACCAGCAAGGAGAGATCATCGGCGGGGTGGAGACCTTCCGGGACTTAAGCCTGGTGGCGGACCTGCGCCGGGAAATCCGCCGCCAGTACCGTCTGGGGGACATTATCTCCAAGTCTCCCCTGATGCAAAAAATTTTTGGGATTCTCCCGGACATCGCCCGGGCCGACAGCACCGTGCTCATCCAGGGGGAAAGCGGCACCGGCAAGGAACTCATTGCCAAGGCCTTGCACAACTTGAGCCGCCGGGCCCAGGGCCCTTTTGTGGCTGTCAATTGCGGAGCGTTGCCCGACACTTTGCTGGAGTCGGAGCTTTTCGGCCATACCGCCGGCGCGTTTACGGACGCGCGGCGGGACCGCCGGGGCCGCTTCGCCATGGCCGAGGGGGGCACCCTTTTTCTGGACGAGATCGGTGACATCTCCCCGGCCTTGCAGGTGCGATTGCTCCGGGTCCTGGAAGAACGCACTTATATGCCTTTGGGAGCCTCCAAGAGCATCAAAACCGACATCCGGGTGGTGGCGGCCTCCAACAAGGACCTGGCCCAACTGGTGGAAGAGGGGAAATTCCGCCCCGATCTCTATTATCGCATCAACGTGGTGAAGCTCACCTTGCCCCGGTTGGCCGCGCGCCTCGAGGATGTGCCTCTGCTGGCCGAACACTTCATTGAGCGGTTTAACAAGCTCCAGGACAAAAAAATCCTGGGACTGAGCTATGACACCCTGGCCATCTTCATACGCCATGACTGGCCCGGCAATATCCGGGAACTGGAAAACGCCATCGAACACGCCTTTATTCTCTGCCCCAAGGGCATGATCCAACCCCGGCATCTTCCCGACCACTTGCGGCGGGACAGCCAAGCCGGGGCCATCCTGGAGGGTTTGAGCCTGAAAGACCAGGAAAAGCGGGTCCTCTGGGAGGCCCTGGAACGCCACGGCTGGCGCCGTCTGGCCACGGCCCGGGAGTTGGGCATCGATAAAAGCACCCTGCGCCGGAAAATTAAACGCTTCGGTTTGACGCCGCCGGACGCCTCTCCTCCGAAAAACTGACTTCCTAATTCTGCCCCCTCGATGCAAAAGTGGCAATTTGCTCCCTTAGCCAGAATATTAGGGAGCGTTTTGCTTCCATTGTTCCCTCCACCGGGCCCCGGTACCGGCCTCTGCCTCCCCATTCCAGGACCTTCGCCGGGTGTGGCCCTTCTGGCATGCTAATTGATTAAGAGAAGGCCTAGAGATATTGCAGAAATGGAGGAATTTTCTCTATGGGCCATTGTCAAGACCGTCCCTGTAATCATGACGGACAGAAAGCGCCAGCGGCAGTGCCTGACCCTAACCTTTTCAAGGTGGCCATCCCCCTGGCTGACGGCAGGTTGTGCAATCATTTCGGCCATTGCCAGCAGTTTGCGGTGCTTAAGGTCCAGGAAGGATCCATCGGCGGCAAGGAACTGCATACGCCGCCGCCCCATGAACCCGGGGTCTTGCCTAAATGGCTGGGCGAACTGGGAGTCAATCTCATCATCGCCGGGGGCATGGGCCAGCGGGCCCTGGGCCTGTTTGCGGAACGAGGCATTAAGGTGATCACCGGCGCCGGCAACCGGGAGCCGGAGGCCCTGGTCCAGGACTTTCTGGCCGGGACCCTGATCTCCGGCCCGAATGTCTGCGACCATTAGCGGCACTGCCGTGCGCTGTTCCAGAAGCTGGCAGCGCCTTGGCGGGAAGCCGGGAGAACAGGATGCCGTTACCTTGTTGGCATAACCTCCTCCCTTAAACCTCCCGGCTTTCCTCCCAAGGTTCGAACTTTAATAGGGAAAATACATGGGGAAAATTATTGTCACCGCAAGTGGACAAACCTTGGAAGCCAAGGTGGAGCCTCGCTTTGGGAGGACTCCTTACTTTGTCCTGGTGGATCCGGAGACCCTGGAATTTGAAGCGGTGGCCAACCGGCAAAATTTGGAGGCGGCCCAGGGAGCCGGCATCCAGGCGGCCTCCCTGGTGGCCCATTATCAGCCCGCAGCCTTACTCACCGGATATTGCGGGCCCAAGGCCTACCATGTCTTGCTGGCTGCGGGCATTCCCGTATTTCTACACGTTTCCGGGTCGGTGGAGGAGGCGGTGGAGCAATATCGCCAGGGAAACCTGACCGTCTCCCGGGGCCCCAATGCCAGAGGTCACTGGTAACGCCTGCGGTAGCGACCTGGTCTGGGCCTGGGCCGAAACCAGGATTGTGCTAATGCCTAGACAATGCATTTCAATATTGATTCCCGGGAAGCGGCCGTGTTGGAACCGACCCGGGTCCTGCGCCCCGGCGGGTTTTTGATCTTGGGGATATTGAATCGCTTCAGTCTCTGGACCCTGAAAAGGATGGGGCGAAGTTGTTTCAGGCCGTCGTTCTGGAGGAAGGTGAACTTTCTGGGGGCCAAGAGCTTACGTGAACTTGTGCAGCAAACCGGCAGGCTGCATCAATTGCGGTGGCGCGGGGCCGTCTATTTTCCGCCTCTGGCCTTTATCGGAGGGTGGCGCGGGGCGCCATATCGGGAACGCCTGGGAGCCAAACTTTACCCGGGGGCGGCCGCTTTTCTGGCCTTGGCAGCCAGGAAAAGGCCCGCTTAGCAGCCGCGAGGGCAATTACCGGGACAACTGTTGTTGACGCTACCCAAAAGTAAGGAGGGCTTTGAACTATGCCGGGATTTGACGAAACCGGACCCAAGGGAGCGGTGCCGCGCGCTGGCCGGGGCCGGGGCCCTGGCGGCGCCGGGCTGCGCCGGGGAGCCACCCGGGGCCGGCATCAGGGCTTCCGCAGCCGGGACTGGGGGCAGCCTCCGGCAGTGTTGCTTTGGGGGGGGCCGCCCCGTTGGGGCAATGGTTCCTGGTGGTTCGGCCACGCTGACGCGGCCAGGGGAAGCAGTTACGGTTCCCGCCAGGAGGAAGCCGCGGCCCTTAAGGCCGAGGCGGCCCGCCTCCAGGAAGAGTTGGAGGCCATCTATAACCGTCTGGTGAAACTGGGGGAATCCCCGAACTAAGGCTCCTCCCCTCTCCGGCCGCTACCGGGGAGGGGGGTGGTTCTTCAAAGAACCTCCACAGCTTTTAGTCACCCACACTCTTCGGTCAGACCCTTAGCCCCTTTCTTGCGCTGGTAATGATTTCAGCCTAATGGGCTTTGCTGACATTAGGAACGGTGGCCGGTATGACTTCGCCGCGGCCCAGCCTCTTCAAGGCCTGGCGGACCGTGCCGGTGGTATCCAGAATCACTTCCACCCCTGCCGCTTGTAAGGCTTCGAAGGCTTGGGCGCCACATTTTCCCGTGATTACGGTTTTGATATTCCTCCGCACCAAATTTCGGGCCGTGGTGACCCCCACCAGTTGGTTGGCGGCCAGACTGGAGAGGTTGTCCAGGGCCTCCCATTCCCCGGTATCGGGGTCCACCAGGATAAAAAACCGGGCCCGCCCGAATAGCCCCTCCACCGGGACATCCAGGCTTTTTCGGGCAGCGCTGACGGCGATGGTTTTCATATGACCTCCTTTTGGTTTTTAATCAAAAAACGCTATGACTAAGGGCCTAACCGCCGTCAAAACATCAGAGTAAATTCTTTTTAGCTTTAGATCCCAAACCTTCATGGTTTTTTTTTTTCAACTGTGAATAGTAACTGATTAGGCTTATTACTTCCCATCCCTCAAAAGGAGCCATGATACAAGCATATACTCCAATTCCCAAAATTTCCTTAATCATCTCTCTATGCTGCTTATCTGCCAAGTGTGATTTATCACAGAAAACAATAATATGACTAAGACGGCAACCTACTTTTATTTTAGATATTATGCCGACGCCATTTTTAGTTATTGCTTCGCAATCAATCAGCACAGTGGAGAATGGTTTCTTTTTGAGCACATGTAAAAGCTCTTTCTGATCGCCAATCAACACGGGTGAGAGATCGTTTTCCGATAGCAGGTTACATAAATAATTTCGAGTTTGCTGATCAGAAATTAACAATAAAATAGACGTGGATTTATCGTCGTGGATCAATTTTTTTCCTTAGTGAACCCATCTAACGGGGGCGCTCTCCCGGTGGTTTTCTGTTTATTAAGGGATAGGTTTGAAAAAGCTTTGGGATGGGGGCAAACCCATAAATTTTCTTCGACGCCAAACAAAAGGCCCCACGGGGAACCGTCCGTGGGGCCAAAACGTGAAGGTGTGGCACGTAAGGAGGAAAAAGCGTCCGATGACTTTTTCTCTTACGCTTTTTTTTAGTGCAAAGAGTGCGCCAATTTTTGATTAATGTAACTATGCAGAAATTAAAGATAAATTATTTAGGAAAAATTATTTACTGTATAATTTATGACTCCTATTAAATAATATTATGTTCAATAAACGACCCATAGCACTGGTGAAAAAGTCTATCCGCGATTCTCCTAAATTTTGGGATTAAAGATTACCAATGCCAAATAATAAGGATATATGACGACCTCGGAGCCGGTTCAATAAACCGCCAGCCTTTTTTTCAGAACATTATTCCGGCTGCTAGGGTTATTCCCAGGAGGCAAAAATATGAGAAGTGGAGGCGAGGACCGCAATATTCGCAGTATTGTGGCTTAACAACTCCACGCCTCCTTCCTGCATCCTGGCCCCACACAAAGGGCAGACAGCCCTGGCGGCCACCTTGCAGACCATCTCCCAGGCATCCGCCGGGGCCGGCTCTCTCCAGGTGTGCTCGCATTCCAAGCATTGAAAGGCCGCAAACGGAGTCATTCTTGATCCCCATCTTTCTCCTTCCCTTGGTCCCATACCCCTAAAGGGAAGCGGAAGCCTATCTGGAACTGGGCCAGGGCTAATAATTGAATGATCTCCTTGGGATTTCCATAAAAGAATACTTCTTCGGAACGGTCGACGAATTTGGCGGCGACTACCATTTGCTCCACCGGCAGCGATTTAAGGGCGGTTAGCGCCTTTTCGATGGCCTCTTTTTCCCGATCTAAGCGAAGCAATTTCCCCACGGCGGCATTCCTCCCCTTTCCCGGGTTGGAGACCTCACCAGGATATCTCTGCAAACATCTTTACTGCAAATGTTGGGCCCAGGCTCGATTAGTTTGGATTTGTGGGGGGACTGTCAGAAAATTCCTGTTTGAACCTGCGGGTGAACTCTTTTTGGAAGATATCGATATCCATGGCTTCATCCTGCCGGCCGCTGAGATAAAGGGCCATACCCTTGTTCACCAGGGCTTCGGGGTCTTGGGGATTAATGGCCAGGGCCCGGTCAAAAAAATCCAGACTGGCCGCAGATCTCCCCATGCCCAGCAAGGCTCTTCCTTGACCCAGCAGGGCGTGAAAGTGCCGGGGATTTTGCTGCAAAATCGTATCAAAGATGTCAGCGGCCTTGTCATTACGGCCCAGGTCGAGCAACAGAAAGGCCTGCATTTCCAGGGCCCGGGGATTATCAGGAGCGGCGGCGAGTTCTTTCTGGGTATAGAACAGGGCCTCCTCCAGCAGGCCCTGCTGGGCCAGGGTCATGGCTCCCTCCATAAAGGGGGTTTCCAGGCCCACCACTCTTTTGATGAGGCCCTCAAAGGTGGCGTCGACCACCTGCCCGCCGATGTGGGGCGCCACGCCGCCGTGGCCGGGCAGGACATGCCGGACTTCTCTTTTGCGCAGAGTCCGCAGCGAGAAAAGATAATGATCCATTCTGCCCCCGCCGCCTTGATCGACTTCCGCCATGGCATGGGGTAAAACCGTGTCCCCGGAAAACAGGGTGCGGGTGGGTTCATGATAGAAAGAAATCCCGTCCAGGGTATGTCCGGGGGTGTGGATTACCTCAAGTTCGAAACCGCTCAGATTAATCTTTTCCCCGCCCCTGACTTCATGCAGCCGGCAGCCGAGGGCCTGGACCATTTCCTTGTATTCCCCGGGGCCGGCTTCGTGCATGATGATCTCCACGTCCGAGATCTGGTAACCGGGATATCCCCTGAAAAGTTCAATGGTGCCCATCACGTGGTCATGATGACCGTGGGTCAAGGCGATTTTCTTGATGTCCGGGAGTTGGAACCCCAGGCCCTGGAGCTGCATAAACGCGGAATAATCATTGCCGGGGTCGATCAGGGACAGATAATCCCCCTGTATAAGATAATTGTTGCAGGAAAAATCATACCCAAAGAGAAAAAAGGTCTTCTCGAACAGGGGGTTGCTGATCTTCAGGAATTCGGCCAGGGTTTGCCAGTTCTCCTGGGTATGGAGCTCGAAGTTGCTCATTTCATCCATGGGGTCTCTTTTTCCTCCCGATTAAGGGTGGTCCGCTCCGAAAAGTCTTCTGTAGGGTGGGCACTGCCCACCATAACTCCGCTTTTCATGATTTACGGGTGAGCCAGTGGCTCATGAACAACTGCCCACCAATTCCTCCGCCCGGTCCTTCTAATTAAAGATTATAGACTTTATCAAAGGGGCTGAAAAGCAGTAAGGGTGGATAAAAAGCTCCCGGCCTCCTTACGGCAAGGAGGCCGGGACGTTTGGGTTAGCCGGTAATTAAGGAGCGGCGTAGGGCAGGGTGAATTTCAGTTTCATCTTCCCGTCGGGCCACCATTTGCGCTGCTTGGTTTCCCCCGGGTAGACGTCCACTGCTTCAAACTCATCCTGGTCCCGGCCCGCGGGACCGCCCCCCAATTTCCGGAGGATCTGGTCGATTTGCAGCTCAAAGAAGTGAAATTCCGTGAGCTCAAACTTGGTGATGACCTCGGCAGGGAGCAGGACGGCATAGCCGGTCTCCTTGCTGGTCACCCATTCAAAGGCTTCATTGGGAGTGGCGGTTACTTCTTCCTTCCCGTTAATCACCTTAAACAAAGTCCCTTTGACCTTGTCCCCGATCTGCACATCATAATCCGCGAACAGCTCGTCGGGGAGATACCACCACAAGGCCCTGAATCCGGTCTTCACATAGCCCCGGACCAGCATGGGATCAAAGCCACAAACACCCAAGCGGCATTTTTCGGGCATGTTCACCCTCCTATCGTACTCTGGTAATTAGAATCGCTATCGCTGCTGACAGAATCCCCTCAGTCCGGAGACCCGTCGCCTAGGTCCAGATATTCTTTTAATTCCAGGACCTGCCGGAAGCAATAATCCAGAAACTCCCCGGCCTGGGCCTGATTGAGATGATCGGTCACCACCATCCGGCGTATATAAGGGTAGATATACTCCTCGATCTCCTGGGAGAAGTCCTCGCAGAGAAAGAGATAATCTTCACCTCCCCCGGGGATGGCTGACTGGAAGTAATCTTCCCTCCAGGCCAGCACCATGTTCCGCAGGATTTCCAGTTCTTCCACCCCGTGCCGGCGGGTTTCCTCAAGATTTTGCTTCAAAAGCATAGCACTTTTTGATCACGTCCATCTCGGAGATGGACCAGTAATGGGGCCAGTGGATCTTCTTGCACCAGCCGATGATGTCCGCCGGCGGGAATCCGGAGCCTTTGAGCACCCATTTCAGGTACTTGCACTTCCAGCAGATATGGTCCGTGTGCTTTTCCGCCTCCAGGACCTTGGCGAGAAAGTCCACCGGGTTCAACTTTTTGGCTTCGATCATTTCTTCTTTTTTCATGGCCATGAGCAGCTCCTCCCTTTACCAGTCCTTGACTTGGCCATTCTTAATTTTCTCCTGATATTCCGCCCAGACCTCAGGAGAGAGCTTCTCGATATCCCAGAAGAACCCGAAGGAACCGGCCACCCCCGCGGAAGGCGGCTGGGGACGCCAGCCCCGCACAGGTTTACCGCGAATGCTGAACTTCACCGTGTCGGCGTGCCCCAGGTAGACCTCCCGGGGCAGGCAGGTGAAGGGCCGGGTGCGGTTTTCGATTCCCGGCAGATAGCAACTGTAGCCGTCATTGGGCTTATCCGCGAAGAGGGGCAGGATATCCGCCTTTTCGCCGGGCTTTTCATCGGGCCCCCGGTACATGTGCCCCTGGATCATGTGGATGTAATAGACCGTGCCGCACTCGGCGCAGCCGATCTTGCCTTCCCAGTTCCAGAAGCAATAGGGGTCCAGGTAATTGACGGTGTCGCAGGGTTTGCCGTCTTTCTCTTTCATGCACCAGATGATATCGCACATATGCCTGTCCCCTCCGCTTAAAGAATGTTCCGGTTATAGAGATCCTCAATTTTGCTCATGGGATAGCCGAGGAGCTCGTGATAGATCTTGACGTTGTCCGCGCCCACCGGCCGCCACTGCCACCGGTGCCGCCGCGGGGTCTTAGACATGAGACCGGCGCTGTAGCCGCTGTGGATCAGGATATCGCCGAAGAGGGGGTCGTCATTCCACCGCACGGTGCCCCGCTGCCGGAAGTGTTCGTTTTCATAGACCTCCCGATCGTTCAGCACCGGCTCCGCCAGGATGCCGGCCTCTTTCAGGATCTTCACCACCTCGGAGCGGGTCTTGTCCGCGGCCCAAGCCTCGATGGCTTGATAGATTTCCATCTGGGCCGGCCCGCCCACCCTCTCCTTGTGGGTCTTGTAACTGCTGTAGAGGTCGGGCTTCTTGATGATGTCGCACAGCTCTTTGAAGTCCGCGTCTTGGAAGGCGCTGAGCATGACATAGCGGGACTCGAACTTGTCCTGGGGGTTCTTGGCGTCCGGGAAGTCCACCTTGCCGGTCATGATGATGCCGTGGACGCAGAGCTGGGTGTCCCAGTTGCCCCAGCGCTGGCGGACAATGCCGAAGCGGCCGTACAGGGGCGCGGTGTAGCCGCACATGCGGGTCGCGGCCTGCACCTGGGAGAACTCGATCATGGTGCCCAGGCCGGTCTTCAGCCGCCAGTTCAGGGCCGCCATGATGCAGGAGGTGATCTGGGTGCCGGAGTACCAGTCGATGCACCAGTTGGTGCACTTGGTGGCGTGGCCGCCCATGTCTTCGTGGGTCCCGGTGATGCTGGCCAGCCCCGCGTGGGCCTGCCCCAGGATGTCGTAGGACCCGCCGAACATCTTGGGGCCGTACCCGAAGCCGCCGCCCCAGACGTAGATGAACCGGGGGTTCATCTCCGCCACCTGGCGGTAGCCCTGTTTCCAGCGGTCGAAGGTGCCGTGGCGGTAACATTCGGTGAGCCCGTCGGACAACTTCACCAGGTCGTAGAAGACCCGCTTGGACTCGGGCACGTGGTAGTCCAGGGTGATATAGTATTCATTGACGTTGGCGTTCAGAAAGCCGTAACCCGTGCCGGTCATGGGCCGGGTGTCGTGCAGGGGGTAGAGGTACGCCTCGTTGAAAGGCGAGGTGTGGCGCATGGGGTCGCCCATGCGGGGCATTTCCACCTTGATGCACTCCGCGCCCAACTCCGCCAGGTTGGCCACCGAGTGGGGCGTGAAGATGTACATGGTGGTGCTCATCCAGCGGATACCCTTCAGGGCCTCAGGCTTGGCGAACTCGTTGCCCACGTCGAAGGCCTTGCGGCAATACTCCTCGAAGGGCATCTTCATCTCTTCCAGTTCTTCCTTGCTCTTGGGGCCGGGGAGCTCATCAAAGTCGCAAACTTTCAGTTTGTTGAATTCTTTTTCGTCCATTAGATAACCCCCTTCGCCTTGAGTTCCCGCAGTTTCAAGGGGCCGATGCCCAGGAACTTCTGATAGACTTCGCCGTTGTCATGCCCCAAGGGCCGGCCCAGGTCCTTAACCCGCGCCGGGGTGCGGTGCTGGAACGCGGCGCAGGATTCGGAATACATCACCGTGCCGTAGAATTGGGTCTCGATGGTGTTGACCCAGGGGCGGTACTTGAAGTGGGGGAATTCCGCCACTTCATCGATATACAGCACCGGGCCCGCGGCGATTTCGTACTCCATCAGCTTCTGCTCGGCTTCGATGCGGTTGATGTCCCTAAGCCACTTGGTGGTGATGGAGTAGGTCTTGATCAGGCCCTGGAGAGAGTTACGGGCGCCCATCTCTTTCAGCAGCGGGTCTTCGTGGATGAGACGGCCGAACTCGGGCAGCTCCCGCTCGATGCACATGCCGATGCGGTACCAGAGCCGGTCGGTCTGGCCGCCGATCATCATGTAGCCGTCCTTGCAGGGGTTCCACTCGTATTGGTTGAGGTTGGGGTCCCAGGCGCCGGTCCGGGCCTTGATGGAGGCGTTGAAGCCGTACCAGCCGATGTCGAAGTCCAGGATGTCCATGAGGGCCTCAGCCGCCGTCACCTCGATGAATTGGCCTTCGCCGCTCGTCCCATCCCGCCAGAAGAGGGCGGCCATGATGCTGACCGCGGCCTGCTCGCCGCAGACGTAAGAAGGCAGCCAGGCGCCGGAGCGCATGACGTCGCCGCCCTTGCCGCCCCGGGGGCACTGGTCCGGGGGGAAGCCGGTGTTGTGGATCCAGGAGTCCGCCGCGGCGGAGAAGGGATCCAGGGTCCACTGGCCGTGTTTGGAGACTTGATCCTTCCCGGGACCCCATTGGCCCCGTTCCCCCACCCAGCAGTAAATCAGCCGGGGGTTGAGCTTGGTAAGATGCCGGTAGCCGATCCCCAGGGAGTCCATGTAACCCGGGGGCCAGGCCTCGATGATGACATCCATCACCGTGGCCATGCTCTTGTAAATTTCCCGGCCTTCCGGCGTCTCCAGGTTCAGGGTGGTGGACTTGGCGTTGCGGAACTCGTGGAGGAAGTCCAGGCCGCAAGGCTCGCCGGTGACATTGTCCTTGAGCATGTACTCTTCCCGGCCGAAGGGGGTGAGCTGCCGCAGGGGGTCGCCCCCGGGCGGTTCAACATAGACCACTTCCGCGCCTTGTTCGCCCAGCAGGCTGGCGGCAAACATTCTGCTGATCTGCCAGATGCCGTTGCACATCACCCGCAGGCCTTGCAGGGCTTCCGGTTTATCAAAGACAAAATCTAGGTGCAGGTTGTCTTCCAGGAATTTTCCGAACTCCTGCGCTTTCCTCTTGGCGTAGATGTTGTCCATCACCCATTCGGGGGTAGGCGGCGGAGTTACGGGCCAGGGCCTTACTTCCGGCCCCATCAAGGGCAGGGTGTCGGCCCGGCTGTTGATTTCAATGTCGCGTTTTTCTTTCGCCATCTTTTGACCTCCCATATCTGGCGTCATAGGAGTAGCCTTTGTTTAAGACCTGAGAGAATCGAACCACGACTTGAGGGATTTGAAGACCAAGGTTCCTCCTGATGGGAAATACTGCTCATAGGAGAAATGTCCACGACGAAAAGAGGCCGATATCCGTGAGAAAGCAGGCGCGAAAGTGCAGGCCCTCAGCCTGGAGGCGCCGAGTGCTTCCTCACTTTAACGTTTCACCTCCCTTCCGGCCAGAGTGCTTGATAGGCTGCAGTAAGTTGCATTCTCTAAAAATCGGCGCACCATGGCCCCACCATTGACGCGCTGACCAAGTACTTCTATTCAAGATTGTTGCCAAAATAAAAAAAGCCCGAAATTTCGGACTTTTAGCCTTAATTTAACAAAAGCTGATTAAAATATTTTCAAAAAAGCGTATAAAATCGGACTCTTGGCAAAGCTGACCTTTCTAAAAACCTTAATAATTTTATGAAATTACCTATGTTTAAATTGGGACCTTTAATTCTTCCCTGGGGAGATTAACCCATTCTCTCCAATCGGTGACGCCGGATTTTGCTATAGAGAGTGCTGCGGGTGATTTTTAGGCGCCTGGCGGCGTCGTGTTTGTTCCAGTTGGTTTCCTGAAGCACCCTGAGAATTAGCCGGCGCTCAGTGTCCACCAGGGAAGTGGAGGCCGGTTCATCTTCCCCTTCCTTGAGAAAACGGGGCAAATGCCGGCGGCGGAGGATGTCGTCCTGGGCGATGATCACTGCGTGGTTAACCGCATTTTCCAACTGGCGGACATTGCCCGGCCAATCATAATCCATCAAGGTTTGCATGGCATTGGCCGAAAATTTCTGGATATTCTTTTTCTCCTTGGCGTTACATTTACTCAGGAAATGGCGGCAAAGAAGGGGAATATCATCTTTCCGTTCCCGCAGAGTGGGGAGATGGATGGCGATCACGTTCAGCCGGTAATAGAGGTCATTCCGGAATTTCCCGTTTTCCACCCCCTTTTGGAGATCCTGATTGGTGGCGGCCAAGACCCGGACATTGGCCTCAATGGCCCTTTCTCCCCCCACCCGTTCAAAATAATGGTCCTGGAGGAAACGGAGCAGCAGCACCTGGGTGGCGGGGGAGATATCCCCGATTTCATCCAGAAAGAGCGTGCCGCCATGGGCCCTTTCGATGCGTCCCTTTTTCTGGCGGATGGCGCCGGTAAACGCGCCTTTTTCGTGGCCAAAGAGCTCGCTTTCCAGCAAGGTGGGGGAATAAGCCGAACAGTTGGCCACCACAAAGGGCCCTTTGCGGCGATGGCTTTGGTGATGGATGGCCTGGGCCACCAACTCCTTGCCGGTGCCGTTTTCCCCGGTGATCAGCACCGTGGCGTCGGAACCGGCCACCAGGTCGATAAGTTCGTAAACCTCCAACATCTTTTTGCTTTGGCCGATGAGTTCTCCATGACTGATCTTGGCCGCCCGGCGATGCAATTGATGAATTTTGGACTCATGCAAAACCAGAGAGCGGATATGCCCCGAGGTCTGATCCACCAAAGCCTGAATGAATTGCAGGTCCATGGTGGAGTAGTTTAAGGAGCTGCGGGAAATCAGGAGAAAAAACCCGACACACTGCCTTTCCACCATTATCGGCATGCCAATCCATTGGGGAAATATTTCGGAAATAGTCTTGAGAAATGTGGGGAGGGTTAAGCCTTCCTTGCCGGTGAGGAGGCAAGGACCCTGGAGCGTTCCCAAAAAACTGACAAAATCCGCCACCAGACCTGGTGTTTCGATGATATACTCCAGCCCTTCATCAAGGTGCAGGAAGCGATTGCGGTTGGCGTCCATGATCAGAAACAAGGAATTGGCTTGAGGGAAGATCTCCCCGGTTATGGCTTTTAAGGAGTCAATAATTTCAACTAAGGAGTCCTTGGCGTTCATTTGCCGGGTAATTTCGAAAAGCGACTCCAACTGGTGCTGCGTTTTTTGCAGTTCCCGGGACCTGAAGGCCAGGGCCTCCTCCATTTGCCTTTTCTCAGTGACATCCCGCTCCAGGCGGACCACCAGCTCCACCTCTCCCTGCCCGTCCAAGAGTGGATAGGTGGAAATTTGCAGGATCCTCTCCTCACCCCGGGAATCGGGGTAAACTTTATCAATCATTGCGGTTCGCTTAATCGTGGCCGACTTTTCCACCGGGCAATCGATGCCGTCCGCCACGCAAGGACTTCCCCTTTGAAGTAGAATCTCATGACAGGTTTTTCCCAGAACCACATCGGCATCATGGCCGACCCGGCGCAAAAAAGAATTGTTGGCCTGGACAATCCGGTAAGTTCGGGGGTCGATGACCAAGAGGTTATCGGTGATGGCATTGATGATGTTGCCGCGAAATTGATTGGCGGAGCGTAGTTCCTTTTCCACCTGTTTGATATGGCCGATATCCGTGGCCACGACGATGGAGCCCAAAAAGGCGCCATTGACTTGGAAGGGGGCCGCGGCTACCAGGCTGGCCAAGGAGGAGCCGTCCCGCCGCTTGAGGGATAGTTCATAAGAATCCGACCAGCCTTGACGACGGCGCTGCAACTGATCCCGGACCAACTCCCAATCATCCTGGTCCACAAAGTCAAAAACCGACCGCCCCGTTATCTCCTGGTTGCCATATCCCAACATCATGGTCAGGAAGTGGTTGGCAAAGATCAATCTGCCCTCGGCGTCCACCATGAAGATGCCCTCCCGGGCCAGTTCCACAATTGTGCGATACTTTTCCTCCGAAGTTTTGATCTGTAATTCCAAGGTCTTTTGATAGGTAACATCCCGGCCGTGCTCCAGGGCCTGGATGATGGCCCCCTGGTCATCCTTCACCGGATAGGCATGAACAACGAAATATCGTCGGCTGCCGTCCGGCAAAGTAATGAGCATTTCCCGCCTTTGGGGTTTGCCGGTGGCGAAGACCTTCTCCACATGGCACTCCTCACAAATTTCACGGCGGCCATGAAAGGCCTGGTAGCAGTGCTGGCCCAGCAGTTGCCCGGCGGACCGTTGATAGAATTTTAATAAGGGCTGGTTTACTTTCAGGATTTGATAATTTCGATCATAAACGGCCAGGGGGTCGGCAAAACTTTCAAAAATTCGCAGTTGAAATTGCTCAGATTCAAAAGGATCCAGGTCTATCAGGGGGTTCTTGGAAAAATTAGATCTAGACATATGCCCTCCAAAAAAAACTAGTCTAATTTTTATACACCAAGGGAGTCCGATATTAGTCGGAAACTTGATTTTTGTCAACTATAAAATTTTACTAATAAAAAATTAACAATTTCCCATCCCGGCAATCCCGGCCAGGTTCGAAAATCGCCGGCCTGCCGCCACTACACTTTTCTGTCACCTGTAAATCGATTTCGGAACGATTATTGCTATTTTTAAAAGATTCAGCTAAAGCCAGTTAAAGCCGTCCTAATACCAAGTCGCACTCAAACGGCAAGATATGGCAGCCGCAGGCTTTGCGGGCTGTTGCCCAAATCGGCCTGAGTAGCTGTTTTGTTAATTTCCAAGGTCATTTTTATGTCCGAAATATTCAATAAATGCTGGTAATTATTGACTATTATGGTAACATGGCCCATCTTCTTGAAA
>JBFLXM010000072.1:0-15403 GCA_040757175.1 Thermodesulfobacteriota bacterium
ACTGTTGGAAAAAATGGCACCAAATCTCCCAGGATTTAAGAGAGCCTCCGCGTAAGAGGCTGTTACAATTAGATGTTTTAAAAAACCTGGCAGTTCATAACTGTCTCTTAAGTTAGCGCTTATGCCCTTGAGGGGGGAGGGAGGGGGTGGGGGTGAATGGACCTGCTTTCCCGCTCCGAGTAAATTAAGTAAAATCTAAGACACCCTCTCCGGATTGTCCATAGGCTTTAGGCAAAAGGATTTTTCAGCACCATCGTTTCTTCCCGGTCCGGGCCCACGGAGATAAGCTGGATGGGCACGCCCACCAGTTCCTGCACCCGCTCCAGGTAACGCCGGGTATTGGCCGGGAGGTTTTCGTACTGCCGCACCCCCCTTATATCTTCGGTCCAACCGGGCAATTCCTCAAATACCGGCCGGCAGCGCTCCAGTTCTTTCAGGGTGCCGGGCATGGTCTCCCGCTTCACTCCGTCCTGGTCATAGGCCACGCAGATCTTCACCGGATTCAAGGTGGAGAGCACGTCCAGCTTGGTGATGGCCAGGCCGGTGAGGCCGTTGAGCCGGGCCGCGTCTTTGAGCACCACCATATCCAGCCAGCCGCAGCGCCGCCGGCGGCCGGTGGTGGAGCCGAATTCCACCCCGCACTCCACCAGGTGGTCGCCGATGTTGTCCAGGCACTCCGTGGGGAAGGGCCCGCCCCCCACCCGGGTGGTATAGGCCTTGACGATCCCCAGGACGTGGTGCAACTGCCCCGGCCCTACGCCCGCGCCCGTGGCCGCGCCCCCGGCCACCGGGTTGGAAGAGGTGACATAGGGATAAGTGC
The DNA here is from genome assembly GCA_040757175.1 of Thermodesulfobacteriota bacterium. Lineage (GTDB taxonomy): Bacteria > Desulfobacterota > Desulfobaccia > Desulfobaccales > 0-14-0-80-60-11 > SURF-52. Next base: position 821 of record JBFLXM010000072.1, read on the forward strand.
CGTGGTCGATGTCCAGGTGGGTGCCCTGGGCCCCTTCGAACAGGATATTTTTCCCTTCCCGCCGGGCCTGTTCCAAAATCACCGAAACGTTGGCCACCAGGGGCCGGAGGCGTTCCCCCATGGCCAGATAGGGGGTAAGAATCTCTTCCAGGGAGAAGGGTTTGCTGTTCAGAAATTTTTCCAGGTAGAAGTTCTTCTCCGGTAGGACCTCATTCAGCTTGGCCTTCAGGGCCTCCGGGTCCAGGAGGTCGGCCACCCGGACGCCCCGGCGGGCCACCTTGTCTTCATAGCAGGGGCCGATGCCCCGGCCGGTGGTGCCGATCTTGGCCGCGCCCTTGGCTTCCTCCCGGGCGATGTCCGTCCGCTGGTGGTAAGGCATGATCACCTGGGTGCGTTCGCTGATGCGGAGATTTTCCGGGCCCACGGTAAGGCCCCGCTCTTTCAGCCGCTCCAACTCCTGCAGCAGGACCGCGGGGTCCAAAACTACGCCATTGCCGATGAGACATTGGGTGCCGGAATGCAGAATCCCGGAGGGAATCAGATGAAAGATAAACTTCTCGCCGCCCACCACCAGGGTATGGCCGGCGTTGTTCCCCCCCTGGTAACGCACCACCAACCGGGCCTGTTCCGTCAGCAGGTCAACGATCTTCCCCTTGCCTTCATCGCCCCACTGGGTGCCCACCACCACGACATTAGGCAATGCTTTGCCCTCCTTTTCACAAAACCGATATATTAAATCATACAAGAAGGCAAAAGCAAAAAGAAAAATGCCCGGCCGGCGCCGGGCTTTCAGGCGGGCAATAGTCATAGGGTAGGAAGGCGAATAAGAGTTTCTCGCAAAGACGCCAAGTTCGCCAAGTTTTTTTTCCTTTCTTTGCGCCCTTGGCGTCTTTGCGAGAAACTTAAATGTTCTATTGACAAACCTTCTTGCCAGTGTGTATGATTACACATGGATAGCAGGGAAATCATCCGCCGCCTGAAGGCGGATGGCTGGTTTCGGGTTGATCAAAGAGGCTCTCATGTGCAATTTAAGCACCCGACTAAGCCCGGTCGGGTGACGGTGCCCCATCCCGCAAAAGATATTCCCCGCAAAGACGCTGCGCAGCATCGAACGGCAGTCTGGCGTCAGTTTTAACTAGGAGGAAGGCTCATGCCCAATTATATCGCCGTGGTCCACAAAGAGCCGGGTAGTGATTATGGGGTGTCATTCCCCGACTTTCCCGGCTGTATTACTGCCGGTAAGACCATTGATGAAGCCAAGGACCTGGCCTATGAGGCGCTGCTGCTGCATTTGGAAGGTCTGCGGGAAGACGGGGGGCGGTTGCCGGCCCCCACGAATCTGGAGGATATTGTTGCCGATTCCGAGAACGCCGGGGCGGTGGCCTTCCTGGTGGTCTCCGCACCCGAACCTCAAGGAAAGGCGAAGAGAATTAACATCACCATCCCCGAGGAGACCCTGCGCCGGGTGGACGCGGCCGCCAAACGCCGGGGCTTGAGCCGTTCTTCTTTCCTCACCCGGGCCGCCCAGGAAGCCATGGAGCAGGAAGGCTACAACCCTACAAGCTGATATGAACTTCCCCCAGCTTGACCAGCAGAAGAGGGTGACAAGATGTTTCAGGAAGTAGATATTGAGGTCCTCACGCGGGATCTCCCGGAATACGGCCTGAAAGAGGGCGATATCGGCGCGGTGGTGCACTGCTATCGGGAGGCGGCGGCCTTTGAAGTGGAATTCGTCACGGCCTAGGGCGACACCGTAGCTCTACTAACCCTCGCCCCGGAGTCCATCAGACCGGTCATGGGCCGGGAAATTCTTCATGTTCAAAGGTTGGAGCAAGTCGGTTCGATAAATTAGATGAAGGGAATCCGGCAATGAAAGGCCAAGAAATTGGTGTCTGTCCCTGATTACGCTCTGATTACGCTAAGATAGAGATAGCTGAGGGCTTTGTTTGCAGGCAAATTGATCCGAAAAAGGCAAACAAAAAAGCCGGGGGCGGTCGCCCGCCCCCGGAGAGGATTCACCAATGGTGGGCAGTGCCCACCCTACAGCTTATTTCACCTTGGGCACGAACTTGGTGGCATATTCCGGATAGTGCTTCCGGAGGTCCTTCTTGATGATCTTGCCGGTGGGAGTGCGCGGGATGGACGGCAGGAAGACCACTTCCCGGGGCAGCTTGTAGGTGGCCAACAGGTCCATGGTGGACTTGATGATGTCGCTGGCCAGTTCCTGGGAGGGGGTGTGGCCGCCCTCCAACTCCACCATAGCCACGACCTTCTGGCCCATGATCTCGTCGGGGATGCCCACCACTGCGGTGTCCCGCACTGCAGCATGGCGCATAATGGTGTCTTCGATCTCCGTGGGCGCCAGGCGGAAGCCGGAAGACTTGATCATGTCGTCTTCCCGGGCCTGGAAGAAGATGAAGCCGTCCTTGTCCATCATCACCGCGTCACCCATCATATTGAAGCCGTCTTTGATGCCCTTTTTCATGGATTTCAGGAGCTTCTGGTCCTGAATCATGGGCTTCCAGTACAGGGTGGCGGTGGGGCCCTTGATCATCATGGAGCCCACTTCGCCGGGGCCCGCGGTGGCGCCGTCTTCCCGGACCACCTTGATCTCGAAGCCGGGGAGCGCCTTGCCGATGGAATCGGGCATGGGCACGTCGCTCATGGTGTTGGAAGTCACCAAGTGCATCATCTCGGTGCCGCCCAAACCTTCCCAGATGGGCTTGCCGGTCTTGGCCTGCCACATAGCCAGGGTCTTGCCGGTCAAGGCGTCGCCGCCGGTGGTGTACATGCGCACGCTGGAGACGTCATAGTCGTTGAAGTTGGGCATTTCCAGGAGCTTCCGGTAGGCGGTGGGCAGACCGGTGATCACGGTGATCTTGTGCTTCTGGATGGTGGACATCATGTCGTCCGGGGTGAACTTGGGCAGCAGCGAAATGGCCGAGCCGCCGGCAAAGGGGATGTTGCAGAAGGTGCCGTAGCCCGCGGCGAAGGTCACGGGCGCGGAACCGCCCAGGACGTCCCCGGGTGCCAGTTTATAGACGTAGTTATTTACCAGGTTGGATTCGATCAGTACTTCCCGGACGAAATGTACGCAGCCCTTGGGCTGGCCGGTGGTGCCGGAGGTGAAGAGGATGACGCCGATGTCGTTGGCGTCCAGCTTCACATTGGTGAACTGGTCGGAGGCGGTGGCCATCTCTTTGGCAAAGGGCACAAAACCTTTGGCCGCCACTTCATCGGGGTTGCCGCCCACCACGACGATCTTGGTGGGGAACTCGAATTCGGCCTTGGCAGCTTCCACCGGTCCCATGAGGGGGAAGCTGACCACAAAGGCCGCAAATTCGGCGTTGTTCACCACGAAGGCCACTTCTTCCTTGGCCCACAACGGGGAGACCGGCACCGGGATAGCGCCGATCTTCTGGACGCCGAAGTTGACGGCCACGGCTTCCGGCATATTGGTCATGCGCAGGCCCACCCGATCCTGGGCCTCGACGCCAATCTTTTTGAGGACGTTGGCGAACTTGTTGGCCATGGCCAGCAGCTCTTTGTAGGTGATCTTCTGATCGCCGAAGAGGATGGCGACCTGATCGCCCCGGCCTTCTTTTACGTGCTTGTCCAAAAATTCTTCCGCAATATTCCACTGTCCTGAAGCATACTGCTTGAACTCCTCAGGTGCCGTATATTCGGCCCAGAGTTCCTTGGGGGGCAAATAATCAGCAGGAATTTTACCCATGTACTGCGTCCTCCTTATGGCGTTTAGTTATCTAAAGGGTTCTCGGCCGTTACCGGAGACTAAACCATGTGAAGCATATTACAAGGTCTTTGGCAAGTGTCAAGAAATTTGTGGCTTTCCAGTTTCCAGTTTTCAGTTTTCGGTTTCTATCTTCGCTTCTTGCCTCTGTGTATGGGCCTTAAGCTGTTTTCCAGATAAGATCAAGTTCAGATTTGATATACTGTTTTCAAGAGCTTTTTACTAAAAACTAAAAACTAAAAACTGAATCATGCGCACCGTCGCCCTCATCGGCCCCGAACTTTGCCCCATCCCCCCCATCCGGGGGGGCGCGGTGGAGCTGTTCATCGACCGGTTGGCCTCCCGGCTGCAACGCTGGCGGCCGGTGGTTATCGGGCCTGGAGACCCGGACCTGCCGGACCATGAAGTGCGGGGGGGGGTGGAATATTTTCGCATCAACCTGGCCGGCTGGCGCGGCCGGCTTTATAAGCGCTATCGTCAGTATTTCCCTATCTATGACCGGCAGGCCGCAAAAATACTTTGCCAGGTGCAGCCGGACCTCCTGCACGTCCACAACCGCCCCCTCCTGGCCTTATCCCTGCACCAAACGCGGGAGTTGGCAAAGGTGCCCCTGGTTCTGCATATGCACAATCTTTACAACTCCCTGGGCCGCCGGGAAAGACCGGCCCCCGGAACGCCGATCCCCGCGGCCGGTTTCATCGGCTGCAGCCGGTTCGTGGTGGACCGGGAGAAATCGGCATTAGGGCGGGAGGCGGCCGCCCATTTTGTAGTCTATAACGGCGTGGACGCGGGGGACTTTTTCCCGCCTTGGGATTACCCGGACCAGAGGCAAAAACTGCGGCAACAATACCGCTTAGCCGATGCGCCCACGGTCCTCTTTGTGGGCAAACTCCGGGAAAGCAAAGGCGTGCACGTCTTATTGGCGGCCATGGAGCAGGTCTGGGTGCAGGTGCCCCAGGCGGTCCTGGTCCTGGTGGGGGGCACGGAATTCGGCCGGGGGCGCACTGACCGGGAAACCCTTTTTCTCCAGCAGTTGCGCCGCCAGGTGGAGACGGCCCGGGGCCGGGTGGTGCTCACCGGTTTTCTCCCCCCGGCCCGGATCCCGGAAGCCTACCTTTTGGGGGACATCTTTGTGGGCCCTTCCCAAATCGAAGAGGGCTTGGGCATGGTCTTTTTGGAAGCCGGGGCCGCGGGCCTGCCCAGCATCGCTACCCGGCGGGGGGGCATCCCCGAAATCGTCCATGCAGACCTGAACGGCCTCCTCTTGCAGCAACCTGACGACTCCCGGGAATTGGCCGCCAAGATTATCATTCTTCTGGAAGACCAGGCTTTGCGTCTGCGTCTGGGCCGGCAGGCCCGGGCCTGGGTCCGGGAGCATTTCTCCTGGGAAAAGATCGCCCAACGGCAGGAAGAAGTTTATGATGAGATTGTGGGGAGATGAGCTATCAGCTAGCAGCGGTCGGCTCAAGGTAAAAGATAATGGAAAATGCTTTTTAATGGGGCTCAGCCTGCGTTTCGGTTTTAGCTCTTGATTTTTAATGGCTGAAAACTGAAGGCTGACCGCGGCAAGCCAAAAGAGCACTCCCATCTCCAAAGGATCAAACTTTTGGGACATAAGTTTTTAAAGTGGTGGACTCGCCTTTATCTGCGCCGCCAGGTGCGGAAGCGGCCTCCTCTGCCTTTGTCAGGGTTCGACCCCCGGGCGGCCCGGCGGGTATTACTGATTAACAGTACCGCTCTGGGGGATATCCTCTTCTCCACCCCCGCCATCCGGGCCCTGAAAGAGACCTTTCCGGATTGGCGCCTGGACCTGCTGGTAAATCCCAATTATGCCTCCCTGGTGGCACATAATCCCCATTTGGCAGGGATCATTCCCTTTCCCGGCCGGGGTTGGCGTCTTTTTCCCTTAATGAGGGAGCTTAGAAGTCGGCAATACGATTTGGCTATCATTCTCCACGGCAACGACCCGGAGGCCACCCTCCTGGCCTGGTCCACCGGCAGCCCTTATATCATCGGCTCCGGCGGCAGCCCCTTTTGCTTCGCCTATTCAGAAAATATAGATCGGCAGGACCCCTTTGAGCACGCTATTGAGCGGCGCTTGAATTTCGTGCGCCCCTTGGGAGCGGACACCGCGGATAAAAGAATGCAATTCTTCCTGTCCTCGAGGGAATTAATCCGGGCCGAAGTGCTGACCATAAGGCATTTCGGCGGCAGCCCCTCTTTGCTGGTGGCCTTCCATCCCTTCGGTTCCGGCGCCTACAAATGGTGGCCCCTGGAGTCCTACGCCGCCTTGGGCAACTATCTCCATGAGACTTATGGGGCTGCGATTCTGATCATCAGCGGCCCCGGGGACCTTCAGGAGGCGGAGGTCCTGGCGGCCCGGCTGGCCGGGCCCACCCTGGTGACCGGGGGACGGCCCCTCCCCGAAGTAGCGGCATTTCTGAAACAATGCCGCCTGTTCGTGGGCAACGACAGCGGACCCTTGCACCTGGCCCTGGCTCTGGGGGTGCCCAGCATCGCTCTCCTGGGTGCGGACCATCCCCGCCGCATCGGCCCCTACCAGGTAGACTGGGGCACCTTTTTATACCGGAAAGAAGAAGTCTGCCGCCAGGAACACTGCCTGAACCGGGGTTGTCCAGACAACCGCTGTCTTCAGGCCATCAAGGTCGCAGAGGTGGTGGATCTGATCCAAAACTGGTGGGGGCCCCGATACCTTCCGGCCCGGTGAGGGTCAGGTTTTATCCTTTAGTAGTTGTTGAGGGCGAAGGACAAGTGCTTATTTTCACAAAATTTCATCATTTTCCTGGGCCCTGATAATCCTCCATTCATCTGTCCCTCCTTAATCCGTCCCTCAAGAATGATAGCCTTCCCCTTTTCTGGGGTGAATCGCCCCTGCTGGTGATACCGATTCCCCCAATACATCGGCAGAAGGGGAAAACGGGGCTTTTCACCCCCTGGCCGGCCGATAAAAATTTGGACAAATCATTTAATGAATCCAGATGGTTGTCTTTATTTTTATTTCCACCCGGAATTTGGGATATTTGGCACAAAATTAGCTTATTGTCCCTGGGGACCTAAATCAAAAGGAAAACCATGCCCGGACCACGCCCAAGGCCGGGACACCATTTTGCCTGGCTCCTGATGCGGACCAGAGACTTATCGAAAGGGGGTGAAGAATCCGAGTTTCATTAAGGCAACATTTGCGGACAGAGTTTCCAGTAGGTATTTTGAACCAATCGTTGAAGGAGGAACCTGAATGTCCGATGATCTGAAAAAAGAGGTTCAAGAAGCACCACTGCTGTGGCCTCTAACCCCAATTCCCACTTTTGAAGAAGTATATGATCCCAAAATCTGCACCGAGGCCTCCCGGGAAATTTCCACCATCTTTGAGGGGTGGCTCCATCCCAAACACGAGATGGCCAAACCCGAGGCCCTGGGCCAAATCCGGGTCCTGGAATGCGGCCACGGCGGCTTGCAGTGCAACAGCATGCAGGCTGGCGGCTACCTGGGTGAGTTGGGTGCCAACGTCATCATGGTGGAACCGCCCGGTGGCTCCCCCATCCGCAAGCTGACGGCCTTCGGCCGCAAGCGCTACATGTTCAAAGACAACGTCAACGGTGATCTCTGCGGCGGCACCTTTCTCCATGAATGCCGCAACAAGCAGTCCATCACCCTGGACCTGACCAAAGAAGAGGGCCGGGAAATCCTGAAAAAGCTGGCAGTACACGCCGACGTGCTCATCGAAAACTATGCCCCCGGCCAGTTCGACGCCTGGGGTATCGGCTACCGCCAGCTTTCCAAGATCAACCCCCGCCTCATCTATGTCTGGAACGGCCAGAAAGGCCAGTGGGGCTCATTGAAGGACAAGCCGGGCGAACTCTATCCCTCGTCCCCCTGCGCCTCCGGCTGGTGCCACGCCACCGGCCTGCCCAAGTCCTTCGGCGGCACTCCCATCCGCTCCGGTGAACGGTCCGATGACATCCTGGCCGGCAACCTGACGGCCCATGCCGTCTGCGCCGCCCTGATCTTCCGCAATAATGTCTCGCGCAAGGGCCAGTTCATTGAGGTGACCTCGTCGGAAGCCCACGCCCGGATTCATGACTATGCCTGGGGTTGGTACGGCATGGACGGCTCCAGTAAGCCCCGTTACGGCAACTGGGACCTGGCCATCAACATTTATTCGGTCAACCCTTGCAAAGACGGCTACATGATGGTGGGCGGCGGCCATGACCGGCTGTGGTACCGCATCTGGAAGACCGTGGGTAAAGACCGCCCCGAGCTGGAAGACATGATCCTGGACGAACCCACCCTGCGGGTGGTCATCGACCGGGTCGGCCACGACCAGCAGGTCAAGACCCTGTGCTGCCTCACCGACTGGATGAAGGACTGGACCCGGGAAGAATGCCGGGCCAAGCTGCTGGAGGAAGAAGTGGCTGCCGGCGGCGTCTCCTTCCTGGACGAAGTGGCGGAAGAGCCTCATTACAAGTACCGGGGCATGGTGCGGGCCATCGAAACAGCCCACTACGGGAAGGTCCTGTTCTGCGGCTCCGTGTTCTACGGCCACCGGACCCCGGGCCGGGTCAAAGACCTGGGCCGCCCCGTGGGCTATGACAACAGCGACGTCTACCGCAAGCTGCTGGGCTTCGACACCGACAAGTTGAATGAGCTGTTTGCCAAAGGGCTCATTTAATAGAGGGGGTTAGGAAATATGACCGAACACTTGGACAAACTGCCCTTTGACGAATATTGTAAGACCGTATTCAACAAAGACACCCTTGCAGAGAAACCGGAAGCCCTGAAGGGCTATCGGGTCCTGTCCTGCACCCAGTACATCTTAGGGCCCTGCGCCGCCGCCTACCTGGGCGAGTTGGGCGCGGAGGTCATCAAGATCGAGGTGCCCCGGTTGGGTGAGCCCATGCGTCACTGCTCGCCTTACAACGAGTCGTGGTTTTACCCGGTTTCCCGTTGGAACCCGGGCCGCGGCACGTCGCCGGCCTTCCAGGGCGCCAACCACAACGAATACTTCGTCACCCTTGACTACCGCAAACCGGAGGCCAAGGAACTTTTCTATAATTTCGTCCAAAAAACCGATGCCATGGTCTGGAACTACCGGCCCGGTACCTTCGACCGCTGGAAGATCGGCTACGGCGCCTGCAAAGAGGTGAACCCCAGAATCGTCCTGGCCTGGTGCGGCGGCTTCGGCGGCTTCGGCCCCGGCCGGAACTGGGCCTCCTACGACATCCTGGGCCAGGCCAAGGGCGGCGTCTTCTCCTTCACCGGCCACCGGGCCGGGAGGGCCACGGCCGGCTTCCCCAGCAAGCACACCACCTGGATCATGGACTACTCCATCGGCATGCTAGTCTCCACGGCCATGCTGGCCGGCCTCTATTGGCGGGATACGGTCTCCAACCTGGGCAACTACTTCGAGTGCTCCCAGGTGCAAGGCTCCACCCGCTACACCGAATACGGCCTGCCTTTGTGGGGCCGCACCGGCATCGTCCGCATGCGCTGGGGCAACTGGGATACGGAAATCTGCGTCAACGGCATCGTCGCCTGCGGCCTCTCTTCCTATCCCCATTCGGACCATCCCGCGGAGAAGGAAGAAGGATACATCTGCGTTCAGGCTTACACTGACGCAGACTTCTCCAATCTCATGAACCTTATCGGCCGTCCCGACCTGGCCAAGAAGTACGCCACCCATGACGACCGGGTGGAAGCCAGGGCCCAGGAAGAGATCTACCCGGCCATCGAGGAGTTCCTGAAAGACAAGAACAAGGAAGAGGCGGCCCGGATCTTCACCGGCGCCGGCCTGGTCAACCAGCCCCTGCTCACCATCCGGGAAGCGGCCAACTGCGACCACTTCCTGGAGAGGGGTTCCCTGGGCTGGTACGACGACCCGTACTATGGCGACGTCTTCACCCAGAAAGTCATCTACAAGATGAGCGATTCGCCGCCGCGGTTGAAGCACGTCCATCGTCCGGTGGGCTGCGACAACGAAGAGATCTACCAGCGGGTCTGCGGCCTCAGCTCGGACCAGATCCGGGAGTTTGAAGCCAAGGAAATCATCTAGCTGACGGACGGTGGGGGCGGGGTTTTCCCCGGCCCCCAAAGTCGCACCTCTATCTATTGGGAGGAATGACTCGATATGACTGAATTCAAAGTCTCGTTGTTTTACGATTGCTCTAAATGCGAAACCCGCAACTTCTTTGACCCTTACAGCTATTGGGATTACACGGGCAACTTCAAGTGCGCCGGTTGTGACGTCCTCTACTACGCTGAATGGGAAAACGGCCAGCGGGTGGTGGAACCGGAAGCGGGCCGGGGCACGGATTTCATCCTGCCCGGCTACGCAGAGACCAAGGATCTGAAGCCCCTCTCCGGGGAAGGCAAGACCTCGCCGCCGCCTTTTGCCAACGTCACCTTCTTGGGCAAACCCAAGAACACCACCGTGTCCGCCCGGGGCAAGCTCACCGCTTGCACCCAGCTCACCCCGGAAGATCTGGATGGGAGCTGCTGGAAGCGCATCACCGCCCAGCGGAAATACGGGAAATCCTGGTAGCGGCGCCGTAACTTCGGAAGATAGGAGGAATCCTCAATATGGCGATTCTGTGCGATGATTGCAAGTCCTTTAAAGCAACCTTCGACCCTCAGATGTCTAAAGTCTGTTTCGGGCACTGCCGGGCCATTGAATATCCTTTCCTGCTGGGCATTTTCAAGGAAGCGCGCCCCGGGGCGTTCACCGCTCCCACCGAGTGCAAGTTCTTCCAAGAAAAGAAAAAGTAGGATATACTAAACTCTAAACCGGGGCGTCGGCGCTGCCGGCGCCCCTATCTTTATGCCTGGACTCCTGATTCTTCTATGAAAGACTACTCTCTTTATTATTGGGACCAGCGGCTGGAAGAAGCCGAGGTGATCGAACTTCTGAACCAGGCCTGGGAAGAACTCTACGAACTGGAGTTCGACCAGGTCTTCGGAGCCTGGCGGGGCGTGCACTTTGAACCGGAGACGGATACCGTGCACATCACCTGGGAAAACATGTATTCGGGGCCGCCCCTGATGATCTCCATTCACCGGGTCACCCGGGCCCTGAGGATGGACTACCCCCCGGACGAATTTATTGAGCTGGAGCAGGCCGAGATCGAGCGCATCCGCTCCCTGCCGCCGGGGCAGAAAAGATAATAAAAGCCGGGGGTCCGAGATCAGAAAAGAAAGCACCGCTTTATCTCTAGTGCCGTTCAAAATTTACCACCATCCTGGATCCTGAGATACTGTTAGAGGGAAAGGGGTTTGTGCCCTTTTACCCAAATATGGGTTTGCGGCCGGGACGGAGGCGATAGATGTCTCTCAATGGTTACATCGATTATCAACGCCGGGAATTTTGTAAAGACGTACAATGTCCGGTGCAGTTGGATTTGGAGGCGCAACCGGAGGGTTCCGCTAGTTACGAAACGATCAGACAGACTTGTAAGTCGAATTGCAGATATACCATTTACCAATTTCACCATTGGTTGATAAATAAAGGTTATTTGCTAGTCCGGCCGGGATAATGATCACCCGGAGCACAAAAATAATGGCCTTTCTGCAGCCGGGGCATGGCTGGCCGTGCCGTTAACCCCTCAAAGGACAGGAGACTTGCACATGGATTGGGGAATGAAAAACCGCTTAAGCCGGCTCATGCCCAACGGCAGATGTTTTTTTATGCCCGTTGATCACGGTTATTTCCAAGGTCCTACCAGGAACCTGGAAAGACCGGGAGAGACGGTAAAACCGCTGCTCCCTTTTGTGGACGCCATTTTTTGCACCCGGGGGGTCTTGCGTTCGGCCATTGAGCCGGTCAACAGCAAACCCATTGTGTTGAGGGTATCCGGTGGCACCAGCATGGTGGGCAAGGATTTGGCCAATGAGGAACTCACCACCTCCATTGACGAAATTATTCGCCTGAATGCCTCGGCCGTGGGGGTTTCGGTATTCATCGGCAGCGAATATGAAAGGGAGACCCTGGGAAATCTCGCCACTCTGGTCAATCAGTGCGAGGGTTACGGCATCCCGGTGATGGCGGTGACCGCGGTGGGCCGGGAAATGGAGAAGAGGGAGGCGCGTTACCTGGCTTTATGCTGCCGCATCGCCGCGGAACTGGGCGCCAAAGTGGTAAAGACTTATTGGTGTGAAGAACATTTTGATAAGGTGGTGAACGGTTGTCCGGTTCCCGTCATTATGGCCGGCGGGCCCAAATGTGAGACGGAACTGGAGGTCCTGGAATTTGTCCACGACGGCATCCAGAAGGGCGCGGTGGGCATCAATCTGGGGAGAAATGTCTGGCAGAGCCCGCATCCGGTGGCCATGGCCAAGGCTTTAAGGGCCATTATCCATGACCATGCTGCCGTCAAGCAGGCGCACGAGATCTATAAAAAGACTAAGGAAAGTAAATAAAAAGTTTAAGGTTCCAGGTTCCAGGTTCAAAAGGAATAAGCTGTTAACCTTGAACCTTGAACTTTCAACCTTGAACTTCTTTTTACCCGGATGATAGTCGCTAACTACTACAACAATAACGATATCCGCCTGGAGGAACTCCCCGTACCGAAGATCGGGCCGGGGGAGATCTTGGTCAAGGTCCGGGCCAGCGGCATCTGCGGCACGGATGCCATGGAATGGTATCGTATTCAGAAGGCTCCCCGCATCCTTGGCCATGAGATTGCCGGCGACGTCATCGAGTCCCAAGCGGACCGATATCAACCGGGGCAGCGGGTTTTTGTCAGCCATCACGTGCCCTGTAATGACTGCAAATTCTGTCGGGAAGACCATCAAACGGCCTGCGATACCCTGCATTCGGGCAATTATGATCCCGGCGGTTACAGCGAATATGTCCGGGTGCCCAAGATCAATGTGGATTATGGGGTTTATGTCCTGCCGGAGCAGGTGTCCTATATTGAAGGCACCATGATCGAACCCCTGGCCTGCGGGGTCAGAGGGCTGCGGCTGATCAATATCCGGCCGGAGCACACCGTCTTGATTCTGGGCTGCGGCATCTCCGGCATCCTCAATATCCAGTTGGCCAAGTTAATCGGCGCCCGGGTGGTGGCTACGGATATTAATAGGTATCGCTTAAATAAAGCCAAAGAGTTCGGCGCCGATGAGGTGCTGCACGCGGGCCAAGACCTCAATCTCAAGGCGGAACGGGTCATCGTCTGCACCGGCGCCTACGCCGCGGTGGAGCAGGCCTTCCGCTACGTCGAGAAGGCGGGGATCATTCTCCTCTTTGCCATCCCCAACCGGGACATTGTCATTCCCATCCCGGACTTTTGGCGCAATGAACTCACCGTCACTTCTTCCTATGGCGCCGCGCCCGTGGATTTGGAAGCCGCCCTGGCCCTCATTGCCGGGAAAAAGATCAATGTCCAAGACACCATCACCCACGTCCTGCCCCTGGCCCGGATTCAAGAGGGCTTTAGAATCGTGGCCGAAGCCCAGGAATCTTTAAAGGTGGTGTTGGAACCCGATTAAACCATGCCTAAAGGTTCGTTCCGGACTCTGGCCCTATAATTTTTATTTTAGTTCCCAGGCTGCGCTGGGGAATCCAATCGAGTGCAAGGCTTTGCTTTGCCGATGCAATTTTTATTGTAATTGAGTTGAATATCTCAAAGGATCATCCTGTGTCAAGCAAACCTTCTAAATCCGTGCCCGCGGCCATGCAGCCCGCCTTTGCGGCCATTATGGCCTTGATCGATCCCTTCTGTCAGCAGTATCTGACCCCTGAATACGCGACACTCTGCCGTGAACTTGCTGCGGCCCTGGCCCGGAAACGCCCCTCGCCGCTGGCCCGGGGCAAGCCGCAGATTTGGGCCTGTGCCATTGTCTACACCTTGGGGCAAGTCAATTTTCTTTTCGACAAATCCCAGACTCCCCATCTGCGCACCGATGAGCTGTGCGCGGCTTTCGGTGTGAGTCAAAGCAGCGCCGCGGCTAAAGCCAAAGTGATTCGGGAGATGTTCAGGATGGGTCCGTTTGAACCCCGCTGGTGCTTGCCTAGTCTCATGGACGAGAACCCGTTGGTGTGGATGCTGGAGGTCAATGGTCTGATTGTCGATGTCCGCGCCATGCCTCGTGAAGTGCAGGAGATGGCCTATCAGCAGGGGTTGATTCCCTATATTCCGGCGGACCGGGAAGACCAATAAATTCATTGGCAAACTATCATATCCCCAACAAGCCGGGGCACGTACATTGCCCCAGAGGAAAGGGGCAAACTAAGAAATGGCAAAGCTTGGGAGTTCAAAGCGGCCGGCAGTGGTCAGAGTGCGCACCGAGGCCAGGGCCCACGAGATTTTGGCTTTATGTAATGAGCGCGGCTGGCAGGTTATCGTGGGATTGGAAGCTGATCAGCCAGAGGATATCTCGGATCTGGAAAGGCTTCTCAACCCAACTGGAAGTGCTCCCCCCAGAACCATCTTCAATGTCACCCCCCCAATAGGGCGTAACGCTCCCTGTCTCTGCGGCAGCGGTTTAAAATATAAAAAATGCTGTGGACAAGGGAGCAAATAGGGATAATCGCCTCCCAAAAGTCATCCCCGCTCTTATACTGCACCCCAACCGCCGCCGGATCGGAATTCACCGTGCTAAAGCTTGATGTGGGGAAATTAGTGGTTAAATTGGAGACAGAACCTGGGATTAGGGGAGTAATACCAAGTCGCAATCTATAGGCAATAAATTGTAGGGGCGAACCCAGCACTGTCCGGTTAGGTTTTTGCAAAAGCGTAATCCCTCAGAGGCTGAGACTCTGGGGGGTGATTATGCAGAATCCGAGCTTCATTTTGGATGTTAATGCGTAATTCTCTGAC
>JBFLXM010000073.1:0-25216 GCA_040757175.1 Thermodesulfobacteriota bacterium
GTTGGAAAAAATGGCACCAAATCTCCCAGGATTTAAGAGAGCCCCCGCGTAAGAGGCTGTTACAATTAGATGTTTTAAAAAACCTGGCAGTTCATAACTGTCTCTTAAGTTAGCGCTTATGCCCCTCGGGGGGCGGGGGTTGGGGGGCATAAGCGCTAACATAAGGCTTTTTGTCATTCTGAGCGCAGCGAAGAATCTCTCATTTCGCCGGCAAGAAGAGAGATTCGCAACGAAGCTGCGCTCCGTTCAGAATGACAAAATGTAGGGTGGGCACGGCCCACCGAGTCCTTAGAGTTCTTATACCCGTTGCCGAAAGTTATTTCCGCCCCCCTCACCCTTACCCTCTCCCCCCGCCGGGGGGAGAGAGGATAAGAGGAAAAAACTTTTGGCAATCCCTATAAGTAAACAGCATTGGATTTAGGGGGATTATCGGGCGCTTACGTAATCCCCCCCAGCCCCCCTTTAGAAAAGGGGGGAGAATTCTTTCCCGAGTCAAACATGCCTGGCCGGCCCCAACCGACTTCAAAAATAGGTTTTGAAATGGCTTCTAATCGCCGGGCGAACACCAGGTTCGCCCGTTTACCTCGTTGTGCGCCTCCCGGTATATATTATACCGTTTTCGGTTTTCGGTTTTCAGTTTTCGGTTAAAAGATTGGTAATTATCAATAAGTTATCCATATGACTTGTTGCAGCAGAAAACGAACTTGGAATTACTCTTTGAAAGGGGGCAGACTTTCTTTTACCAGGAAATTCAGATAGAATAGGTCTACAAAAAACCTTATACCAATTTCTCTTTCAAATGAAACGAACTTACAAGCTAACATATTAATAATCTTTGTTTTTTTTTAACGAAAAACCGAAAACCGAAAACGGTATTATAGGGGAGTTGCCGGGGAAAGGCCCCGCTCCCCCCTAAAAAAAATCAAGATATGACCCAACGCACCGCAGCCCTGGCGGGCAAGATTACCGAAGTGATGGCCCGGGCGGCCCAAAAGGAGGGGCTGGCCCCGGAGGCCGTCCGCCGGGGACTGGCCTCGGGCACCCTGGTGGTGCCCGCCAACCCCGGGCACCGCCACCTGTCGCCGGTGGCCATCGGCACCGGCGTGCGGGTGAAGATCAACGCCAATATCGGCACCTCCCCCCACGACGTCAACCTGGAGAAGGAGCAGGCCAAGCTGGCCGCGGCCCTGCGCTACGGGGCCGACGCGGTCATGGACCTGTCCACCGGCGGACCCCTGGACGAGCTGCGGGCCGCCCTGCTGGCCGGGTGCCCCGCGCCCTTCGGCACCGTGCCCATCTACCAGGTGATGACCGAAGCCCAAAGCCTGGAAGAAGTCAAAGGGGACTGGTTCCTGGACATGGTGGAACACCACGCCCGCCAGGGGGTGGACTTCGTCACCGTGCACTGCGGCGTCACCCGGGCGGCCCTGCCCCTGCTGCAAAAGCGGGTCACCGGCGTGGTCTCCCGGGGCGGGGCCTTCCTCACCGCCTGGATGCGGCGCCATGGCCGGGAAAATCCTCTTTTCGAGCAATATGATCGGCTGCTGCAGATCGCCCGGGACCATGACGTCACCCTCTCTTTGGGGGACGGCCTGCGCCCGGGGTGCCTGGCCGACGCCACGGATAAGGCCCAGCTCCACGAACTGAAAATCCTGGGGGATTTGACCAAGCGCGCCTGGGCAAAAGGGGTGCAGGTGATGGTGGAGGGTCCGGGCCACCTGCCGCTTAAGGCCATCAGGAAAAACGTGCGTCTCCAGCAGAAGTATTGCGCCCATGCCCCTTTTTATGTCCTGGGGCCCCTGGTCACGGACGTGGCCTCCGGCTACGACCATATCGCCGGGGCCATCGGCGGGGCCCTGGCCGCCACGGAAGGGGCCTCCTTCCTCTGCTACGTCACCCCCGCGGAACACCTGAAGCTGCCCGAGGTGGAGGACGTCATCGACGGGGTGGTGGCCTCCCGCATCGCCGCCCACGCCGCGGATATCGCTAACGGCCTCCCCGGGGCCGCGGACTGGGACCTGAAAATGTCCCAGGCCCGCCGGGCCCTGGACTGGCAGACCCAGATCAGGCTCTCCATCAACCCGGATAAGGCCCAGCGCTACCGAGATCTGAGCCTGGCCCAAGAAGATCAGTGCACCATGTGCGGCAAATTTTGCGCCATGAAGGTCTTCGACGAGAAGTTCGAAGGCTGAGCCCTCCCCACGGCCCTGCCATTTTTGGTCCTATAAAGTCATTTCAAATCCCCAAATCCCCTTAAACTGTCATTCTGAGCGAAGCGAAGAATCTATTTTTTTCAATTACCTAGACCCTTCGCTACGCTCAGGGTGACAAAAAAAAGAGGTTTGGCAATAGCTTCTAGGCAAATTTCGCCGCCCCCGGCCCCATCGGCTTAAAAACGATCAGACTTTTTTACCCACCCCACTGCTCTTTCCCCATAAAGAAAATGGGCGTTGGTGACGATGTTCTAGGAAAGCCCTAACGGGTATAGCCTTTGCAATGGTAAGGAGTCATGAAAGCCATCATCTCCGTCCTGGTGGAAAGCCCCTTTTACTTCACCATGTCCTTGCGGGACCGTTACCGCTTGGTCAGGAGGCTGAGCCACAGAGAAGAGGACCTGGATCTGAGGGGTTATCATAAAAAGATCGCCATCTTTCTGCGGGTGGGAGAGCCAAACGATTAAACCCCCGGCCCCCAAGAAAGCGTCCGCTTCCAAGTCACTCCTCCCGGACACCACACCCCTCCCTTAAGTATCGAGAAATCCCCCGGCCCAGTCGGCGTTACTAAAAAATTCACCATAACCTGGCCCCGCCCGTGGTTTGTCCCTGGCTTCTTTTCTTATTGCGCGCTCCTGGATTATTTACCCTGTAACAAGTTGTGCCTGCTTATGGTTAATAAGGATATAATTTCCCTTGACTTCCCGTTAATAAATGCCGGAGATTGGGTAAAGCCCTTGATGAATTGATGCGCACAAGCAGCCGAGGCGTCCATGGCCGCGGAAGCCCCCAAAGATTTTTTCATCAGCTACAATAAGGCGGATAAAGCCTGGGCCGAATGGATCGCCTGGGAATTGGAGGCGGCTGGCTACACCACCATTCTTCAAGCCTGGGATTTCCGTCCGGGCGGCAATTTTGTCCTGGAAATGCAGAAGGCGGCTGCCTCAGCGACCCGCACCATCGCCGTCTTATCCCCCGATTATCTGACCGCTGAATTTCCTCAACCCGAATGGGCCGCGGCCTTCGCCCAAGACCCCACCGGAGCCAAAGGCATCATGGTGCCGGTGCGCGTTTCCAAGGTTGATTTAGAAGGCCTTCTTGGCCAGATCATTTATATCAATTTGATAGGCCTGGATGAGGAGGCCGCCAGGAACGCTCTCATTTCGGGAATTGAACAAAGGCGCGCCAAGCCGTCTTCTGCGCTAAAATTCCCCGACGCGGCCCGGCCCAGGGAGGCCCCCCGCTTTCCCGGCTCCTTGCCCCCCATTTGGAACGTGCCCCACCAGCGCAATCCCAACTTCACGGGGCGGGAGCAGCTTTTAAAAGATTTGCGGGCCTCTTTGACTGCGGGGCAGGCTACGGCCCTGACCCAGGCCGCGCTCCACGGCCTGGGGGGGATCGGCAAGACCCAACTGGCCCTGGAGTACGCCCACCGCCATGCTCCCGATTACGACCTGGTATGGTGGCTGCGCGCCGAGACCCCCGCAACTCTGGCTGGCGATTATGCCGACCTGGCCGGACCCCTGGACCTGCCGGAGAAAGGGGCCCAGGAGCAGGAAGCCGCGGTGGCCGCGGTGCGCCACTACCTGGAGCAGCACGGTAGATGGCTGCTGATCTTCGATAACGCCGCGGACCCCAAAGATTTGGAGAATTATCTCCCCCGTGGCGGGAGTGGATATATTCTCATTACCTCCCGGTATGCCGCCTGGCGGGGGACGGCGCAGCCCCTGGAAGTGAAAGTCTGGCCCCGGGAAGAAGCCATCGCCTTTCTCTTGAAGCGCACCGGGGAGCAGGATGTGGCCGCGGCCGGGGTGCTGGCCCAGGAGTTGGGGGACCTGCCCCTGGCCCTGGAGCAGGCCGCGGCCTATATGGAGGCTTGCGGCTGCACCTGCGCCCAATATTTACCAAGGTTCCGGTCCAAACGCCGGGCGCTTTTGCGGCGGGGCCAATGGTCCCGGGATTATCCGGCCACAGTGGCCACCACCTGGGACATCTCCTTTAAGAAGTTGCAGGAGGAATCCCCGGCAGGCGCAGATTTGCTCAACCTCTGCGCCTTCTGGGCCCCGGATGACATCCCCCGGGAACTGCTGGCGCAGGGGGCCAAGCATTTGCCTAAAAAATTGGCCCAGGTGGTCAATGATCCTATGGCCCTGGAGGCCGCGCTGGAGGCCTTGCAGCGCTGCTCCTTGATGGCCGTGGGGGGAGACTCCTTGGCGGTGCACCGCCTGGTGCAGGCGGTGGTTAGGGACCGGCTGCACCATAAAGCCCGGCAGAAGTGGGCCGGGGTGGCGGTGGAGATGGTGAATGCGGCCCTTTCCGAAGATGACCTCTATAATTTGGCCATCTGGCCCTGGTATGACCGCCTCTTGCCCCATGCCCTGGCCGCGGGCGGCCATGCCTCAACCTTCCAGGTGGCCCTGGCCGCCGGGGGGCGGGTGCTGAACCAGGCGGGTTGTTATTTACAGAAGCGGGCCGAATTCATGGAGGCCCGCAAGGCTTATGAGGGGGCCCTGGCCCTCAGTGAGGCGGCTTACGGACCGATCCATCCCCACGTGGCGACCCTGGAGCACAACCTGGGCTCCGTGCTTCAGGACCAGGGCGATCTCTCCGGGGCGAGGTCACACTATGAGCGGGCCCTGGCCATGGACGAAGCGGGCTGCGGCCCAAACCATCCCAGAGTGGCGCTCCTCCTAAACAGCGTGGGTTCCGTGCTCCGGGCCCAAGGAGACCTGGCGGGCGCGAAGTCGTGCTATGAGCGAGCCCTGGCCATAGATGAGGCGGCTTATGGACCGGACCACCCCGCGGTGGCCAGGGACGCGAACAACCTGGGTTTTGTCTTCCAGGCCCTGGGGGACCTTACAGCCGCTAAGGCGTACTGTGAACGGTCCCTGGCCATAGGTGAGGCGGTCTATGGCCCTGACCATCCAAGAGTGGCCGTAGATTTGACCAACCTGGGGTCGGTACTCCAGGCCCAGGGCGACCAGGCGGCCGCGAAGTCGTGCTATGAGCGGGCCCTGTCCATAGATGCGGCGGCTTATGGCCCTAACCACCCGACGGTGGCCATTAATGCGAACAACCTGGCGTCCGTGCTCCTGGCCTTGGGGGACGTGGAAGGGGCGAGGTTACTTATTGCCAGGGCCCTGGAAACTTGCCGGCAATTCCTGGGGGACGATCACCCGACCACCAAAATATTGCAGGATAATTTCGCCAGCCTGGGTTTACCGGATAGTAAAGGTTAGCAGATTAATGGCGGCCTCTGGCAGGTCCAACCCCTAAGTCCCCGCCAGTGGTATCCATAGCCAATCTTGGGGAAGATAATTATTAAGTCCCCCTTTCTTAAGGGGGGATTTAGGGGGATTATCAAGGGTTTATTTATAATCCCCCCTACCCCCCTTTAGAAAAGGAGGGGGGAAAAATCGGGAGAGCACCGGCGAGACGCCGGTGCCACTGCCCACTGCCCACTGCCCCAGGGCCCATTCCCACAAAGCATTCCCGGTTTTTCGGGGCAGGGGGGTGATGCGCCCGCCCTGCCGATTAATCTTCAGAAGCATTAACTAATGCTTCCTACTTGCCGGTGAGTTCCTTGATTTCTTCTTTGGCGTGCTCCATTTCCTGGACCTGTTGTTTGTCCAGGCGCAGGAGCATGGTTTGGAATTCACCTACGTGGGTCTTTTCTTCTTTGGCGATGTCCAGGAAGACTTTTTTGATGTCGGCGTCATCGGTCAAGGCCGCGAGCTGCTCATAGAGGTTGATGGCGTCCAGCTCGGCGATGATGCCGATGCGCAGTAGTTCCTGGTTTAAGTTTTCCTTGGAGAGCTTGCTTAAATCCGCGGGGATTTGGGATAACATAACTCCTCCCTTTTCTGAAAAGTTTAAAGTTCAAGGTTCAAAGTTAATGCAGTTAATGCCGGGTGGGCACTGCCCACCAATTCCCTGGCTGCTCGCGGCCCTTTCCTGGTTTAGGGGGGAGCCGCAGGCCCATGAGCAACTGGCTTGAAAAAATATGCTGCGTTAAGAATAAACTTCTGGTAGCCATAGTAAGCATGGCGGGAAGAGGCGTCAAGGGAACCGCCTGCCCCCCCGGTATCCCCGAAGCCCCTTTTCTTTACAGGGGTTGGGGAGGGGGGCGTGGGGGAAGGGGCAGGGTCCCGGACCCTGGCCCCTCCCCCCACTCCTTAAAAAAACCAGCCCCGCGCCGGTTTTGCCGGGTTCGGGTGTTATCAACATAGGGATATTTATCCTGAGGGAGAATGAAGATGGCAGGAGATGGGGTGCGGGAACGGTTATCCGCCTGGCTGGACGGCGAATTGACCCCGGAGGAACGCGGGGAGGTGGCCGCGCACCTGGAGGGTTGCGAAGAGTGCCGGCGGGAGCTGGCCCTCCTGCAGCGGCTGGACGCGGCCCTGGGAAGCCTGGAGGCCCCGGCGCCAGCGGGGTTGTCGGCCCGGGTGCTGGAGCGGCTGCAGCCCCGGCGCCGCTATGGCTGGCAGTCCCTGGCCATGGTGGCGTCCCTGGTTCTGGGCATCGTCCTGGGGGGCGCCCTGGCCCGGGATTTCTATCCTTACTCCACTGCCAGCAGTAACGGCAACGGTGAAGTCCTGGCCCTGGAAGAATTCCATGACTTTCCCCAGGGGTCCCTGGGCGCCATGATGGTCTCCTATCAGGCCGAAGAGAGTAACGGCACATGAAGCGGAACTGGCTGCTGTATCTGGTGATATTCTCCCTGGCCCTCAACTTGGGGACCATCGGCGCGTTTGCCTATCTGCGCCACCAGGACCGGCAAGCGGCCGTGGGCCAAGAAGAGCCGGGCCCCATGGGCTTGCGGGACCTGTGGCTGGCCCTGC
Source organism: Thermodesulfobacteriota bacterium (assembly GCA_040757175.1). Lineage (GTDB taxonomy): Bacteria > Desulfobacterota > Desulfobaccia > Desulfobaccales > 0-14-0-80-60-11 > SURF-52. Next base: position 7,058 of record JBFLXM010000073.1, read on the forward strand.
ACCTGGATCAGGAGCAGCGCCAGACCCTGCGCCGGGTGGCGCCGGACCATCGCCGCCGGGTGGCCCAGTTGCGCCGGGAGATGGCGGCCAAACGCCGGGAGCTGTTTGAGCTCCTCAAAGGCGAGAACCCCGATTGGGGCGTCATCCAGGGGAAGATCAAAGAGATCAGCGCCCAGCAAGGCCGGTTGGAAGAGGAAGTGGCCCGGTTTCTCCTGGAGTGCAAAAAGCATCTGAAGCCGGAGCAGCAAGCGGCTTTTATCAACCTGGTGGAACGCAGGCTGTGCCGTCCCCGGGGGGACGGCTACGGTCCCCGGAGGGGGCATAGGGGCCCCCCCTGGCGCCACGGACAGGGCCTAGAACCCGGCCCGGCTTCCGCCCCGCCGTCAAAATCCCCCTAAACTAAGAGTATAAGGAGAACTTAATGCTGAAAATCGATAAACGCCTGTGGGTAGGACTGGTTCTGGCTTTGGCGGGAACCATGCTCTGGGCGAATCTCAGTTGGGCCCAATGCCGGGGCGGCGGTGGCCCCGGGGGAGTGTGCCCGGTGAACCCAACTTCCCAGAACACCGTGCAGGGCCAGGGCCGGGGGCAGGGCAACGCCAATTGTCCCTACTACCCCGGATACGGTAAAGGCGCCCAGGGCCGGGGCGCCAAAGCCCAGGGTTCCCAGGGGCAGCAGGGTGCAGGCCGGAATACGCCCAATCCTCCGGCCAACCAGCCAAATGCCGGCCAATAACGCCTAGTTATCCGAAGCGAGCAGACAAAGGGGAGGGCAGGGGCGCAAGGCCCTTGCTCCTCCCCTTTTTATTCAGGGAGAATCAAGAAAAACGGGGAGCTCCGGGCTTCCCTCGGCTTAGCCGCAGGTAGTGCCGCAGTCCGTGGAGGAGCAGCCGCAGGAGCAGGAGGCCTGGGTGGGTTGATCGCTGATGCCCGCCAACTTGATGGTAAAGACCAGGGTCTTGCCGGCCAGGGGATGGTTGAAGTCCACCAGGAACTTATCCGCGGCCACTTCCAGGACCTTCCCGGAAACAGGGCCGTGGGGGCTGGAGAACCGGAGCATCTGGCCCAGCTCCACCTTTTCTTCTCCCAGCATGTCGATGGGAAATTCCCGCTTCAGGTCGTCCCGGAGCTGGCCATAGGCCTCATCCGGAGCCAGGACCACCTTCTTTTCTTCATTCACTTCCATGCCCATGACCGCGTCATTGAAGCCGGGAATGATCCCGCCGCCGCCGGCCTGGAACTCCAGGGGGCCCCGGCTCTCACTGCTATCGAAGACGTCGCCGTTTTCCAGGGCGCCGGTGTAATGCACCTGCACAAAATCGCCATTTTTAACTTTTGCCATAAAATCTCCTTAAAGTTTCACCACATTCTGGGCCTGGGGGCCTTTTTTGCCTTCCACGATCTCGAATTCCACTTCCTGATCCTCTTCCAGGGTGCGGAACCCCTCACCGACGATGTTGCTGTGATGCACAAAAACATCCGGGCCGCTTTCCTGGGAAATGAACCCGTAGCCCTTGGCATCGCTGAACCACTTGACCTTACCTTTCACACGCATTATTGCAACCTCCAAAAAATTCCCCCATTTGCTGGGACGCACCCCAGGAAAAAAAAAGGGAACGACCGGCAAACCGTTCCCCCTGCTGGCCTAGCTGCGGCAACGTTTCCACCTGCGGTGCTAGTATAAAGTTTATCGAAACAAACTTATTTGTCAAATACTTACTCGGACGTTTTTTCAATCTCTAAAAAAAATCGGCGGAACCCCTCAATAGGAGCGGTTAAGTAATTGGGAGAACAATCCTGCCGGGCCGGGAAGATTTGGGAATTTTTCGTAGATTTAGGTATTATTGCCTAGGCTGAAATAGGTATTTGTGCCCATTGTTCTGGACAATGTCGCCTCTATAATAGATATACCCAAAGGAATAGAAAATTTAACTGTATCTTTCTTTTTGCAGGACCTCTATCCTCATTAGAGGAGAACAAAGGTGCCAAGAGAGTGGTGTCACGGCAAAGAAATTATCACCAGATGTTGTTCTTGCCAAAAAATCCTTAACGCAGCAGGGGAGTGGCAAGACGTAGCAGGATCACCCGGGCAGAGGCAGGAAACGGTATTTACCCACAGCCTCTGTCCTGCCTGCCTGGCAATACTCTATCCGGATTTTGTGTCTCCTGCAGCTTCGATGGGTAAGAAAAAAAGGGGAGCAACCAGGTCGCGTCCCTGAGCAGCAATCCCGCCTCTGTTTCTCAGCTTTAACCCCGTTCCCGCAATCCTTCCAGAAAACCGATTCCTTTCAGGCGGCGCCGCCAGGTGGTCAGCCACTATATTTGTTGACTCCCAGGGTTAACAGTTCCGCGGCCACTTGTTGTTCGAAGGAAGTATCGGTCAGCGGTATTAGATGGGATTTATCATTCATGGAAATCTCCATCCATTGAAGACCATGGGCATCCTCATACAGCCGGTAGGTCGCGGCGAGGCCGGAGCGAACCTTAGCCAACTTGCAATAAAGGGTAATCTCTTCGCCGCTAATAAGCCTGAATCTCCTGATTCTGAGCTGATCAGCCTTTAACGGCACTGCCTTTTCCTTTTGCCAGCAAACGCCGGACTCCAAAAAATTGCGGAAGCGCCCGGGAAACGAAGCCGCCAGCGACCCCACTCACCGGGATCGGTCTAATCAATATTTTATCATAAAAGCCTAGGATTTTTTACCTAGATCAACGGCCTGGAGGCAAGGCCCCTGAAGGGAGGACAGACGTTAAAAACCATCCCTTTCTCCGGTATCGCCATTTTTCTGGAAGCACCGATATCGGGGGGCGCTGGCATCAAGTACAGAAGATGTTTATCTTTAAAAACTGGGTACCTGGGGTTCTCAGGGCGGAGACCCGGGGAATTGTCCGGACGTTATCTAATGATCAAACGCGTATCCTTTCCCTGGAACGGAGGACGGAGATGGCCGATTTCCGGAGCGAAACCGATAGCCTCGGCGAAGTCAAGGTGCCGGCGGATAAACTGTGGGGCGCTCAGACCCAGCGTTCCCTGAAGCACTTCAGCATCGGCGGCGACCTGATGCCCCGGGAGATGATCTCCGCCTATGCCCTCCTCAAAAAGGGGGCGGCCCGGGCCAACCATGCTCTGGGGTGTCTATCCCCGGAAAAAAAGGACCTCATCGGCCAGGTCTGCGATGAAATCCTGGCCGGCCGGCATGATGAGATGTTCCCCCTCCACGTCTGGATGACCGGCAGCGGCACCCACTTCAATATGAACGTCAACGAGGTGATTGCCAACCGGGGTTCCCAGTTAAGCGGCCGGCCCCTGGGCAGCAAAGAGCCGCTGCATCCCCACGACGACGTGAACCTGTCCCAGTCCACCAATGATTCCTTTCCCGCGGCCATGCACATGGCCGCGGCCCTGGGCGTCACCGGGAGGTTGCTGCCCGCACTCCAGAAGTTGCGGGACGGCCTGCAGGACAAAGCGGCAGCCTGGCAAGACCTCATCAAGATCGGCCGCACCCATCTGCAAGATGCCACGCCCCTGACCCTGGGCCAGGAGTTTTCCGGTTATGCGGCCCTCCTGGATGATGATGGGGAGCGACTGCAGCAAGCCCTGCCGGGGGTATACCGCCTGGCCCTGGGCGGCACCGTGGTGGGCACCGGCCTTAACGCCCCCCCGGGTTTTGCCCCGGAGGCGGCCAGGCAGATCGCCGCCCTGACCGGCCTGCCCTTTGTCACCGCGGCCAATAAGTTCGCGGTCCAGGGCTCCCACGACGCCCTGGTGCAATTGTCCGGGACCATGAAGACCTTGGCCGCCTCCCTTTACAAGATCGCCAACGACATCCGCCTGCTCTCCTGCGGGCCCCGGGCCGGTTTTTCTGAACTGCTCCTCCCTGCCAACGAACCGGGCTCTTCCATCATGCCCGGCAAGGTCAACCCCACCCAATGTGAGGCCCTGACCATGGTGGCCGCGCAGGTGATGGCCAACGACCTGGCGGTGGCCTGGGGCGGCGCGGGGGGCCATCTGGAAATGAACACCTATAAGCCGCTGATTATCCACAATATTATGCAGTCTATCCGTATCCTCGCAGACAGCATGAACAATTTCCGCCAATTTCTGGTGGAGGGCCTGGAACCCAACCGGCAAAAGATCGCCGCCAACGTGGAGCGCTCCCTGATGCTGGTCACCGCCTTGAGCCCGGTGCTGGGCTACGATAAAGCCTCCCGGATCGCCCATTATGCCCTGGAGCATGACCTGCTTCTCAAAGAAGCGGCCATTAAGCTGGGCTTTATCACTGAGGCGGAATTCGACCGGCTGGTCGATCCCGCCAAGATGGTTTGATCATTTTTGTCGGCCAAGGAGTGGCGGGTATTTACTGGATATGGGCAGATTGCTTTGATGAGCCTAGCGGTGAGGGAGAATATCGTACCAAGTAGCATTCAGACGACGCGGAATTGTAGGGGCGCACCCGCGTGTGCGCCCTCTCCGGGGCGGACACATGGGTCGCTACAGAAAAATTGCCGTTAGAATGCGACTTGGTATCACCACCTGCTGACAGAACCAACCATAAAAAAGAGGGCCAAAATTTTTGGCCCCCACTCTTTGCAAAACATTGGCGGAAGTGCATGGGAATCGAACCCACCTACCGCCTTATTCAGACGGTACACCGGATTTGAAGTCCGGGGGCCCCACCAGTGAGCCTTGCACTTCCGCGGTCGCTAAACCTTTCCTATTAATTATATCATCGCCGGTATTTTCTCAACTATTGGGTGGCAGAAAAAGGTGAACCATGAGTCGCAGCGAAGATAAACCACCCCCTTCCTGGCCATTAAAAAACTAACAACACTTCCTAAATTTATAAAAAAATCATCAAGATAACGTTGTTTTTTTATTGACAAAATGCTATTTTTATGCAAAAGATTTGACATGATTAATATAATTATGTCAAATAATGAAAAATACTAATAAATACAATGGGTTTTCAACGAACAAAGTAAGTGCCTTGACAGGGGTCAAGGCAAGGCAGCTAAGGTGGTGGGAAAAGCAGGGACTTATAACGCCTGGAGCTTTATCTGGCCGCAGGCCGTGGGAAACACGGCGCTATACTCTTCGGGATGTGATGTGCATAGTTATGATTAGAACGCTAAGGGAACGGGGTGTGAGCCTGCAGAAAATCAGAAAAAGCGTCGAAGGGGTCAAAGCCACTGGCGTCAAAAACCCTCTCTCTCAACTTAGGGTCGCTTGCTTGGCTAACAGGGTCGTATTCAAGCAGGGCGAAAATTACGTGGAGATCTCAGGCCAGACAGTAATTCAGGAAACTTTGGAGAAAATCCGCCCTGAATTGCGGCGAAGAGGCATATCGGAGCAGGAGGTCGATTTAGCGAATAGACATTATCTGGAAAAAGTGGCAGCGTTTTAATTTTCGCAGGTGAAGTCTTGCATTCCAATTCACTTAGTGGTTAAAATCACAATTTGCAGCGCTAAATTGTTCAAGATGAGTATGAGGCGTTAAACTTTAACTCCGCTTGACGGCGCTCTTTTTGGGTTTTATTTTTGAAATTAGATCAAGAATATCCTTTTTGGCTAAGAGCAGGCACCCGATAAGATGGAAAAAAGTCGCGAGGACCTTTTAAATATCGCAAGGCGCATGGCTAACGGAGAGGTGGAAGGTCTATGTGACCTTCGGGGGGAAATTGTGGATTTGGACCTTCCCTATGAGGCTTCAATTCCCGACAATGTCCTCTTCCTGGCCTTATATTTGGCCAAGAGAATAACCGGAGATGTTTGGGAGAACTTAGCCACGGATGCTTCGTTCGATTTTGATGAGGATAAATTTTTAAAAGCTTTTACAACTTCTTTTGGGGAGGCACTTCAAACTATTTTGTCCGATGATCCAGCAAACCACACAATTGTGAACAAGCTGGGCGATTTGACACGATGCCTTTATGGGTATTTTTACAAAATTTCCCTTAACCCTGGCCTCGTCAAGAAAGGAGAAAAGCAATGAGCAACCGATCTCTAAACCCCAAGGCCCAAAAGGCCATTGACCGGGAGAAATTATGGATTGCTCGCGAGTTTTTCCTGATCCCCGGGGTGATTAAAGCCAGCAGTCATGGTTTACGAAGAGGCAAAAAAGACGATTATTATTTTGACCTGGATTATTTGCTAAATGAACCGTACCAGGCTGAAATGGTCCTGGACATCTATGTTTCGATGATTAACGCAATTAAGGAAGAGAGCCCCATAGATTTTCTGGCCTTTATCGAAAAAGCCTCAGGAGGAACTGTCGGGGCAATTCGCTTGGCAGTGGCATTGTCCATCAAAACAAGGCTTCCCAATTTATCAATAAGGCTTCGGAAGGAAATCTCTTTTGAGAAAATCAAGGCCAGATTCCCAGATGAGGGATTGAAAGGCCTGCGGGCGATTATTGTTTCAGACCATTGCACGACCGGCAATGAAGTTTTGCTTGCTGCCAAAACCTTAGTCGAAAATGGTGCATTGGTGAATCACGCGGTCGCCTACACCATTCGCCCTGATGAACTTGAAAGGGGTAAATTCCCCAGCTCAAAAATTAATATAAGCTATGCTTTTAAATTGCCTCCTTCATATAAAATGATTCCCCAAGAGGCCAAGGACTTGGGAACTATTGCGGTGGCTGCTAACTTTTGAAAATTTAAAAGGCATAGCTTTGTACACCCAAGTCCTGTGGAATATATCGCTAAATGATAAGAGAGAAGGAGAGCATGAATTAGAAATCCAGATATATGATTACAATCCGACGGCCACGCCCTTTGCCCAAATCATAGCCCTTCCGCAGGAACTTAATATTTCGAAATTTCAATCAGAAGCCAATAATACAAAAATCTATTGGTCCGATGATAAAACAATTGAAATTTCAAGTATTGTTAAGGCTTATCCAAATCCTCTTCCAAATCCCCTAATTGTTCATTGCAAATTTTATACAGAAAAATTTGTTTCAGTTTATGATGATTTTACAGTCTTAACTTTATATTATATTGTTAAAGATATGAAAGCCTCTTCAATAAATATTTTAATTACATTACCAAAGGTTTGGATAGTAAGATATTATATAGATAAATGCTTATTGAAAATAATATCCTTCCTTGATTTAACTAAATTGTTTGGTAAGAAAGGTTTAGAAAATGTTATTGGGGCGTATAGGGTCACAGAAGCTTCAGGGGCGCAAGTTCAAAGATGGGAAGTTTTAAATTCAGGCCCCAGCCCTAGTTTAAGATTTATAATTCCAGAGGGAGCTTTCAAAACCAATATAGATTTTTCGTACGTTCGTGCGTTGAGTCCGTTTTGGTACTTAATAAGCCTCTATGTGTCTTATAAAATATTACATTGGCTGGCTTCTATTATTTGGTGAAAAAAATGGATATTTTACATGGTAAATATGGAATCATTCCTGCCTGTGACTTAACTGGGTTAAAGGAATTAGTAAAGCTTGTTAAGGAAACATGCTCGTTAGATTTTATTCAAGCATACAAAATAGGCGTGAGGATGCTTGCCCTTGAAGGAGCAAAGAAGATTGTCCAGGAAATACGTCGTTTCACCGATTTACCTATAATTTACGATCATCAAAAATATGGAACTGACATCCCGGACCTTTCTGGAGGGGATATTCTCGAAAGCCTCAAAAATGCCGGAATCGATGGTCTGATTATATTCCCTTTTGCTGGCATTAGGACCTTAAAAGCTACTGTCGAAGGGTGTAGAAGGGCCAACCTTCTCCCAATTGTCGGTGGGGAGATGACCCACCCTGGTTTCCTGGTTTCAGAAGGTGGCTATATCGCCGATAGTGCTCCCGCGAAGATTTATCGGGATGCTGCACACCTTGGAGTGGATACCTTTGTGGTGCCCGGTACAAAAATAAATAAGATTAAAGAATATGCAAAGCTTATTGGTGATATTGTTCCTAGTCCGAGATTGATGTTCCCCGGGGTCGGCAAAGGCCAGAGTGGAGATATTGCTGCGGCATTTAAGGCGGCACTGCCTTATAAATGTTCTGCTATCGTCGGACGAGGGATTTACGCTGCACCAAACATAGGTTCTGCTGCTGCAGCACTGTGGGAACGCGCTTCATCTGTTTTGTAGACATACCCCCTTCTAATGGTTCCTATCTATGCTGCACTCTTTTTATCCATCACCAAATAAAATTTGTGCCTTGTAATAAAAAGTGGCTGGGGGACTAGGATTCGAACCTAGATCGGCGACTCCAAAGGCCGCTGTCCTGCCATTGGACGATCCCCCAGTTGGGTTGCCGGGAGGGAGAATGGCTCCTCCCCAGAGAATTATTACCGCCAGCACCGGGGATTGCAAGCATTTTGAGACTTCCAATCCCACCAACCTGAAGGCGGGCGCGGAGGCCCGCCCGCAGCCGCATATCAGTAATCAGTGATCAATAATCAGCATGGTAAATTCTTTTTCTGCTCACTGCTCACTGCTCACTGCCTACTGCCCCAAGGCATTCAGCATCAGGGTGAGGGGTTTGTCCTCGGCGCTGGCGCCCTGGAACTGGATGGGTCCGGGGAAGCGGTAGTCGTCCTCCAGGGCCCATTTCTGCCGTTCCTGTTCCAAGATCTTGAAGGCCGGGGTCTCCAGGTCCACCTTTTGTTTCTGGATGACCAGCTCCAGGCGGGCGGTGCGCTCCTCCAGGTGCATGAGGGGGGCCAGGGGAATGCCGATGGGCCGCCACTCGGCCACGGGCAGGTGCAGGTCCTTGATGGCCGCCATGTAGCCCGTGGCCCCGTTGGCCAGGAGGCTGAACGCGGCCTGCCCCAAATTATAAGTGTAGTCGCAATCGAACCTGGTGGGGAAGGTCCCCCGGCCGTCATAACCGTAGTAGTGGTTCTGGGTGCGGAAGGTGCCTTTATAAATCCCCTTGGAGCGCTGTTTGCGCAGATAGGTGGCCACCATCCCCAGGAGGATCTTCTCCGTGTTCACCTGGGCGTATTGAAAATTGCCGTGGCTGTCCCGGGGGAGCAGCAGGCCCCGCTGCAACTCCGGGGGCAGCCCTAAAAAGACCCGGCTGTCATAGTCCCGCCAGATATCGTTATTATCGATGAGCTGCACCTGGTCTTCAAAGGGCAGCTTGTGGAAAGACTCCTCTTCGTGGGCCTCCCGGTTGTAAACCGCGATGATATGGCTGATCTTGATGATCAGGGTGTTGATTTCCTGGATAAACTCCAGGATGCCCTCGGGAATGAGGATGGTGCCGTAGTTTTTCCCCAGGTTGGCCCGGGCCACCACCACGTCGGCGATGAGGCGCACCACCTGGTGGATGGTCAGTTCCCGTTCTTCGATCTCCTCGCCGATGAGGATGACGTTGGGATGGGTCTGGAAGGCCACCTCCAGGGCGATATGGGAGGCGCTGCGGCCCATGAGGCGGTTGAAGTGCCAGTATTTGAGGTCCGACTTGCAATCGGAATTGAGGTTGCCGATCTCCGTGGCAAAGGCCAGGCAGGCGGAATGATACCCGAAGGGAATCTGGCAGAGCCCCGGCACCTGCAGGTCGCCGTCAATGGTCTTGGGGATGCCGACGACCTGGACGCCCAGGTCCCGCATGTTCTCCGCCAGGAACGCGGCGTTGGTGTTGGAGTCGTCCCCTCCCACCACCACCAGGCCGGAAAGTCTTTGGGCGGTGCAGGTCTGGCGGCACTGCTCCATCTTCTCGGGGTTGTCGATCTTTTCCCGCCCCGTCCCCAGCATGTGGAAGCCCCCGGAATTTTTGTACCGGTCTACCATCTCCCGGGTGATTTCCAGGTGTTTGTTGGTGATTATCCCCTTAGGCCCGGCCAAAAATCCCAGGACCCGGTTCTCCGGATGGGCCCGCTTGGCGGCCTCAAAAAGCCCGGCAATGACGTTGTGGCCCCCGGGCGCGGGGCCGCCGGAAAGGACGATGCCGAGGTTCCGGGGCGTATCCCAGAGGGGCTTTCCGGGAATAATTTCCAGAAGCTGATTTTGGCTCACGAAGGGGAGTTGCTCCCGGGCCACCTTGAGGACGTCCAACTCCGGACCGGCCAGGGTCCGGGTGGCCCCGGTTTCTTGCAGCCGGGGGCAGAGCCGGGGCTGGTAAGACCGTCTTTCTCTAGTAAGGGGGGCCTCCGGCTGCAATAACTCCGAGATCACGGCCTGGGTTTCATTGCTCCGGCCCGGGGCCTTGGCCTTGGCTTCCATTTCCACTTCTCCTTGATTTCTTTCGGCTTTATCGTGTTTCGCAGATTCCTATAATACAGGTTCTGCCTGAATTCTAAATTTTTCCGTTGCTATCTCCGTCGTTTAGAGGCCAGCCGCCGTGGGCGTCTATGGCGGCGTCAATGGCAGCCATGAGGCGGATGGTTTCGGTTAGGGCCTTTACGACTTTCTGGTAGTGGTGGAGATCGTCAAAGGAAAGCTGGCGGCCCTTGCGGTCTTTCAGCCACTTGTGCAAGACCTGGTAGCCGCCCACCTGGAAAGCCCAGGCGTCCGAGGGCACCCCTTCAAAGTATTGGTCAGGGTTGATATAAACCCGTCCGTTCTTCTCGTCGTAGTGAACCTTATCCACCACCTGGGAACCGACCACGGGAAACCGGGTAATTAGTCTGTCCAGGGCCGGGGATTCCAGGAGGTGGAGGGTTACCAATTCCGCCCCCAGGCCAACCAATACAGCAAAGAGGGCCTTATTGCCGGTAAGGGGCAGGCGGGGGAAATCCATCTTGAGAAATTCGGAGTAGCGTTGCCGGTAAGTGGGGGAGTGGAAGACGGCGTAGGCATAGGAAACCACATCTTCCGGACCAAAGGTGGATTCCAGATCTCCTCGGCCATTAGGGATAAAATTAAAAATCAGATTGCTCTCTATTTTTTCCAGAAAGCTTATTTCAATATTTGGCTTTTTTCCATAAGGAGCGGATGGTTCGCATAAAGCTAATATCGAATTCTGGGTCCCAGAATTATTATTTCTTCTTGATTGACAGGAATAGAGATAAAGAGGGGCTTGTGAATTAGTAGTTTTTGAAGAAAGAAGGCCATGTTCAGAGATATATCTGGTTACCAGGAAGTGAGAATACGGCCCCTGAACTTCCTCTCGCCTGTGGAAACAAAGGCCCAAATTTTCACCCGCCAGCATATGAACCATAACCTCAGGACGGGGCATGCAGATGAAGCCCCGAGATTGGCCGGTGTAATAAGTGAAACGCACGTCAAAGGGGCGGTAGAGGATGGGCACAATCTTTTTTCTATCAGGTCCCCTATCTTTTCCTTTAGGACCTTTGTCTTTAATATCGGCCTGGGCCAGTCTGACTTTCCAATCCCGGGCATCATCGCCTAAATTATACTTCTCTCGAGCCTCCTCCTCCGGCAATGTGGCGAAGTCCTTGACCTGCTCCCAGACATCCTCTTTTGACCATCTGATGGTCAGGTGATCACGGGCAGTCACTATCCCCACGGAGTTCACCGGGAAAATTTCCTGAACCGGCCAGCCCCGTTCATACTCTACCCGGAGATCAATCGCCTGGGGCACAAAGAGATAAGAGGGCGAGGAAGGTTGAAGCTCCTGCCAGGGAGTAGTGCCTAACTCCAGTTGGGCCAGGGCCTCATATTTCCCATCCGGTTCCCCTTCCTTCTTCTTCTCCCGCAGCCCCCACAGGTCTGCATGATAGACCCGTGTCGGGCCTGGCTCACCGGGAATCTTGACAAAGACACCGATAGCCACGCCCTGTTGAATGTCAAAGACGTTCTCATCTTTAGAACCGTCCGGGCAGACCTCCTTTTTCTTGGCGTTGCCGTGGAGGTTAAACAGGTAGATTTCATTGAAGGTCTGCATTAACTGCCGGCGCATCCCCCGGAAAGTGGGGTTATCCAGGTAGCCGTGATTGGTAATCATCGCCAGGATTCCCCGGCCCGTGCGGTCAATCCGCCACTGCCCCCACCTTAAGAACTTCACATAGTCGTCTTGCAGCCACTTGGGATTCTTTTCTCCCAAGGGTTGCCCGTCTACACGTTTGTAATCTTCCAGGAGGCGGCCAATCCAGGTTCTTACAGTCCGGGTCTTGCCTGTGGGGTCAACCTCCCGGCGCAAGCTGGCGTTGGCGGAGTGCCCGGCGTAAGGGGGATTGCCCAAAACTACCTCAATGGGGTCTTCCTTTTTGACCTGGGCGGCGGCGTTGCTCTCTTCCGTAATAAATCCGGCCAGGGGCAGGACTTCCGCCAGCTTAATCCCTTCCTCCAGGGTGTTTGTGAGATAGACCCCCAGGCGTCCCCCAGGCGGGAAATCATAACCCCTCTCTTTCAACAGCAGCCCCAGCTTGAGGTGGGCCACGGCGTAGGGGGCCATTAGCAATTCAAAGCCGAAGAGCCTGGGCAACAGGTTTTCGCTTACATACCCTTTCTCCCCCTTCCAGCCCCCGGCCTGCCCTTGGGCTGACAGGGTGTCATAAATCAGGGCCATGACGCTGTGCAGGAAGGTGCCGGTGCCGCAGGCGGGGTCAAGGATGAGGGTGTTTTTATCCGCCAGCCCCCAGGGGCGGCCAAAGCGTTCCTTGAGGAGATGGTCAATGGCCCGCACAATGTAAGAGACTACCGGCTCCGGGGTGTAATAGACCCCACGGGCTTTACGCCTCTCCGGGTCATAGGCGGCCAGGAAGGTTTCATAGAAATGGACCACCGGGTCTTTTTCCAGGGAACCTTTGCCGAAGTCTTCCAGCACCGCGGCCATGTCGGTGGCGTTCAGCAGGGCCACCATGTCGTCAACCGCCCAGGCCACGGCGTCGGGCACCTCCAGCCCGGCCAGGTGATGAAACAGCTTGCGCAGCAGGGGGTTAGTTGCGGGCAGCAGGGAGGCGGCGGTATCCCGGCGCAGTTCAACGCCTGTGTCTGCGGTTACATCGGCGGCAAAGAGGCCATAGGTGAGGGTCTGGGCATACATGTCGGCAAACTCTGAGGCCGTGAGGTGGGGCAGGAGGGTCTTCTCAAAGGCCGTTTGCCAGCCCTTTAAGGTTCCCGTTTCCGGCTCATTTTCCAGGGTCAACAATGCCGCCCCCCGGATGATGTGGGCCAGGCCCGCCATTCTCAAGGCCAGGTCTTTGGCCGTGCCGATGGTGGGAGTCTTGAGGGCCAGGAATTGCTCCAGAAGCTCCCCGACGGCGGTTATATCATCTTTCCCGGCCTTGATCTTGCCGCCCGCCCCCAGGCGTCCCATGACGGCTTTAGCCCGCCGTTCCCCGTTAACATACCATCTAAACTCCAGGTAGTCGGTAAGGATGAAATTGGGGAGGCCCTTGAGGTAGCGTTTGATCTGCTCCCCCTTTTCCTCTGTGTCCAGGTTCTTGCCGATGTCCTTGGTTTCCAGATACCCCACAGGCACGGCCCCCCTGGACACCCGCATATCAGGTTTGCCGCAGGAGGCAACGTCCGCCCGCGGCTCATTAGTGGCCCGGATACCGTCTTGCAGAGATTCCAGGAGGGTCTTGAGGGGGGGGCGGTGTGTGTGCTCTGTGGCGTCCCCCGCCGCCAGAGCCTTTTGCAAAGAGAGGATATAGGCTTTGAAAAGTTCCATAACTGTCTTTTTTCTTTTATAGCACAAAACTTGCCCGGTTGAATCATGAACCTCTCTTGGCCTTCCTTTTCCTCCAACCATCCGCCCATTCTGGCCTCCCGCCCCCGCCCCTGATTTTCTCTCCATGCCCAGATGTAACCCGCGCCCGCCTCCTCTGCCTTGCAAATTTTCCCGGCCCACCATATATTTGGTTTAGGTTTCATGTGGGAGACTTCAATTCGCCGGGGAGCCGCCGCCTGCTGGCCTCCGGCCCAGGAGGAAACATGAACGCACCAGCCGAGACCGCGGTCACCCGCCAGCAGATTGCCGTGCGTCTACTCATTACCCTGCTTTTCCTGCCCATCAACGGCATTGTCAACGCCACCATCGTGCTCACCACCCTGTTCCAGTATGTTTACCTCTTGATCACCTTGCAGCACAGCGAGCCGGTCCGGTCCTTCGCCAATAAAGTCATCGGTTACGGCTACCACGTCTGGCGGTTTATCAGCTTAAATGACAACCGCCGCCCCTTCCCCTTCACGGAGCTGCCCGGGGAGATGGAAGCGCCCGAAGGGGAAGTCAATTTTCCCTGAACCTGGGAGGCTTCTGGCTGCAACCCAAGCTTCCAGGGTATTAAAGTCCCCCTTTGAAAAAGGGGGATTTTCGGGGGATTATAAATAATCCCCCCTACCCCCCTTTAAAAAAGGGGGGTAAACAAAAATGTTTTTAACTGAGCCTCTTGCAAAATTGTCATTCTGAGGGAGCGAAGCGACCGAAGAATCTAGATCCTTCGCGTCGCTCAGGATGACAAAATAATCATTTTGCAAGAGCCTAAACTGTCATAGCGATTCTGAAAGGAATGGTCTATTAATCAGGGACCCCGAAGGAGACGCCTTGACCGAGTGCCCCGCTTTGACCCGGGAGATGCTCCCGGAGCCGGTGGATCTCCGCCTGGCGGATGAGGCCCTGGATTTTCCCCGGGCCAAGGAGGCCGCGGACCGGCGGGCCGGGGAACTCTGCGCCCAGCCCCTGCTCCTGGCCTGGTTTGACCGGGCCGGGGGCCGGTTTTCCCCCAACATCCCCTGCTGCCGGGAGGACCTCCCCACTTGGCTGGCCTACGGCTTAAGCCGGGGCGGCGACCTGGTTATCGATATTAACCGGGAGGCCTTTATCTTTGTCTACCTCCGGGGCTGACGGCGGCACCGGCTTTCCGGCCTGGGCGGATTACTGAGGCGGGCGAGAGGCCCGCCCTACGCCTTTTTGTCTGCCTGCGGGGCTGAAAGCTCCTTAGGAAATGGTAACATTTGGTTTATACTAAAAATGGTAGTAAGAGCGGGTTTTAAACCCGCCCCTGCTTTGGCAACAGCTTAACATCCTGAAATACCCGGGAGCTACACCCATGAGCGCCACTGAGACTGCGCCCCCCCTGGATTTTATCCGCCAGATCATTGCCGATGATCTCAAGGCCGGGAAAAACGCGGGCCGCCTGATGACCCGTTTCCCCCCGGAGCCCAACGGTTACCTGCACATCGGCCACGCCAAGTCCATCTGCCTCAATTTCGGGGTGGCCCAGGAATTCGGGGGCCTCTGCAACCTCCGCTTCGACGACACCAACCCCACCAAGGAAGAAGTGGAATACGTGGAGTCCATCAAGGAGGACGTGCGCTGGCTGGGGTTCGACTGGCAGGAACGCCTCTATTTCGCGTCCGATTACTTCGAGGAGTTGTATCAATACGCTCTCCATTTAATCAAAACCGGCAAGGCCTACGTGGACGATCTGAGCGCGGAAGAAATCCGGGAGTATCGAGGCACTCTCATCGAACCGGGGAAAGACAGCCCCTACCGGACCCGGCCGGCGGCGGAAAACCTGGACCTGTTTGAGCGCATGCGGGCCGGGGAATTCCCGGACGGGGCCCGGGTGCTCCGGGCCAAGATCGATATGGCCTCCCCCAATGTGAATATGCGGGACCCGGTGCTGTACCGCATCCTCCATGCGGAGCATCACCGCACCGGGGACAAGTGGTGCATCTATCCCATGTATGACTACGCCCACCCCGTCTCCGACGCCCAGGAAGGCATCACCCATTCCATCTGCACCCTGGAATTTGAAGACCACCGGCCCCTGTACGATTGGACCCTGGATAACCTGCCGGTGCCTTACCGGCCATATCAGTACGAGTTCGCCCGCCTCAACCTCAGTTTCACGGTGATGAGCAAGCGCAAACTCTTGCAGTTGGTGAACGAAGGCCGCGTCCACGGCTGGGACGATCCCCGCCTGCCCACGCTTTCGGGGATGCGCCGCCGGGGCTATACCCCGGAGGCCATCCGTCTGTTTTGCGACAAAATCGGCGTGGGCCGCCGGGAAAACATCGTGGACCTGGCCCTTTTGGAATACTGCGTCCGGGAGGATCTAAACCGCCGGGCGCCCCGGGTGATGGCAGTGCTCCGGCCCCTCAAAGTGGTCATCGAGAACTACCCGGAAGGCCAGGTGGAGGAGCTGGAAGCAGTGAACAACCCCGAGGACGCGGCCATGGGCACCCGGAAGGTGCCCTTTTCCCGGGAGTTGTATATTGAACAGGAAGATTTCCTGGAAGACCCCCCCAAAAAATTCTTCCGCCTGGCCCCGGGCCGGGAGGTGCGGCTGCGCTACGCCTATTTCCTCAAGTGCGTGGGGGTGGTGAAGGATGAAAATGGGGAAGTGGCGGAACTGCGCTGCACCTACGATCCGGCCACCAAGGGGGGGTATGCCCCGGACGGCCGCCAGGTCAAGGCCACCCTCCACTGGGTGGCCGCGGACCAGTCCGTGCCCGGGGAAGTGCGCCTTTATGACCGTTTGTTCATTAAGCCCGCGCCCGGGGAGGAACACGGCGGCGATTTCCGGGCGGATTTAAACCCTCACTCCCTGGAGATCCTCAAAAATTGCCGCCTGGAGCCGTCCCTGGCCGCAGCCCGGCCCGGGGACTTCTTCCAGTTCGAGAGGATGGGCTATTTCTGCGTGGATAAAGATTCCGCTCCCGGTGCCCCGGTCTTCAACCGCACCGTGACGCTGCGGGACCCCTGGGCGAAGATGCAGCAGAAGGGTTAAGAGAAAATAGGGACAGACACTATTTATTTGAAAAAACTTGTTATGGAAGTGTGGGCGTGACGGTTGACAAAACTACGGCTAAGCAGTATATTCTATGCATGACGCTGCTTTCGAATGGGATGAAAGCAAGGCCGCGAAAAACTACGCCGCCCATGGCGTCAGTTTTGAAGCGGCCCGGGAGGTCTTCAAAGACCCTTTTGCCATTGAATGGCTCGATGCTCGTGAGCATTACGGCGAAGACCGGTTTGTTATCATCGGCATGGCGGAGGGCCGCCTGTTGTATGTCGCCTATACCATGAGAGACGAGGTAATCCGCATTATCTCAGCCAGGAGAGCCGAACCGCATGAAAGACGCAGATACCACGAAGAGAACTCGAGACAAGTATGACTGGTCTCGTTTTGACGCCATGACTGAAGAAGAGTGTCAGGCCGCGGCCTTGAGTGACCCCGATGCGCAACCCATAACTCCCGAGAACGAAGGACGGCTGCAGCGAACCCCACAGGTGAAGATCATTCGCCGGGCCCTGGGCCTCAGCCAGGAAGAGTTTGCGGCCCGGTTTCACATTCCCCTGGGCACCCTGCGCGATTGGGAACAGAACCGCAAGGAACCTGATGCCGCGGCGCGCGCTTATCTCACCGTGATTGCCCGCAATCCCCAGGCTGTGAGCGATGCATTGCAACCAACGCCATGAAAGAAGACTTCACCACAAAGACACAGAGAGCACAGAGGTTCACAGAGAAAGAAAATTTTTGCCCTGGCAAAGCCAGGGCAAAAATCTTATCCCTTTGTGTATCTCTGTGTCCTTTGTGTCTCTGTGGTGAATCTTTTTAATCCAGAATTAGCTCAATGGACTCCACGCCCCGGCTGCCGGTGACCGGGGAGATGGCGCCGCACTTCGGGCAGGGGGCCAGGGGCAGTTGTTCGTGGGGGTCCACCGCGCCTTCGGGCAGCGGCCCGGTAAAGCTGCAACCGGCGCAGGTGAGATTGAGGGGCTCGACGATCAGAGTGAGCCGGGATTTTTCCAGTTTGGTGCCTTTGACCAGGACCTCATAGGCCTGGCGGGTGGCGGCCGCGGAATGCACCGCCAGGGCCCCCACTTTCAGGACCACCTCCATCTCCGCGCCGGCCGTGTCTACCCCCGGTTCCTCCAGCTTGGCCAGCAGGCTCTTGACCACCTCTTCCATCAGCCCGTATTCATGCAACGCGGTTTACTCCTGTCCTTAAAAGTCATGCATCGCCGCGCAGGCGTTTCGCCTGCGCCAAACCCGGGCGGGCGAGGACGCCCGCCCCTACGTTCCCCTTTTCATGCTTTGTGGGTGGGCCATTGGCTCATGAGGAACTATTCCGAAAAGTTCTTCATAAGTTGCGGCACAGGCTTTCCAGCCTGTGCGGACTAATACCAGGTCGCCATCAGAAGGCATTGAACTGTAGGGGCGAACCCAGCACTGTCCGGTTAGGTTTTTGCAAAAGCGTAATCCCTCAGAGGCTGAGACTCTGGGGGGTGATTATGCAGAATCCGAGCTTCATTTTGGATGTTAATGCGTAATTCTCTG
>JBFLXM010000074.1:0-15853 GCA_040757175.1 Thermodesulfobacteriota bacterium
TAGAATTATCTATCTATTTCAAGAGGTTATTCTTCAACTAATGCGCCGCTGGGACTGAATCATTTTAAAGCGAAGAAAACGACCAATACCGCATATTCCATACCAAGGCTACATGCGATTGCCCTGCGTCTGCCGGGCTCTTTTCTTCCTTTAATTTTTGAAGTATTGTATATTAAATAATTTAAAACCCATCTGGAGTGGAAGTTCGTGTCCCTAATTGTGCAAAAATACGGCGGCACCTCGGTGGGCGATCCTGATCGCATCGCCAACGTGGCCAACCGGGTAGTTAAGAATTGGCGGGATGGCAATAAAATGGTAGTGGTCCTCTCGGCCATGTCCGGGGAGACGGACCGCCTCATCAACCTGGCCAAAGAACTGGCCGACGACCCCGACCCCCGGGAGCTGGACGTGCTGTTGGCCACCGGCGAGCAGGTCACGGTCTCCCTCTTCAGCATGTTTCTCCGGAGCCAGGACGTGCCCGCGGCCTCGCTGCTCAGCCACCAGGCCCGGATTTATACGGATCGCAGCTACGGCCGGGCCCGGATCATCGGCATCGACACGACCCGCATCCGGGAGGAATTGAAAAAGAGCCGGGTGGTCACCGTGGCCGGGTTCCAGGGCGTGGACGAGGTGGGCAACATCACCACCCTGGGCCGGGGCGGTTCGGACACCACCGCGGTGGCCATCGCCGCGGCTTTGAAGGCCGATCTTTGTGAGATTTACACGGACGTGGATGGAGTCTACACCACTGATCCCCGCATCTATAAAAAAGCCCGGCGCCTGGACCGCATCTCCTATGACGAGATGCTGGAGATGTCCTCCCTGGGCGCCAAGGTCCTGGAGATCCGCTCCGTGGGCTTTGCCAAGCGTTATAACGTGCCCCTGGCGGTGCGCTCCACTTTCACCGACCATCCTGGAACTCTGGTAACCGCGGAGGATGAAGAAATGGAAGCAATTCCGGTATCGGGCGTGGCCTTCAGCAAACTCGACGCCCGGGTCACCATCACCCGGGTGCCCGACCGCCCCGGCATCGCCGTGCGCCTCTTCAAGCCGGTGGCGGAGGCCAATATCGTGGTGGATATGATCATCCAGAACACCAGCATCGACGGCTTTACCGACCTCACCTTCACCGTACCCAAGGGCGACCTGAAAAAGACCCTCCAGGTTATGAAGCCGGTGACCAAGGAGATCGGCGCCCAGCAGGTGCTCAGCGACGAGAATATCGCCAAGATCTCCATCATCGGCGTGGGCATGCGCAACAACGCCGGGGTCGCCGCCCGCATGTTCGACGCCCTGGCCGCAGCCGGCATCAATATCTTGATGATCAGCACCTCGGAAATCAAAATCTCCTGCATCATTGAAGATAAATTCGGGGAACTGGCGGTGCGGGTGCTCCACGACGCCTTCGATCTGGAGAACCCGCCGCCGAAAAAAAGATAGTTCAAGGTTCCAGGTTCAAAGTTCAAAGTTATTGTTCTTGAACCCCCAAACCTTTTTTTCTCGTTCCCAAGTTGCACTTGGGAACGAAAATGGCTGCCAAGCTTGGCTTGGCGGGCAAGGCGTTCCCAAGCACAGCTTGGGAACGAGATGTAAGAAGAGGTACCCTATGCGCCAGGTGAAAATTTACGACACCACCCTCCGGGACGGCACCCAGGCCGAGTATTTCAACCTATCCCTGGCCGATAAAATTCGCATTGCCCGGAAGCTGGCGGATATGGGGTTTCACTACATCGAAGGCGGCTGGCCCGGGTCCAATCCCAAGGACGAGGAATTCTTCGAGGAAATCCGCAACTATAACCTGGGACAAACCCGTATCGCCGCGTTTGGCAGCACCCACCACAAGGACCGGCCCCCGGATACCGATCCCGTCTTCCAGGAGCTGCTCATCAGCCGGGCCCCGGTGGTGACCATCTTCGGCAAGTCGTCCCTGTTTCAGGTGAAGGAAATCCTCCAGACCACCCCGGAGCGCAACCTGGAACTAATCAGGGACTCCCTGGCCTACCTGAAACCCAAGGTGGAGGAACTCTTTTACGACGCGGAGCATTTTTTCGACGCGTTTAAG
Source organism: Thermodesulfobacteriota bacterium (assembly GCA_040757175.1). GTDB lineage: Bacteria > Desulfobacterota > Desulfobaccia > Desulfobaccales > 0-14-0-80-60-11 > SURF-52. The sequence continues at coordinate 2,063 of JBFLXM010000074.1, forward strand.
GAAGACAGGGATTACGCCCTCAAGACCTTGAAGGCCGCAATCAGGGGCGGGGCTGACTGCCTGGTGCTGTGCGACACCAATGGCGGCACTCTCACTTCCGAATTGATCGACATCATCAAGGCCGTCCGGGATGAAAAACTCGCCGGCCCCCTGGGAGTCGTGGAATTCCCCTTAGGCATCCACGCCCACAATGACTCGGAGATGGCCGTAGCCAACTCCTTGTTCGCGGTGGAACTGGGTTGCAACCAGGTGCAGGGCACCATCAACGGTTTCGGGGAGCGCTGCGGCAACGCCAACCTCATTTCCATCATTCCCGCGCTTAAGCTGAAAATGGGCCTCGACTGCCTCCCGGATGCCAGCCTCAAGCGCCTGACGGAATTGTCCCGGTTCGTTTACGAGTTGGCCAACATCCATCCCCATCGCTACCAGCCGTATGTGGGCCAGAGCGCCTTTGCCCACAAGGGGGGGGTCCATGCCGCGGCGGTGAAGCGCAATCCCAAGGCCTATGAGCACATCACCCCGGAGGCCGTGGGCAATGTCCGGGCCATCCCGGTTTCCGACCTGTCGGGCCGGGGAAACATCCTCCTTAAAGCCCAGGAACTCGGCCTGGAAGCCGCGGCCCATGACCGGGCCGTGCAGGCTGCATTGCAGAAACTGGACGAACTCCTCAACCTGGGCGGTTTGAAGCTGCCGCCCGCCGAGAGCAGCATCAAGGTGGCTTTGGAAAAGATCAAAGACCTGGAGGCCCAGGGGTACCAGTTCGAAACCGCGGACGCCTCCCTGGCCCTGCTGCTCATGTCGGCCCTGGGGGGATATTATAAGGAATACTTCAAACTCCTGAGTTACCGGGTCATTGACCAGAAGGTGGGGGAAGACCTGCCCCCTACCCCGGAGGCCAGCATCCGGGTGAAGGTGGGACTCCACGAGGTCCACACCGCGGCCCTGGGCAACGGTCCCGTGGACTCCCTGTACAACGCGCTGCTCAAGGCCCTGGTCCGTTTCTACCCCCGCCTTACCGAGATGCGCCTGGAGGACTACAAGGTGCGGGTCTTGCCGGGCATGAGCGGCACCGGCGCCAAGGTGCGGGTGAACATCGAATCCCGGGACGCCCACGATTGGTGGGGCACGGTGGGCGTAGCCACCGACATCATCGAGGCCTCCTGGCAGGCCCTGGTGGACAGCATCAACTACAAGCTCTTTAAGGATGAGCAGCGGTTGAAATAGTTTTTAGTTCTTAGTTTTTAGTTTTTAGTTTTCTGTTGGTGGCATAGGCTTCCAGCCTGTGCGGCGCATGCTAAGTGTCCATTAGCCACAAATGTCTAACCCCGAAGGATGAAAAATCCGCCCCCACCCCCCTTTAAAAAGGGGGGGGTAAAAAGTCCCCCTTATTAAAGGGGGATTTAGAGGGATTTTGGTTTTCACGGTAAGGCTTTCCCAAAATCGCTTATGTCTTACTTCAGCCGCTCCCAACAGGGTGTCATCCTCCTTTTGGGCGCGGCTTTGTTGTTATTGTGGGCCTGGCGGGGAAATTTCGGCCTGCCGCCGGCCGCGGCCCCGGCCCGGACCCTGAACCAGGTATTCGTGGAGGTGGCCGGGAATATTCCCCATCCGGGGGTTTTTGTCTTCCCCCAGCCCCCTCCCCTTTCCCAGGTCCTGGCCCAGGCCGGCGGGGCCGGAACCGCAGGGGACGACAACCCCAAACTCCCTTCCGGGAGCCGGGTGGAAATCAGCAGCGAGGGCCAACCCCACCTGACCCGCATGTCCGGCCCCCAACTGCTGACCCTGGGCCTGGCCCTGGATATCAACCAGGCCACGGCCGCGGACCTGGACGCGCTGCCCGGCATCGGCCCGGCCCTGGCCCGGCGGATTATCGAGTACCGCCAGGCCCACGGCCCATTTAAAAAAATCGACGACCTGGAGCAGGTCTCCGGCATCGGCCCCAAGAAGCTGGCCCAGATAAAACCTTATGTATTCCTTGAAGATAAAGAAAATAACCCATGATCTTACCGCAAGGCGCAAAGACGCAGAGAACAAAATATAATAATTTTTGCATCTTTGCGCCTTGGCGTCTTTGCGTGAGATGATTTTCTTTGCGTGACCTAATGCTCATCCTCGGTATCGAAACCTCCTGCGATGAGACCGCGGCCGCGGTGGTGGCCGACGGCCGCCGTATTTTGTCTTCCGTGGTGGCCACCCAGTTCGAGCTGCACGCGGCCTATGGCGGGGTGGTGCCGGAATTGGCCGCGCGGCGGCACCTGGAGAGTATCCTGCCGGTGATCCAGGGAGCCCTGGACCAGGCCGGGGTTTCGGCCCACGAGATCGACGGCCTGGCTGTGACCCAGGGCCCCGGCCTCATCGGCGCACTGGTCATCGGCATGGCCGTGGGCAAGGCCCTGTCCCTGGCCTGGGACCGCCCCCTGGCGGGGGTGCACCATCTCCAGGCCCACATCCTGGCGGCCTTTCTGACCGAGAATCCCCCGGCCTTCCCCTTCGCAGCCCTGGTGGTCTCCGGGGGCCACACCAATCTTTACCAGGTGCACGACCATCTACAGATGGACCTCCTGGGCCGCAGCCGGGACGACGCCGCGGGGGAGGCCTTCGACAAGGTGGCCAAACTCCTGGGCCTGGGCTACCCCGGGGGGGTGATCATCGAGAGACTGGCCGCGCAGGGAAACCCCCAAGCCTTCCACCTGCCCCGGCCCCGCATCCTTGAAGAACCCCTGACCTTCAGCTTCAGCGGCCTGAAGACCGCGGTGGCCCACCAGGTGAAGAACCGACCGGAGGTTCTCACTGATCCCCAGTTGCAGGCCGATCTGGCCGCGGGCTTCCAGGAGGCGGTGGTGGACTGCCTGGTGCGCCGGGCCTTTCTGGCCCTGGAAGAGACCGGCGGCCAACGCCTGGTGGTCTGCGGCGGGGTGGCGGCCAACGGCCGCCTGCGCCAGGTCTTGCAGGAAAGGGCGAAGGCAGAGGGTTTTGAGCTGTTCCTCCCCCCCCTCAACCTGTGCACGGACAACGCGGCCATGGTCGCGGCCGCAGGCTACCACCGCCTCCGGGCCGGGGAGAGGTTGGAACTGGACGCAGACGTCTTTTCCCGGGGTTGACGTAGGGTGCGTCATGCGTACCATAGTGTAGGGTGCGTTTTACGCACCTTTCTTAAGGGAATATGCCAGAATATAGGCGAATTAAGATCGCAAGCGGAACCTACTTCTTTACGGTGAATTCTTATAACCGCCAACCATTTCTAACTTCAGATATTGTTAGAAAAAGCTTACGCGAGGCGATAATTAAAACCAGAAAAACCCTCCCCTTTAAAATTGATGCTTGGGTTCTTTTGCCAGACCACTTGCATACCATTTGGACCTTGCCTCCAGAAGACGCCAATTTTGCCGCTCGTTGGGCAATGATTAAACAATACACCAGTAAATCTTGCCGACATTTATTCGATATTAAAGAAAAAGTGGGTGATTCCAGGCGTACGCGAAAAGAAATGAATTTTTGGCAACGGAGATTTTGGGAGCATTTAATCCGCGATGATGACGATTATGAAAAACATTTCGATTATATTCATTGGAACCCGGTAAAGCACGGCTATGTAACCAGAGTCATTGATTGGGCCTATTCGAGTTTCCATCGTTATGTAGCCAGGGAAATATATCCCTCGGATTGGGGTGGGTGCAATAACGGGATATTTAAGGACCTTAAGTTTGGAGAGTAATGCTTATTAAAAGGTGCGTAGAACGCACCCTACATCGGCTACCTATCTCGCGGATCGCGATATTAAAAACATAGTGCTTAAGGTATAATCAGCGGAAATTTCGAAGCAGACGAGGTGACTGTGCGCGAACTTCCCCTGGGCCAACGCTTCGCCCTGTTGACCGATCTCTACCAGTTGACCATGGCCGCGTGCTACTTCGACCAGGAGATGCACGAGGAGGCCACCTTCAGCCTCTTCATCCGCAAGTACCCCCAGCACCGGGGCTATTTTGTGGCCGCGGGCCTGGAAGAGGCCCTCCGTTATTTGGAAACCCTGCGGTTTTCTCCCGACGACCTGGCTTACTTGGAGTCCACCGGCCTGTTCAGCGTCAAATTCCTGGACTATCTGCAAGGGTTGCGCTTCACCGGGGAAGTTTTCGCACTGCCGGAAGGAAGCATCTTCTTTAAAGACGAGCCGGTCCTGGAGGTGAGCGGACCCATTATCGAGGCCCAGTTGGCGGAGACCTTCATCATCAATGCGGTGAGCCTCCAGACCTTGATCGCCAGCAAGGCGGCCCGTTCCTTCTATGCAGCACAGGGCCGCCCCCTCATCGATTTTTCCCTGCGCCGGGACCAGGGCACGGACGCGGGCCTCAAAGTGGCCCGGGCCAGTTTTCTGGCGGGTTTCCAGGGCACCAGCAACGTCCTGGCGGGCAAACTCTATGGCCTCCCCATTTTCGGGACCATGGCCCATTCCTACATCACCAGTTTTACCCGGGAAATCGAGGCCTTCCGGGTCTTTGCCCGGATCTTCCCAAAGATCACCACCCTGCTCATCGACACCTATGACAATATCCACGGCGCCCGCAAGGCCGTGGAGGTGGCCAAGGAAATGGAGGCCCGGGGCGAGCGCCTGAGTTACGTGCGCCTGGACAGCGGCGACATCGCCGCCATCAGCAAAGACGTGCGTAAAATTTTGGATGACAACGCCCTGGAATACGTTAAGATCCTGGCCAGCGGCGGCTTCGATGAATTCAAGATCGCCCGGGTCCTGGCCGCGGGCGGGCCAGTGGACAGCTTCGCGGTGGGCACCAAGATGGGGGTCTCCGCGGACGCCCCCTATTTCGACTGCGCCTATAAACTGGTAAAATACGGGGGCCGCCCGGTGATGAAGCTTTCCACCGGCAAGGTCACCCTGGTGGACAAAAAGCAGATCCACCGCCACTGCGACGGCAGAGGCCGCATGCTCCGGGACACCATCGCCCTCCGGGGAGAGGCGGTCGCAGAGGCCGTGCCTTTGCTGCAACAATATATGGCCGGAGGCCGCGTCACCCGAAAATTACCCACTCTGAAGAAATCCCGGGTTTTTTTTCATTCCCAGTTCGCCCTGCTGCCTGAGTCTTACAAGGCCCAGGAGGAACCGGCCCAATATCCGGTGGACCTGAGCCCGGGCCTCCAGGACTTGCAGGCCCGGGTGGAGCGGGAAATCCAGCAGCGGGAATTATGATGTAGGGGCGCACCCAGGTGTGCGCCCCTGCCTGGGCGGACACGTGGGTCCGCCCCTACGGAAAAACCTTTGATTACGAACTGGCATTTTTAGGAGAAAAATAAACGTCCATGGGCATCACCGAAGCCATTTGTCATTACAATACCCAATTTATTAACTCCTGCAGCTATTTCGGGGTCTTTGTCCTCATGGCCCTGGAGAGCATGATCGCACCTATTCCCAGCGAACTGGTCATGCCTTTCGCGGGCTTTCTCATCTTCACCGGCCAATTCGACCCCTGGGCGGTGTTGGTGGCCAGCAGCCTGGGCTCCGTCGCCGGCTCTCTGCTTTCCTACGGCATGGGCGTTTTGGGGGAGCCGGTGGTCTATCGTTATGGCCGCTACCTGCTCCTTAACCCCCACCACCTGGAATGGACCGGCAAGTTTTTCCAGCGGCATGGGGGCAAAACCATCTTCATCGCCCGCTTCATCCCCGTGGTGCGCCACCTCATCTCCATCCCCGCGGGCCTGGCCCGCATGCCGCTCATACCCTTCATCATTTACACCCTGGTGGGCGCGACCATGTGGAACATGTTCCTGGTTTACTGCGGGGTGCGTCTCAAGGAGAACTGGCGTCTGATCCAGCAGTACACCCATATTCTGGATTATTTCGTGGTGGCCGGGCTGCTGGCGGTGGGGGCCTATTTCGTTTGGAAATTGAAGGCGGCCCAGACCCCCAAAGGGGCTTCCTCCCCGGAAGAGACGCCTTAGCCCGGGTGTGCGGCTGTGCCCGATAATCCGACAAAGGGGGCAGCCATCACCCTCCCCGATCAAGCCCTCATCCATCCCACCCGGGAACCGGGGGAAGCCCCGGTTTCCCCCCGGGTCATCCTGGCCTTCACCCGGCCGGATTACCATAATCTCTGCCGCCTCTCCGGGGCCGCCGGCCCTCCCCGGTATCTCTGGGATTGCGCGCTGCATGAAGGCTCCTGGGCAGGGAAAAGCATTACCGTGGCCGGGCCGGCCCTGGGCGCGCCATACGCGGTGATGGTCCTGGAGAGGCTCATCGCCCTGGGGGCCAAAACGGTCCTGGCCCTGGGCTGGTGCGGTTCCCTCCAGAGCCAGGTGAAGGTGGGCTCCCTGGTGCTCCCCACGGCCGCGGTGAGCGGCGACGGCACCTCTCCCCATTATCTTCCCGGCCACTTGCAGCCCTCGCCCCAACCAGGGTTATGCCAAAGGCTGCAACATCAATTAGAAGGCGCAGAAATTCCCTGGCATGCGGGCCCCATCTGGACCACGGATGCGTTTTACCGGGAAACCGTGGAGCAGGTAAGCCGCCACCAGTCCCAAGGGGTCCTGGGGGTGGACCTGGAGGTGGCCGCGCTTTTCGCGGTGGGGCAGTTCCGGCAGGTGGCCGTGGCCGGGCTGCTGGTGGTGTCCGACGAACTGGCCGAACTCGCCTGGCGTCCGGGATTTAGCACCCCTGCCTTCCGCCAGGGCCGGAGAGTGGCGACCCGGGTGGTGCTGGAGGCGGCCGCGGCGGCGGAGACACATTAGTTCCAAGTTCCAAGTTCCTGGTTCCAAGTTAGAAGAATGAATTTTAGGACCTTCTCACAATTTATAGATAGAACACGGCCCTTGAGGAACTGCTAAAAATCTTTTTTCTTGGAACTTTGAACTTTGAACTTGGAACTTGGAACTTGGAACTTGGAACTTGGAACTATTAAAGGATAGGCGCCGATGCAGGACCTGTTCATAGGCTCCCTTTTGGCAATTGACGTGGGCGGCGGCACCCAGGACCTGTTCCTCTGGGAGCCGGGCCAGACCGTGGAAAATGCCGTAAAAATGGTGCTCCCGGCCCCTACTCAGGTGTTGGCCCGGCGTTTGGGGGAGCTCACGGCCCAGGGCCGGCCGGTCTTCCTGGGAGGCCGCGTCATGGGCGGCGGCGCGCTCACCGGTGCCGTCCGCAGGCACCTGGCCCAGGGCCTGCCCCTCTATGCCTCCCCCCAGGCGGCCTTAACTTTGAGCGACCACCTGCCGGAGGTGCAGCAATGGGGCGTGCTCCTCACGGATTCTCCCCCCCCGGACACCGTCCCCCTGACTTTGGGGGATTTCGACCCGGAGGTCTGGCGTCCCGTCCTGGCTGCGTTCCAGGTCCCCTACCCCGCCCATTTCGCGGTGGCCGTCCAGGACCACGGCTTCGCCCCCCAGGAGAGCAACCGTCGTTTCCGGTTCCAGTATTGGGAAGACTTCCTCAGCCGGGGCGGGTTGCTGGCGGATCTGGCTTTCCGGGACCCGCCGCCCCGGTTTACCCGCATGCTGGCGGTGAAAGAGGTCCTGCCCGGCGTCCTGCTGATGGATACCTGCGCCGCGGGGGTGCGGGGCGCGCTCTTGGACCCCCAGGCCCGGGACCGCCAGGAGGAGGGCCTCCTGGTGGTGAATCTGGGGAACGCCCACACCTTTGCCGTCTGGGTGCGGGGGGAACGGCTCTGGAGCATCTATGAGCACCATACGGGATTGCTGACCCCGGCCAAGCTCTTTGACCACCTGACCCGTTTTCAAGCCGGCGAGCTTACCAATCAGGAAGTTTTCGATGATCACGGACACGGTTGCGCCTATGCCCCCGGCTACCCGGGGCTCGCCAAGCCTGCCTTTACCGTGATCACCGGTCCCCAGCGGCGTCTGGCCCGGGGTTGGCCGGGACATTTGGCCGCGCCCCTGGGGGATATGATGCTCACCGGCTGTTTCGGCCTGGTGGCCGCATTTTTAGAAAAAGAAAAAAATTCCGTTAAATTAATTGACGGGTTGGAGTAAGATAAGGGGCGGAGCACCAAGGAGATTGAAGATGAACGTACTGCCTTGCGGGGCTGGGGAGAGCAGGAGAACCGGCTGATGGAGCTTAAGTTCTGGGGCACCAGGGGGTCAATACCGGCTCCCGGACCCCTGACCTTTGACTATGGCGGCAATACCACCTGCCTGGAAGTCATCCTGGCCAGAGGCCGCCGGGTGGTGATTGACGCGGGCACCGGCATGCGCCTTCTGGGCAATCATCTGAAAAGCCTCGGAGCCCCGGTGTCTTTCCATTTACTTCTCACCCATAACCACTGGGATCATCTTTTGGGGTTGCCCTTTTTTGCCCCTATCTATGAGGAAGATACCGAAGTTATCGTGGACGGCTGGCCCCTCGCCTTCCAGGCCCTGACCCGCATCTTCGACGATCACCTGGGCAACGGCTTCTTCCCCGTGGGCTTTGACCAGCTCAAGGCCAGGATCGGTTTTCTCAACCACGTGGCCCGGGGCCCTATCACTATAGACGGAGTGAAAATTGACGCCATCCCCCTCAACCATCCCCAGGGAGGTTTGGGATATCGCTTCCGGGAGGGGGAGCATTCCTTCGTATTTATTACTGATAATGAATTAATCGCCGGAAGCGAACGCCGCTTCCGGGAGTTTTTGCAGTTTGTCAAGGGATGCGACCTGCTGATCCACGATGCCCAGTATCTGCCGGAGGAATTGAAGAAACACCGGGGCTGGGGCCATTCCACCTATGAAGAAGTAGTGACCCTGGCCGTGCAGGGAGAGGTGCGGTCGCTGCTCCTGACCCACCACGACCCCGGCCGCAGCGACGCCGAGGTGCACCAGATCGTGGAACGGGCCCGGCAACTGGCGGCCTCCCAGGGGGCCGCCACCTTGCAGATTGACGCCGCCCGGGAGGGAAGCACCTGGCATATTCCCTAATAAAAGGTTGAGGGAGGCCCAGGCGGCCTCTGCCCGCAACCAAGAAAGGCATCGACCAGCATGGATTGGAAGGTCTTTTGGGTCACCTTCGGTACGGTCTTTCTGGCGGAAATAGGAGACAAAACCCAGCTCGCGGCGCTGACCATGACCGCGGAAACCGGGGTGCCGTGGACTGTTTTTGCCGGGGCCTGTGTGGCCCTCTGCCTGGCTACCTTCCTGGGGGTGGCTTTCGGCAGTATTCTAACTGCCTGGATTCCTCCCGCGCTCATCAAGAAGCTGGCGGGAGCGGCCTTCATCATTATCGGCGGGTTGATGCTCCTGGGTAAGTATTAACGGCCCCGGTCTGACTCGCGGCACCATAGTTCCCCTTTCCTTTCCTGAGCTATTTTAGTAAACTAGGCCAATTGCATATCTATTATTCTGTAGGGACGAACCTCGTGTTCGCCCGTGGACGCCCGGGCGAACACAAGGTTCGCCCCTACGGGAAAAATATATTTTTTAAAGATTTGGCATTAATAGATTCCCTTTACCATAATGGGGCTTAAGAAACGCAATATTGAGGAAAACCTTCCCGGTCTGACCCCGGAACGCAACCTGGTCCTCATCGGTTACCGGGCCACGGGCAAGACCGCGGTGGGGGCCCTGCTGGCCCAAAGGTTGGCCCGGGCCTTCGTGGACCTGGATCAGGTCCTGGAGGAAGAAATGGGCCGGTCCATCACCGACCTGGTGGCGGCAGAGGGCTGGCCCGAGTTCCGGCGGCGGGAGAAAGAGTTAGTGGCCCGCTATGGCCGGGCTGACGGCCGGGTGCTGGCCACCGGCGGGGGCGCGGTCCTGGACCCGGAGAACGTGGAGGTTCTCCGGCAAAACGGGGTGGTGGTGTGGCTCCGGGCTGACCCGGCCACTATTCAAGAGCGCCTCTCCCGGGATCACCGGGAGGTGGGCCAACGCCCCAGCCTCACCGGCGGGAGCACCCTGGGGGAAGTGGCGGAGGTACTCCAAAACCGGCAACCCCTGTACGCGGCCGCGGCCCAGATCGTCATCGACACTGACCGGCATTCTCTTGACCAGGTGGTGGAGAAGGTGCTGGCCGCGTTAAATGAGCTGGGGAAAAAGGGGAAAAGGGGAAAAGGGGAAAAGGGGAAGAAAAGAAACTCGATATAATTGGAAACCCTCTTCCCCTCTTCCCCTCTTCCCCTCTTCCCCTCTTACCCTCTTACCCTTTTACCACTTTTAGATAAAGGAACCTAAATGGCGGGCAATACCTTCGGCCAGGTCTTCCGGGTGACCACCTGGGGCGAATCCCACGGTCCGGCTTTGGGCGCGGTCATTGACGGCTGTCCGCCCCGCATCCCCTTAAACGCCGCAGACCTGGAGGAGGAGCTGGCCCGGCGGCGGCCCGGGGTGCAGGCCCACGCCACCCCACGCCGGGAGCCGGATAAGGCGGAGATCCTCTCCGGGGTCTTCGAAGGCCAAACCACCGGCACGCCCATCAGCCTGATTATTTATAACCGGGATGTCCGCAGCCGGGACTACGACGCCCTCAAGGAGGTATTCCGGCCCGGACACGGAGATTTTACCTTCCAGGCCAAGTACGGCCTCCGGGACCACCGGGGCGGCGGCCGGGCCTCCGCCAGGGAGACCGTGGCCCGGGTGGCCGCGGGCGCGGTGGCCCAAAAGGTGCTGGACCGGGAAAACATCCGGGTAGTGGCCTATACCCTGGAGTTGGGGGGTATTCGGGCCCGGAATCTGGAGGAAAGCGCCATCTGGGACAATCCCTTTTTCTGTCCCGACCCGGAAGCGGTCCCGGCCATGGCCCAGCGCGTCAACGAAGTCAAGGCCCGGGGCGATTCCCTGGGAGGGTTGGTGGAGGTCCGGGTTAAAGGCTGTCCCCCAGGGTTGGGGGAGCCGGTCTTTGACAAGTTGGACGCGGCCCTGGCCCAGGCGGTGATGTCCGTGGGCGCGGTCAAGGGCGTGGAAATCGGCGCGGGTTTCGCCGCGGCCCGCATGTTGGGCTCGGAGCATAACGACCCCCTCATTCCCGGGGGTTTTGCCTCCAATAATGCCGGCGGTATTTTGGCGGGCATCTCCAATGGCGACGAAATCGTGGTCCGGGCCGCGGTCAAACCCATCCCCTCCATTGCCAGGGAGCAACAAACCATCGACTTATCGGGCCAACCCCGCTCCCTGAGCATCAAGGGACGCCACGACATCAGCGCCATCCCCCGCATCGTCCCGGTGATCGCCGCCATGGTGCGCCTCACCCTGACGGATTTTTTGCTGCGCCAAAGGGCTATAAAATGACGGTTTTCGGTTTTCGGTTTTCGGTTTTCGGTGGGTTTTTATGGCGGTAAAGGTGGCCATTATCGGCGGCAGCGGCCAGATGGGGAAGTGGTTCCAACGCTTCTTCGAAGGCAAGGGCCTGGAAGTGCTGGTCGCGGACCTGGACACCCCCCAGACGCCTGCAGAGGTGGCCGCGCTGGCCGACGTGGTGATTATCTCCGTGCCCATCCCCCAGGTAAAAAAGGCGATTAAAGAGGTGGCCCCCCATCTCCGCGCCGAGGCCGCGCTCATGGACTTCACCTCCGTGAAACAAGTCCCCCTGGCCACCATGCTGGATCATTTTCCGGGGGAAGTGGTGGGCACCCATCCCCTGTTCGGCCCCGGCGAAGAGAGCATTCAGGGGCTGACCATGGTCCTTTGCCCGGGGCGGGGGGAACGCTGGCTGAACTGGCTCAAAGACCTCCTGGAACAGGCCGGGGCCCGGGTGAAAGTCACCACGGCCACGGAACACGACCGTCTCATGTCCGTGGTCCAGGGTCTGGCCCACTTCACCCTGATTTCCCTGGAGATGGCCATCCGCCAGCTCAAGGTGCCCCCCCAGGACCTGGAAGATTTCGCCACCCCCACCTTTGCCACCTTGCACAGCCTGGCCCGGCGTCTCTTCACCCAGGACCCTAAACTTTACGCCTGCATCCAACTGGCCAACCCCGCCAACCGCACGGCCCTGCGGGCCTTGGAGGATGCCGTGGCCGACATCCTCTACTTTATCCAGCGCCAGAACCCCGACGGCCTGGTGCGCCTCATCGAAAGCGTTAAAGAGGGATTCATCAGCGATAATAAGGACAATGAATAAATACTATCCTCCGCGCCTTGGTGTGAGAGTTTTTTTTCACGCCAAGACGCCAAGCCGCAACGACGAGTCCTATGCGAAATTCCCTTTTTCTGTCATTCTGAACGGAGCGAAGCGGAGTGAAGAATCTAGATGTTCGAAGGCTCACCTTCAGTTTGCCATAGCTTTTAGGCGTCCCCAACTCTAGATTCTTCGGTCGCCCTCTTGCTCAGAATGACAAGTGAGCGTATTTTCGCAGAGGTCTCAGATAAGCAATAAATAACAGGAGATCATCATGTTGGACTTGAAGTTCGTCCGGGAGCATCTATCAGCAGTGGAGCAGGCCCTGAAAAACCGGCAGATGGAGATTTCCCTTAGTGAGTTCCAGGAGCGGGAAAGCGAACGCCGGCGTCTCCTGACGGAGGTGGAAGGACTGCGAGCCGGACGCAATCAGCTCTCCAAAGAAGTGGGTTTGAAGAAAAAAGCCGGACAACATGCCGAGGCCCAGCCTCTCATGGACCGGGTGGGAGGGATCAATGCGACCATCAAAGGGCTGGAAGGCCAGGTCGCCGAAAACGACTCCTGGGTCCGGGACTTCCTCCTGAATCTCCCCAACCTGCCCCACGCCTCCGTGCCCATCGGCGCGTCCGCGGAGGACAACCCGGTGGTCAAGACCTGGGGTGAGGCCCCCGGGTTTGATTTTGAGCCTAAAGCCCACTGGGAAATCGGCGAAAACCTGGGCATCCTGGACTTTGAACGCGCGGCCAAGATCACCGGCGCCCGCTTCGCCCTGCTCAAAGGCCCCGGGGCCCTGCTGGAACGGGCCCTGATCAACTTCATGCTGGACCTCCACACCCGCAAGCACGGCTATACGGAAGTCCTCCCCCCCTTCATGACCAACCGGGCCTCCATGCAGGGCACAGGCCAACTCCCCAAGTTCCGGGAAGACCTCTTCAAGCTGGAGGGCTGGGACTATTTCCTGGTGCCCACTGCGGAGGTGCCGGTGACTAACATCCACCGGGAGGAAATCCTGAAGGAGGAAGACCTGCCTATCCGGTACACCGCTTACACCCCCTGCTTCCGCTCCGAGGCCGGTTCCTACGGCAAAGACGTGCGGGGGCTCATCCGGCAGCACCAGTTCAACAAGGTGGAGCTGGTGAAATTCACCACCCCGGAAACCTCCGATGAACACCTGGAGAGCCTGCTCCAGGACGCGGAGGAAGTCCTCCAGGAACTGGGGCTCCATTACCGGGTAGTGGTCCTGTGCACCGGGGACATGGGTTTCGCCGCGGCCAAGACTTACGACATCGAGGTCTGGCTGCCGGGCCAAAACCTCTACCGGGAAATTTCCTCTTGCAGCAATTTCGGGGATTACCAGGCCCGCCGCGCCGAGATCCGTTTCCGCCGCCCCGGGGCCAAAGGCACCGAACTAGTCCACACTTTAAACGGCTCCGGCCTGGCTGTGGGCCGCACCCTGGTGGCCATTTTGGAAAACTATCAGCAGGCGGACGGACGGGTGGTGGTGCCGGAGAGGCTGCGGGGGTATATGGGAGGATTGGAGAAAATATAGTTTTCTGTTTTCTGTTTTCTGTTTTCTGTAAAAACAGGGGGGATCATGAAATCCAGGTCTTATAAAGACTTATAGCGTTTGCCGAAAATTCTTTCCTCAATGAGGGTGAGTGGGTATCACGTGAATCGTTCCAGGGAGCAAGTTCTTTGATTGTCGCCGCCCCGATTCATGACCCATAAAAGGGCCTGGTCAATGC
>JBFLXM010000075.1:0-72936 GCA_040757175.1 Thermodesulfobacteriota bacterium
AGTCAGGCCGCCGCCCACGGTCAGCCCCCTGGAACCGCAGCCGCAATCCGACTCGCCGAGCAGCGGCGCGTAGTGGTAAAGCTTTGTTCACAAGGCTTAACCTATTAATAAACCAAAACTATTTTTTAGCAACTGTCGAAGATGAGTCAGAGGGAGCGAAGCGACCGAAGAATCTCATAAACACGAAATCCTAGGTTTCGCTCAGGATGACAAATCTGTTTTTTCGCAGGGTTCTCACAATGTGGTCTGTGCAAATAATAGCCGTTGCGGGTAGAGGTTAAGGGCGGGTCCGAAGGTCCGCCTCCCCAGCCATTCAAAGGGCTGGGGAGAGGGTGACGGGGGACGTAGGCCCCTCCTTCCCACCGCAGATTCGCTTCCGGCATTTCCCTGGACAAACCGGGGCGTCTTGGATAATATCCGCCTAGCATTAAGTTTTTGGGACTAATAAGAGGTAATTGATGAAGCGCACCTTGTTGCTTAACCCGCCGTCTTTCCAAGACTTTGACGGCGGCGCGGGTTCCCGCTACCAGGCCACCCGGGAGGTGACCTCCTTTTGGTATCCCACCTGGCTGTGTTACCCCGCGGGACTTATCCCCGATAGCCGGGTGGTGGACGCCCCCCCGGAGAACCTGACGGTCTCCCAGGTGGCGGCCATGGCCCGGGACTTCGATCTGGCGGTGCTGTTTACCACCAGTCCTTCTTTTCAGCATGACCTGGCCACCGTCAGCCGCCTGAAGGAAGAGAACCCCTCCCTCATCGCCGGCCTGGTGGGCCCCCAGGTGAGCGTTCTGCCCCAGGAATCCCTGGCCAAGGGGCCCCAGGTGGACTTTGTGGCCCGCCGGGAATTTGACTACTCCATCCTGGAGGTGGCCCAGGGCCGGCCCTGGGGGGAGATTGAGGGGATCAGCTACCGGCAGAACGGCCGGATCGAGCATAACCCCGACCGCGCCTGGATCGAGGACCTGGACGCGCTCCCCATGGTCACCGAGATCTACCACCGGGACCTGGTCATGGAGCATTACAACATCCCCTATCTCCGCTATCCTTACGTCTCTTTTTACACCGGCCGCGGCTGCCCGGGCCACTGCGTCTACTGCCTGTGGCCCCAGACCTTCACCGGCCGGCGCTTCCGGGTGCGCAGCGTCGGCAGCGTGGTGGCCGAGGTGCGCCGGAGTCTGGAGCTCTTTCCCCAGGCCGCGGAGATCTTTTTCGACGACGACACCTTCACCGCCGCGGGGGAGCGGGCCCGGGCCCTGAGCCAGGAATTTCGCAACCTGAAGTTCACCTGGTCCGCCACTGCCCGGGTCAACACCTCCTACGAGACCCTGAAGGCCATGAAAGAAGGGGGTCTGCGCCTGTTGGTAGTCGGTTTCGAGACCGGCGACCCCGAAGTCCTGCAAAAAATCCGCAAAGGCGCCACCCTGGACCTGGGGCGCCGCCTGGTCAAATGGTGCCGGGAGCTGGGCATCCAGGTGCACGGCACCTTCATGGTGGGGCTCCCCGGAGAGACCAAAAAGAGCATCGAGGCCTCCATCCGCTTCGCCTGCGAATTGGACCCGGACACCATCCAGGTCTCCCTGGCCACCCCTTATCCGGGCACCGAGTTTTACGATTATTGCCGGGAGAAGGGGTATTTTAAGGACGATAACCTGGTCAACGGCCAGACCGGCTACCAGCAATGCGTGGTGGATTATCCCGGCCTGGCCGCGGCCGAGATCTTTGCGGCCGTGCCCCGGTTTTACCGCCGTTTTTATTTCCGGCCCCGCTATATGGCCCGGGCTGCAAAAGTGATGCTTAAGGACCCGGAGGAACGGCGGCGCCTGCTTAAGGAAGGCCGGGAATTTCTGCACTTCATGTTCCGGCGGCGCCAGACGCCCGAGGCTCAAAAGGGAACTTGCCGCAGTTGTCCATGACCCTGAAAGAAATAGTGCACCTGGCCCTGCAAGGCGGCCCCGGTTTCTGCCAGATCGCGGTCACCAATGCCTGCAATGCCCGCTGCCGTTTCTGCAGCTTCCCCCAGGTGGCCCCCAGGGACCGGGTCTTTGCTGACCCGGAACGGTTGTCCCGGGGTCTTCAGGCCCTAAAAAGGGCCGGGGTCCAGTACCTGTCCATCACCGGGGGCGAACCCCTGCTTTACCCGGAGTTGTTGCCGGTCCTGGCCTGGGGCCGGCAATTGGGCTTGGAAATGATCCTGTGCACCAACGGGGCCTTGCTTACGCCCGGTTTTATTCAGAAGCTTAAGCCCCTGGACCTCCATACCTTTATCATTTCCCTGGACGCGGCCACTCCCCAGGACCACGATGAGCACCGGGGTCTGCCGGGCCTGACCGCGCATATCCGGGAGATGATTCCCCTTCTGCGGCAAGCCGGCCTGGACCCCGTGGCCTCAGTGACCTTGAGCCGCATGCTGGGCGATCTCCGGGGCATGATGGATTTCTTAAAAGACCTGGGCTTTCACCGGGTCACCTTTTCCTACCCTCTAAACCGGCTCAATTCCTCCTACCTGGGGTTTGCCGAGCATTATTCCGTGGATTTCACCCCCCGGGAACTGGACCAGTGGTTTACCCAGATCAAAGAGCTGAAGGAAAACTCCCCTCTGAGCATCCTCAACCCCCGCCTGGGTCTCACCGAACTGCAGCGCCAGCTCCGGGGCCAACCCACGCGCTTTCCCTGCCTGGCGGGCTATAAATACTTCTTCGTGGACTGGCACCTCCAGGTTTCCCGCTGTCATTTCGTGGGGGAGATCCTGGGGGCTCTGGAGGAAATTGATAAAATACCTCCGGTCCGGGACAACTGCACCGCCTGCGCCATTGACTGCTACCGGGACCCCAGCGTCTTTCAATACGTGGCCGTATCCCTGGCGGATACCCTCAAGGCCTGGCAGCAGGGGAGATGGCTTAAGGGCCTGGGCACCCTGCTCCACCCCTATAACTTCCTCTCCCTGGCCGCGCTCCTGGAAGGCCGCCATTGGCTGCGGGGGTGAAAGGCCAGGGGTCAGGGGTTAGGGGCCAGGGGTTAGGGGCCAGGGGTTAGGGGTCAGGGGTCAGGGACCAGGGGTTAGGGGTTAGAGGAAAGAACAATAACTTAAAGCAGTTAAAGACCTCTGGGGAAGCCTCTTGTGCTCCTCTTGTGCTACTGAATTTGAGTTTCTTGTTTTTTCAACAAGATTTTGCATTAAAGACATTAATTTTATTAAAGATTTAGTTCATTTTTGGGTTGCGGCTTGAAGGCCGCGATGTGGAACAGCCGCCCCCGGCTGTTCCGGCTGTTAAGGAGCAGGCGGGGGCGCCTGCTCCACACGCATCAAGCTGTTAAAAGATAGCTTGTGAGCCTGATCAGATAAGGCTCTTATCCCCCCCTTTGAAAAAGGGGGGTTAGGGGGGATTTGCTAAGTGCCCGAAATTCACCTAAATCCCCCTTTTCAAAGAGGGACTTAAAATGCCCCGCCTGCAAGGGGGTCTCAGTTTCTAGCAAATATCCGTTTATGGAACCTCCTCCCCTCGATTCATCTCGAACCGTTATCTTCACCGCCGATGATTTTGGGATGTCCCCGACTTTAAACGGGGCGGTGGCCCTGGCGCATCGCCAAGGGCTGCTGCGGTGCGCCAGCTTGATGGTCACCGGCCCCGCGGCCCCTCAGGCCATGGCTATGGCCCGGGAAATGCCGGAGCTCTGTCTGGGGGTTCATCTCACCCTGATCCAGGGCCGGTCCGTGCTGTCCCCTCGGGACATACCCCATCTGGCGGACACCCAGGGCTTTTTTGCCCATGATCCGGTGCGAGTGGGTTGGCGCTATTATTGGCAGAAGGGGCTATTGCCGGAGATCAGGCGGGAACTCGCGGCCCAGATCGAAGCGGTGCAGGCCGCGGGCCTGAAAGTCTGGTTTCTCAACAGCCATGTCAACCTGCACCTGCACCCCCGCATTTTTCCTCTAGTGGTGGAATTGGCCCAGGAATACGGCATTCCCGGAGTGCGCCTGGCCCGGGAGGATTGGCGCACCGCCATTCGCCTAAATTCCCAGGGTTTCTTTCCCAAGATAGCCCAGGGTCTGATTTTCGCCTGGCTCAGCCGCCGGGCCCGGCGGCTGGCCGCAGCCGCGGGCCTGGTTTATAACGACCACCTCTTCGGCCTGTTGAACGACGGGCGGATGACGGATGACTACCTCCTGGGCCTGGTCCCCCATCTTCAACCCGGTGTCACGGAAATCTACCTCCATCCCGCACTTTACGTGGACCAGGAATTATACCGCTGGGGGCCGCAATACCAGCGGCAGGATGAATTAGCCGCGCTCCTCAGCCCCAGGCTGAAAGAGGCGCTGGCCGCGGCGGGGGTGGAGGTGAGCGATTTTCGGGAAATGTTTGTGAGAGGGCCAAAGACCGGTTAGTTTTGTCATATCTATTTTTTCCCCGGGCCGGTGATAAGGGAGGGGTTCGGCAAGGTATCTCTCAGATAATTACCTTTATATCCAAGGGGGTTAGATTACCTAACCTATTTAATGCAAAACCTGATAGCATTGCTAATATTGACCAGTCGTTGAGGTTTTTTAGCTTCATCCGGACCAATGGCTGCATGATCTCCTCCTTAGGTGGGGAGAAGTTCCGGGAAGGAAAGAAAAATGTTTATCACTGCGCAGAAGAAAAGGCCGCGGCCAGGTGGTTTTCTCGTTCTGACTTGCCTGGCAGCCCTCACCTTGCAGGGCTGCATGGCCCTGAAGGTGCGCCAGCCTTTGCCGGAGCACCTGTTAGACCAGGCCCAGGTCGCTGACCTGCCTGGTATCCGGGCCTGGGGCGATGTTACCAGTGAAAGCCTGCAGCAGAGCGCCATCGAGTCCATCCGGCAGGAGATGGCCGCCAACCACGGCAAACTCGAACCCGAGGCCAACTTCCTGGCCCTGTCCGGCGGTGGCGGCGACGGCGCCTTCGGCGCGGGCATCTTGTGCGGCTGGTCCGAGACGGGCACCCGGCCCCGCTTCAAGCTGGTGACCGGCATCAGCACCGGGGCCCTTATCGCGCCCTTTGCTTTCCTGGGGCCCGAGTATGACGACAAGCTGAAAAAGGCCTACACCACCATATCCGATAAGGATATCTATAAAGTCCCCAACCTGCTGAAGCTGCTGATTAACCTGGGCAGGATCGAGTCTGTGGCCAGTACCAAGCCATTGGCCGAACTGCTGGAGCAGCTCATCGATGACCAAATGATTCAAGCAATAGCCGTTGAGCATAATAAGGGCAGACGCTTGCTGGTGGGCACCACCCAGCTCGACGCCCAGCGTCAGGTGATCTGGAATCTGGGAGCCATCGCCGCCAGCGGCCACCCGGATGCCCCCAAGCTGTTCCGCCAAATTCTCCGGGCTTCGGCCTCCATCCCGGTGGCCTTCAATCCAGTTTATATCAAAGTGAAGGCCGGCGGCCGGGAGTATGACGAAATGCACGTGGATGGCGGGGTCAGGGCGGAGGTGATGCTATATGAGACTGCCCTTGATCTCTTCACTGCCAGGAAAAAGGCCAGGCATCTAGCGAAGATATCCGACCGCCCCCGCAAGCTCTATATCATCCGCAACGCGCAAGTTTCCCCCGAATATAAAAGCATTAAACCCCATATAGAAGATATCGGCACCCGGGCGATCGGCAGCCTGACCAAGTACCAGGGGGTGGGGGATTTGTACC
Source organism: Thermodesulfobacteriota bacterium (assembly GCA_040757175.1). Classification (GTDB taxonomy): domain Bacteria; phylum Desulfobacterota; class Desulfobaccia; order Desulfobaccales; family 0-14-0-80-60-11; genus SURF-52. The sequence goes on from JBFLXM010000075.1 coordinate 5,667, forward strand.
GTATCTACGTCCTGGCCCAGCGGGACGGGATCGATTATAACCTGGCCTCCCTCCCGGTTGATTTTCACCCGCAGCGAAACTCGGAATTCGATACCACTTACATGAACCAGGAATTTGAGATGGCCTACAACCTGGCCCGCTCCGGTTACCAATGGAGCAAGTACCCGCCGGGTTATGAGCCCTCTCCCCCGGAGGAAGAGAAACCGCAACCTCCGCGGCCCTGATGCCCGGGTGGGAGGAGCGGGGTTATGTGGTTTATTATGGGTGTTGCAGAGAACCGAAAGGAAATGCTACAAGTGCACCGGGGCTTGATTGCCCCGGGATCGGTTGATTTCCCCAGGGAGAGGCATCATGGCTAGTCCTTTTGATCTTGCCCAAGTTGACAAGATAGGGGCACAGGCCCGGGAATATTTCTTTCAGAACGTGCTTTCCTGGGCCATGGCGGCCCAGCTCGCGGTCATCGGCTGCGCCCTCCTGTTGGCCCGCAAAGTAAGCGGGGCCATGCGCGCCTGGTTGACTCGCCAACAGGCGCAATACGCCACCCATCCGGAAGCCGGCGCCGACCTGGCCGTACTCCTGGATTTCGTCAAGGTTATTGAGGCCTTTATCGCCTTTCTCCTGGTGGTGCTTGCCTATAGTATTGCGAGCCATTTCCACTGGCCCCGGAATGAATTGTCCGCGGTGGCCATGCTTTTGGTGGCCCTGGCCCTGGTGCGATTATTCACCGACGAGATGAAAAACCGCTTCTGGGCCAAAATTTTGGCAACCGCTATTTGGGTTTATGCCTTATTCTTGGCCTTTCTCAGTCTTTTCAATTTCCTCGACTTCTGGCAGCGTTTTTTGCAAGAAGTTGGTTTTCAGCTCGGGCACGTGCACTTTTCCCTCTTACATGTTAATCGTGCCTTTTTCCTGTTGCTGGCTCTTTACTGGCTGTCTAAAAACCTGCGAATATTTATCCATTTCTGGCTGACAGCAAAATCAGGCTTAACGCCCGCAACCCAAATCCTGTTGCACAGGCTGGGCAGTATTTTTCTCTTTTCCGCCTGCGTCGTCATAGTCTTACATTACCTGGGTCTCGATCTCACCGTCTTCGCCCTGTTCAGCGGCGCCCTGGGGTTGGGGCTCGGTTTCGGCCTGCAAAAAATCTTCGCCAACCTGGTGAGCGGTTTCATCCTCCTGGGGGACAAGTCCATCAAGCCCGGCGATGTGATACAATTAAAAGATACCTACGGTTGGATCAATTTCCTGGGAAGCCGCTATTGCTCCGTCATCACCCGGGACGGCATCGAGCATCTCATTCCCAATGAAAACCTGATAACCAGCGAGGTGATCAACTGGTCTCACAGCCAGAACCTCGTCCGGTTAAGGGTTCCCGTGGGCGTCGCCTACGGTTCTGATTTGGAGAAAGCCAGGGACCTGGTGCTGGCTGCCGCCGCGGATACCCCGCGGATCCTCAAAGAGCCCAAGCCTGCCTGCCTGTTAACAGGCTTTGGAGATAATGCCGTCAATCTGGAAGTGCGGGTGTGGATCAACGACCCGCAAAACGGCATCGGCTCTGTCAAGAGCGAACTCTTCTGGGGCATCTGGCAGCGGTTCCGGGACCATGGCCTGGAAATCCCCTATCCTCAGCGGGACGTGCACCTCAAGTCTATTCCGGAAGCAATGTTACGGACCGGGTCAGAGGAAGGATGAAGTATGCTTAGCCCACCAGCATTGGGGTTGATATGAGGCTCCGGGCGGTGAGCAGATTGCGCCATTCGTCCGCCTGATGGCGCTTCGGGGTCTCCATGATGGCGGCCACCGGCCGCAGCCAGGGGTGGGAGAAGAATTGGCGAAATCCCTGGAGGCCGATGGTCCCCTGGCCCAGGTGCGCATGGCGGTCCCGGCGGGAGCCCACAGGCGCCCGGGAATCATTGAGGTGGATGATTTTCAGGCTCTCCAGGCCGGGGCCCCGGGCGATTTCCCCCAATAACCGCGCCACCCCCGCGGGGTGGCGCAGGTCGTAACCCGCGCCGCAGGCATGGGAGGTGTCCAGGCAAAGGCCCAGGGGCGCGCCGGCCAGACGCATGATCAAACCTAACTGTTCCGGCTGCCACCCCAGTTCCTGCCCCTGGCCCGCGGTATTTTCCAGGAGCACCAAAGGCGGCGGGGGGAATTGGTCCACCGCGGCCGCCAGGGCCCGGGCCACCCGCCGGTAACTTTCCATTTGCAAAGGCGCGTGGCCGGGGTGGCAGATGAGGTAATCGGCCTCCAGGGCCCGGGCCAAAGCCAGTTCCCGGGTGAAGCGCTCCCTGGATTTTTGATACAGGGCCGCATCCACCGATGCCAGATTGGGAAGATAAGTGAGATGCACGGCTAAAGGGCCGAGGCCCGCGAGCCGGCGGGCGGCAACGAAGGCGTCTATTTCCGGTTGGGGAATCCGGCGCCATTTCCAGGCCCGGGGGTTCTGGACAAAGATCTGCAGGGCCTGGCAACCCAGGACCTGAGCCTGCCGAATGGCCCGCAGCAAAGACCCGGCAATGGAAAGGTGAAAACCCAGACGCATTTTTAAATACAGTTTTTAGTTTTTAGTTTTAAGTTGAAAAAATGAAGTTTATTAATAAGTTATAAGGTTAAGTATCATCAAAAGGAAAAAAAGTATTAATATTCGACAGGTTGCGGACACCGTGACAAATTATTGCTTTTCAGTCTAATACATTCTCAACTGCCAACCAAAGACCGCGAACTAAAAACTAAAAACTAAAAACTGAAGTCCCTTATCCTGCCGCCCATTTTCTGATATATGTCAGAATAATGAAACCCTCCCCCACCATGCGCCCCCGCATTCTTGAAGCCTATGTGGCCCGGGAATTCCTCAAGCTCACCAGTCTCAGCCTGGCTACCTTTGTCTCCATTTTCCTGGTGGTGGATTTTTTTGAGAAGATCGACCGCCTGGTCCGGGCCCAGTTGGGGTTGGGGGACCTCTTGTACTACTTCCTCCTGAAAGTGCCCTTCTCCTTGGGGGAAGTCCTGCCTCCCGCGGTCCTGCTGGGAGTAATGCTGACCTTCGGCCTGATGTCCCGGAGCCACGAAACCATGGCCATCAGAACCTCCGGTCTGGATATACTCCGCTTAGCCAGGCCGGCTATTGTCATCGCCATCCTGGCGGGGGTGCTGCTGCTCTTGTTGAAGCTCTTCCTGGTGCCTTGGAGCCAGGGACGGCTCAACCTTTTTTGGGAGACCCGGGTGGAGAAAAAACCGCTGCCCAGGCTCCTGGATATGCAGCATTTTTGGTATAAGGGGGATCAGGTAATTTACAATATCGTCCTGTTCCGGAAAGACACCCAGACCCTGGAAGGAGTCAAGATCTATCTCTTCGACCGCAAGTTCAACCTCATTCAGATTATTGCCGCCAACCGGGCCCAATGGGAGGGGGACCACTGGCGGTTCTACCAGGGCTTCATTCAGACCTTTGACCACGGGGGAGAGAACTTCGGGGAAAAATTCCAGGAACGGGATGTGGTCCTCACGGAACGGCCGGAAGACTTTTCGGGACTGGAAAAAAAGGTCACCGAGATGGATCTGCCCGAACTCTATCGCTTTGTCCGGCGCCTGGAGCGGGACGGATACAAATCCACTTCCTACCGGCTGGATCTTTACCGGCGCATCTCCCTGGCATTCACCCCCTTGATTCTGGTGATTATGGGATTGGCCTTGACCTTACGGGGAGAGAAGATCAACATCCCCGCGGTTGTTACCATGGGGTTGGGATTGATGTTCCTCTACTGGCTCTTTTTCGGGCTCTGTGTCTCTTTTGGGGAGGCGGGACGCTGGCCGATTTTTTGGGCCGTCACTTTGCCGCACCTGGGTTTCGGAGTGGTGGCCGTGGGCTTGCTGCGCCAAGTGACCCGCTAGCGGCATGGTGGGGGCGCAAGACCAAAAGCCGGGGCCGGTATTTTTTTTCTTGGGGGCGGAGAAGCCGGCTCCAGTTGTAAATTATTGATAATTTCCAGATAATCCACTTGTTCCTGGTTGTCCCACTCCTCCTGCCCAGGGATTTCCAGGATTGATGCAAACAATTCGTTAATTTTTTATTGTCACGGCTGGGGAATTTGTGCTATCAAAGAACCGCCAACCCGCGGTAATTCGGCAAAGCGGGGGTGGTTTGGGGAAACCATTGCCATTGAACCAAATACTCAGAAAAAGGGGGGATGGGCCAAGGGATACCATTTGCTGATGTTGGTCATGATTGGGTGGAACGGGATAAGTAGTTAACCGCAAACCAGGAGAAATGGAGACCAAAGCATGACTAAAGCAGAACTGATTGCGCAAGTGGCGGGTGAGGCCCAACTAAGGAAGGTTGATGCGGAAAAGGCCATCAATTCATTAATTCGCACTGTTTCCAATACCTTGAAGAAGTCAGGCCGTTTGGCCCTGGCCGGGTTCGGCACCTTCGTGGTTTCGCAAAGGAAGGCCCGGGAAGGCCGGAACCCCCAGACCGGCAAACCCATCAAGATTCCCGCCACCCGGGTGGTAAAATTCAAACCGGGTAAGCAACTGAAAGATTTAGTAAAGTAACCGACTGAACAAAATTTCACCTGCTGCTCCTTAGGCAACGCCCCTGAAAAGGGGCATTGGAAGGGTGGCCAGAGGGCCCGGCTGGAACCCTGTCACCCGCCTAACTGCGCTTTTTTGAGCCCGGGCCCGTAACGTCTTGCCTCCCCGGACGTCCAGGAGAATGGGGAAAAGTTTGGCGCCCAGGCGCCAAGCCTCCTCTGGGTTTCCAGGTGGGGCCGGGGCCAGTTTGCCGTTGCGGCTGCAGGGGAGCGGTGTTTACAGACTCCGTCTTCCCCAATAGTCCGGCTCCTCCCGGGGCGGACCATTATCCGGCATGGCCGCAACTTTTGGGAAATTAAAGATTTTTTTCCCCCTCGCTGGTTTGACCTTGCTCCCCCAGGGACACCAGGGATTTGGGAAAACCCCTCAAAGGACTTGAGTCTGGGGGGGAGGCGGAAGATTCCTCCCCCCCATCATTTTTTGTCAGGTAAGTCCTCTGGAGCAGCCGCTCCGCCCCCTTCTTCCCCGGCGCATGATCAACGACATGCAGGGCCGTAATGACCGGCCCGGCAAATCCCCTAAAATCAACTGGCGGGACCGGTTGCAGGGTGCAAGGTTTCTAACACTTTCTCCAATGCCGACAGCAGCGCGGGATGTTCCTGCGCCTGGATGGTGCGCAAATCCAGGAGCAAGGCGCCGTGTTCCAGGCGGGCGATAATGGGGGGATGGGTCTGGCGCAGACGCATTTCCAATTCATGGGGGGCCAAAGGGGGGAGTTCCAGGGCCAGGGCCCGGCTGGGAAGACTGGCGCCGGGCAGGGAGCCGCCCCCTACCCGGGCCTCGCTGGCCCGCAGGGCCACTTTGATTTTATCACCCCAACGCCGCTTCATCACCCGGGCCAGGTTGCGGCCCTGACGTTCCAGCTCCTCTAAGGAACGGGTGGCCAGGCGCAGGGTGGGAATGGCCTTCAGGGCCCGGGGCTCCTCCAGGTAGAGACGGAGAGTGGCTTCCAGGCCGGCCAGGGTCAGCTTATCCGGGCGCAGGGCCCGGGTGAGGGGGTTTTGCCGCAACCTGGCCACCACCTCCCGGGAGCCCAGGGCCAAGCCGGCTTGGGGGCCGCCCAGGAGTTTGTCGCCGCTGAAGAGCACCAGATCAAGCCCCGCGGCCAGGCTCTCCTGCACGGTGGGCTCTTTTTCCAGCCCATAGGGGCTGAGGTCCAGGAGACAGCCGCTGCCCAGGTCCTCCAGGGCCAGGAGCTCGTAGCGCCGGGCCAGGGCCACCAGGTCCGGGGTGTCCACTTCCCGGGTGAACCCGACGATGCGGAAATTGCTGGGGTGGACCTTGAGCAGGGCCGCGGTCTCGGAAGTGATGGCGTTTTCATAATCCCGGAGGTGGGTCTTGTTGGTGGTGCCCACTTCCTTCATCAGGGCGCCGCTCGCGGCCATGATCTCCGGCATGCGGAAGGAGCCGCCGATCTCTATTAATTGCCCCCGGGAGATGATCACCTCCCGTCCCTGGGCCAGGGTATTCAGGGCCAACATCACCGCCGCGGCATTATTATTCACCACCAGGGCGGCTTCGCAGCCGGTGAGTTCCTTCAGCAGTCCTTCCAGATGGTCATGGCGGGAGCCCCTTTCCCCCCGGGCCAGATCGTATTCCAGATTGCTGTAATGGGAGGCCACTTCCAGGATCTGCTCCAGGGCGAGGCCGGCCAGGAGGGAGCGCCCCAGGTTGGTATGAATAATCACCCCGGTGGCGTTGATCACCCGGCGCAGGGATGGTTTGGCCGCGGCTTCCAGGGCCTGGGTCACTTCCATCAGAAAGCCTTCCAGATCAAACCCTGCAGGCAGCGACTCCGGCCGGGAGGTGTTGAAGCGCTGCCGTTGCCTCCCCAGGCAGTCCCGAACCACCGCCACGGCCAGGGACCGGGGCAAGACAGCCAGGGCGGCAGCCAGACGGGGGTGCCGCAACAATTCATCCACTGCCGGCAATTGCCGTAAAAGACGGGACAGGGCAGGGTCCATGGAGGTCTCCTTTGCCATCGAATATGCCAAGAAGGGGGGATTCTGTCAAATTGAAAGGAGAGGCCGCGCTCCCCACCGGGACTTGACTAGTCATGCTTGTCAAGAAAATAAATTGACAAAGACGAAAAAACTTATTATTAGACAATTAAAAGGTGTGCCCCGGGCCGGACTTGAACCGGCAATTTCCCACTTAGCGGGCGGGGGGTCTATCCATTGACCGACCGGGGCAACTTTCTTTCATGGCTTACCGTTCTGGCCCCTAAACCTTGGCGGTAAGCCATTTCCTTTTGAATATAATAAATTTATTATATTCAGTCAACCATATTTTTCTTGATTTATAATATTTATATTATATACTATGTCTACAAACAGCCACTATCAGCTTTTCGACTACCTCGATTCTCGTGGCAGAAACGTTATGCAAGGGTGGGCCTTGGATTTTAGTGAAGAACAGCGTGCGCGACTAGATCTTAAAATTGAGATGCTGAAAAGAGCAGGAGATGATGCTCCCAAGTTAATGACACCTACAAGCGGAAGACCTAGGCAAAGACACATCTGGGAAATGCCAATAAAAGGCATGGTGGCTCTACGCCCCATGCTTTGCCTTGGCCCTTTTGCTAAAGGTGAATATACATTTTTGTTTGGAGCAGTTGAGCGCGATAACAAATATGTACCTTTAGATGCCCCCAGGAGGGCTGAAGCTCGTCGGCTGGATTTAATAAAACGTGGAGAAAACGGACGTGAAGATCATAAGCAGTTTAGTAAATAAAGTAAAAAAAGCGTTTAAGTCTAAAGAATATCGACATGCGTATGCCGATGAATTTTTAGATGTAAGTATTGCAACGCAGATTAAAGTTCTTCGAGAACAACGTAACTGGGGACAGGAAGATTTAGCCCAAAAAGTTGGCATGAAACAGCCTCGAATTTCTGTCATGGAGAACGTCAATTACTCATCTTGGAGCATTAATACGTTGCGGAAACTGGCAAAGGCTTTTGATTTAACATTGAGGGTTTCTTTTGAAAGCTTTGGCGACCGAATAAAAGAAATTGACCGATTTAATCGCAAGGCATTAGAAAGGCCTTCGTTTGATGATGATCCTGCCTTCGCAGAAAAAGAGGAAAAGGCTGTTATCGTCCCCGTTATGGCGCTTGCAGAGGCGAACAGGAACCTTAAGCGAAGCAATGAATTGTCAATGGTAAACCTTGAGCGCAAGGAAGAAAAAGAGGAAGAAGTACATTTGGCAGTTCACCAAATCAATCCGAGTCGGAGGCAATCACATGAAGCTATTAACCGTAAAGCAAGCTCGGTCTATTTGGCTAACTTATTTAATAGACCTCAATCCGCGTGGTCTTGATTTACTTGCTTTAATTCCAATTATCAGAGATAAATATAGATTTTTAGAGTTATCACCTACTATAGACAAAATTAATAAAGAAACTAAAGAAGTTAAATTTGGGTTAGGCAATTTACAGAAAAATAAGCTTAGTATAGGGGTTGATCTTTCAATTTATAATGATGGATTAATTGCAGACACAAGGTCGTCTACTAATGACTCAGATGCTTTTCTTGATGAATTTCTTAATTGGGTATCTACTGAATTTGGCTTTATGCCTTATCAGGAGGTTCTTAGAACAAAGCTGTATATTAGCGAGTTAGTTGTACAGACCGAAAAATCTTTAAACACCCTTAATCCAAAACTGGTTAAATTTGCGAAACATTTAAATTCGTTGATTTTGGGACATGAACATCAGCCTATTGCATTTCAAACTACTGGTATTTTATTTTGGACCGATCCAACCGCGGGTAATAACCCCCCAGGACCCTTTAGGTTTGAAAGGTTAATTGATACTCCGTTTAGAGAAAATCGCTATTATTCAGCGGCCCCTTTACAAACAGAAGTTCACTATGGAATGTTAGAGGAATTGGAGAATATTCTTAGCAGTTAAGTTCCTATCAAGATTTATTCTCCCACCTATTCTTAGCGGGAGTTTTTCCGCGCGGGCCTTGCCGCCCTTCTTCCCTCCAAGACGACTAAAGGCTACGGCATGAGGATTCTTGTCGGAAGGTTCTTCGGTGGGTTCACCCTCAGTGGCGAGATCGACAATCTTCTTCGCCAGCAAATTCAGATCACGGGGGCGTTTCGGTTTCTTGCTTGAGTGTTCAGACATAGTTAGATTATGCCTGAACTGATACCCCCCCAAAGCGAGGGGTTTCTTGCGGAAGTTATATAAACATGATATGATAATTTACAATATTTTCATCCATTCCCAGGTTCCCTCCAAAGCACCTTTGACTCCCCCCTGGAAATTCCCGTAATCGGTTTGATAATTTTATGAAAAAACATTGACAATGGTCTCAAGGTCTAATACATTTATAAAGTTAAAATTTGGGCATTTGCGGCCTGATAAAAGGGCGTGCCGAGGCTGGCGTAGCTCAATGGTAGAGCGGCTGATTTGTAATCAGCAGGTTGCGGGTTCGAGTCCCATCGCCAGCTCCAGCGGGGATTTTTATTTTCAGTCTGGAGAGGTTCCCGAGCGGCCAAAGGGGACGGGCTGTAAACCCGTTGGCGCAGCCTTCGGAGGTTCGAATCCTCCCCTCTCCACCATTTTCCTAAGCCAGGCGGGAAACGGCGGGAATAGCTCAATGGCTAGAGCATCAGCCTTCCAAGCTGAGGGTTGCGGGTTCGAGTCCCGTTTCCCGCTCCAGCACCGGGCCCACGTAGCTCAGTAGGTAGAGCACTTCCTTGGTAAGGAAGAGGTTCACCGGTTCGATCCCGGTCGTGGGCTCCAGATTATTGGGTTTGGTAAAATTTTTGGCAGCAGGCTTGAGCCTGCGGTTAACAGGCAATCCCTAAAGCGGAAATTCCCCAACCGGCAGGTTGTGGCCATAAACAGGAGAGTCACCCAGCCCCGGGCCGAGCCGGGTTGCAGGTCAACTTGAGGCGGAGAAAGAGAGATGGCCAAGAAGAAGTTTGAGCGCAAAAAACCGCATGTGAACGTAGGCACCATTGGGCATATCGACCACGGGAAGACCACCTTGACCGCGGCCATTACCAAGCACCTGGCCAAGAAGGGGTTGGCGTCGTACGTTCCCTTTGACCAGATCGACAAGGCCCCGGAGGAGAAAGAGCGGGGGATCACCATCGCCCTGGCCCACGTGGAGTACGAGACGGACAAGCGGCATTACGCCCACGTGGACTGCCCGGGTCACGCGGACTATATCAAGAACATGATCACCGGTGCGGCCCAGATGGACGGGGCCATCCTGGTGGTGGGCGCGGACGACGGCCCCATGCCCCAGACCCGGGAGCATATCTTGCTGGCCCGGCAGGTTGGCGTCCCCTTCATCGTGGTCTTCCTGAACAAGGTGGACCTGGTGGACGACCCGGATCTCATCGAGCTGGTGGAGCTGGAACTCCGGGAGTTGCTTTCCAAATACGAATTTCCCGGGGACGACATCCCCATCATCAAGGGTTCGGCCTTAAAGGCCTTGGAGTCGGACGATTTCAACGCGGAAGCCGTCAAGCCCATCTTCGAGCTGATGGACGCCCTGGACGGCTATATTCCGGAGCCGGTCCGGGCCATTGACAAGCCGTTTTTGATGCCCATCGAGGACGTGTTCACCATCTCCGGGCGGGGCACGGTGGTCACCGGCCGTATGGAGCGGGGGCTGGTGAAGGTGGGCGACGAAGTGGAGATCGTGGGTTTTTCCCCCACCCAGAAGACGGTGTGCACCGGGGTGGAGATGTTTCGCAAGACCCTGGACCAGGGGCAGGCCGGGGACAACGTGGGTCTTTTGCTCCGGGGCATCAAGAAGGACGAAGTGGAGCGGGGCCAGGTAGTGGCCCAGCCCGGGTCGATCACGCCCCACACCAAATTCAAGGCCGAGGTCTACATCTTGACCAAAGAGGAAGGGGGGCGGCACACGCCGTTTTTTTCGGGTTACCGGCCCCAGTTTTATCTTCGCACCACGGACGTCACCGGGGTGGTGACCTTGCCGGACGGGGTGGAGATGGTGATGCCCGGGGACAATGTCTCCATGATCGTGCACCTGATCACCCCCGTGGCCCTGGAAAAGGAACTGCGCTTTGCCATCCGGGAAGGCGGCCGCACCGTCGGCGCCGGGGTGGTGAGCGAAATCGTGGAATAGGCTATGAGAGATATTATTACCTTATCCTGTACCGAGTGTAAGCGCCGGAATTATACGACGACCAAAAACAAGCGGCGGACGCCCGACCGGCTGAATTTCAAGAAGTACTGTTCGTTTTGCCGGACCCACACCCTGCATCGAGAGACCAAGTAGGGGGAAAAAATCAGGCCAGTAGCTCGAACGGTTAGAGCGCCGGTCTCCAAAACCGGATGTTGGGGGTTCGAATCCCTCCTGGCCTGCCAGTTATGGAGAAGCCAACGGGGGTCCTTGCGGGCGAGCCGCATTTGCCGTGTCGCCAGATCTCTCCCCTTGAAACCACCTCTGACGAACCTTACATTTAAGGGATTGAGAAGCGCTGTTCGAACCCGGCTGCAGACGGGCGTGAGAGACTCTTCTCCGGCCGGGAGCCAAATAGTGGGACCCTCATTATGAAGAAAATTAAGACCAAGCCCAAAGCCGCCGACAAAGAAGGAGCCCAGAATACCGGGCGGAGCAAGGTGATCCGGCTGAAGCCCGGCAAGCCCAGGGCCTCCTGGACCAGCAAGCTCCCCCCGGTCCGGCAATACTGGGGCAGCAGCGTGCAGTTCGTGAAGGAGGCCTGGCAGGAGCTGAAAAAGGTGAACTGGCCGGGCCGCAAGGAGACTCTGGGCGGCACCGGGGTGGTCCTGATTCTGGTGATTATCATTTCTATTTTTCTAGGTTTAATTGATTTTGGCCTCTCCCGGCTGGTGCGCCAGATTATCCACTGAGGCAAGGGACGGTTAAGTGGAACAAAAGTGGTACATCATTCACACCTATTCCGGGTTTGAGCAGAAGGTGAAGGAGGCCATCAAGGAGCGGGCCAAGTCCCGGGGCCTGGAGCATCTGGTCAGCGAGGTGCTGGTGCCCACGGAAACGGTGGAAGAGATGGTGAAAGGGGAGCGCAAGCTCTCCCACCGCAAGTTTTATCCCGGGTACGTGCTGGTGCGCATGGAATTGACGGACGACACCTGGCACCTGGTGAAGGACACCCCCAAGGTCACCGGGTTCGTGGGCAGCAAGGACGAGCCGGTGGCCATCCCCGAGGAGGACGCGGCCAAGATCATCGCCCAGATGCAGGAAGGGGTGCTGCGGCCCAAGCCCAAGATCAAGTTCGAGACCGGGGACAAGGTGCAGGTCACGGACGGCCCCTTTGCCAATTTTACCGGGGTGGTGGATGAGGTGCGGCCGGACCGGGGCCGGGTGCGGGTGATGATCAGCGTCTTCGGGCGGCCCACGCCGGTGGAGCTGGAATTTACCCAGTTGGAGAAGATATAGCAGTGATCAGTGGCCAGTGGTCAGTGGCCAGTAAAAAATTTTCTGACCACTGACCACTGGCCACTTATAAGGAGTTGGTAATACATGGCCAAGAAGGTAATCGCCCAAATCAAACTGCAACTGCCCGCGGGCCAGGCCAATCCATCGCCGCCGGTGGGCCCGGCCTTGGGCCAGCATGGCGTCAATATCATGGAATTCTGCAAGAGCTACAACGCCAAGACCGCGGGCCAGGAAGGGACCATCATTCCGGTGCTGATCACCGTGTACGCGGACCGGTCCTTCACCTTTATCACCAAGACGCCCCCTGCGTCCGTTTTGCTCAAGCAGGCGGCCCAGTTGGCCAAGGGCGCCAAAGAAACCGGCCGGGAGAAGGCGGGCAAAATCACCAAGGCCCAGTTGGCGGACATCGCCCGCCAGAAGATGCCGGATTTGAATACCGTTAATTTGGAGATGGCCATGAACAGCATCGCCGGCACCGCCCGGTCCATGGGCATCGAAATAACTGAATAGGGGCCAGGGGCCAGGGGCCAGGGGTCAGGAAATAATCCTGGCCCCTGCTCCCTGACCCCTGAACCCTGCATCTAAGGGAGACACCGATGGCCAAACATGGCAAGCGATATCGGGAGGTGGCCGCCAAAGTGAACCCGGGCCACCGCTACCCCTACCAGGAAGCAGTGGGTTTGGCCCTGGAAACCGCGAGCAGCAAGTTTGACGAAACCCTGGAGACCGCGGTGGCCCTGGGGGTCAACCCCCGCCACGCGGACCAGATGGTCCGGGGCGCGGTGGTCCTGCCCCACGGCCTGGGCAAGACCGTGCGGGTCCTGGTCTTCGCCAAAGGGGAAAAGGAAAAAGAGGCCCTGGACGCGGGCGCGGATTATGCGGGGGCCGAAGACCTGATTACCAAAATCCAGGGGGGCTGGCTGGATTTCGACAAGGCCGTGGCCACCCCGGACATCATGGGCCAGGTAGGGAAGATCGGGAAAATTCTGGGCCCCCGGGGGCTGATGCCCAACGTCAAGGTGGGCACCGTGACCTTCGACGTGGCCAAGGCGGTCAATGAACTTAAAGGCGGCAAGGTGGAGTTCCGGGTGGACCGGGCCGGCGTGGTGCACGCGCCGGTGGGCAAGGTCTCCTTCGGCGCGGAAAAGCTCCTGCAGAACCTGGCGGCCTTGATGGACACCCTGATGCGCCTGAAGCCCGCCACCAGCAAAGGCGCTTATCTGAAGGGCATCCATCTGTCCACCACCATGGGCCCGGGCATCCCGGTGGATCCCACGGACGTCAAGAATCTGGTACGCCTGCTGTAAGGAGGATGGGGTGCGCAAGTTAGAGAAAGCCGAAATTGTTCAGGAGCTCCAGGAGCGCATCGGGCGGTCCCAGTTCAATATTCTGGCGGATTTCACCGGTCTGAAGGTGGAAGAGGTAACCCGGCTGCGGCGGCAGATCCGGGAAGCCGAGGGGGAGATGCGGGTGGTGAAAAACACCCTGCTCTCCCGGGCCGCGGGGGAAGGCACCCCCATGGCCCGCCTCGGTTCCCACTTCGTGGGTCCCAACGCGGTGACCTTCGGTTATGGGGACCCGGTGAATCTAGCCAAGGTGCTCATCAAGTTCGCCCAGGAAAAGCCGCAATTTAAACTGAAGGCCGGGGTCCTCTCCGGGCAGGTGCTGACGGCCCCGGAGTTGGAGGCCCTGTCGAAGCTCCCGGACCGGGAAGTCTTGTTGGCCCAGTTCCTGGGAGTGCTCCAGGGAGTGCCCACGGCCCTGGTCACGGTTCTGGCCGGAGTGATCCGGAACCTGTTGAACGTGCTGGTGGCCCTCAAGGACAAAAAAGCTGAGGCCGAACCGGCCGCGGCTGCGCCCGCAGCCACAGCAGAACCCGCCGAGGAGGCCCCGCCAGTCGAGGCTGCCCCCGGGGTGGAAGCCGAGCCGGAAGCGGCCGCTCCCGAAAAGGAGCCCGGGCCGGAAAGCGAACCCCCGGCGGAATAGCCCCGGGTGAGCAGCCAGCCATTGGTCAAGAAAGAGTGAAAACCACGCAACCTCCAGGTTGCGGCTAAAGAATGCGGTCCAAACAACGGATTCGCATTGAGGATAAGGAGGAGTAACGATGGCCATTTCCCGTGCTGAGGTAGTGGACTACCTGGCCAACATGACGGTATTGGAGCTCTCCCAGCTCATCAAGGAGTTGGAAGACAAATTCGGGGTATCCGCGGCCGCGCCGGTGGCGATGGCCGCAGTGGCCGCGCCCGCGGCCGCGGCGGGCCCGGCGGAAGAGGAAAAGACCGAATTCGATGTGGTCCTGACGGCTTGTGGCCCCAACAAGATTCAGGTGATCAAGGAAGTGCGGGCCGTCACCAGCCTGGGGCTGAAAGAAGCCAAGGAAGCGGTGGAAAACGCCCCCACCGTGTTGAAGGAAGCCATCTCCAAGGCTGAGGCCGAGGAGGTCAAGAAGAAGCTGGAAGCCCAGGGCGCGACCATCGAGGTTAAATAAGAGGCTAAGAGGCGAAATGGTGAAAAGGGAAAAAGGTATGAAACTAAATACCTGGCTTCCTTTTCCCCTCTTTCCCTTTTCCCCCTGGCTGCCGAGAGCCAAAGGGGAAGTTTTAGAGATTACCCGGCCATTTTAAGGAGTACCCATGGCCAAAGCACTATCGCTGTTAAGGGTGTACCGCCAGAATTTCGGCAAGATCGAACGGATCGTGGACATCTCCAATCTCATTGAGATGCAGAAGGAGTCCTACCACCGTTTCTTGCAAAAAGATCTGCCCCCCGTGGAGCGCCATGATTACGGGCTGCAGGGGGTTTTTAAAAGCGTCTTTCCCATCAAAGACTTCAGCGGCGCCTGTTCCCTGGAGTTTGTGGACTATAGCCTGGGAGACCCCAAGTATGATGTGGACGAGTGTCTGCAGCGGGGTATGACCTACGAGGTGCCCATGAAGATCCGGGTGCGCCTGGTGGTCTATGAGGTGGGCCCCGACTCCAAAGCCCAGGCCATCCGGGACATCAAGGAGCAGGAAATCTACTTCGGCACCCTGCCCCTGATGACCGAGCACGGCACCTTTATCATCAACGGCACGGAACGGGTGGTGGTGAGCCAGTTGCACCGGTCCCCGGGGCTGTTCATCGATCACGACCGGGCCAAGATCCACTCCAGCGGCAAGATCATTTATTCCGCCCGTCTCATTCCCTTGCGGGGGTCGTGGATCGATTTTGAATTCGACCCCAAAGATATCCTTTATGTGCGCATCGACCGGCGGCGCAAGTTTCCGGCCACCATTCTGCTGAAGGCCCTGGGTTACACTACTGAACAGCTCCTCAATTTCTTCTACAGGACGGAACAGATCTATCTGGAGGCGGATACGGTCCGCCGCAAGTTCATCCCGGAACTACTGGTGGACAAGACCTCCACGGATGACATCCTGGACCCCAAAACCGGGGAGGTCATCCATAAGAAAATGAAACGCATCACCCCCGCGGTCATCGCCAAGCTGAAAAAGGCCAAGGTGGAGTACCTGCTGGGCTCCTCTACGGACCTGGTGGGCAAGGTGGTGGCCCATGACATTCTGGACCCGGAGACCGGGGATGCCCTGGTGCTCTGCAATGAGGTCCTCTCCCAGGACAAGGTGGAACTGCTGCAGGGCCGGGGAGTGAAGGAACTGGACCTCCTCTATATCGACGGGGTCAATGTCAGCCCCTGTCTGCGCAATACCCTGGTGGCGGACAAAACCGCCAACATGGGAGAGGCCATCCTGGAGATTTACCGGCGGCTGCGCCCCAGCAACCGTCCCAACCCGGAAGTGGCTGGCACTTTTTTCCAGAACCTGTTTTTCAATCCCGAATACTACGATCTGTCGCCGGTGGGACGGCTGAAGCTGAATCTGAAGCTCCGGGCCCAGGGGCAGGGACTGCCGCTGACCCAGACCACCCTGGTCCCCGACGACATCCTCCTGGCGGTGCGGGAACTCATCACCCAAAAAGACCGTGAAGGACCGGTGGACGACATCGACCACCTGGGGAACCGGCGGGTGCGGGCCGTGGGGGAACTCCTGGAGAATCAATTCCGGGTGGGGCTGGTACGCATGGAACGGGCCATCAAGGAACGCATGGCCATCCAGGACCTGGACACCCTGATGCCCCACGACCTGATCAATGCCAAGCCGGTGCAGGCGGTGATCAAGGAATTTTTCGGCACTTCCCAGTTGTCCCAGTTCATGGACCAGACCAACCCCTTGAGCGAGATCACCCACAAGCGGCGTCTTTCCGCGCTGGGGCCCGGGGGCTTGACCCGGGAGCGGGCCGGTTTCGAAGTCCGGGACGTGCACCCCACCCACTACGGCCGCATCTGCCCCATTGAGACCCCGGAAGGTCCCAACATCGGTCTCATCGTCTCCCTGAGCACCTTCGCCCGGGTCAACGAGTTCGGGTTCATCGAGACCCCGTACCGGGTGGTGGAAAAGGGCCGGGTCACCCGGGAAGTCAGGTATTTGAGCGCCCTGGAGGAAGAAAACAAGATCATCGCCCAGGCCAACGCCCGTCTCGATGAGAAGGGCAGGTGCCTGGACGATTACATCGAGGCCCGGCATGGTGACCAGTACATCATGATCAGCCCGGAGAAGGTCGATTACCTGGACGTCTCTCCCAACCAGTTGGTGTCGGTGGCAGCAAGCCTGATCCCCTTTCTGGAGCATGACGACGCCAACCGGGCCTTGATGGGCTCCAATATGCAGCGCCAGGCGGTGCCGCTGTTGACCAGCAGCGCGCCCATCGTCGGTACGGGCATGGAGGGAGTGGTGGCCCGGGATTCCGGGGTCACGGTGGTGGCCCGGCGCAGCGGGGTGGTGGAGGACGTGGACTCTTCCCGCATCGTCATCCGGGCCGCAGAGCCGGCCCCCCGGGGGGGCAACGGTTCCCCGGTGGACATCTATAAGCTGGTGAAGTTCCAGCGCACCAACCAGAATACCTGTTTCAACCAGCGGCCCATTGTCACTCAGGGGGACTGGGTGGAAAAAGGCCAGATTATCGCCGACGGCCCGGCCACGGCCACCGGGGAATTGGCCCTGGGCAAAAACGTGGTGGTGGCCTTCATGCCCTGGGGCGGCTACAACTTCGAAGATTCCATCCTGGTCAGCGAACGGCTGATGAAGGAAGACGTCTTCACCTCCATCCACATTGAAGAATTCGAGGTCATGGCCCGGGACACCAAGCTGGGCAAAGAAGAGATTACCCGGGACATTCCCAATGTGGGGGAAGAGGCTCTCCGCAATCTGGATGACAGCGGCATTATCCGCATCGGCGCGGAGGTGCGCCCCGGGGACATCCTGGTGGGCAAAATCACCCCCAAAGGGGAAACCCAGCTCACTCCGGAGGAAAAGCTGCTCCGGGCCATCTTTGGTGAGAAGGCCGGTGACGTTAAGGACACCTCCTTAAGAGTGCCCCCGGGGATTGAAGGGGTGGTGATCGACGCCCGGGTCTTTTCCCGGAAAGGCGTGGAAAAAGACGACCGCAGCCGCTCCATTGAGGACGAGGCGGTGGCCAAGCTCCAGAAAGACCAGGCCGATGAAGTCGCCATCATTACTCAGAGCTACCGTCAGAAGATGGCAGAGCTGGTAGCCGGGAAAAAGGTGGAGGAGTCCCTGGACGACGAGCGCCAGGGGACGACCATCCTGGAGAAAGGGGCGGCGGTGCCCCCGGAGATGGTGAACAAACAGCCCCTGGAGTTCTGGCGCCACGTCTCCTTTCAGGAACCCGGCCTGGAAGATCAGGTGGACCTGCTGCTGGATCGTTACCAGGAGCAACTGCACCTGGTGAACATGGTCTTCGAGGCCAAGCTGGGCCGCCTCCGGAAGGTGGATGAACTGCCCCCGGGAGTGATCAAAAAGGTCAAGTGTTTTGTGGCCATGAAGCGCAAGCTGGCGGTGGGCGATAAAATGGCCGGCCGCCACGGTAACAAAGGGGTGGTGTCCCGCATTCTGCCGGAAGAGGATATGCCTTATTTTGGCGACGGCACCCCGGTGGATATCGTTCTCAATCCCCTGGGGGTCCCCTCCCGCATGAACGTGGGCCAGGTAATGGAGACCCACCTGGGCTGGGCCTCCCACATCCTGGCCAAACGGGTGGGGGAGATGATCGACCGGTTTTACAGCCTGGACGCCATCAAGGGCAGGATGAAGCGGGTCTTCAATGAACCGGCCCTGGACCCGGAGATCGACGCCCTCTCCTTCGAAGAACTGCGACCCTTCTGGGAAAAATATTTCCGGGACGGCATCCCCATGGCCTCCCCGGTATTCGACGGCGCCACCGAAAAGGAAGTGCAGGCCTGTCTGGAAGAGGCGGGGCTGCCCCTGGGGGGCCAGTCCCGATTGTATGACGGCCGCAACGGTGAGCCCTTTGACCGGGAGGTGACGGTGGGGGTGATGTACATGATGAAGCTGCATCACCTGGTGGCGGACAAGATCCACGCCCGCTCCATCGGCCCCTACTCGTTAGTGACCCAGCAGCCCCTGGGGGGCAAGGCCCAGTTCGGCGGCCAGCGTCTGGGGGAAATGGAGGTCTGGGCCCTGGAAGCCTATGGCGCGGCCTATACCCTCCAGGAATTCCTCACCGTCAAATCAGACGACGTGGCCGGCCGCACCCGCATGTACGAAAAGATCTTCAAAGGGGAATACGACCTGGAAGCGGGGCTGCCGGAATCCTTCAACGTCCTGGTGCGGGAACTTAAGAGTTTGGCCTTAAACGTGGAACTCCTGAAAAAGGACACCACAAAGGAATAAGGTTTTATGGAAAAAATGCGGGAAGTGGCTTTGGAAGATTTGAATAGCCTGTTTGCCCGTCCCGAGGACCCCATCAGCATCGAGGCGGTGCGTCTGGCTTTGGCCTCGCCGGAGATGATCCGCAATTGGTCCCAAGGGGAAGTGAAGAAACCGGAGACCATCAACTACCGGACCTTTAAGCCGGAGCGGGATGGCCTGTTTTGCGCCAAGATCTTCGGCCCCGCCAAGGACTACGAGTGCAACTGCGGCAAATACAAGCGCATGAAGCACCGGGGCATCACCTGCGAGAAGTGCGGGGTGGAGGTCATCCAGTCCAAGGTGCGCCGGGAGCGCATGGGCCACATTGAACTCGCCTGCCCGGTAGTGCATATCTGGTTTCTAAAAAGCCTGCCCAGCAAGATCGGCAATCTTTTGGACCTCACTTTAAAGGAGTTGGAGAAGATCCTTTATTTTGAGGCCTTTGTGGTGGTGGATGGCGGTGATACCCCCCTGGTGAAGGGGTCCCTCCTGTCCGAAGAAAAATACCGGCAGTCCCGGGAAGAGTACGGCGACCGGTTTCAGGCGGGCATGGGCGCGGAATCGGTCCGGGAGATGCTCCGGGCCGTGGACCTGGACGCCCTGTCCGCGTCGGTGCGCCTGGAGATGGCCAAGACCAGCTCCGACGCCAAGCGGAAAAAATTGGGCAAACGCCTGAAGATTATCGACGCGTTCCGGGAATCGGGGCAGCGGCCGGAGTGGATGGTCATGGAGGTGATCCCGGTTCTGCCTCCGGATCTCAGGCCCCTGGTGCACCTGGATGGCGGCCGGTTCGCCACCTCCGACTTAAATGACCTGTACCGCCGGGTGATCAACCGCAACAACCGTCTGAAGCGCCTCCTGGAACTGAACGCCCCGGATATCATCATCCGCAACGAAAAGCGCATGCTCCAGGAAGCGGTGGACGTCCTGTTTGAGAACGGCCGCCGGGGGCGGACCATTACCGGTCCCAACAAAAGGGCCCTGAAGTCGCTGTCCGACATGCTCAAAGGCAAGCAAGGCCGCTTCCGCCAGAATCTGTTGGGGAAACGGGTGGACTACTCCGGGCGCTCGGTCATCGTCATCGGCCCGGAACTCAGGCTGCACCAGTGCGGCCTGCCCAAACAGATGGCCCTGGAGCTCTTCAAGCCCTTTATCTTCCACCGCCTGGTGGCCCAGGGCCACGCCACCACCATCAAGGTGGCCAAGCGCCTGGTGGACCGGGAGACCCCGGAGGTTTGGGACATCCTGGATGAGGTGGTGCGGGAACACCCGGTGATGCTCAACCGGGCCCCCACCTTGCACCGCTTGGGAATCCAGGCCTTTGAACCCCTGCTCATCGAAGGCAAGGCCATTCAGCTTCATCCCCTGGTGTGCACTGCATTCAACGCCGACTTTGACGGCGACCAGATGGCCGTGCATGTGCCCCTCTCCATCGAGGCCCAGATCGAGGCCCGGGCCCTGATGATGTCCACTAACAACATCCTCTCCCCGGCCAACGGGGACCCCATCATCGTGCCCACCCAGGATATCGTCCTGGGGCTCTATTACCTCACCCGGGAACGGCCCCTGGTCAAGGGGGAGCGGGTGGCCCGGGACGGGGAAAAGATCATCCCCTTTGCCTCCCCGGAAGAGGTGCGGGTGGCCTTTGACCAGGGAGAGGCGCATTTGCAGGCCCGCATCCCGGTGCGCATCAAGGGCAAGATTCACCAGACCACGGTGGGCCGCGTGCTCTTAAGCGAGATCCTGCCCGAAGGTCTCCCCTTCGAACTGGTGAACAGCACCATGACCAAGAAGGAGATCCGCAAGCTCATTGCCGGCTGCTACCGCAAGTGCGGCATCAAGCAGACGGTGCTTCTGGCGGACCGTTTGAAGGATCTGGGCTACCGTTACGCCACCCAGGCGGGCATTTCCATCGGCATCAAGGATATGATCGTGCCCCATCGGAAAACGGATATCCTCAAGCAGTCCCAAACCGAAGTGAGCCAGGTGGAGGAGCAGTACCAGGAAGGTTTAATCACGGAAGGGGAAAAATACAATAAGGTGGTGGACATCTGGGCCAAGGCCACGGACGAGATCGCCGCGGAGATGATGGCGGAAATGGCCCGGGAAGTCATCGCCGTGGAAGACCAGGAAAGCGGCGCCATGCGCCAGGAAGAGATCTCCAGCTTCAACCCGGTCTTCATGATGGCCGACTCCGGAGCCCGGGGCAGTAAAGACCAGATGCGGCAGTTGGCCGGCATGCGGGGTCTGATGGCCAAACCTTCCGGCGAGATCATCGAGACGCCCATCACCGCCAACTTCCGGGAAGGCCTCACCGTGTTGCAGTACTTCATCTCCACCCACGGCGCCCGGAAAGGTTTGGCGGACACCGCCTTGAAAACCGCCAACTCCGGCTACCTGACCCGGCGGCTGGTGGACGTGGCCCAGGACGCGGTGATCACCGCAGAAGACTGCGGCACCATCGACGGTATTTATGTAACTCCCCTGGTGGAAGGGGGCGAGATTATCGAACGGGTGGGGGACCGGGTCCTGGGCCGGGTGGCCCTGGAGGACATTGTGGACCCCCATACCGGCGAGGTGCTGGTGGAGGCCAATGAGGAAATCGATGAAGGGGCCTCGGCCCGCATCGAGGACGCGGGTTTGGAAAAGGTGCAAATCCGCTCGGTCCTCACCTGCCAGGCCCGCTGGGGGGTGTGCGCCAAATGCTATGGCCGGGATCTGGGCCACGGCACTTCGGTATCCATCGGCGAGGCCATCGGCATCCTGGCGGCCCAATCCATCGGCGAGCCCGGCACCCAGTTGACCATGCGCACCTTCCACATCGGCGGCACCGCCTCCCGGCGGGTGGAGCAGAGCTACCACGTGGCCCGGGGCAAAGGGCGGGTGCGCTTCGACAACATGAAGTCCGTGGTGGACCGTTTCGGGGAGCTGGTGAACCTGAGCCGCCAGGCCGATTTGGTCCTGTTGAGCGAAAAGGGGATCGAACGGGAGCGCTATCCGTTGACCTACGGGGCTCACATCAAGGTGAAAGAGGGCCAGGAAGTGGAGGCCGGCCAGGTGCTGGCGGAATGGGACCCCTTCACCAACGCCATGCTCACGGAAGTGGGCGGCCGCATCAAGTTCGGCGACATCCTGGACAATATCACGGTCCAGGAAAGGGTGGACCCGGTAACCCAAAAAGCCTCCCGCCTCATCGTCGAGTCCCGGGACCAGGAACTCAAACCCCGCATCTCCATTAAAGATGAATCCGGCCAGACCGCCCGCATTCCGGGTTCTCCGGCCTCGGCCCGCTACTTCATGCCCGTGGGGGCCATCCTCATGATCTCGGAAGGGGATGAGGTGTCGCCGGGCGACGTTATCGCCAAGATTCCCCGGGAGACCACCAAGACCAAGGACATCACCGGCGGCCTGCCCCGGGTGGCGGAGCTCTTTGAGGTGCGCAAGCCCAAGGAGACGGCCATCATCAGCGAAATCAGCGGGGTGGTCTCCTTCGGCCGCCACATCAAAGGCAAACGCAAGATCGTGGTCACCCCGGAAGTGGGCAAGCCCAAGGAATATTTGATTCCCAAGGGCAAACACGTGGCCGTGCAGGAAGGCGACTTTGTCCGGGCCGGAGAGCCCCTGATGGACGGCTCCGCCAATCCCCATGACATCCTGAATATCAGCGGCCTGAAAGAGCTGGCCCGCTATCTGGTGGACGAGGTCCAGGAGGTTTACCGCCTCCAGGGCGTGAAGATCAACGATAAGCACATCGAAGTGATCGTGCGGCAGATGCTCCGGCGCATCAAGGTGGTGGACCCAGGGGACACCGAGTTCCTCATGGGCGAGCAGGTGGAAAAGTGGGTCTTCGAAGAAAGAAACGAAGAGGCCCTGGCCCAGGGCAAGAGGCCAGCCACCGGTGAGCCCATGCTGCTGGGGATCACCAAGGCGTCTTTGACCACGGAGTCCTGGATCTCCGCGGCCTCCTTCCAGGAGACCACCAAGGTGCTGGCCGATGCCGCGGTCCTGGGCAAGGTCGACCATTTGCGGGGCCTCAAAGAAAATGTGATCATGGGGCGGCTGATTCCCGCAGGCACCGGGTTGGATCAATACCGGGAACTGGATATGCAAATTGTGGGGGAAGAAGAGGAAGCGCTGCCCGCGCCGGCAGAGGCCTTGCCGGAGGTTTTATCCGAGGATGCCGCACTTCTTGGTCAATAAATGGTTGACAGATACCGGAGAAATTTTCTAAAATAATTAGATTTGAGCAGCTCCCCAAATGGGGGTGACGGCAGGAGAGGCTATGCCTACCATCAGTCAATTGATTCGTAAAGGCCGGGAGAAGATGCGCAAACGCACGGCCTCGCCGGCTTTGCAAAGTTGTCCCCAAAAGCGGGGAGTATGCGTCCGGGTCTATACCACTACTCCCAAGAAACCCAACTCCGCGCTGCGGAAGGTGGCCCGGGTGCGCCTCACCAACGGCATCGAAGTCACCACTTACATTCCCGGGGTGGGGCATAATTTGCAGGAGCACTCCGTGGTCCTCATCCGGGGGGGCCGGGTGAAGGATCTCCCGGGCGTGCGTTACCACGTGGTGCGGGGCACCCTGGACGCCTCCGGGGTCCAGGACCGCCGCCGGGGCCGCTCCAAGTACGGGGCCAAGAGACCGAAGTAAAGACGGTTTTCGGTTTTCTGTTTTCTGTAAAAAGCAAAGCTTTCAACGGAAAACCGGAAATGGGATGAAACCCAACAGAAAACAGTAAACAGAAAACAGAAAACAGGTACTGAAAGATGCCAAGAAAAGGCGGAGTCAGCAAAAGGGTCATTATCCCGGACCTGAAATATAACGATGCCCTGGTGAGCCGGTTTATCAACGGCTTGATGAAGAAGGGGAAGAAGTCCGTGGCCCAGCGCATTTTCTACCAAGCCCTGGACATCGTCGGGCAGAAGGCCCAGGATGAGCCCCTCAAGGTCTTCCACCAGGCCATGGACAACGTTAAACCCCTGATCGAGGTAAAATCCCGGCGGGTGGGGGGCGCCACTTACCAGGTGCCCGTGGAAGTGCGGGCCGACCGGCGCATTTCCCTGGCCATCCGCTGGCTCATCGCCTTTTCCCAGGCCCGGGGCGAGAAATCCATGGGGGCCAAATTGGCCGGAGAATTTTTAGACGCGGCCCAGAACCGGGGCGCCACCATTAAAAAAAGGGAAGATACGCATAAGATGGCCGAGGCCAACAAGGCCTTTGCGCATTATCGTTGGTAAACTGATGTGCCACGTTCAACAACACTAACCCGGGTACGGAATATTGGGTTCATGGCCCACATCGACGCCGGCAAAACGACAACCACGGAACGCATCCTCTATTACACCGGGGTGACCCACAAGATGGGCGAGGTGCATGAAGGACAGGCGGTGATGGATTGGATGGCCCAGGAGCAGGAAAGGGGTATCACCATTACTTCCGCGGCCACCACCTGCCACTGGCGGGATCATCGCATCAATATCATCGACACCCCGGGGCACGTGGATTTCACCATCGAGGTGGAACGGAGCTTAAGGGTGCTGGACGGGGTGGTGGCGGTCTTTGATGCGGTGGCCGGAGTGGAGCCCCAATCCGAGACCGTCTGGCGCCAGGCGGACCGCTACGGCGTGCCCCGGCTGGCCTTCATCAACAAGATGGACCGGGTGGGCGCGGATTATTTCCGGTGCGAGAAGATGATGCGGGAGCGCCTCAAGGCCAATCCGGTGCTGGTGCAGTTGCCCCTGGGGGAAGAGGAGCGCTTCCGGGGGGTGATCGACCTGATCACCATGCAGGCCCTGGTGTACGATGAGGCGGCTTTGGGAACCCAATTCACCGTGGAGGATATTCCCGCGGATTACCAGGAACTGGCCCAGGAATACCAGACCCGTCTGGTGGAAAGCCTGGGGGAGCTGGACGAAGGGATTATGGAGCGTTACCTCAAGGACGAACCGGTGCCCCAAGAAGAGTTGAAAGCCGCGCTGCGGCGGGCCACCGTCGGCCTGCAGGCGGTGCCGGTGCTCTGCGGTTCGGCCTTCAAGAATAAAGGCATCCAGCCCATCCTGGACGCGGTCTTGGATTACCTGCCGTCGCCTGCGGATATTCCGCCCATTCAGGGAGAAGACCCCCAGGGCCGCGTCGTCGAGCGGCCGGCAGCGGATGACGCGC
Source organism: Thermodesulfobacteriota bacterium (assembly GCA_040757175.1). Taxonomy (GTDB): domain Bacteria; phylum Desulfobacterota; class Desulfobaccia; order Desulfobaccales; family 0-14-0-80-60-11; genus SURF-52. The sequence continues at coordinate 30,624 of JBFLXM010000075.1, forward strand.
CCTTGGCGGCCCTGGCCTTCAAGCTCCTGTCCGACCCCTTTGTGGGCCACCTCACCTTTTTACGGGTCTATTCCGGGGTGCTGGCCTCGGGGGCCGCGGTCTTGAACAGCACCAAAGGGACCAAGGAGCGCATCGGCCGGCTGCTGAAGATGCACGCCAACAAGCGGGAAGAGATCGACGCGGCCTATGCCGGGGATATCGTCGCGGCGGTGGGCCTGAAGAACACCACCACCGGGGACACCCTGGCGGATGACCGCCGGCCCGTTCTCCTGGAGGCCCTGCACATTCCCCAGCCGGTGATCGACATCGCCATCGAGCCCAAGACCAAGGCGGACCAGGACCGGTTGGGACAGGCCCTGGGCAAGATCGCCGCCGAAGACCCCTCTTTCCGGGTGCACACCGACACGGAGACCGCTCAGACCATCATTTCCGGTATGGGGGAGTTGCACCTGGAGATCATCGTCGACCGGCTGATGCGGGAATTCAAGGTGGACGCCCAGGTGGGGAAACCCCAGGTGGCCTACCGGGAGACCGTCACCCAGGCGGTCAGGGCGGAAGGCAAATTTGTGCGCCAGACCGGGGGCCGGGGCCAGTACGGCCATGTGCTCCTGGAGCTCAAGCCCCTGGAGGCCGGCAGCGGCGTGGTCTTTGAAAATAAAATCATCGGCGGCGCGGTCCCCCGGGAATACATCCCCGCGGTGGAGAAGGGGGTCAAGGAAGCCGCGGCCACCGGCATCATGGGCTATCCCATGGTGGACCTGGAAGTGGCCCTGGTGGACGGCTCCTACCATGAAGTGGACTCCTCGGAGCGCTCTTTTCACATCGCCGGGTCCATAGGTTTCAAAGAGGCCGCCAGAAAGGCCCGGCCCGTGCTCCTGGAGCCGGTCATGGCCCTGGAAGTGGTGGCGCCGGAAGAATTTGTGGGGGAGGTCATGGGTGAAGTCAACGCCCGCCGGGGCCGGATTACTGGCATGGAGACCCGGGGGGCCACCCAGATTGTCCAGGCCCAGGTGCCACTGGCCACCATGTTCGGCTATGCCACGGTGGTCCGGAGCGCTACCCAGGGCCGGGCCACTTTTACCATGCAGTTCGATCATTATGAGCCTGTCTCCGCCTCCCTGGCGGAGGAAATTTTGGGGCGGCGTCAAGCCCGGGCATGACCCCTTTTCAGTTTAGGAGGAATTCCTAATGGCCAAGAAGAAGTTTGAGCGGAAGAAGCCGCATGTGAACGTAGGCACCATTGGGCATATCGACCACGGGAAGACCACCTTGACCGCGGCCATTACCAAGCACCTGGCCAAAAAGGGGTTGGCGTCGTACGTTCCCTTTGACCAGATCGACAAGGCCCCGGAGGAGAAAGAGCGGGGGATCACCATCGCCCTGGCCCACGTGGAGTACGAGACGGACAAGCGGCATTACGCCCACGTGGACTGCCCGGGTCACGCGGACTATATCAAGAACATGATCACCGGTGCGGCCCAGATGGACGGGGCCATCCTGGTGGTGGGCGCGGACGACGGCCCCATGCCCCAGACCCGGGAGCATATCTTGCTGGCCCGGCAGGTTGGCGTCCCCTTCATCGTGGTCTTCCTGAACAAGGTGGACCTGGTGGACGACCCGGATCTCATCGAGCTGGTGGAGCTGGAACTCCGGGAGTTGCTTTCCAAATACGAATTTCCCGGGGACGACATCCCCATCATCAAGGGTTCGGCCTTAAAGGCCTTGGAGTCGGACGATTTCAACGCGGAAGCCGTCAAGCCCATCTTCGAGCTGATGGACGCCCTGGACGGCTATATTCCGGAGCCGGTCCGGGCCATTGACAAGCCGTTTTTGATGCCCATCGAGGACGTGTTCACCATCTCCGGGCGGGGCACGGTGGTCACCGGCCGTATGGAGCGGGGGCTGGTGAAGGTGGGCGACGAAGTGGAGATCGTGGGTTTTTCCCCCACCCAGAAGACGGTGTGCACCGGGGTGGAGATGTTTCGCAAGACCCTGGACCAGGGGCAGGCCGGGGACAACGTGGGTCTTTTGCTCCGGGGCATCAAGAAGGACGAAGTGGAGCGGGGCCAGGTAGTGGCCCAGCCCGGGTCGATCACGCCCCACACCAAATTCAAGGCCGAGGTCTACATCTTGACCAAAGAGGAAGGGGGGCGGCACACGCCGTTTTTTTCGGGTTACCGGCCCCAGTTTTATCTTCGCACCACGGACGTCACCGGGGTGGTGACCTTGCCGGACGGGGTGGAGATGGTGATGCCCGGGGACAATGTCTCCATGATCGTGCACCTGATCACCCCCGTGGCCCTAGAAAAGGAACTGCGCTTTGCCATCCGGGAAGGCGGCCGCACCGTCGGCGCCGGCGTGGTGAGCGAAATCGTGGAATAGGATGGCTTAAATGATCACGCCCAAGATTCGCATCAGGTTGCGATCTTACGACCACAAGCTGCTGGATAAATCGGTGGTGGAGATTGTGGAGACCGCCCGGAGCACCGGCGCCCGGGTGGCCGGACCCATCCCCCTGCCCACGGAGATTAACAAGTACTGCGTGCTGCGCTCCCCCCATATCGACAAGAAGTCCCGGGAGCAGTTCGAGATCCGCACCTACAAGCGGCTCCTGGATATCCTGGAGCCCACCCAGCAGACCATGGACGCCATCAGTAAGCTGGACCTGGCCGCGGGAGTGGACGTCGAGATAAAAGTATAGTTTTCTGTTTTCGGTTTTCTGTTTTCTGTAAAAAGACAGAAAACGGGAGGCTTAGGAAACGGATAAAGGTTTTCGGTTTTCTGTTTGTTGTGGAAGCAGAATTTTCCCAACAGAGAACAGAAAACCGCAAACAGAAAACAGGAGTTGAAAATGCCTGGCGGCATTATTGGAAAAAAATTGGGCATGACCCGTATCTTCGACCCGGACGGGCTGGCTGTCCCGGTAACGGTGATTGAGGCCGGACCCTGCTTTATCTCCCAGGTGAAGAGCGGCGCCCGGGACGGCTATGAGGCCCTGCAATTGGGGTTTGAACGCCGGCCCCTGGCCAAGGTGAACAAGCCTCTGAAGGGTCATTTCGAGAAACACGGGTCCAAGAGCGGCTTCCGTTATCTCCGGGAGTTCCGCCTGGATGGTCCCGGGGAGCATGAGGCCGGACAGGAAATAAACCTGGAGCAGTTCGCCATCGGCGATAAGGTGGACGTCATCGGCACCAGCAAGGGCAAGGGTTTTAGCGGGACGATAAAACGCTGGAACTTTCACCGGGGACCCATGAGCCACGGCTCCATGTCCCACCGGGCCCCGGGGTCCATCGGCGCCAGCGCTTATCCCTCCCGGGTCGTCAGAGGCAAGAAGATGCCGGGACAGATGGGCAACGCCCGGGTGACCGCCAAGAACCTGGAAGTGGTGGATGTGCGCCCGGAAGACAACCTGCTGCTGATCAGGGGCGCGGTGCCCGGCCCCCGGCAGGGCCTGGTACTGATCCGGAAGGTCGGGTGAGTTATGCCGACAGTAGATGTCCTGAATATTCAAAAAGAAAAAGTAGGGGAAGTGGAGCTCCAGGAGGAGATCTTCGGAGTCCCGGTCAGAGGCCACATCCTCCACGAAGTGGTGACCTGGCAGCGGGCCTGCCGCCGCGCGGGCAACGCCTCCACCAAGAGCCGGGGCGAAGTAAGGGGCACCGGCCGCAAATGGTGGCGGCAGAAGGGCACCGGCCGGGCCCGGGTGGGCAGCCACCGCTCGCCTTTATGGCGGGGAGGCGGCATCATCTTCGGGCCCAAACCCCGGAGCTACGCCTTCACCCTGCCCAAAAAGGTGCGGCGCCTGGCCCTGAAGATGGCCCTGAGCAGCAAGCTCCAGGCCGGGCAATTGCTGATCCTGGACGAATATCCCCACACCCAGCCGAAGACCAAGGATTTTGTCCAGGTGCTCCGTAACCTGGAGATCGGCCAGGCTTTGATCATTGCCGGGGAGGCCCACCAGGCCCTGGAGCTTTCGGCCCGGAATGTGCCCCAGGTGCAGGTGATGCTGCCCGCGGGGTTGAACGTCTATGACATTCTGCGTTATGAGCATCTGGTGATGCTCAAGCCGGCCCTGGCCCAAATCGAAGAGAGGTTGGCCCCATGAAGGCTTATCATCACCTGATTAAAGGCTCCATCATCACGGAGAAGACCCACCAGTTAAGAGAGGTGGGCAACAAGGTGACCTTCAGGGTGGCGGTCAAGGCCAACAAGATTGAGATCCGCAAGGCCGTGGAAGAACTCTTTAAAGTCAAGGTCCTGGCGGTGAACACCATCCATATGAAGGGTAAAAAGAAGCGTCTGGGCCGGACCGAAGGGGTGCGTCCGGAATGGAAGAAAGCCATTGTCACCCTGGCCCCGGGGGAGAAGATCCCGGGGTTTGAGGGGGCGTAAGAGCAGTAATAAGTAATAAGTAATAAGTAATAAGCCTGCAGGAGTCAGTAATCATCGGCAAATTATGATTTTTTTACTTATCACTTATCACTTTTTACTTATCACTGATTATTGAATTACTTAAGGATAGAGAAAGAAAGATGCCTCTGATTTCACGTAAACCAACTTCTCCCGGGCGGCGGTTCCAGACGGCCTCGGATTTTGCCGAGATCACCCGCAGCGCCCCGGAGAAGAGTCTGGTCAAGCCCCTGAAAAAGCAGGGGGGGCGGAACAACTACGGCCGGGTCACCACCCGTTACCGGGGCGGCGGCCACAAACGGCGCTACCGGGTGATCGATTTCAAGCGGAATAAGCTGGAAGTGCCGGCCAAGGTGGCCACCATCGAATACGATCCCAACCGCACGGTGCGTATCGCCCTCCTCCATTACCTGGACGGGGAGAAGCGTTACATCCTGGCCCCCCAGGACCTGCGGGTGGGAGATATGGTGGTATCCTCGGTGGAAGCGGATATCAAGCCGGGGAATTCCCTGCCCTTGAGGAATATCCCCGCCGGCTCCATGGTGCACAATGTGGAGTTGAAGCCGGGGAAGGGCGGCCAGTTGGCCAGGGCCGCGGGCACCGCCATCCAGTTGATGGCCAAGGAAGGCAAGAATGCCCATATAAAACTGCCCTCCGGCGAGGTGCGCATGGTTTCCCTGGACTGCCGGGCCACCATCGGCCAGTTGGGTAACGTGGAGCAGGAAAACGTGTCCCTGGGCAAAGCCGGACGCCGCCGCTGGCAGGGCCGCCGGCCCCATGTGCGGGGTGTGGCCATGAACCCGGTGGACCACCCCATGGGGGGCGGCGAAGGCAAAAGCTCCGGGGGACGCCATCCGGTCACTCCCTGGGGGGTACCCACCAAGGGGTACAAGACCCGGAAACCTAAAGACAGCGACCGCTACATCATCAAACACCGGACGCGGAAATAAAGGGAGAAACCGTGGCCCGTTCACTGAAAAAGGGACCTTATGTGCAGGACAGCCTCCAGGCCAAGGTGCTCCAGGCCAAAGAGGCCCAGGATCGCCGGGTGATCAAGACCTGGTCCCGGCGCTCCACCATTACCCCGGATTTTATCGGTTTGACCCTGGCGGTCCATAACGGCAAGAAATTCATCCCGGTCTATGTCACGGAGAACATGGTGGGACACAAGTTGGGAGAGTTCGCACCCACCCGCCACTTCGGAGGACATGCCGGGGATCGCAAGACGAAAGTGGGTAAGAAGTAATGGAGATCAAGGCTCGCGCCCGATTTATCCGCATCTCCCCGTTCAAGGTGCGGCTAGTGGCCCGGGAGATATCCGGCAAAAAGGCGGAAGAAGCCCTGTCCCTGCTCCGGTTTCTGCCCCAGCGGGGTGCCAGGGTGTTGCGCAAAGTCCTGGAAGCCGCGGTGGCCAACGCCGAGCAGCGGCCCCAGGTGGACGTGGACACCCTGTTCATCAAAGGCATCCAGGTGGATGGCGGCCCGGTTCTCAAGCGCTTCATGCCCCGGGCCATGGGCCGGGTCAACCACATCCTCAAGAGAAGCAGCCATATCACGGTGGTCCTGCACGAGAGGGCCGGAAAAGGAAAGTGATCAGTGGTCAGTGATCAGTGGTCAGTGAGTGCTTAACCATTTTTAGTTTATAATTTTTGCTTTAGCTTATGCTTATGGGAGCAAACGATCTTCTGCAAAAGTTTTTGTGATGGTCGGCAGTCCGTGGCCATTACCAAGCAAGAGACACATTTCTTAATATAATCACTGGCCACTGGCTACTGACCACTGGTCACTGATTACCGGCCACTGGCCATTGGCCACTGGCAACTGATTTAAGGAGGCAGCTTGGGCCAGAAAGTACATCCCATCGGTTTCCGCCTGGGAATCTACCGCAAATGGGATTCCATTTGGTTTGCCAGGAAAGATTACCCGGCCCTGGTCCTGGAGGACCGCCGCATTCGGGAGTTCCTCAAGGGCGACCGGGAACTCAAGGGGTCGGGCATCGCCGGACTGGATATCAAACGCGCGGCCAATAAGGTGACCATCAAGATCCATACTTCCCGGCCGGGCATGGTCATCGGCCAGAAGGGCAAGAAGATCGAGGACCTGCGCCGCCGTCTGCAAAAAGTGGTGGGCCGGGAGCTGATCATCGACGTCCAGGAAGTGCGCAAACCGGAGATCAACGCCCAGTTGGTGGCGGAGAACATCGCCCAGCAACTGGAGCGCCGGGTCTCTTTCCGCCGGGCCATGAAAAAGGCGGTGGGCCAGGCCCTGAAGTTCGGGGCCAAGGGCATCAAGATCCGCTGTAAAGGCCGGCTGGCCGGCGCGGAGATCGCCCGGCAGGAGTGGTACCGGGAAGGCAGGGTGCCGCTGCACACTTTACGGGCCTTCATCGATTACGGCTTCTCCGAGGCCCGCACTACCTACGGGGTGATCGGGGTCAAGACCTGGATCTTCCACGGCGAGGTGCTGAGTCCGGAAGAGCGGATGGGTTTTTGAGGCCGAGTAAGGAACAAATATGCTTGCACCAAAACGCGTAAGACATCGCAAGGTGATGAAAGGGCGCCGGCGGGGCCAGGCCACCCGGGGCAATTTCCTGGCCTTCGGCGACTACGGCATCCAGGCCCAAGGCTGCGGCTGGATCACGGCCCAGCAGATCGAAGCGGCCCGGATCGCCATCACCCGGCACGTGAAAAGAGGCGGTAAGGTCTGGATCCGGGTCTTTCCGGACAAGCCTTTCACCAAGAAGCCCGCGGAAACCCGCATGGGCAAAGGCAAGGGCAGCCCCGAAGGTTGGGTGGCGGTGGTGCGGCCCGGCCTTATCCTCTATGAGATGGCCGGGGTGAACCGGGAAGTGGCCAAAGAGGCCCTGCGCCTGGCCGCGCACAAGCTGCCCCTGCGCACCAAGTTTGTGGAGCGGGCCGATATCCAGCCGTTGTCCGAGTCGAGGTGGGCCAAGGTCATCATGACCGAGCCAGAGCCCAGCCCGCCGGCTGAGGCCGCCCCAGGGGAGGCCCCGGAATGAAGGCTGCGGACCTACGGGACCTGACATTGGAGGAACTGGGGGCCAAGTTGAAGGAGGTCTCCGAGGAACTTTTTAACTTGAATTTTCAGCATAGCAGCCAGCAGTTGGGCAACACGGCCCGGTTGGGGCAGGCCAGGAAAGACCTGGCCCGGATCAAGACCGTGCTCCGGGAGAAGACAGGGGAAAAGCAGTAGCCAGTGGCCCAGTAGGATCAGTAATAAGTAATAAGTAATAAGTAATAAGTAATAAGTAATAAGGACTCTCCTGAAGCTGGCCACGAAAAACGAAAAACGAAAAACGAAAAACGATAAAAAACGAAGACTGAAGACCAGAGACCGGTAATTGACAACCAAAGGTTAGGAAATATGGAAAAAAAGCGGGGCGTGCGCAAAACCAGGGTAGGACTGGTGGTGAGCGAAAAGATGGATAAGACCGTGGTGGTGGAAGTGAAGCGCCTGGTTCCCCACCCCCTCTATCATAAAATTGTGCGCCGGCGGGTGAAGATCAAGGCCCACGACGCGGCCAACGCCTGCCAGGTGGGGGACAAGGTGCTCATCGAAGAGACCCGCCCCTTGAGCCGGGACAAGCACTGGCGCATCAAGCAGATCCTGGAGAAGGCCCAATAATACGGTTTTCAGTTTTCGGTTTTCAGTTTTCAGTAAAAAAACAAAACCGAACTTTTCTTTGAGAAATGTAAGGTAAATTACCATGATCCAGGTACATACCAACTTGACGGTGGCTGATAATTCCGGGGCCAAGCGGGTTAACTGCATCCGGGTATTGGGCGGCACCAGACGGCGCTACGCCCGGGTGGGGGATATCATCGTGGTCTCCGTCAAAGAGGCCTTGCCCCACTCCAAGGTGAAAAAAGGGGACGTGATGCGCGCGGTGGTGGTGCGCACGGTGAAAGAAACGCCCCGGCCGGACGGCTCCTATATCAAATTCGACGACAATTCGGCAGTGCTCATCAACCCCCAGGGAGACCCCATCGGCACCCGTATCTTCGGGCCGGTGGCCCGGGAACTTAGGGCCAAGAGATTCATGAAGATCATCTCCCTGGCCCCGGAGGTGCTGTAATGGCCAGGGCCGCGAAACCGAAACCCGAGCCCGTGCGCATCCGCCTGAAGAGGAACGACCTGGTGGAGGTCATCACCGGCAAGGAAAAGGGCAAGACCGGCAAAATCCTCAAGGTCCTCCGGGAGAAGAACCAGGTGCTGGTGGAAAAGGTGAACATGATCAAGCGCCATACCCGGCCCAGCCCCACCTCCGGGCAGGGGGGGATCATTGAAAAAGAGGCGCCCCTGATGGTGTCCAAAGTAATGCTCATCTGCCCCAAATGCGCCACCGCCACCCGCTTCCATCTGACTGTGACCGCAGAAGGGAAAAAGTCCCGGGTGTGCCGGAAGTGCAAGGATTTAATAGATGGCTGAACAAGAAAAACCTAAAAAAGAGAAAGCGAAGTCCAAGGCTGAGCCTGAGGCCAAGACCAAGTCTAAGACCGAGGCCAAGGCCAAGGGCGAGGCGAAGCCTAAGGCTGAGGCCAAGGCCCCGGCCCCGAAGATACCGCCCCGTCTCTGGGATTACTACCGGCAGGAATGCGTCCCGAAGATGATGCAGGAGTTCCGCTACCGGAGCCCCATGCAGGTGCCCCGGCTGGAGAAGATCGTCATCAACCTGGGGTTGGGGGAAGCCATCCAGAACATCAAGCTGCTGGAGTCCGCATCCCAGGAGCTGGCGGCCATTACCGGGCAGAAAGCGGTGGTGACCCGGGCCCGGCGTTCCATCGCCGCGTTCAAGCTCCGGGAAGGCATGCCCATCGGCTGCATGGTGACCCTGCGCCGGGACCGCATGTACCACTTCTTCGACAAGCTGGTGAACGTGGTGCTCGCCCGTGTGCGGGACTTCCGGGGGGTGTCGGACAAGGCCTTTGACGGCCGGGGCAATTATACCCTGGGCATCAAGGAGCAGATCATCTTCCCGGAGATCGATTACGACAAGATCGACAAGGTCAAGGGCATGAACATCAGCATCGTCACCACCGCCCCCACCGACGAGGAGGGGAGATACCTGTTGAGTTTATTGGGGTTGCCCTTTAGGAAATAATCAAGAGGTAAGGGCAGGACAAAATGCCCTTACGGAGAGAGGGATGGCCAAGAAATCATTAATCGCCAAGGCGAAACGCACACCCAAGTATCCGGTGCAGAAATACAATCGCTGTCCGGTATGCGGTCGGCCCCGGGCCTTTTTGCGGCGGTTCGGCATCTGCCGCATCTGTTTCCGCAGCATGGCCCTGAGGGGGGAGATCCCCGGGGTGATCAAATCCAGTTGGTAAAACCGAGGACTTGAATCATGAGCATGACCGACCCTATTGCCGATATGTTGACCCGGATACGCAACGCCGGCCACGCCCGGTTCGACAAGGTGGACATTCCGGCCTCCCGCATGAAGATCAGCCTGGCCCGCATCTTTAAAGATGAGGGCTTCATCAAGAATTATAAAGTGATCAAAGACAATCGCCAGGGCATCCTGCGGGTGTACCTCAAATATGGCGAGCAACAGCAAGCGCTCATCCAGGGGCTGCGCCGGGTCAGCAAACCGGGGCGGCGGGTCTACGCCGGCTCCGAGGAACTGCCCAAGGTGCAAGGCGGTTTGGGGGTGGCGGTGATCTCCACTTCCAAAGGCGTGGTCACCGACCGCCAGGCCCGGAAGATGCAAGTGGGCGGCGAAGTGCTCTGCGAGATCTGGTAAGGATTGAGACTATGAGCCGCATCGGCAAAAAACCTATTCCTTTGCCCCAAGGGGTGAAGGTGCAGTGGGAAAACGGCAAGGTGGCGGTGACCGGACCCCAGGGGAAGCTGGAGCAGTTGATGCCCCCCCGGGTGCTCCTGGAGATCGGCAAAGACGAGATCCTGGTCCAGCCCGAGGATGATTCCCGCCTGACCCGTTCCTATTGGGGCCTGGCCCGGACCCTGGTGGCCAACATGGTTACCGGTGTCAGCCAGGGTTTCACCCGGGTGCTGGAACTGGTGGGCACCGGTTATAAGGTGGAGGCCCGGGGCCAGAGTCTGGCCTTCAGCGTGGGCTACTCCAAACCGGTGGAGTTTCCGTTGCCCCAGGGGATCAGCGCCCAGGTGGAGAAGGCCACCCGCATCGAACTGAAGGGGTTTGACAAAGAGCAGTTGGGGCAAACCGTGGCCGTGATCCGCGCTATCCGGCCCCCTGACGCTTATAAAGGCAAGGGCATCAAGAACCTGGGCGAAGTGCTGCGCCGTAAGGTGGGCAAGGCCGGCGGACGCTAAAGGAGATCGACATGAACCGCAGAATGACCGCACGCCGCAGCCGCAAACGGCGCATCCGCAAAAAGATCAGCGGCAGCCCGGATCGCCCCCGTTTGTCCGTGTTCCGCAGCGCCAGGCATATCTATGCCCAGATTGTTGACGACCTGCAGGGCCACACCCTGGTGGCCGCGTCTACTTTGAGCGGCGAAATCAAAGAGAAGCTGGCCGGCCTCAAAAAGAGCGACACCGCCAAGGAAGTGGGCCGGCTGCTGGCGGAAAAGGCCAAACAGAAGGGTATCTCCCAGGTGGTTTTTGACCGCAACGGTTTTCTTTATCACGGCCGGGTGAAGGCCGTGGCTGAGAGTTGCCGGGAACACGGCTTGTTGTTTTGAAGAAGCTGTCAGCTATCAGCTATCAGCTGTCAGCTAAGAGAAAATAAAAGGAAACTGATTTTTAGCTGAAAGCTGAAAGCTGAAAGCTGAAAGCTTCTCCGGAGGTGAGCTTGTTCGAGCCCGAAGCACAGGAAATCCAGTTAACCGATAAGGTGGTGAGCATCAATCGCGTCGCCAAGGTAGTCAAAGGCGGGCGGCGCTTCCGGTTCAGCGCCATCGTGGTGGTGGGGGACGGCCAGGGCAAGGTGGGCATCGGCCTGGGCAAGGCCCACGAGGTGCCGGAGGCCATCCGCAAGGCGGTGGAAAAGGCCAAAAAGGACATGGTGCAGATCCCGATTATCAACAACACCATTCCCTATGAGGTGGTAGGGGAGTTCGGCTCCGGCCGGGTCCTGCTCAAACCGGCCTCGGACGGCACCGGGGTGATCGCCGGCGGCCCCGTCAGGGCGGTGGTGGAAGTGGCGGGCATCAAGAATATCCTCACCAAGTGCCTGGGCTCCCACAATCCCCACAACGCGGTGAAGGCCACCATGGAGGCCCTGCTGCAACTGGCCAGCCCCGAGGAGGTGGCCACCCGGCGCAACCGGCCGTTGGCGGAGATGGTTGGCTAGAAAGTAAGCAGTAAGCAGTAAGCAGTAAGCAGTGAGCAGTAAGCAGTTAAGAAAAATCTTTTTAACTGCTCACTGCTGACTGCTCACTGCTCACTATAGAAGGATAAGCTATGATTCTCGAAATAACGCTGATCAAAAGCCCCATCGGCCGGCCGCCGGCACACCGGCAGACGGTGAAGACCCTGGGGTTGACCCGGCTCCATAAAACGGTGCGCCATAAAGAGACTCCGGCCATCAATGGCATGGTGCGCCAGGTGCGCCATTTGCTGACGGTGCGGGAAGTCCCGGAAGGAGAAAGCTGAGATGCGACTGAGCGAGCTGCAGCCCTCTCCGGGGTCCAAGCATAGTAAGAAGCGGGTGGGCCGCGGCCCGGGGTCCGGTTGGGGTAAAACCGCGGGCCGGGGCCACAAGGGGCAGAATTCCCGGGCCGGCGGGGGCACCAAACCCGGTTTTGAAGGGGGCCAGATGCCCCTCACCCGGCGTATGCCCAAGCGGGGCTTCACCAATATCTTCCGGAAACCCTGGAGCATCGTCAACATCCGGGACTTGAACCGCTTCGCGGCGGACACGGTGGTGGATGAAGAGATCCTGAGCCGGGCCGGCTTGGTGAAACCCCAATGTAAGCGGATCAAACTCCTGGGCCAAGGGGAAGTGAAGGTGGCCCTGGTGGTCAAAGTCCAGGCAGTGAGCGCCCAAGCCCGTGCCCGTATCGAGGCCGCCGGGGGCCGGGTGGAGGTCGTCTAAGTGGCCGGGTTCGCCAATATCGCCAAGATTCCGGAGCTGAAAAAGCGGATTCTCTTTACGCTTCTGATGCTGGCGATCTACCGCCTGGGGTGCCATATTCCCACCCCGGGCATCGACCCCGATGCCTTGATGGCCTTCTTTGCCCGGCAGCGGGGCACCATTTTCGGCCTCTTCGACATGTTTTCCGGGGGCGCGCTGGAACGTATGAGCGTCTTTGCCCTGGGCATCATGCCTTATATCAGCGCGGCCATCATTATGGAACTCCTCAAGGTGGTCATCCCCACCTTGGAGAAGCTTTACAAGGAAGGGGAGGCGGGCACCAAGAAGATTAAGCAATACATCCGCTACGGCACGGTGGTCATCGCCGCTATCCAGGGTATCGGCATCAGCGTCGGTTTGGAAGCCATGAGCGGCGAATCAGGCGGCATGGCCGTGGTGCTCCACCCCGGCTGGAGCTTCCGGCTGATGACGGTGCTGACCCTGACCTCCGGCACCGCGTTCATCATGTGGCTGGGGGAGATGATCACCGAGCGGGGCATCGGCAACGGCATCTCCCTGATCATCTTTGCGGGGATTGTGGCCCGGCTGCCTTCCGCCATTATCAAGACCTTCGAGTTGATGGGCGCCGGGGAAATCTATCCCATCATCATGGTCTTGATTGTGGTGCTGATGCTGGCGGTGGTGGGCTTCATCGTCTTCGTGGAGCGGGGCCAGCGGCGCATCCAGGTACAGTACGCCCGGCGGGTGGTGGGGCGGAAGATGTACGGGGGGCAATCCACCCATCTGCCCCTGAAGGTCAATACCGCGGGGGTGATCCCCCCCATTTTCGCGTCTTCCTTGTTGATGTTTCCGGCGACGGTGGCCGGTTTCGTAGATAACCAATGGGTCAAATGGTTCGCAGAGGCCATCACCCCGGGGCATCTGACCCATGATTTCGTCTATGTCGCCTTGATCATCTTCTTCTGTTATTTCTACACCGCGGTGACTTTTAATCCCGTGGACGTGGCCGAAAATTTGAAAAAATGGGGCGGATATATTCCGGGACTGCGCCCGGGCAAGCCCACGGCCGAATATATCGACCGCATCCTCAGCCGCATCACCCTGGGGGGGGCCATTTACGTGTCCGCGGTGTGCGTCCTGCCCTCCATCCTGGTGCAGAAGTTCAATGTCCCCTTTTATTTCGGGGGCACGGCTCTCTTGATCGTGGTGGGGGTGGCCATGGACACCATGGCCCAGATCGAATCGCATATGCTCACCCGCCATTACGAGGGGTTTATGAAAAAGCGTATGGGCCGGGTACGGCGTTGACCTTGAGAAGGAGGAAGCTATGAATCTGATCCTGTTAGGTGGCCCGGGAGCGGGCAAAGGCACGCAAGCCAAGAAGCTGATCGACAAGTTCCAGATCCCCCAGATTTCCACCGGCGACATTCTGCGCGCGGCCGTGAAGGAAGGGACGGAAATGGGCCGCAAGGCCAAGGAATTCATGGATGCCGGAAAACTGGTGCCCGATGAGGTAGTCATCGGCATCATCAAAGACCGCCTGGCGCAGCCGGACTGCAAAAAAGGCTTCATCCTGGACGGCTTCCCCCGCACCGTGCCCCAGGCCGAGGCCCTGGATAAGGTCCTGGTGGGGCTGAACTCCAAGATCGACCACGTGGTCTCCATCGACGTGGACGAAGAAGCATTGGTGGTCCGCCTCACCGGCCGGCGTACCTGCAAGAACGCCGCCTGCGGCCAGATGTTCCATATCAAGTTCACTCCCTCCAAAAAGGAGGGGGTCTGCGATAAATGCGGCGGCGAGCTGTATCAGCGGGATGATGACAACGAAGCCACGGTGCGCAACCGCCTGTCCACTTACAACCAGGCTACCGCGCCCTTAATCGGCTATTATCAGGGCAAGGGCCTGGTGCGGCCCATCGCCGGCGTGGGCTCCATCGACGATATCTTCAATAAGATCGTGGGCATTGTCGCGGGTGGCGGCCACACCTGCTCCTGCGGCCGTTAGAAGACAGGGATCAGGGGTCAGGGATCAGGGGTCAGGTAAAACCGCTGTCCCGGCCTCTGGCCATAATATAAAAGGGTGAAAGAAACTGGGACCCGGGCCGGGGGCAAAGATTATTAATACTGACCCCTGACCCCTGGCCCCTAACCCCTGTATTTATGATTTTGCTTAAGTCACCCCAGGAAATCGCCAGGATGGAGAAAGCCAACCGCATCGTGGCCGAGATCCTGGAGGAAGTGAAGGAACGGGTCCGCCCCGGAGTGGAGACCCGGGAGTTGGACGAACTGGCGGAGGCGGGCTGCCGCCGCCATAAGGTGGAGCCGGCTTTTAAGGGCTACCGGGGCTATCCCAGCTCCATCTGCGTCTCCGTCAATGAAGAGATAGTGCACGGCATCCCCGGCCCCCGGCTGATTAGGGACGGGGACCTGGTGAGTTTGGATTTCGGGGTGCGCTATGACGGCTATTACGGGGATGCGGCCCTCACCGTGCCGGTGGGGGAGGTGAGTCCCCAGGCCCGGAAGTTGCTGGCGGCCACCGCGGAGTCCCTGGACGCGGCCATCGCCCAGGTGAAGGTGGGGGAGCGCTTGACCAATATCTCCCACGCGGTGCAAACGGTGGTGGAAGGCCATGGCTTTGCGGTGATCCGGGAGTTTGTGGGGCACGGCATCGGCCGTTCCCTCCATGAAGACCCCCAGATTCCCAATTTCGGCCCCCCGGGGCGGGGGCCGGTGATGCAGGCGGGCATGACTCTGGCCATCGAACCCATGACCTGCAGCGGCTCCTGGCGGGTGCGGATTTTGGGGGACGGCTGGACCGCGGTCACCCAGGACGGCAGCCTGGCCGCGCATTTTGAACACACCGTGGCCCTGACGGATAAAGGGGCGATGGTTTTGAGCCGCCTTTGAAGATCGTTTTGCGTTTTACGTTTTTCGTTATAGGCATCCAATATTATCGATAACTTATCGAAACCCAGTTTTTTTAACGCAAAACGCAAAACGCAAAACGAAAAACGATACCAGGGGCTTCTTGTTTAACGATGACAGTTAAGTTAGAATAAACGATTGAAATAACTATAAAGATGCGATAGATGCCCAAAGAAGACGCCATCGAAGTGGAAGGTGTGGTGATCGAGCCTCTGCCCAATGCCATGTTCCGGGTGGAACTGGCTAACGGACACCGGGTGCTGGCTCATATTTCCGGGAAGATGCGCATGCATTACATCAAGATCCTGCCCGGAGACAAGGTGATCGTGGAACTGTCGCCTTACGATCTCAGCCGGGGGCGAATCGTCTATCGGGTCAGATAGGATAGAACCATGAAAGTGAGACCGTCGGTAAAACGGATTTGCGCCAAGTGCAAGATTATTCGCCGCAAACGCGTGGTGCGGGTGATCTGCGAGAATCCCAAACATAAGCAGCGGCAGGGCTAAAGGGAGGTAGGGAGTTGGCCAGAATCGCGGGAATAGATTTGCCCCGTAATAAAAGGATTGAGATCGCCCTCACTTATATTTACGGCATCGGTCGCACCGCCGCCACCCGGATTCTTAAGGAAGCGGGGGTGGACGGCGGCATTAAGACCGGGGATTTGAATGATGGAGAGATCACCCGCATCCGCCAAGTGATCGACTCCACCTTGAAAGTGGAAGGCGACCTCAGGCGGGAAGTGTCCATGAATATCAAACGCCTGATGGACCTGGGGTGCTACCGGGGTCTCAGGCATCGACGCAGTCTGCCCGTGCGGGGTCAGCGCACCCATACCAACGCCCGTACCCGCAAAGGCCCGCGGCGCAGCGTGGTGGGTAAAAGGAAGAAGGCTTAAGGAGGGGTGATGGCCCGAGCACCGTCACGGAGCAAGAAGAAAAAGGAACGGAAGAATATTCCTGTGGGAGTGGCCCATATCAAGGCCACCTTTAATAATACCCTGGTAACCATTACCGACCCCGGGGGCAACGTGATCTCCTGGTCCTCATCCGGGGTGCAGGGCTTCAAAGGCTCCCGTAAGGGCACTCCCTTTGCGGCCCAACTGGCGGCCCAGGACGCGGCCAAAAAGGCCATAGAACACGGCATGCGCAGCGTGGACGTCTATGTGAAGGGACCCGGCGCCGGCCGGGAGGCGGCTCTCCGGGCCCTCCAAGCCGCGGGCCTGAGCATCAATCTGATCCGGGATGTCAGCCCTATTCCCCACAATGGTTGCCGTCCGCCCAAACGGCGTCGGGTGTAAAGCAAGAGGAGACCTCTGCGAAAGTCTCATTTGCTGTTTTTTTTATCAAAATGTGGAGCAGGCGCCCTCGCCTGCTACTAAATAAGGGGTGGACAGCCGGGGGCGGCTGTTCCACATGAGACTTTCGCAGAGGTCTCAAGAGGAGAGGTAATTTGGCCAGATACTTGGGACCTAGTTGTCGGCTGTGCCGCCGGGAGGGTATGCAGCTCTACCTCAAGGGAGACCGCTGTTATACGGACAAATGCGCCATTGAGCGCCGCCACTACCCCCCGGGGCAGCATGGCCAGCGCCGGGGTAAATTGTCCGATTACGGCTTGCAACTCCGGGAAAAACAAAAGGTTAAACGGATTTATGGAGTACTGGAGAAGCAGTTCAGGGGTTATTTTGAGAGGGCCGAACGGCAGAAGGGGGTTACCGGAACCAACTTATTAGTTTTTCTGGAGCGGCGTTTGGACAATGTCGTTTACCGGCTGGGATTTGCCAACTCCCGGGCCCAGGCCCGGCTGATGGTGCGGCACGGCCAGATAATGGTGAACGGCGGCAAGGTGAGTCTTCCTTCTTTTTTGGTGAAGAAGGGTGATGTCATCCAGGTGACTGAAAAGAAACGTAATCTGCCGATGATTCGGGATGCCCTGGAAGCGGTGGCCCGCCGCGGCCTCCCCGCCTGGATTGATCTCGCCAAGGAAGAGGCCAAGGGCAGCGTCATCATGCTGCCCACCCGGGAGGACATCACCATGCCCATCCAAGAACATCTTATCGTTGAGCTTTATTCCAAGTAGAATCATGATCCTTGGGCCCCGGCGGCCGCCCCCTAAGGGGCAGGAACAGAGCCGGGGAGTGACTCATTCCCGGGAGGCCATCGGCCACCAAATATCACAAGTATTATTTTCTGAGGAGCCATGATCCACAAGAATTGGAGCGAGCTAATTAAGCCCAGAAGGCTGGAAGTCGATTCGGAGACCCATAACCGCTTTTATGGGAAATTTGCCTGTGAGCCTCTGGAGAGGGGCTTCGGCACCACCCTGGGAAACGCCCTGCGGCGGGTCTTACTCTCTTCTTTACGGGGCGCGGCCATCACCGCGGTGCGCATCAAGGACGTTTATCATGAATTTTCGGCGCTCCCGGGAGTTTTGGAGGATGTCACCGAAATCCTCCTGAACTTGAAGCAGGTGCGCTTGAAAATGCTTACCGACAGCGCCAAGACCCTGCGCCTGGAAGCCCGGGGCAAAGGGGAAGTCAAGGCCGGGGATATTATCTCCGACGGCACGGTGGAGATTCTGAACCCGGAGCACCACATTGCCAATCTTTCCGCGGACGGGGAACTCCTCCTGGAAATGACGGCCAAAACCGGCAAGGGTTATGTGGCCGGGGAAGCCCATAAGGAGGAGGACCAACCCGTGGGCTACATCCCCCTGGACGCCAGCTTTTCTCCCATCCGCAAGGTCAATTATGTGGTGACCCAGGCCCGGGTAGGGCAGCGGACGGACTACGACAAGTTGACCCTGGAGGTCTGGACCGACGGCAGCCTTACCCCGGAGAACGCGGTGGCCTATGGGGCTAAGATCCTGAAAGATCAGCTTAATCTGTTCATCAATTTTGAAGAAGAGCCTGAGGGCGCCGAGGAAAGACCCCCGGAAGAGGTGCCGGCGCTGAACGAGAACCTTTACCGCAGCGTCAATGAACTGGAGCTATCGGTGCGCGCGGCCAACTGCCTGCGCAATGCCAATATCCGCTTTATCGGGGAGTTGGTCCAAAAAACCGAGCAGGAGATGCTCAAGACCAAGAATTTCGGACGCAAGTCCCTCAACGAAATCAAAGAAATCCTCATGGAGATGGGTTTGCACCTGGGGATGAAGCTGGAAAATTTTGTGCCTCCGGAACAGGTGCCCGAGAGGAAGGAAGAGGTTCTGCCATGAGACACTTAAAGGCCGGGCGGCGTCTGTCCCGGACCACTGAGCATCGCCAGGCCATGCTGCGCAACCTGGTGACTGCCCTTTTGGAGCACGAACGGCTGGAAACCACCCGGGCCAAAGCTAAAGAAGTGCGCCAATGGGCGGAACAGATAATTACTTTGGCGAAACGGGGGGATTTGCATGCCCGCCGCCAATCCCTGAGCTTGGTGCGTTCCAAAAAGGTGGTGGCCAAGCTCTTCGGGGAAATCCGGGAGCGCTACCTGGAGCGTCCCGGCGGCTATACCCGCATTATCCCCCTGGGTTTGCGCCTGGGGGACGGGGCGCCCCTGTCCATCATCGAACTGGTGGGCCGCCCGGAGAAACTGCCCAAGTCCCAGAAAAAGAAGGCCGCGGCTACCTGATCTGACCGCCAAAGAATGCAGGGGCTTGAGCCCCTGCATTCAAATCATCCCCTTTGGCCGTCTTCAGGCCGCGCTGCCAGACCCCCCCCACCTACAGCCCCATTATCCTGGATATCTTCCTGCCTCCTCCAGGACGCCTGGGCGCAAGGCCCTTCTGCACCGTTAATTTTGTTGGATAAGGTATTGAATTTATTAATGGGATAGGAACTTATCCTCAATTGGGGGAAAAAAAGATTGACAAGGTTTTAATATTCTATTAAGGTGCTCAAAAAAATTGATAGGTATTTCTACCTAATTCTGCCTGGGCAATTTTACCTAAGAGGTGTGGGGAAAATTATCTGGGGCAGGAAAAGGGTGCTCTCTGTCAAAATTGATTGGGTGTTGCCAGCCGGGTGACTGGAGCTAAATTGACTTAGTTCCCTTCAGGATTGTCCCATAACAAAGGAGGTTCTGGATGGCGAATCGTATAATTTTAGGCGCGGCATTAACCTTGGCCATGATATTTTCTCCGGGGCTGGCGCAGTCAGTTCCCACCAAAACCGATAAAAAGAAGAGTTCCTCCTCTAAAACGCAACCCAAAACCAGCAGCAAGGTTCAAAAAGAGACCAAGAAGAAGGTCGCGGCCCGCAGCACTCGCAGCAGCCGGAGCCGCAAGACCCGGGTAGCGCCCCGGGAGAGCAGCCCGCCGGTGCGGGGCGAGATGGTTCTTTATAACGATGCCTCTACCCCGAAAAGGCCGGCTCACGGCGTTTCGGAAACCCCGCCCTTGATGAAGGTCATCCCCCAGCGGGACGGCCGCTTTCTGTTGGAGCCTTTAAGCCCCAAGAAACCTGGTAGTCCTTTGTCCCGCAACCCCGCGCCGCCGGCGACAGTGGAACAGGTTACCGCGGCGGAACGGAGTTACAATCGTTTTGAGCCCTGGAATTTCTCGGATCTGATTCTCACCCAGGCCCGCCATTATCGCGACGCTCCCTATAGCCGGGGGGCCTCCTTATCCACCAGTTCAGCCACCGATTGCTCCGGTTTTGTGCAGTTTATTTACAAGGGGTTCAAGATCGATCTCCCCCGCTCCAGCGCCGAACAGGCTCAAGTGGGCAAGGTCGTAACCAGTAACATGGATTTTTCCAAATTGCTGCCCGGGGATCTGCTCTTCTTCCGCCGGGGGGGCCGCCACATCGGCCACGCCGGCATCTATTTGGGAGAAGGGAAAATGATCCATGCTTCCAACCGCCGTTGTGGGGTTACCGTCACCGATCTGCGCCAGTCTTACTACGAAGGCACCTTTGTCGTTGCCAAAAGGGTCTTTGAGGTGAAGTACTCCCATTAATCCAACTAGTATCATGTAACATTGCTTTTTACGTATAATGCGCTATAATAGGGCAAATTCCCAGGGGGAGGGATTTGCCATGAAGCCACGATATCGTGTGACCTTAACAGAGCAAGAACGTCAGGAACTCGAGGCTTTGAAAACGGGCCGGACCAGTGCGAAACAGTTCCTTTACGCACGCGCTTTACTCCTGTGTGATGCAGGACTCCAGGGGCCTGCCTGGACTGTCGCAGATGTGGCTGAGGCTCTGGGTGTAACACCTCGCACCATTGAACATCTTAAGAAGCGTTTTGTTGAAGAAGGTCTGGCTGCGGCGCTGAAGCGGAAACAGCCGGAAAAGCCGGGTCGCGAGCCCACCTTCGATGGGGCTTTCGAGGCCCGTCTGATTGCCTTGGCCTGCTCGGAAACGCCGGAAAGCAGGCGGCGATGGACCGTACGGTTGCTGGCTGAGAAAGCAGTCGAATTGGATTTGGCTCCAAGTGTCTCGCATATGACCGTGCAGCGCATACTTAAAAAAACGAACTTAAGCCTCATCTCCGGAAGTACTGGAAAATCCCGCCGGAGGGGAGCGCCGCGTTCGTAGCTAACATGGAAGATGTTATTCATGTTTATCAGTTGCCTTATGACCCCGACTATCCTCTGGTCTGTATGGATGAAACTAATAAACAGCTAATCGGAGAGGTCCAGGCCCCAATGGCTTGTGCGCCGGGAAGGCCCGCGCTGATCGACCATGAATATGTCCGCAACGGCGTGGCCCAAATCTTTCTCGAAGTGGAACCGTTGGCAGGCAAGCGACATGTGGCGGCCTTGGAGCATAGAACGAGAAAAGACTGGGCCTGGTGGATCAAGGGTATGCTCGATGAGCGCTATCCGAACGCCATCCGAGTGCGCTTGGTCCTGGATAACTTGAACACCCATGGTCTTGCCGCCCTCTATGAAACCTTTGAACCTCAAGAGGCCCGGCGTTTGGCAGAGCGGCTCGAGTTTCATTACACCCCAAAGCATGGTAGTTGGCTCAACATGGCTGAGATCGAGTTAAGCGCCCTTAATGGGCAATGCTTGGATCGGCGAATCCCAGATCTTGCAACATTACGAAACTACATTGCGGCCTGGGAAAATGACCGGAACCACCGGCAATCAAAAATAGATTGGCGTTTCTCTACAGCCGATGCCAGGATGAGGCTGAAACGCCTTTATCCGAAAATATAAATGTTACGTGGTACTAGGCTCTCGCCCGCCGGGAGCCGTTAACCGCCTGCAGCCATTTACGTAGACCGATCTCTTCCGGATGCTGGGGCATTTGGCTGAGAAAAGAAAATGCTCCCCCTTGGCCCATCCGGGTCGCAGGGTGATTTCCGCGTTTGCCTCCTGATTCTTCCTACAGCCGCTATCCCTCTTGAGAAACGCAGGCCGCTATCTCCTCGTTATCCTCAGACTGATTCATTAAATTTATCCATAATGTCGATATTAAATATGCACAAATTAGTCATCATGAAGATGATGATGATGGCCTGGAAGGCAGATTATTCTTGCTTATCCGGGCTTTTTCCAGTACTTTAAACCTGAGGGTTGTGCGAGAAATCCGGGGGGGGCCAAGCTGGAGCAAGTGGCGCAAAAGATGAGTGGCATTGAGCCGGAGGAATGGGAACGGCGCCTCAAGTTCCGCTACCCCATGCTCCAACATTTTACTCACCGCCCCTTTGGGGTGGAGATTGAAACTTTCGGATTAAAATACAGCATTTCCACCGGCGACCAAGGAGTAATCCCCCCTTATAAGATCACCAGCCGGACCGCGGGGGGGACCTTACTGCCCCAAGTATTCCAGCGCCACGGTCTCACCTTGAACGGCTTTTCTCCGGATGAACCGCCTTATGAGGCCTGGTCCTTCGTTTTAGATGACACCATCAAAGGCGCGGGCGGGAGCGAGCTAGTAAGCCCCATTCTCTCCGGTCTTAAGGGGCTCGCCCAGGTTTACGACGCCTTGTTGCTCCTCAAGGAATTTCCCGAAATTCAGGTCAATGAAACCTGTGGTTTCCATGTGCATCACGGGGTGGACCCCGAGAAGTTCGGTGACAGCCAGCTCTTCCAGTTGCTGAGGATCGTCTCCATCTTTGAAGGATATATCTATCGCCTGCTTCCTGAGGAACGCCGCCAGGCTGAAGCCTGCCGGCCGCTGGAGATCGATCTATATGAATGGTACCGGAATGACACCAGGGTGCAGACCCCGGTGGTGCAGAAACTCTGGTATTCCCAGGAAAACGGCAATGACCCCCAATTGCCCAGGAATCGGAAAATGCATCCAACCCGATACCATGGCCTCAATCTCCATTCTTACTGGTACCGGAATACCATCGAATTTCGCTATTTCCCTTCCTTGCTGGAGGCTCCGGAAGAGCTGATGCAATGGATTATCTTCACCCAATTTCTGGTGGAGTGGAGCAATGGCCGGCGTCCCCATCTGGAATATCTCCCTAAATCGAATAAGTGGATGAACACCTTATATAAAATCTATTTGGGCACAGGGATGATGTCCCATATCCGTTTTCACGGAAGTCTCAGCCCAGGGATTGGAGAGTTCGGCTCATGACCCATTACGGCTTGCAAACCATGGATTTTTTGGCGCGGTTGCAGAAGTTTGAGAAAGAACTCCCGCCCTTACTGCTGGAAATGGCCAGGCTGCTGCAAAAATCCATCGAAGCCATCGACCGCCCCCAATTGGAGGATATCCAGCAGATGCAGGCGGACTTGCGCCGGCTCATCGGCAATGCCGCGACTCTGGAAGAAACCTGTGGCACGGAAGGCAGCCTCTGCCCCCAATGTCCCTTTGGGGCCTATCTGCCTACCGGGTTTTCTTGCGCGTCCCCCAAACAACCCCTGTGCCTTCCCTGGATTGTCCTGACCCACCCCGAAGCCCAGGTGCAGTCGGCCGCTAAATAAGGCCGTTTTCGGTTTTCAGTTTTCGGTTTTCGGTTGAAAAACAATAAAATATCGTATGGTTATGTATAGAGTTTGGTGCACTTGAAGGTGAAAATGGTATAAGGCCGGGCAGACGTACTGTATTTGCAGCCCAGGAGGCGATAATTCCTGGGCTTTTATATTTTGGGCCAGGGGGAAGGGGAAAAGCTCAGCTATTTCCCGCTCCCAATAATAAAAGGAAGA
Organism: Thermodesulfobacteriota bacterium; assembly: GCA_040757175.1. Taxonomy (GTDB): domain Bacteria; phylum Desulfobacterota; class Desulfobaccia; order Desulfobaccales; family 0-14-0-80-60-11; genus SURF-52. The sequence goes on from JBFLXM010000075.1 coordinate 54,100, forward strand.
ATTTTCCGGCCGGCCAATTGCTTATACCAAGTCGCAATCAAACGACGAGGAATAGTAGGGGCGCACCCGCGTCTGCACCCTCGCCAGGGCGGACACGTGGGTCCGCCCCTTGCCGTTAGATTGCGACTCGGTATTACTGGCGGGGAGAGCCTTCCAAAAAGAGGTGAAGTTCCTGCCAGGTTTGGTTGCCCGTCTCCGGGGGCAGGTCCCAGAGCACCAGGTACATGGCCCCCATGACGCCGTCCCCCCAGGAACAACTGCACTTGACAGTGGGCTCCAACCGGGGGGAGCCCAGAATCCGGGTCAGACGGGCGATGAACTCCCGCCCTCCGGGGGAAGCGGGAATATTCAGGGAAATCTGATCAGGATAAAGGGTCAGGGTGAATTCCACCTCTTCGGCCTCAGGCTGATTGGCGGCCACCCGGGCCCGCCCCTCCACCAGCGACACCCGCCGCCCCTTCTCCCAATTGTCTAATACTATTTCCATAATTTAAACCGACTCTCGCACCGACCCCTAATTGCAGTTGTCAGTTGCCAGTGGTCAGTGATCAGTATGTCAATTCTTTTTTGATCACTGATCACTGGTTACCGATTACTGACCCCTGACCCCTGACCCCTGACCCCTGACCCCTGGCCCCTGACCCCTGCTCTACCTCATCTCCCGCAACTTCGACGCGAAGCCGGGGAGGCTCAGGGCTTCCTCGGTGCGGCCCAGGCCCAGGAGCGCAAAACCTTTGCCCATCAACGCTTCTTCCAGGTTGGGGGCGAATTTCAGGATTTTCTCGAAGCATTCCAGGGCCTCGTCGTAGTGCTGCAGTTCCGTGAGGGTAGCCCCTTTATAGACCAGGGCCTCAAAGTTGGCCGGGTCCGCCATCAGGGCCATATTGTAGCACTCCAGGGCCCGCTCCGGCTGGCTCGCGTCCCCCAGGATGCGGGCCGCGTCCAGATAGGGGTTGATGCTGTCTTCTTCTTTGCTTTTACGGGTTTCGAGATAAGCGTTGAGGACGTAGGCGCTGCCGTCGGCAAAGGCCGGGTGGCCGTGGCCCGGCAGCAGGAAGTCAACCTGGTAAGGGAGCAAGCGGCCCAGGGAGGCGATGAGTTCCTTCATATCCCCCAGCTTCTGGTCCGCGTCCGCCAGGTAGTTCTCCATGGGCGGGGAGACAAAGACCATGTCCCCGGAAAAGAGAATCCGGTTGTGGTGCTCATAAAGGCAGATGTCTCCCGCGGTATGGCCGGGGGTGACGATCACCTCCAGGAGGTGGGGGCCGGCCTCAAACTTTTCGCCGCCCCGGAGCAGCACCACCTTATCCACCCGGCCCGCCTTGTCCATGATCTTCATGAAAGGCACGCCCTGGAAATTGATATAACCCAGGGTATTCATATGGGCCAGGACCTGGGGGTTGCACCAGTCGAACAGTTCCCCCATGCCCCCCACATGGTCGAAGTGGCAGTGGGTGAGGAAGAGGCGCTCCATCAGGGAGAGGTCGAACTCATCGCTCAGCTCGTGGAGCAGGCCGTAATAGTTGCCCGCGTCGATCATGGTGCGGCCTTCGTCCAGGACGTAAACATTGCAACTCATGCCCGTTTCCGGGACCCACCAGATGCCTTCCAGGCGGGGGTCGTATTCGGTCAGATGGATCATAATTTCTCCGTGAGGGATGAACTGTTGGTGGCCGCGCCGGGCAAGGGGTGGCCGAGAAGCCCGGCCAAGCGGTTGAGCATTTCCGGGCGTAGATCGGGCATAAATTGATGCTCTATCAGTTGCAGCGCGCCTTCCTCTTCGTCCTGGCGGCCGCCCACCTGGATTCTGGGCCCCTCCTCCGGCGGCCCCCAAAGCCGGGCGAGATAAGACAGAAAATTGTCCCCGTCAAAGTCCCGGCTCACTTCCAGGGAAAGATAATCCGGCCCCAGGACCAGGTAGAAGACCAGGGGGTCGTGATAAGGCCGGGGATAAGGGGGGATAATATGGCCTTCCACAATGAGGCGCCGGGAGCGGACCTCTTGATGCAGTATTTCGAATTTCCAGGTTTCCATGAAAAGATAGTTTTTAGTTTCCGGTTTTCTGTTTTCCGTGAAAATAACAAAAATTATAGGCTCTTGCTAAACTCTATTCGGTCATCCTGAGCACAGCGAAGGAGCTAGATTCATCGGCCGCTTGGCTCCCTCAGGATGACAGTTATGGCGAAAAGGTATTCTTGCCGGAAACTTGATTGGTGAGTGATTTTACCCGGTTTGCCGGTGGTTGTCAAACCTGGGGGATTTTATACCGAGTTGCAATCTAACGGCGTGGACCTGTGAGGGGGCACCCGGGTGTGCCCCCGGACGTTCGCCAGAACACCATCATTCCTTCTCTACAAATCACTATGATCATAGAATAACCTGGGGGTATTTGCGGCCGCCGGGGCGGACACCTGGGTCCGCCCAAAAAAATTGCCGTTAGATTGCAACTCGGCATGACACCCGGTGGGAGAGATTTGCCGGTGATCTGGCGGCCGGCCGCGGCGGGATGGCACAGGCGGAGTTTTAGAAATTCCAGGTCAGTTTGTGAGTGTTAAAGATTTGTTTTACGGCTTCTTTTAATTCTGTCTCGGTCAAAATATCTGCTTTTTCTTCCCTGGGAATTCCTCCTGCCGCCTGCAGGTCGTCCCGGTCAAACCGGGGCAGGAAGTGGTGGCTAAGGGCAGGGTTCGGCAAGCCAGCCGTATTTCCGTGCAGACGCAGATCCGGCGCGGGCTTTACTTCCCGGTGAACTTGGGCATTCTCTTGCCCAGGAAGGCCGCGATCCCTTCCCGCCCGTCGGCGCTGCCGGCCATGGCCGCAATAGCGCGGGATTCTCTCTCCATCTGGGATTCCAGACTTTCGGTGACCCCGGAGAGTAGCAGACGCTTGGCTTTGCCTAAAGCTAGGGTTGGTCCGTTGGCCAACTGCTGCGCTATTTCCAGCGCGGCCGGCACCACTTGCTCATCCGGGACTACCCGATTGATCAGGCCCCACTCCAGGGCTTGCCGGGCCGATAAAACCGGATTTAATAACGCCATCTCTTTGGCCCGGCGCAGTCCCATCAGGCGCGCCAAAAAGTAGCTGGAGCCGCCATCCGGGGTGAGGCCGATTTTGGTATAGGCCATGGTGAATTTTGCCGACTCCCCGGCAATGGCCAGGTCGGTGGCCAGCGCCAGGCTGAAACCTCCCCCCGCGGCGGTGCCGTTAATGGCCCCCACCACCGGGGCATCCATCCAGTTGAACCGGGAGATGGTGGCGTGAAAAACCTGGGTGACCTGATGCAGATAAGAGGAGACCTTTTCCCCTTGGGCGGCAAAGGACTTCAGATCTCCACCCGCGCAAAACATCTTGCCGCTGCCGGTCAGCACCACCGCCCGGACCTCTGGGTCGTCATCGCCGCGGCTGGCAACATCCAGCAATTCTTTGGCCATCTCTAAGGTAATGACATTGCCGTCATCGGGGCGGTTGAGGCGGATCAGCCCCACGCCATCCTTGACCTCGAAAATGAGAGAATTATAAATCATTGTTTTCGATCCTTTGCTGGGTTCATTTTGACCTCCAGAGAGACGCAGCACCACGCTGAAATCGCGGTACGCAGGGGTGAAAGCCTCAAGGCGGTCGGCCCTGTCCAAAACTTACCAGGAAGAAGAGAATTTTGCCATTCAGAACAGAGGGGCATTTTCCCCTGCTCCATCAATAAGTCTTCTTTGCGGCAGGATAAGCGGCCCGGCGGGTTTATTCGCAAAATCTCCACTTTCAAGTTGTATCGCCTCAAAAATTTTCGGGCCGGGCAAATTGGTCCTTGCCCCATGCTGGATAAGCCATTATCTTGGGCCTGAATGGAATACTCTCCCTGTCTGGGAGAAGCGCGGGTTTGTGGTAAGTCTTATCCGCCAACTGTTTTTATTGACGGTCCTTTAATATAAATCGATATCCTGGTCCCATCAGATATATTACGACAAACAAAATCATTATAACGGCAATTGTTATATTATATTCGTTATTAATTACCCATCTCCATTATTAAAAAGAGGAAATTATGGAAAACCGCAATAGACCCGGAATAACGTTATTTTTGCCGTCGATGTGGAGTATGCTGAAGGATACGTATTCTGAGTGGCGCAAAGCCAATGCCCAGGTATTGGGGGCGGCCCTGGCATTTTATACCATATTTTCCCTGGCCCCGATTTTCATTATTGTGGTGGCCATTGCCGGTTTTTTTGTGGGGCAGGAATCCGTCCGCAGCTATATCGTCGAGCAGTTGTCGCAATTTGTGGGGCCGGACAATGCCGCGAGTGTTATGCATGTTATTAAAAACAGTTATGAATTTGGCTCCGGCGCCAGGGCCACCATAATTGCTGTTAGTATTATATTGGTGGCATCGACCACGGCGCTGGTAATGTTAAAAAATGCCCTGGATACTATTTGGGATGTAAAAACGGGTAGTTTTAGTTTTATGCATATGATAAAAGACCGCTTGTTATCTTTATTGATAATCTTATTTATGTCTCTTATTATATTTGTTTCAATGATATTAAATTCCATATTGTCCGCCGCGAGATTAATTTTGGGCAATTATATAAGCTTGCCATACGGCTTTATCACCTTTACCAATGAACTGTTCTTGATTGTTATGCTCACATTATTGTTCGCGATGTTATTTAAAATTTTACCTGATGTTGAGATATCCTGGAAAGATGTCTGGATGGGGGGGGTGATTACCGCCATATTGTTTGCCTTGGGGAAATACCTGCTGGGTTTATACCTGGCGAGAAGCACCGTCAGTTCAGCTTACGGGGCCGCCGGCTCCCTGGTGGTCTTCCTCATGTGGGTCTACTATTCCTCCCTCATCCTGTTTTTCGGGGCGGCATTCACCCAGGTTTACGCCAGAAGATCTGGAGCCGCCATCATCCCCAAAGGGACTCATATAAATGAGACTTGATCATCATGCCATCGAGGTATGATCAGTTGCCTTTCCCTGGCCCGCATCTCTAGATAAAAAAGGAACCTGCTCTGTCTTTGCCTTCCTTTGGGCCAGGGAGGAAAATCGAACGCCAATATTGGACTTGCAATTTTCCCCGTGAACCTTCCCCCCACTAGTTAATGGCTCAAAGACTGGACTTCTCCATGGTCACCGTGCCGCTTAAAGTCAAAAAGGATAGGGGGGGTTAGCTCGAGTAGGTGCGCCGCTCCCTGAACATCCCATACTGCACGGCCAAGCCGAAGGCGCCCAGCACCACCATAATGACGAAACCCGGCAAGTTGGCCCGGCCCCCGAAAGCCAGGGCCGGGATGTACCAGCCCAGGCCCAGGACCACCAGCCCGGCGCCGTTGAACGCGGTGGTCAACATCACAAAGAGGTCCCGGAGGTGATAAAACAGCAACCCTACGGCCACCGCGCCGACGACTCCCAGCAAGATGAGGACCGTCTGGGAGGCATTCAGGGCCAGGCCCAGGGAGACCAGGATCATCAAGCCCAAGGCCCCCCCGACGACAATGACCCCCAGGCTCCACAGCGGATAAGCCAGCGCGGCCAAGACGAACGCGGCGCCGAGGCCGATGGCCAGGGAGAGCCCGGGATGGCTGGCCGGCACCCAGGAATGGCCGAGCAGGTAACCGTAAAGCAAGCCGCTCAAGATCAAAAAAATGCGGAAGAGGGGATAGCCATAAAAACAACTGGCCAGACCGACGCTGATAGCCCCTATTCCAAACCAGGTATCCATGGGAAAATCTCCTTGCCTGTCTTTTTTCTCCGAATTTCGGGCCTATCAACCCTTCTGATTTACCCATTTCCGCAGGAGGCGCACCGGATTATCCCTGAAGAACGTCACGTACGCCTAATTTTCAAACTAATTATGAGTTTGACGGCTGACAAGATGTGGGGTCGTAGATTAGGCCCTAGATCCTCCTTTTCCCGGGAAAGAAAAATCACGCCTGCCGGCCAGGGGAATTGCCTTTAAGAGTGGGGCAATGGGGGGGGAATCAGCCGCGCCCCCGGCCACGCGTGTCCATGGCCCCGGTGCTAACTTTTACAGAGAAATTATGCTATATTGCTCCCGATGAAAAGATGCCGCTTCGATGCAAGAACTATGCGGGTGGTTCCCTGCGGACCAACAAGCCCGTAAAGCTATTTCAAAACTGGTACAATTAAGACGGCATTATAACTTCAGATGAGAATAATGCTGGGGCAACAACAATGACGCTGCGAACCAAGACTTCCCTCCTCCTGGCGGGGATTATCACCCTCTCCCTGGGAGTCACCGGTTACTTCTATCTCCAGTTTCTCCAGCAATCACTGAAGCACTCCATCTTAGCCGGCGTGGATGCGGTGGCCCAGACCACCTCCGAGTCCATTGCCAGTTTTCTCGACGATTCCCTAAGAGATGCCCGGGTAGCAGCCATGGCCTTGCCGGTGCCGGCTCTGGAAAAAAATGACATCCCAACTTTGGAAAACCGTTTGCGCAAACTGGTGGAAACTTTTCCGAAATTTGAAAACGGCATGTTTATTCTTGATAGAACGGGGCGCATCTGGGTGGATTACCCCCCATTTCCCGAAGTAAGAGGCATGGACGTGTCTTTTCGGGAATATTTCAAGAGGACGATGCAAGAAGAGAAAGGCATCATCGGGGTTCCCTATATCTCGAAGCGAACCGGACAACCGGTGCTGACTTTTACGGCCGTGCTGCGCGGTTCTGACCATCAGATTTTGGGGATATTGGGCTGCTCCGTGCAGATATTATCCCCCAGCGCCCTGGGAGGGATAAGGAAGACCAAGATAGGTAAATCCGGTTATATCTATGTATATGACAAGTCCAGGCTGATGATCCTGCATCCCGAGGATGGGAGGGTGTTGCAAAGGGATGTGCCTCCCGGGTCTAACCGGCTGTTCGATGCGGCCATCCAAGGCTTTGAAGGCACCGGCGAAACGGTGAACTCCCGGGGCATAGCCATGCTCTTATCTTTAAAGCATATTCCCGGAACCGACTGGATCATCGGCGCCCAGCAGCTCCAGAGCGATGCTTATGTCCCCATAGCCGCGGCCCGGCGCAACATTTTGGTGGGCATCCTCCTGGCAGTGATTGCTTCAATAGGTGTGGGCACCATTGCCGTCCGCCGCATAACTCAGCCCCTGGCCCGGTTGCGGCAAGGGGCCCTTTTATTGGAAACCGCAGAGCATGAAGGCAGCAGCGCCCAAATTAAGAATGAATTGGAGGGAATTCGGAGTAGAGATGAAATAGGGGAATTGGCCAGGGCCTTCCAAGACATTTTCCAAAAACTGCAAGACACGTTAATATCCCTGAGAAGGGCCAGCAATGATTGGGAGCGCACCTTTAATACCGTGCCCGACCTGGTTGCCATCATTGATGGTCAGGATAATATTGTCAGAGTCAATCAGGCTATGGCTGCCAAACTGGGGGTGAAGGTCCGGGAGGCCGAGGGGTTGAAATGCCATAAGCTGTTTCAAGACTTCTCAACCCCGGCCGCATCTCCCGGCCTGCCAGCGGAACCCGGCGAAAACCCTGCGCCTATCCAGGAACTCCTGCAAAAGAAACTGGGCCAGGATTTCCTATTGACTGCTTCACCTCTGAAGGGCCCGGAAGGTGAATTGCTGGGAGCGGTGTATGTGGCCCGGGATATTTCCGAGCGGCGGCGGGCCGAGGAGGAACGGGGCAAGCTCGAAGCCCAGATGCGGGAAGTCCAGAAACTTGAGAGTTTGGGCGTCCTCGCCGGCGGCATTGCCCACGATTTTAATAACCTGCTCATGGCCATCCTGGGAAACGCCGACCTGGCCTTGCTCTCCCTGTCGCCCGCGTCCCCGGCCCGCCCCCAAATCGAGGAGATCTCCCGGGCTTCCCAGCGGGCCGCGGACTTATGCCGCCAGATGCTGGCTTACTCCGGCAAGGGCCGCTTTGTCATCGGCCGCTATGACCTCTCGGAGATCGTCCGGGAGATGGCGCAGATGCTGGAAGTCTCGGTCTCCAAAAAGGCCACGCTGCGCTATTCTTTCGCCCCGGAACTGCCTGCGGTGGAAGCGGACGCCACCCAACTGCGCCAGGTCATTATGAACCTGATCACCAACGCCTCCGAGAGCCTGGGAGACCTGAGCGGCGTCATCTCGGTCACCACCGGGGTTATGGAGTGCGACCGGGCCTACCTGGCGGACAGTCACCTGGACGACCGTCTGCCGGAAGGCAGGTATGTTTACCTGGAGGTGGCGGACACCGGCTCAGGCATGGATGAAGAAACCCGGCGGCGGATCTTTGATCCCTTCTTCACCACCAAGTTCACGGGGCGGGGACTGGGCCTGGCGGTGGTCCTGGGCATCGTCCGGGGACACCACGGAGCCATCAAGTTCTACAGCGAACCGGGCAAAGGGACGAATTTCAAGATTCTGTTCCCGGCCGTGGCCTGGGCGCCGGCGGACCGGGCGGCAAGCGCGGTGCAGACCGCTCCGCTGGCCCAGGGCGGGACCGTCCTCCTGGTGGATGATGATGCCAAAGTGCGCCAGGTGGGATCCCAGATGCTTACCATCCTGGGTTTTCAAGTTCTGGCGGCAGCCACTGGCCAGGAAGCTTTAGAGGCCTTCCAGAAGGGTGTGAACGAGATCGACTGCGTCATCCTGGACCTCACCATGCCCGAGATGGGCGGCGAGGAGGTGTTTCGCCAGTTGCGCCAACTGCGGAGCGACGTGTGTGTGATCTTGTCCAGCGGTTATAACGAGCAGGAGGTAACCCAGAGATTCGTGGGCAAAGGGCTGGCGGGGTTCATCCAGAAGCCTTACACCATGGCTAACCTGCAAGTGATCCTCAATCGCGTGCTGAGGCCAAGGTAGGGGCGGGGTTTCCCCGCCACCGGTGCGCGGGTCTTGGCGGCAGGGGCGAGGAGACCCCGCCCCTACAGTTTGACGGCAACTTGGGACCTCCACGAAAGTGTCAATTACTTTCCTCTTTACTCAGAATGTGGAGCAGGCGCCCTCGCCTGCTGCTAGCTGAAAGTTGAACAGCCGGGGGCGGCTGTTCCACAAGAGACTTCCGCCGAGGTCTCAACTTGGGATTAACCCTGCGCGGCCACGGCCGCGCCCCGGAGCCGGGCGCGCATGGCCATGCTTTCTTTGGCGGTTTCCTCCGGGTTCCGGGTGGACGCGGAATAGAGGTTGAAGTTTCGCCCCTGCAAACCCTGCATCAGGATGTCGATCACCGCCTCCGGGAGCACCAGGTACCGGGAAGCCCCGGCGGAGCCTTTGGTGGCCAGCTCCATTACTCCTTCCTGGCCCCAAAGCAAAAAGACCGAAGCCATTAGGGCCACGGGCCAGGCATTGTCGGCGATGATGCTCACGGCCGCGGCCTGGACCGCCTCCTGGTCGCCGTTAAAGGAGATGCCCAAGCCCCCCCCGGCCTGCACCGCTGCCAAGGCCTGGACGTCCGTGCGGCTGTCCCCCACGTAAATCACCTCGCTCATTTTCAGGCCGGTGCTCTGCAGGCTCTCTTCCAAAGCCCGGGCCTTGTCCGGGCCGCCCCGGGGGTTGACCTCCCGGTAGATCACCCCTAGGTCCATCTCCGGGAGGCGCTCCCCGAAGATGCGGTCACAGACCTTGATGGCCTCTTGCACCGCAGGCGGCACATCCTCGGGGGACGCGGCTTCCGGGGGCAGGACGATTTCGGGCGCGGCCGCGATTTCCTGCTGCAGGCGGAGCAGTTCTTCTTTTTCTGCCGGGGCTAAGGAATAGCGGTCCAGGTCCAACTCCGTGGCCAAGATGTGGGATGGAGAAAACCCCAACCTTTGGCCCAGGGCCTCGGCAAACTGCCGGTAACCGGCGCTGATGGCAAAGATGGGAAAGCTCTGGGTGTGCAGGAACTTATAAGCTCCGGCCGCGCCCGGCACCAGCATAAGGTTCTTTCGGGAGTGGTCACTGATCTGCTGGTTGGTGAGGCCGTGGGCCTTGAGAAAAGGGAGGATGAGTTTGAGGGCCTCCCCGGCCTGGCAGCCCGGCTTTTTCACCACCTCCGTCAGATAGCCTTCATAGCGGCTCACCTGCTGCCAAAACCGGACACCGTCCGGCTGCACAAAATCCCGGCAAAGCTCAAAGCCATGGTCATTCAGGGCCAAGGGGCCCTCGCAAGCAGTATTTAGCTGTAGGGGGTGCATTGAGTCTCCTTGGGAAAAATATGGACACTTCCTTTTGTTATTCAAGGCGCTAAAATCATGGAGAGAGGCCAGGGAGAATAGGAAGTGACTTTAATTTCTGCTAATCTTCTCTCACCCCAATTGGGTCAGTTGCCACAATTGCTGCTCCAGGAATTTCGCATCCGGATAATCTTCCCGTCCGGCCCCGCCCAGGCTGACGGCCGCGGTCCGGTTGGCCAGGCGTACCGCCAGGTTGAGGTGCAATCCGGAACAGCGCCCCGCCAGATACCCGGCCGCAAAGACGTCCCCCGCGGCCAGGATGTCTCCCCCCTGGGGGGCCAGTTCCACCGGGAAGTCCAGATAACGGGGCGGCGTGAGCAACCTGGCCCCCAAGGCCCCCCGTTTGATGACCACCACGGGCGGGGCCCAATGGGGGTGGGTCTTGGGTGTGCCCCCCAGCATCTCCCACTCCCGCTCCGTCACCAGCAAGGTATCCAGATGATCGATAATGCCCTCCAGGGCCTGATGGCCCCGTTGGGCGTAGAATTTGCCCGGGTCCAGGGTGATCCGGGGGCCGTCTGGCAGACGCCGGGTGATCTCCTCCTGGACCTGAAGAGGCCCGGCCCCCGCAAAGGCAGTGAGGTGCAGGAACTTGGCGCCGGCCAAAGTCTCCAGGGGCAGGTCTTCCAGGGCCAGTTCAGCATTGGTATTGGGGGCCGCCAGGATGGTGCGCTCCCCTTCCGGGTCCACCAGGATATAGGCCCGGCCGCTGGCCCCTGATTGCACCAGGTAATCAAGATTAACCCCGGCCAGGCCCTCTCTTAAAAAAGCACCGTCCCTGTCCGCGCCCACCCGGCCCAGCAGGGCCACGTCCAGGCCCAGGCGGGCCAGGGCAAACGCAGTGTTGGCGGCCTGGCCGCCGCCCTGGCGTCTTTCCAAGGTGGCATGGCGGCCCATCAGGTCTTGCAGCCGGGCTTCTTCCCCGGGCCCCAGGACCGCTTCCCCGCCACGGCGGAGACCAGGCCACCCTTCCAGAAAAGGCCCCAACTCCGGCGCCCGGTAGAACAGCTCCACCTGGACTTCACCCAGACAGATTACCTGAATTCCCATCACCGGGACACTATCAAGGATTCTCCGGCGGGTCAAGGAGGAGGGGGTTCTTGTCTCCTCTTTGACTCTGTCGCCCTTACCCCCTGGATTTTTCTGCCAGCGATATTATCTTAATATTAATTTGCTTCTGAGGAAGGATATGCATGCATCGTCTGATCAAGATCAGAGTCTTGCGTGATTTCAGCCAGTTGGAGGACCGGATGCGCCGCTGGATGGACCATGTCTTCGATTTCCAGGAAGGCGGGGCTTCTTTCCGGCCGCCGGTGGATCTTTTTGAGACTGCCCAGGGCCTGGTGCTGCGCATGGAACTGGCGGGAGTGACCATTGAGGACCTCTCGTTGACCATCTGCGGCCAGGAACTGGTCATCCGCGGCCAGCGCCGGCCCTTCCCCCGGGAAGGCATACCCCGGTATTTACGCCATGAGATCGGCTACGGCTCTTTTGAAAGGAGATTTATGATCCCTGCGTCCATCGATCCTGAAGGTCTGCAGGCCCGGTATGCGGAGGGCATACTGGAAGTCAACCTACCCCGGCGGGTCCCCTCCAGCCGCCGTATTCCGGTGAAGGAAACCGAGTAATATTGAGGTGAAATTTCCATGCCTTTAAGCAATGCTGACCCTGAAATTATCATGGCCCCTGACCGGGAGGAAGCTCCCGGCCCCCGGGTCCTGCCCATATTGCCCCATTCGGACGTGGTCCTTTTCCCCCGCATCATCATGCCCCTGGTCCTGTGGGAAGCAAAGGCCCAAACCCTGGTGGATGAGGTGCTGCTCCAGGATAAGATTATGGGGGTGGTGGCCAGCCGGGAGGAGAAACCCAGTGGCTTCGGCCCTGACAATCTCTTCTCCGTGGGCACGGCCGCGGTCATCCTGAAGATGCGCAAACCCGAAGACGGCTCGGTGCGTCTTCTCATCCAGGGGCTCTACCGCTTCCGGGTGGAGAGTTACCTGGGTCATGACCCCTACCTGGCGGCCCAGATCATCCCCATCCCCGAAGACTACGAACCGGACCTGGAAACCGAGGCCCTGGTGTCCAACGTCAAGGGCCTTTTTCTGAAAATGCTGGAACTCTCGCCCTATCTGCCCGCGGAACTGGGCTCCCTGGTGCGGGAGCTGGGCGACCCCCGGGTCCTGGCGGACGTCACCGCGGGCAGCCTCAACATCTCCAAGGAAGAAAAGCAGGGGCTGCTGGAGACCTTTGACGTCAAGGCCCGCCTGCGCCAGGTCATGGTCCTCATCAACCGGGAACTGGAGGTCCTGGAGCTGGGGAAAAAGATCCAGTCCCAGGTGAAGGGGGAGATGGATAAGGCCCAGAAGGATTTTTACCTGCGGGAGCATATCAAGGCCCTCCAGAAGGAATTGGGAGAGACGGACGAGCGCCTCCGGGAGATCGAGGAAATCCAGTTTAAGCTGGAGGAGGCGGAGCTTCCCCCCCACGCCAAGAAGGAGGCGGACCGGGAGATGGACCGCCTCAAGCGCACTCCCCCCACCTCCCCGGACCACCAGGTGATCCGCAATTACCTGGAGTGGATGGCCGAACTCCCCTGGAACACCGCCACCGAGGACAACCTGGACCTGGCCCAGGCCCGGGAGATCCTGGATGAAGACCACTACGACCTGGAGAAGGTGAAGAAAAGAATCCTGGAATACCTGGCGGTGCGCAAACTGAAACCGGATATGAAAGGCCCCATTCTCTGCTTCGTGGGCCCGCCGGGCACCGGCAAGACCTCCCTGGGCCGGTCCATTGCCCGGGCCCTGGGCCGCAAGTTCGTGCGTCTCTCCCTGGGCGGGGTGCGGGATGAGGCGGAAATCCGGGGGCACCGCCGCACCTATGTGGGAGCGCTTCCCGGGCGCATCATTCAGTCCATGCGCCGGGCCGGGAGCAACAACCCGGTCTTCATCCTGGACGAAGTGGACAAGATCGGCGCGGACTTCCGGGGCGACCCCTCTTCCGCGCTCCTGGAGGTCCTGGACCCGGAGCAGAATTTTTCGTTTTCCGACCATTACCTGGACGTGGGCTTCGACCTCTCCAAGGTGATGTTCATCACCACCGCCAACCTCCTGGACCCCATCCCCCCGCCGCTGAGGGACCGCATGGAGGTCTTGGAGCTGCCGGGCTACACTGAGGAAGAGAAGCTGGGCATCGCCTTTTCCTACCTCCTGCCCCGGCAACTGGAGGCCCACGGCCTTAACAAGGAGCAACTGGAGATTACCCCGGAGGCCATGCGCCGGGTCATTGCGGACTATACCCGGGAAGCGGGGCTCCGCAACCTGGAGCGGGAGATCGCCGGCCTCTGCCGGGGCGTGGCCCGGGAGGTGGCGGAAGGGAGCCAGGCCCAGGCGGTGGTCCAGCCCGAGGACCTGGCCCAATACCTGGGGCCGCCCCGCTTCTTCCGGGAAGCGGCCCTGGACCATCCGGAACCCGGGGTGGCCGTGGGCCTGGCCTGGACCCCCAGCGGCGGCGATATTTTGTTCATCGAGGTGCTGCGCATGCCGGGCAAAGGGCGCTTTCAGCTCACCGGCCAGTTGGGGGAGGTGATGAAGGAGTCCGCCAACGCCGCGCTCTCCTACATCCGGGCCCGGGCCCCCTTCCTGGGCATTGAGGAAGACTTCTTCGACGATACGGACCTCCACATCCACGTGCCCGCGGGGGCCATTCCCAAGGACGGCCCCTCCGCGGGGGTGGCCTTGCTCGTGGCCTTGGTGTCATTGCTCTCCGGACGCCCGGTGAAAAAGAGTCTGGCCATGACCGGGGAGGTCACCCTCCGGGGCCACGTGCTGCCCGTGGGAGGCATCAAGAACAAGGTCCTGGCCGCGCACCGGGCGGGCATCCAGGAAGTCATCCTCCCCGCCAAAAACGAAGTGGACCTGGAAGAAATCCCTCCGTCCGTGCGCCAGGAACTGAAATTCTCCCTGGTGGAGAACATGGACCAGGCCCTGAAGGTGGCGTTTCCCTGAAAAGGGGAAGATTTGGGGGAGGGGGCTAAGAGCGCCAGCACAGGCTTTCCAGCCTGTGGTCCTTACCTCCCTCCACCCCCAATCCCATATATTAAGGATGGGTAGCGCAGGCACTTCACCTGTGCTTCGACAAAGGGTCCTTGGCGGCTTGCCGGACGAGCTATGCTCTATTTCCTTCTGGGCTTCATTCTCATAGTGACGATCTTCCTGGCCGCGCCCGTTTCCTTGGGTTACAATTCTCCGGACAAATGGCTCAAAGTGCGGTGGCTGGGGATGACCTTCACCAGGGAGTTGGGCCGGGAGAAACCGGCAAAACCCCCGAAAAGGGATACCGCTAAAAAGCAGGGTCCCGGGCTCGCCAACCTGCGGGTCCTGTGGCGGAGGCGGGACCTGATCAAAGAATTAATCGGCAAACTCCTGGGATTGGTCGGGGAAGTATACCGGACCCTTTCCTTCCGGGACTCCGAAGCCGCCATTTCGCTGCCTGATCCCCTGTGGAACGGCATACTCTCGGCAGTTCTCCTGAATTTGCCGGTGCAGAATATCGCCCTGGCGGTGAATTTTGAGGAGCGCAATTACGCCAAAATCCGGGTCGCCATCTATCCTTACCGGGTCTTGGGGAAGTTGGCGGTATTTCTATGCCGTCTGCCTTATGTGCAACTGGTGCGATTGGCTTGGGACCTGAAGAAAGCGCGTCGCACCGGTTGGATAACCAAGTTGAGACCTCTGCGAAAGTCTCATGTGGAACAGCCGCCCTCGGCTGTTCACCCTTGATTTAGTAGCAGGCGAGGGCGCCTGCTCCACATTTAGATTATAAAAGAGTAATTGAGACTTTCGCAGAGGTCTCAAGTTCTAAATTAGGAGGAATAAACATGGGCACCGCGGCTGGGGAGATTATCGGCAAATTGATGGAGGAACTGCGAAGCATTGCAAAAACCGAAACTATCCTGGGAGAAAGGGTGCAGGTGGGGGAGTTTACCCTGATCCCCGTTTCCAAGGTCTCCCTGGGCCTGGGCGCGGGCGCGGGCCAGGGGAGCGAAAGCAAGAAAGCAGGGGAGGGGGGGGCCGGCGGCGGCGGGGTGATGGTCACCCCCATTGCTTTCATCGTCGTCAAAGGGGACGAGATTTCGTTCCATGGCATCAAAAGAGGGGGAACCTTGGACACCTTCTTTGAAAGCCTCCCGGAAATGGCCGAGAAAATTATGGCCAAGTGCCGGGAGACTGAGGTAAAAGAAGAAAAGGGCTAAGGCTCTGGCAAAATTACTCTTTAGTTAAGAATTGTCATTCTGAGGGAGCGCAGCGACCGAAGAATCTAGATCCTTCGCTTCGCTCAGGATGACAGAAGACCGGATTTGCAAGAGCCTCAGCCGAGTCGTAAAATGGGCGAGGCCATTTATACCAAGTTCGGTTTCTGCTGCAACAAATCTAATGACTAACTTATTGATAATTGGGAATCTTTTTACCGAAAACCGAAAACCGAAAACCGAAAACTGAAAACCGAAAACGGTATTAGGCGTAACCATCCAATCTTTATTTTTACTCTTCGGAGGCTTAATCATGACTGTCTTTACCTGCGAAAAATGCGGGGCCAGCATCGACACCCGCTGCAAACCCAAGAAATGCACGGCGTGCGGCGAAACCGGCTGCATGTGCAAAAAGGAAACCGCCCCGCCCCCCAAGAAGGGCAAAAAGTAACTTGACGGAAAACGGAAAACTTCTTCATGTGCTTCTCAACCGAGAACCGAAAACCGAAAACTGAAAACCGTCCCTCATGATTTACGGCATCGGCGTGGACCTGGTGAAGGTGGCCCGCGTCGCCGGGGCCCTGGAGCGCCACGGCGACCGCTTCCTGAACCGCATCTTCACCCCCCGGGAAATCGAGCATTGCCGGGGCAAGGTCCGGGCCGCAAGCATGCTGGCCCTGCGCTTCGCGGCCAAGGAGGCCTTCTCCAAGGCCCTGGGCGTGGGCCTGCGTCAAGACGGCATCCGCTGGCGGGAGGTGGAGGTGGTCCCCAATCCCCTGGGCAAACCGGATTTTTTTGTCAGCGGCCGGGCCGCCGAACTTTGCGCTGAGGCCGGCATCACCAAGATGCACCTCACCCTCACCGACGAAAACGATCAGGCCCTGGCCGTGGTGGTGCTGGAGAAAGATTAACCACAAAGACACAAAGGGCACAGAGTTTCACAGAGGAAAAGATTAATGCTTTGGCGCTAAGCGCCATAGCATTATTATCCCTCCGTGTTCCTTTGTGGTCTCTGTGTCTTTGTGGTAAATGTTTCTAAGACTACTCTCAAATTATAGCCAGATATTATGGGGTAACTATGCGTGTTCTGGTAACCGGCGGCAGCGGCTTTGTGGGCAGATACGTGGTCCGGGAGTTGTTGGCCCGGGGGCATGAGGTGCGGTGTCTGGTGCGGCCCGGTTCGGAAGGGAAGCTTAAAGACCGGGAGCGGGTGGAAATCGCGGCCGGGGACGTGCTGGACCGGGAAGCCGTGGCCTCGGCCATAATTGGCTGCGACACGGCCATTAACCTGGTGGGCATCATCCGGGAGTTTCCGGGCCGGGGGGTGACCTTTGAACGGGTCCACGTCCAGGCCACGGCCAACGTGGTCAACGCGGCCCGGGACGCGGGCGTCAAACGCTTTCTGCAGATGAGCGCCTTGGGCGCGAGGCCCGAGCCTGCTGACCCTTATCATCTCACCAATTTCCGGGCGGATGAGTTAGTGCAAAAATCCGGGATTCCCTACACCATCTTCCGGCCCTCGGTGATCTACGGGCCGGAGGATCAATCCCTCAATCTCTTTGCCAAACAGATCAAGATGTTGCGGCTGGTGCCGGTGATCGGCGACGGCCTATACCAGATGCAACCCGTGCCGGTCTGGACTGTCGCCCAAGCCTTCGCCCTGGCCCTGGAACTGCCGCACACGGAGAACCGCATCTATGAGGTGGGAGGCCCGGAGCCCCTGACCTTTAACGCCATCATCGACACCCTGGCCCAGGTTTTAGGCCGCAAGGTCCTGAAAATCCATGTCATGGTCTGGAGTATGCGCCTTATGGCCCGGCCCTTGGGCCGCTTCCCCTGGTTCCCCCTGACCACCGGCCAGATCAGAATGCTCCTGGAAGGCAACACCTGCGACCCCACGGCTTTTTACCGGGATTTTGGGTTGGAGGCGGTGGCGTTTAGAGAGGGATTGGAGCGCTACTTTGGGTGATCTGATGGCTTTTTGCAAGATAGAAGACCCTTGGATAATCTGTGAGCGGGATGCCTGGAAAGGGGACCCTGACGGCCTTTGTTTGCTCCACTCCCGTCAGGAGAATAAGGATCATGATGGAAAGTTCACGGACGCGGTAAAGAAAATGCTGGATGAAGAAAACTATGATTTCCAAGGGGGCTTCTTCCCTGGCTTAGATAGTTTTTTTTCAGGAAAGGAATGGACTAAAGTTATCAATTTTACCTCGGCCATCTTCCACGAGGCTTACTTAAATGGGGCCACCTTCAATGCGGCCAACTTTTACAGGGCCACCTTCCAGAAGGCTAACTTTTGCCTTTCAACCTTCAAATGGGCTAGCTTTTCCAAGACAAACTTCCAGAGACATGGAGCCTCATTTTCCAGGGTTACCTTCCAGCATGTCGACTTTTCCGAGGCCACCTTACAATTGGCCGACTTTGACGAAGCGAAAATCCTTGGGCGGATAACATTTGCAGGTATCCACTCAGGGGAACCACCGGAGAGGAATCAGCCTTGGTCGGTGACCTTCCGATTTATCCAATTCGGAGAAAAAGGTGTCCTTCGGTTGGAAGACCTCTCTCTGGAGTGGGCGCAGTTTGAAGGCACGGATTTGCGGCGGGTGGAGTTCGACCGGGTGACCTGGCCTTTCTGGTGGGGGCGGGCAGCGGTTTATGATGAAATCCTTTTGCATCGGCGTAGATGGGACTATATTTCTTATTTGTTGAACTATGGATGCTTATGGGGAAAAAGAGTTCCTGGCGATATAGAGAAAGACATGCCTAAGAAACCAACCTTTGAGGATTTTGCCCCAGCGGAGCGCCTCTATCGCCAGTTAAAGGCCAACTATGAAGAGGAGCGGGACTTCAAGCGGGTGGGGGACTTCCACTACGGGGAGATGGAGATGCACCGCCGGGGCAGTCCCTGGCGGCAGTGGGGTCCTTCCTGGTACAACTTTTACCGCGTGCTCAGCGGCTACGGCGAGCGGCCGCTGCGGGCCTTTATTGCCTTGATCGCTCTAGCGTTAATACTGGCGGGTATACTATCTTGCACCAATATCAGTTGGGAAGGTTTGAAGGATAAAGCGGGGCAAGTGGTAGGGTTTCGGGATTCCCTCATTTATATCCTGCAGAAAGCCACCTTCCAACGCCCCGAATGGCCTAAGCCAATAAGTTTCTGGAGCAATCTGTGGGCGGTGTTCGGGACCATCCTCCTCCCCGGCCAGGCCGCGTTGTTCATCCTGGCCCTGCGCAACCGCCTGGGCCGGCGGCGGTGATCAAATACGAGATTCTTCGCTCCGCTCAGACTCATCTTCGACAGTTGCAAAAAAATAGTTTTGGTTTATTAATAGGTTAAGCCTTGTGAACAAAGCTTTACCACTACGCGCCGCTGCTCGGCGAGTCGGATTGCGGCTGCG
>JBFLXM010000076.1:0-38743 GCA_040757175.1 Thermodesulfobacteriota bacterium
CCGCTCCCGGGCCGTGAGCTTGCCGGCAGCATGCTGCTTCTCCACCGCCTTCGCCCCACCCATGCCCTTCACCTGGGCCTCTTTGTCTCTCAACTCCTTTATCTTTTCAGCCACGGTTTTCATAGGTTGCTCCTCTGCATATGTCACATTCCCTTGATTGATTTTCTCCAGGGATTTGGAAAAATTCAGGCCCAAGATGATGGCAGGAAATATAGGGATTTCTTAGCAGGTGCAGAAGGGAGAGGAAATCAGATAATCTCTGATTTTTTTGTCAAAAAATCTCTTACAACGGGGACAGGAAAGATGTTTATAATTATATGAAATAACAGCCCTATATACTGCTTGCGCCCTTGCTCCCTCCCTCCCCAAAACAGGCATTTTTTCAGAATTTTTCTTGAAAAAAACATGGGGCCGCCAGGCAAGAGAATACCCGTTGCCTGGAAGCAATATGGCCGCGGCCAGCAAAAAGGGGCCATGGTCTCAAACCATAACCCCTTGAAAATCCTGGTAGGCACGAGGGGATTTGAACCCCTGACCCCTACCGCGTCAAGGTAGTGCTCTCCCCCTGAGCTACGTGCCTGTGCATTTACATATAACCCGGACGGCTTCCCAGCGTCAAGAGGCTTAACGTCAGGGAGGTGACAAATCATTCCTGATGCTGACTCCAGGGGCCGCGGTTACGGGCTTGAGTTTGGCACTACCAGAAATCCAGACAGAGGAAAATATTTTCAGGAAATCCCGTATCACCTCCGCCACCTGGCTACCCGCTTGGGTTGGCGCCTTAAAATAAGGTAAGGAATTGGTGGGCAGTGCCCACCCTACATTAATAAGAACGTTGCGGCAGAAATTAGGGCCTGGCGGCCAGGGCCTGAGCCACCTTCTCTTCCAGGTCCTGTTTGTCGATGGGTTTGGCGCAATAGGCAAAGGCTCCCAAGTGCTGGGCCTGGTCCGCGGTCTGGCGGGTGGGGTGGCCGGTGAGCATGATCACCCGGGTCTGGGGGGAAATCTTTTTGATCTCCGCCAGGAGTTGGACGCCGCTCATCTTTTTGAGGCGGATGTCCAGGATGGCCACTTCCACCGGGTAGGTGCGGACATAATCCAGGGCATCCGTTTCCTCGGTGCACACGATTACCCGGTGGCCTTTCCTCTCCAGGAGGCGTTTAATCATCAAGCCGGCGTCCGCGACGTCATCCACCACCAAGATGCGACCCATGCTTAGCTTAACCCTTTGCAGATCGGTTTGAAGATTTCACTCAGCCAGGGAGGCAGCCGGAGCCGGTAAGGCCTCCCCTGCATATTCGGGCATTTCCTCTCCATGCAGCGGCAGTTCCAGCAGAAATACCGCGCCTGGACCACCGGGTGGGGGATGGGATTCCCCTGCCCCGAAATACTCAGGAGGGACCGGGCTGAGGGCCCGGATCTGGCCCCGGTGCTCGCGAATGATCCCGAAGGATAAAGACAGGCCCAGACCGGTGCCGCCGCCCGGGGCCTTGGTGCTGAAGAAGGGGTCGAAGATTTTCTCCAGGTCCTGGGGCTCAATGCCGGCGCCGGTATCGGCCACGGTCACCACCGCCCGGCGGCCATCCGGAGAAAGCCTGGTGGCCACGCGGATAGCGCCGTTCTGGCCGACGGCTTCGAAGGCGTTGTTGAGGAGATTGAACCACACCTGCTTGAGCTTGTCCCGGTCCCCCACCAGGGAGGGGATCTCCGGATCAAAACTGGCCTCCACGTCCACCCATTCCTGTTTGAAGATGGGTCTGAGGATTTGCAGCACCTCGGAGATGGACCGGTTCAGGTCCATCTCTTCCATGTGGCTTTCCATGTGCCGGGAAAAACCCAGGAGATCGGAGACGATGCGGCGGCAGATCTGCGCCTGTTTTTCAATAATGGTGAGGAATTCATGGCTTTCGGAATCCTGGGGCAAGTCTTCCAGGAGCATCTGGGCATAGCCCAGGATGATGGCCAAAGGCGTGTTGATTTCGTGGGCCACCCCCCCCGCCAGCTTCCCCAACTCCTCCATTTTTACCGACTGGATGAGCTTCTCCTGATACCGCTTTATATCCGTAATATCCCTGGCGGTAAAAAGCAGCCCCACCACCCGCTCCTCATCGTACACCGGCACCTTGACCACGTGAAACCAGCGCGGTACAGGGCTTTTGCCGATGAGCACCTCTTTGGAGACACTCCTGCCGCTGGCGATAAGTTGTTGATCTTCGGCTTGAGGATCGGTATCCTGCCAGAGCTGGTAAATCTCCGGAGGCATTTTGCCGATGAGTTCCTTCTCCCCCAGGGCGTAGAAATGTAAAAATGCGGGATTGGCGGCCCGATAGGCCAGGTTGCGATCCTGCAGGCTGACCAGGTCGGGGGTCACATCCAGGATGGTTTTCATCACCTGCTGCTGCCGGGCCAGCCTTTTTTGCGCCTCCCGCAGCTCCTCCAGGCGGTTGCGGAGACTGAAAGCCATGACATCGAAGGCTTCCGCCAATCTCTGAATCTCGTCCCCCTGGTTTTCCAGATAAACCCGGCAAACCCGGCAGTACTCGTAGCCTCCCTCACCGCACTCCGCGCAGAGGGTCCCCGGGATATTCCAGCAGCGCTGCAACCGGTCGCCATAGGCCGGGCACTCCCTCTCCTCACACCCCATGATTTGCCAGCAGTGGCGGCGGGGGGCCAGGCCGGTCTGCTGGTCCATATTGCCTTTCACCATTTCCTCGGCGGAGCGGCGCAGAATATCCAGGCGCCTGGTGACTGTGCCCGCAAACAGGGTGCCCATCACCAGGGCGACCAGGGCGGCGCCGACGGTGATGTAAAAGACGGCGTTGAGCAGACCCTGCACCGCAGCCTGGGTCTTCTCCCGGGACAGCCCCACGTGCACCGCGCCCAGGCGCTGGGAACCGATCTGCACCGGCACCGCGAAGTCGTAAACGAAATCGTCATCCGTATCCAGCAATTGAATGCTCTGGCGGGCCCCTGGGGGCAGGACGTTGGCCTCTAAGAGTTGCACCGGAAAACCGGCTGGAAAGGAATGGGAGAGCACTTGGCCGTGGCGGTCCTGGATGAAGGCATAGATGATGTCGTCGCTGGATTCCTTGACTTCATCAACCCGGTTCTTCAAGCGCAAAAAATCCTGGGCCAGGAGAGGGTCGGTGGTCCGGGCGGCAAGATTCAGGGCCAGGGTCATGCCCCGTTTCTTGATTTCGCTGAGCATGGCCTGGCTGGCCAGGCGGCTGACCAGAAAGCCCGACAGCAGGCCAAAGACCAGCACCACCACGATGATCCCCAGATTGATCTTGGTGCGGAAAGTCATCCGGGAGAAGAACTGCATCAGGCTCCGATATTTAGAAGTCAAATAGATCGCCGCAGGCATCCGGCCCCCCCGTTTAATCCCGCTTCTTCTTTAAGTCCCGGTTCACCGCAGATTCGGATTCCACCAGGGCCGCCAGTCTGCGGACCGGATCAAAGTCCCGGTCCTGGGCCGGGACGATAGCCACAAAACCGGCCTGTTCCAGGATGGGCTTCTGGGCCGGATCATTGATGTTCAAGGCCAGCAAGGCGTTTTTAATCTTTTCCAGCAAGGCCGGGTCCAATCCTTTCCGGGCGGCGTAAACCCAGCCCGGATACCAGGGGGTATTGGCCAAAACGCGGATCTGTTTCAAGTCAATTTTATCTTTCAAAATATCCAGGGTGCCCTCCCTGATGGCCCCCGCGTCGTATTTGCCGGAGTACACGGCCATGACCACTTTTTCCTGTTTGCCTCCCGGTCCCGGCGCAAAAGCGATCTCGGAGAAATCCTCTTTGCGCAAGCCCTTTTCCAAAATCAAGCTCCAGGGATAGAGGTAACCGCCCGCGGAGGTGGGGTCCACGGCAATGAACCGCTTGCCCTTCAGGTCGGCCAGGGTGCGGATCTTCTGATTATTCGCCCGGCAGATGATCTGCCCCCGGAAGTTTTCCTGGCCCACGGCCTCCACCACCCGGGCGAAGGCCCGGGCCCCGTAACGTTCGGCGATTTTTACATAAATAAAGGGATTGCTAAAAGTGATATCGATCAGACCCTGCCCCACCATATTCATGTGTTCATCAAAGGTATCGGGGAAAACCTGCCGCACCTCCAAGCCGGTGGCCCGGGTCAGGTATTCCATCACCAGATGGTGCCGCTTATAAGAAACGGTATGCGCGTACTGGGGCAGGTATGCATAAGTTATGCCCCGCTCGGGTTTAAAGACCTTGATCTCCTGGCGTTTGGACAGATCGACTTTTTTGGCGGGTTCGCTGTCCCCGCAGCCGGGCAGGAAATACCAAGCGCAGATGAGTATAAAAATGAGCCTGACAGCCTGCATCTCTTTCAAACCTGCATTAAGGGTTATCCTAAAGGTTGTGTTGTTTCAATTTCTTCCAGATCGTCACCCGGCTGACCCCCAAGAGCCGCGCGGCTGCCGATTTATTGCCCCCGGCCTCCTCCATAGCCCGGAGCAGCGACTCCTTATCATCGACTTTGCCGGCCGGGCCTCTGTTTCTCAAGGTTCGGGAGGAGTGCACAGGCTTCTGGGCCAGGGGTGCCGGCAAATGGGGCGGTAAGATGTCGCCTTCCCGGCAGAGGACAAAGGCATACTCCAGGGAATTGAGGAGTTCCCGGACATTGCCCGGCCAGCGGTATTGGAGAAAGGTTTCCATGGCCTCTTTGCTGATGCCGCTGATGGGCTTGCGGGTCTTGAGGCGCAGCCGTTCAATGAACGCTTCCGTGAGCAGGGGAATATCCTCTCGCCTCTCCCGCAGGGGAGGCAAATGGATGGGAATGACATTAATCCGGTAATAGAGGTCTTCCCGGAACCTGGCCTCCGCCATAAGATGCTGCAAGTCCTTATTGGTGGCGGTGATCACCCGCACCTCCACCGGCACGGGCTTTTGGTCGCCCACCTTTTCGATGACCTTTTCCTGGAGGACCCGGAGCAGCTTGGCCTGGGTATTCATGGACAGATCCCCGATTTCGTCCAGGAAGATGTCGCCGCCGTGCGCGGCTTCAAAGCGGCCCACCCGGCTGCGGTCGGCCCCGGTGAACGCGCCTTTCACGTGGCCAAAAAGCTCGCTTTCCAGGAGAGACTCATGGAGGGCCACACTGCTTACTTTAATGAAAGGTCCCTGGCTGCGGGGGCTGAGACGATGAATGGCCCCGGCCACCAGCTCTTTGCCGGTGCCGCTCTCCCCATAGATGATCACCGGGGCGTCGGATTGCGCGGCGCTGTCAATTAAGGAAAAAAGCTGCAGCATTTTGGGGCTTTTTCCCAGAATGCCGTGAAATCCGTCTTCCCGGCTGAGTTCCCGGCGCAGGCGGGTGATGACCCTCTCTTGGGCCACCATCTCACTGACGTCCGTCAGGGTTTCCACCGCGCCCAGAAGACGGCCGTCGCTGTCCTTAAGCAGCGTCGCATTCTTCATGACATGCACCAGGCTGCCGTCCTTTTTGGCCAGGATGCACTTACAGCGGCGGATTGACCCGGTTTGAAACAACTCACATTGTCTTTTGCCGCCGGAGTTAAGAGTGGAAAAGCAGGCGTCGCTCTTGATCAGGGAACAGGGACGGCCGATGAGCTCTTGGCGCTGGTACCCGGTAATCTCCTCCAGGGCCCGGTTGACGGAGAGGATGACGCCCCGGGGATCCACCACCACCACCCCCTCCATCATGGTGTCGATCACCTTCTCACATAATCCCGCGTATCCTTCCTGGAGCATCGCCTTGATCCTGTTAAGGGGCAACATATATGTTAACTAAACGTTAACGCAGAGTTAATATACAATTAATAATGATAATCGTCAACTGAACTTCTGTTGATTTAATATTATCCAATCATATCAACATATTGAAAATACTGCCAGCCGCTTCTCAAGCGGCATTTTTATTGCAGAGACAGGCATGGGGCCTACCTTTTCCACATATTTTCTACCGGCTCCGGAACCGGCCGGAGAATGGGTTTGAGGAGGAAAAAGACCATGTTTAAGAAGATTCTGGTGCCCTTGGATGGCTCGGAACTGGCTGCCAAGATTCTGCCCTATGTGGTGGACCTGGCCAAAACCTATAGCGCCCAGGTGACTCTCCTGCACGTGTACTACGCCGGGGAGAGCGAAACCTTCCCGGATTGGATTGAGAAGGAGCGGGAAAAGGAAAAGAAGGCCTGTGAGTTGCTCCTGGTCCAGGCCGCCAAAGACCTGGAGGCCCAGGGTCTCCAGGAGGTCAAGGTCGAGTGTGCGGAAGGCTCCCCGGCCCGGGAAATCATCGATTACGCGGAGAAAAACGGCATGGACCTCATCGCCCTGGCCACCCACGGCAAAGGGGAGGTGGCCTGGGTGCTGGGCAGCGTGGCGGAAAAGGTGGTGAGTCACGCCACCGCGCCGGTTCTGCTCTTCAGGGTGCTGGAAATGAATCTCCCGGGGTTGAAATTGGATTATTTCCCCCCCATTCCTTAGGCGCCCAGGGTTCTGCAGTTTGCAGTTATGGAAATATCTTAATTAATACTCAGGAGGTTCTGATGTCTAGATTTACTTGGAAGATGTTGATCATGGTTTTGCTGACCACGCTGGTCTTGGGAGCCGCTCTGGCCTATGGGCAAACGGCCGCCAAGCCCGCGGCCCCGGAAGCCGCCAAAACTGCCCCGGCAACCGCGGCGGCCCCGGTTGCCGCGCCGGGAGCGAAAATGAGCAAGCTGGCAGAGGCCATCGCCAAAACCCCCCAGGGGACCGGCAAAGGCCAGATTAACCCCGCCGCGGCCCAGGGCTTTATGGGCATTCCCGGCGCTCCCACCCCCTTCTGGTTTTTCGGTATCCTCTGGGGCATCTGGGTGGGCTGGATCTTCTCCACCGTGGGCGCGTTCGGCGGTATCATGGCCGGGGTGGGCCACATCAGCGTCTTTGGCCTGGCCAATTATGCCAGCTCTTTCCGGCAAACCAATCCGGCCTTGAATAAGCTCCTGACCGACTCCATCCGCACTTCTAACCAATATCTGGTAGGTCTGTCTTCATTGATGTCTTCCATCACCTATTATCGCATGGGCCGTCTAGTTCTGCCGTTGGGGCTGGCTTTGGCCATCGGCGGCATTGCCGGCGCCTACTTGATCCCGGTCCTCACCGCTGGCAAAATCAGCCTGAAGGCTTACGTAGGTTATTTCGGTCTCATCGTCCTGGTGATCGGCTGCTTCCTCTTTTATGACACCACACCTAAAGGCCAGGAAAAAAAGAAAAAGGCATCGGCAGCCGCCAAGGCCTTCCAGGAATCCATGAAAAAAGGCGGTGCGGCCGTCACGGCCGAGGGAGTGCGGGTGAAGACCTGGGGCCTCGCCAGGATAGATTTTACCTTCTATGGGGTGGAATTCCACTTTAATCCCATCTGGCCACTCATTGGCGGCTTCTTTATCGCCGCCATCTCCGCCTTCATCGGGGTGGGGGGCGGCTTCCTTTACGTGCCCTTTCTCACTTCCGTGACCGGGCTGCCCATGTATGTCGTGGCCGGCACTTCGGCCTTGGCGGTGTTCGTGAGCATGATCACCTCCATCTTCACCTTCATGTTCGTCAAGGGCACGCCCATTGACTTTTTCTTCATCGGCGCCGAACTGATAGGGATCGCCGCCGGGTCCATTGTCGGCCCCATGACCTCCAAATATATCCCGGATATCTGGCTGAAGCGCCTCTTCGTGGTCTTGGCCATTTACGTGGGCCTGGGCTACACTATCAAGGGATTCGCGGGAGTTTCTTTGTTTCCAGGGTTATAAAAACCTCCTCATAACCTTTTAACCCCGGCAGGGCTGGTCTGCACCGGTCCTGCCGGCACTGGGTAAAAATATGGAAATGCCTCCGTTCTATCAGGTCCTGGACCCCTGCTTGATCTGGTTTTACCGGCTCACCGGGCAGGCCGGGGTGGACTTTGTCATCGGCACCCTGGTCCTGGCGGGCTTCTGCCTGGTCATCGGGGAAATTACCGTCTCCCTGACCTCACGGTTTCTCCGGAAACGCCTGGGGGAAAAAACCGCGGAGGCGCAGAAGTACCAAAACCTGTCCATGGACGCCTTAAAAGCCGGGAACAAGGAAGCCTACCAGGCCGCCAACACGCTGGCCAACGAGGCCTTCGGCCATTCCTTTTTCCAGCAAGCCGCGCTGTCGGCTGCGTTTCTCTGGCCCATCTTCTTCGCCCTGGCCTGGATGCAGTACCGCTTCCTGGACCTGGAGTTTCCTTTGCCCCTCCTGGGGTGGTCTCTGGGTTATATCGGCATTTTCATTCTGCTGTATATCCCGGCCCTCTTCCTCTTCAAGCGGGTGAAGCGAAATCTGCCCTACTACCGGCGCCGCCAGCGTCCTGATGCTGTCCCCCGGCCACCGGGAGCAACCACGGATGACTTTCCCGGCCTGGCGGGGCTGGCGAAACCAAACGGCAAATGATAGTTTGACTAACTATAACTAATCAATAAATTTAGGAGAATTCGCATGGGACTGAAAGAAACGATGGCCGGCATCGCCGCCAAAGGCAGAGCCGGGCTGACCTATACGGACGTCACCGACACTTATATTTACTATATCCGGCTGGACTTCGATCCGGTGGGGATCAAATTCTGCGCTAATGAGGACGAAATCTCCAAATACAAAGTCAATGCCAAAGCCAAGGCCAAACTCACCTACTGCCAGCACCTGGCCATGGCCCGGGGCGGGCGCAAGGCCATGTTTATGCCCGCCCACCAGTTGTTGTGTGAAAACGCCGAGCCGGTGTTCGGCTTCCGGAAGTTGGACCAGGAAAAAGACACCAAGCGGCACATGAAATACCTGCGGGATGAGAAGCTGGCCTGGGAAGCCCCCCAGGGCAAGGCCAAGCTGCCCCTGGGGAGTTGCTACGGCATCTATACCGCGCCCCTGGATATGTTCGACGCCTCGGGCATCGATCCGGATATCGTCTTTTTCATGCTCCTGCCTTATCAGGCTTACCACATCCTCAACGACTACATGGCCGCCACCGGCCAACCCAGTCTTACTTTTAAGCACACACCCAATTCCGCGGTCTGCTCCGGTTCGGTGTATGCCTTTAATACCAATTCGGCCAACATGACCACCATGTGCGCGGGCAGCAAGACCTCCGGCAAGAGCGACATGTCCATGATGAACCTCTTTATCCCCGGCACCCAGATCAAGGACAGCGCCGCCCAATTGCTGAAGCGGGTCACCGAGATGGGCGGCCCCTCGGTCCTGGGCAAGGGCGGCGAACCCTGGCCGGGCATGGACGTCTGCAAGGGTTGCCCGCTGTTCAAATACGACGCGGTTTAACAGCCAACCCTCATCTGGAAGGAAAAAGGGGCGGCCAGGGACGGCCGCCCCGTTATTTCCCCAGCCAAAACCCGGGAGCCGGATGGCCACAGCTTTTTATTGACAATCCGGCTCACCGGGTTATATGTTAAATAAGAGAAAGGCATGATGTCTATGTTGGCGGAATTCGCTCCTAATCTAAAAAATTACCGTCGGCCCCCGGGCCCGGGGGGCGAATTTTTTTGCTTCTTTTTTACTTATTTTAGGAGCCTCCGCCCGGGACGCTAGCATTGACCATATTCCCGGGTGGAGGATAGCCTCCCCCGGGGTTGACGCCGCCCAGAAACCCCGTGGATGATTCCCGGGGTTTTTTATTTTGGCAGTCATTCATGGGCTTTCGGCCAACCCGTAAATTGTAAAAAATCGTAGGGCGGGCGTCTCGCCCGCCTGTTTATGACGCAGGCGAGACGCCTGCGCCACCAAGAAAAACTTTTCATAACAGTCTTCCATGAGCTGTTGGCTCACTTGTAAATGATGGAAAATTCAAGGGCGTCCCTATCCTAACTTTGAACTTTGAACTTTGAACCTTGAACTTTACCCAGCAGATACTGCTTCGAGGGAGGACAAACCATGATTCTGGTGCTGAGCCAGGGCATTACCAAGGAAGAAAAGGATAAGCTGCAAGAGAGCCTCCGGGCCGAAGATTGCCTGGTCCGGGAAATCAAAGGGGTGGAGGAGACCATCCTCGGGGTGGTGGGCAAGATCCGCCGGGATATCGGCTATTATGAAGGTCTGCCCGGGGTGGCCAAGGCCATTCCCATCTCCAAACCCTACAAACTGGTGAGCCGGGAGCTCCATCCCCTGGCCTCCATCATCAAGATCGGCGACGTGGCCCTGGGCGGCGACCGCCTGGTGGTCATCGCCGGGCCCTGCGGGGTGGAGGGCCGGGAACGGACCCTGGAGATCGCCCGGGCCGTGCGCCGGAGCGGCGCGGTCCTCTTCCGGGGCGGCGCCTTCAAACCCCGCACCTCCCCCTACTCTTTCCAGGGCCTGGGGGAGGAGGGCCTGAAAATCCTCCGGGAAGTGAGAGAAGAAACCGGCCTGGGCGTGGTCACCGAGATGACCGCGCCCAGCCAGGCCGACCTGATGGTGAAATACGTGGACGCGGTGCAGATCGGGGCCCGGAACATGCAAAACTTCGAACTCCTCAAGTGCGCCGGCCGCATGGGCAAGCCGGTGCTGCTGAAAAGAGGGCTGGCCGCCACCATCGAGGAGTGGCTCATGTCCGCGGAGTATATCCTCTCCGAAGGCAACGACCAGGTGATCCTCTGCGAGCGGGGCATCCGCACCTTCGAGCCCTATACCCGGAACACCCTGGACCTCACCGCGGTGCCCGTGGTCAAGAAGCTGACGCACCTGCCCGTCATCGTTGATCCCAGCCACGCCACCGGCCTGAGGGACAAGGTGAGCCCCATGGCCCGGGCCGCCATCGCCGCAGGCGCGGACGGCCTGATCATCGAAGTGCACACCGCTCCCGACCAGGCCCTCTCCGACGGCCCCCAGAGCCTCTATCCCCACCAGTTTGAGCAGCTCATGCGGGATCTCTACGTCATCGCCCCGGTGGTGGGCAAACAAGTGGATTACACTTATCTGGACAAGGCCAGTATGATCCGGCGGTTGCGGGACACCGGCGGCGCTCCGGCCGCGGCCGTGCCCGTGGCCTACAGCGGCGTGCCCGGCTCCTTCAGCCACAAGGCCTGCCTCAACTTCTTCGGCCCGGAGGTGCCCTTTAAGACCTGCTCCTCCTTCCGGGAACTCTTCGACCTGGTGGACCGGGAAGAAGCGCACTTCGGCATCCTGCCCCTGGAGAACAGCCTCACCGGCAGCATCCATGAAAACTACGACCTGCTCCTGGAATACGACCTGAAAATTGTGGGGGAGGTGACCCTGAGGATCAAGCACCACCTCATCAGCGTGGAAAACGCCACCCTGGAGGGCATCCAGAGGATTTACTCCCATCCCCAGATCTTCCGGCAGTGCAAAGAGTTCCTGGAGCGGCACCCCGCCTGGGACCTCATCGCCTGCCGGGACACGGCCACCGCGGTATCCCGGGTCAAGGAAAACAACGACCCCCGGGAAGCGGCCATCGCCGGGGAGGAGGCGGCCAGGCTGCATCGCATGGCGGTGCTCAAGGAAGGGGTGGAGATGAATCCCCGCAATTTCACCCGCTTTGTGGTGATCTCCAAAAACGGGACACTGCCGGGCCTGAAAAACAAGGCCTCCCTGATCTACTCGGTGAGCAACCAGCCGGGGTCGCTTTTCGAGACGCTCCGGGTCTTTGCCGGCCATCGCCTCAACCTGGTCAA
The DNA here is from genome assembly GCA_040757175.1 of Thermodesulfobacteriota bacterium. Lineage (GTDB taxonomy): Bacteria > Desulfobacterota > Desulfobaccia > Desulfobaccales > 0-14-0-80-60-11 > SURF-52. The sequence continues at coordinate 11,640 of JBFLXM010000076.1, forward strand.
ACTGGAATCCCGGCCCATCCATGACCGGCCCTGGGAGTACCTCTTCTACGTGGATGTGGAAGTGGACCTGGCCGCGGCGGAGCACCGCCGTCTTCTGGAGGAGCTACAGGAAAAGACCGAGTATTTCAAATACCTGGGGAGTTATCAGAAAGGCGGCGCGGCCCTGCCCGAGGCGGGAAAGGGGTAATACCAAGGCGCAAACAAACGACATTTTTCTTCTAGGGGCGGACCCGTGTGTGTCCGCCTGGATGGGGGGCACTCGGGGTTTCGCCACTCTGGGGACTACTCAGGATAGTCATTTATGGGGCTGTGGCAAACCCGCACATTATGAAACAGTCTTGGTGGGCATATGGTCATCCTGAGGGTAGCCGCAACTCGGTATAACAAGGAACTCGGAACCTGGAACTTATCTCATCCCTCCTGCAACAGGGAGAATAAGAGGTCTTTGATCTTTTCAAATTGGCCGTTTCCCACCTTGCCGGCAGACGCATACCTGATGACCCCATGTTTGTCGATCACCAGGAAATTACTCTCTTCAGGGACCATGTGGTAGTCCCCGCACATCCGCCCGCTCCAATCGCCGTAGATCGGGAATCCTTCCTTCCGGGAGTGCTCCTTGAGCTTGCTTTTCCAGATGGGTAGAGTAGGCCAGAGGGCTTCCGAACAATCAATCACCACCAGCCGGAAGATCTCTTTTTGGACGCCGGCCGGCTGTTCCCGGTAGAGGCGTTTTAATTCATTCTTTAATTCGATATTTTTCCTGATGACATGCCTGGATTCATAGAAGAGGACCACCACCTTCCCCCGGAGCATATCCAGGGAGAGTTTTTGGCTGTCCGCGGATTCCACCTGAAAGTCCGGAGCCGGCTTCCCCGACGCCAGCCGGGAACCCCAGGATGCCGGGGGCCAGGCCCCCAGACCCAAGCATAAGATGATTAAGAAGGCAATCTTGTTGAATCTTCTCATATAATTCTCTCTTGGTTAAAGCCATCGCCAAATTTTGTTAATTATAATAAATTTGCCCCGGTCAGCAAAGTCAGATTTTCAGTCCGAAAGGAAGCGGATGGGCTTACCGGCCGGCGGTTCGAGCCGATTGCCGACTCGTCAGAGAGGGCCGTTAGCGGGCCTGGCCCCGCAGCAGCGAAGTAAACACCCCCAGCGCGGCGATGGCCATGCAGGTGAGCAGGGCCAAGCGGAAGGCGTGCAGGAAAGTAGCTTCCAGGGTCGCCACCGGCAGGCCCCATTTCTGGCCGAGAGCGGCCCCGGCCCGGGCGCCGCCCAGCGCGGTAAAGATAGCCCCGGCCAAGGCCACACTGGCGGCCTGGCCCAGGACCCGCACCGTTGCCAGCAAACTGGAGGCAATCCCCAGCCGCGGGGGCGGCACCGCGCCCATGACCGCATTGTTGTTCGGCGGTTGGAACAGGGCTTGGCCGAAGCCGGTGACTGCCAACGGCCAGACGATATCCCAGACGGAAGCCCGGGCCGTCAGTTGGCTGAGAAACCAGAGGCCCGCGCAACTGACCGCCATCCCTAAGGAACTGAGAACCCGGGAGCCGAAACGGTCGGAGAGCCAGCCGCTGATGGGGGCCACCACCGAGATGGTGAGCGGCACCGCAGTCATTATCAGACCGGCCTCTTGGGGAGAAAGGGCCAGCAGCTCCTGGAGGTAGAAGGGCATCAGGAACATAACCGCAAACAGGGCCAGAAAACACAAAAAACTGCTGGCCAGGGCCCCGGAGAACAACCGGTTGCGAAACAGGGAAAAGTCGACAATGGGCTGCTCCACCACCATCTCGTTGATGATGAACGCCCCCAGCAGGGCCAAAGCCCCGGCTAAGAGCCCGACGATGGTCAAGGAATGCCAACCCAGCTCCTGGCCGAAGCTCAGACCCAGCATCAGACAGCAGAGGCCCCCGGCCAACAGGGCCGCGCCCCGCAGGTCAAACCGCTGCCGGCCCCAGGCGGGACGCATGGGCTCCGTGAGCAGCCGCAGGGTGGCGATCACGCCGATGATGCCGATGGGCACATTGATATAAAAGATCCAGCGCCAACTGAAGACCTGGGTGATGAAGCCGCCCACGGTGGGGCCGGCGCTGGTGCCCGCGGCCACCACCAGGCCGAGAAGGCCCAAGGCCCGGCCCCGTTCCCCGGCCGGGAAGGCCCGGGTAATCATGGCCGGGCCGATGGCCATGAGCATCGCTCCGCCAATGCCTTGGAAGGCGCGAAAGAGGACGAGGGAGAGCAGGGAGGGAGCCGCGCCGCAAAGCGCGGAACTCACGGTAAAGATGGCGAGCCCCAGCACCCAAAGGAGTTTTTCCCCCAGCATATCCGACAACCGGCCCAAGATCAGCAGGAGGCTGGCAATGACGAGGAGGTAGGCGATGATCACCCATTCCACCAGGCCGCTCAAGGGGACCTGGAAATAAAGGCTGATTTGGGGCAGGGAGATGTTGACAATGCTGGCATCCAGGGTGGCCATAAACGCGCCGATATCCACCATGCCCATGACGGTCCATTTGCCTGCGGTCTCCCCGCCGCCGGGGGCCGCCGCCACTTTACCGCTGCTGCCGCGGTGGCTGCTTCGCGTGTTCATGAAGTGCTTTTAATTGGTCATGGAGTGTACGATTTCCGGCTGTTGAGATAAGAAACTTAAGCTATCTGAAAGAATGTCAACGGCCCCATCCAGGGAATTCAGGGAGAAATTTTCGCAGGAGTTCTGCCGCAGATATTCCCAGATATGCTCCACCGGGTTTGGTTCCGGGCTACAAAAAAATTGCCGTTTGATGGCGACTTGGTATGACGTCACATCCGGCAGGCTTTTTGGCAGAAAATATTACCTTGAAGCTCATGCCACCTTCTCCCAGCCTCCCCAGCCGCCTTTACACCTTAAAAAAAAGCCTCGAAAAGCAGCCCCTTCATTCCTCTCGTGAATAAAGGCGGTTAAGCCTTTTCCCGTAGCGGCACCAGCACCTGGAGGGGTTCCCTGACCCCCACAGTCTCCGCAAAATTGTGGAGCCGGGTGCGGATCAGGGTGTTGATCTCTTGGCCTTTGGCGATGAGCAAGACGCCGTCACTGGTCCAGACGTCATCGTCCAGGATCATGTTGTCTTGGAGATCCTTTAAAGAAATCACCCTCACCTGGAACTTGCCTTCTATCCAGACGACAGCTTCCAGGGCCGTCACCACCGCCGGGTCATACCAACCCTGTCTTTGCTTAAGTTGGGCTATGGCTCTGCTCTTGGAATCCCCTGCGGTTTGCAGGGTATCGAAGTCTAGCGCCACTTTGAGAATCCGCGCACCCAGGGGAATTTCTTCCCGGTGCACCGCGTCCACCGGGATGCCAGAACCGTCGAAGTGCTTTTCCTGGTAGGCGATGATCCTGGCAATCCCCTCCAATCTGGGAATGTTGTTAAGCAGATCGGAGGCGATGAAGGGGTGCATATCCAAAAGCTGGGTTTCCTCGGGCGTGAGTTGTTGCCCGTGATAGATTTTTTTCAAGGCCTCTTCCGGCAAGAGGATAAAGCCGATCTGGGAGAGCATGGCTGCGGTTTCCAAATGCCAGATTTCCGGAGTTTTCATCACCAACCCGATCTCCCTGGCATACCGGCTGATGCGGGAAGAGCGGCCCAGGGCCTCAGGATTAAGGAGGGACAGGATTTGCGTCAAGACCTTGATGCTGCCCTTCAGGGTTTGCTCCAGGAGTTCCCGTTCCGCGGTGATCAGCCGGTATTGCTCGATGCCCATGTCCAGGGCCCGGCTTAAGATATCCGGGGGGCAGGGCTTGGTGAGAAAGCGGAAGATGTTCCCTTTGTTCACCGCGTCGATGGCCGTCTGCAACTCCGCAAAACCCGTGAGCATGACGCGTACGCTGTCGGGAGCCATTTCCCTGACCCGGGAGAGGAATTGAATCCCATCCATGCCCGGCATCTTCAGGTCGGAGACAATCACCGCGTAGGGCCCCGACTTGGCCACCGCCTCCAGGCCCCGCTCCCCGGCCAGGGCCGTGTCTATTTCATATTGTCGCCGTAACTGGCGTTGATACGCCGCCAGGATATTGGGATCATCATCGACAAATAGGACCTTAGTCGTCATGGACGTCCCCTTCTTTGATGGCCTGCCGACAGAGGGCCTGCCAAGGAGGAATCCTAGGGAGGATTTTAAGTTCATTTAGATATGCCGCATCAATCTGGCATTTGTCATCCTCTTGGCCGTTGATGGCGTATTCCTGGCAATTCCCGACGTGGACCGCGGTCAGGGGCCCCATCTTTTTCTGGGGGCACCTGCCAGGAACGTGGTGAAAGGCAACAGCTTCCACAATGGGGAACGGCAACCCCCATAAGGATAATAGATAAGCGCCCACTTCCGCATGGGTGACGCCGAAGGCTTGCCGCTCCGCTTCCAAAACAGAGGCACCGTTACCTCGGGGGCCAGCGAGGGCTTCTTTATATTGCTTGGGGAGATTGACGGCCAGGATTAATTTCCCCACATCGTGCAACATTCCGGCCATGAAGGCATCATCCGCGACTGCGCGTTCACATTTTTCGGCGGTGGCGATGGTTTTGGCAAATACCCCGGTGGCCAGGCGATGGGCCCAGATGCGATCCATGGCCAAAACCGTCATACTGGAACGGTCCATTTGCGAGAAAATTTTTGCGGATAGGACCAGGGCCTTGACGGTCTCCAGCCCCAGCAACTCCACGGCTTGGGCCGGACTGGAAATATGCCGGCAATACCCAAAGAAGGCGGAGTTTACCAGTTGGAGAATCTTTAATTTCATGGGCTTACCCTTTTTCCAGTTTGCCAGCCACCATCGGCAGGCGGATAAGGAAAGTGGTTCCCTGGCCCGGCTCAGTTTCGAAGTCGATGGCGCCGCCGTGTTTGTCCACAATGACAGAATGGGAGATGGCCAAGCCCTGGCCCGTGCCTTTACCTACCTCTTTGGTGGTGAAGAAAGGATCGAAGATTCTGGATCTGATCTCCTCGGGAATACCCCCGCCGGTGTCGCTGATGGCGATCTCCGCCCAGTCCCCGTTCCTCCTGGTCTTAATGGTTATCGTCCCTTTCGCCGCCGGCTCCCGTCCCACTACGTCGGCAATGGCATGGGCGGCGTTGAGGATGATATTCAGAAATACCTGGTTTAATTCATCGGGCCGGCAGGGAACCAGGGGTAGGGAAGGGTCCAGGTCGGTAATCATCTCGGCCACGTACTTCCATTCATTGTGGGCCACGGTGATGGTGCTCGCCAGGGCCTTGTTGAGATCCACCGCTTGCTTTTCCGCAGCGCCCGGATGGGAAAAATCCTTCATGGCCCGCACTATTTTCGCCACCCGCTCCACTCCTTCCAGGGATTGGCTGATGGCTGCGGGGATTTCGTCCATTAAATAATCCAGGTCCGCCTCCCTGGCCGCGGTTTCCAACTGTCCCAGGAGATCTCCGGTCACCGCTCCGGAATTATTAGCCGCCAACAAATCCTTATACTTTTCCAAAAGGGCAAAGAGGTCTTTAAAGGCATCGTTAAGGAAACGGGTGTTATCGCCCACGTACTGGATGGGGGTGTTGATCTCATGGGCGATGCCCGCCGCCAATTGACCGATGGACTCCAGCCTCTGGGCCTGGGCCAACTGCACCTCCAGGATCAGCCTTTCGGTGATGTCCCTTCCCAGGAGGATAATTCCGGAGACCTCTCCTGATTCTTCTTTGATGGGACTGATGCTGACTCCTAAATACCCGTCTTTCCCAGAATGGCGCCGGAAGCGGATATTGTCCAACCTAACCGGCTGGCATTGCTTCCGGCAGGCGCTGATGGCCTCGGCTATCTTTGCCCCCTCCCATTCCAAAGGTATTTTATGCAGCCTTTTCCCCAAAACATCGGCAGCTTTTATTCTCAAGACCTTTTCCGCCTCCGCATTCCAATGCCAGACCACCCCAGCCGGAGTTAAGCCAATCAGGATGGAAGTGATGGAAGCGAACAGTTGTTCGATTTCCGCATAGGCCCGGCGCAGCTCATCTGCGGCTTGCTTCCGGGCGGTAATATCCCGGGCGATGCCGACGGTGCCGATAACCTCTCCCTGGTCATTGTAGAAGGGGGTCTTGATGGCTTCGATCCACAGCGTCTTGCCGTCCTTATCCACCAGGGCTTCCTCCAGAACCTGCCGCTGACCCGACCGCATGACTTCGGCATCGTCCCGGCGATATTTTTCCGCCAACTCCCGGGGCCAGATATCCAGGTCCGTCTTGCCCACCAACTCCCCCCGGCTGCAGCCGCAGGCCAGGGCAAAGGGCTCGTTGGTTGCGATGAACCGGCTCTCCCGGTCCTTCAGCCAGGCAATATCGGGAATATTGTCCAGGAGGGCCTGTTGCTGGACTTGAGTCTCTCTATGGGCTTCCTCAGCCTGGCGGCGGTCGGTGACATCAAAAAACACCCCGCTGACATAATCCACCAGGCCGTCAGGATGGCACATGATCTGGCTTCTTTCCTGGATCCAGGTGTTTTTTCCCTCTTTGGTTTTAATCCTATATTCTCTGACATAGGACCGGCTGGTTTTGAGGGCTTCCCGAAATATCCGTTGCATATTTTCCAGATCTTCTTCTGCCACCACATCCAGCCATTTTAACCTTCTGGCGTTAAACTCCTCTTTGGTATAACCTATTAGTCCCTTGATTTTGTCGTCAAAAAAATCAATCTCCCCGTTCCAATACCCTGTAAAGACTAGAGCCGGGATATTGCTTACCAACAGTCTATATCTTTCCTCACTCTCCCTAAGGGCCTGCTCGGCTGCCTCCCGGGCGTCCAAGACATATTTTTTGAGGGAGAAATAGATGGCCGTCATCAGGAGGCCTCCAACGACCCCCACAAGCAGAGTTTCCCATAGCAAGGGGCGCAAAGAACGGGCAATTTCCAATTTCGCCACCACCTTGCCGGAATCATAAAGCTCATGAGATCGAACCATAAATGGATAGCTAACCTCATCTTGATTCTGGGCCACAGTTTTGCCGTTCAGGTCAATAATGCGGCGAATCTCTCTGGCGGTGGCGATGGCGTGCAGGGAGAGAAACTCTTGGAGCCTGGCCTGTTCAAAGGCCCAATAATCGGGATTGGCGTTGATTATTTGCGAGGCAAAAATGGCGTTGGCCTCCGCTTCAGTCTGTAAGATAATAACTAATTTCTGATACCCCACGATAAAAAAGCCCAAGGGGAGTGAGAAGGTCAACACGCAGGCGATAGTCAAGGCTAAACGGCTGGCTGTGAGAGATCGTCCGGGTTTCATGGTGTCTTACCGTCCGCCAGAATACCGTTTTTTAAAAGGATTTCCCGGCTCTCACCGGACGTTAAAAATTCGATAAAGGCTTTGACCAGGGGGGTGGGGTTTGCCTTGGCAACCACGGAAAAAGGTTTGGAGTATGGATAGGCTCCGGCAGCCAGCGTTTCCAGGCCGGGCCGGACGCCATCTAGGGCTAAAGGTGCAACCTCCCTATTTTCCGAGATGAACTGGGCCAAAGTCATCCAACTCATGGCCCCTCTTATCTTCTCCAGGGTATCGGCATTATCCTTGTCAGTGATCGCCGTGATCATGCCCTCCCGGACGTGGGCCTGCCGGACGGCCGCGGCTATCTCGGGAGACAGATGCAACAGAAATATCGTATCCGATTCAACCCTAGGCCGCAGGATTAAGCGGATGGGGGCGCCGTCGGGATAGTTCTTTATTTCCCCCAAATAGATGGAGGCAATCTCCTTCAGAGTGAAGTTGAGGTCCGGTCCTTGGTTCGAAGTAACCAACATTAAGGGGGTGCGGCCGTATTCCACCGCCACCGCGCCTTGACGGATTTCCTCCGCCTTAAGGGGGCGGGAGATCAGCCCCAAGTCCAGGGCCCCGGAGAGAACCGCTTTGATGCCGCCGCTGCTGCCGAGACTGGGAGGAAAATGAAAACGCACCTGTGGATATTTTTTTTGAAACCCGGCCGCCACCTGGGCCATAACCCCATACGCCCCCCCAGTTCCCCCTATCTTAATGGCTCCCTGATAATCCGCGGCCCGGGCGTGACTTACTGTTCCGATTAACTGGAGAGCAATCACCAAGAAAATGAAGGCCAAGTTTATTAGCCGAATTCTTTCTGAACGCATGATGATTTGCTCCGCTTCTGGACAATAAATGAGGATTACCGTTGGGTAGAGGGCAGCCAAAATCAAGCGATAATATCCTGATGACACTTCTTTGGTTAGCCGTTTTTACTGGAAAAAGCCATTTCCCCTTCCCAACTTGGGGAGGATTGACCACTTCGGAATTAAGAATCAGTAGGCCCCTCCTTCTAAGATTATCGGCGAGGGGGGGGGATTTCTTGAGGGGCTTGAGAATTAACCTATCAGGGGATTGAATAAGTTGGCATTCCTGCGGGGTGCAGGCTTGCCACTTTACCGGCTTTCCCTTCGGCCCGAACCCGGACGCTGCGATGGTGGAGCAGGTCTTGTACTAGGGCCGGACCGAGTCAGTATCATCCGGGGAAGTTCTCTCATTCCTGGCCGGTCTCAACGCCGGCTGTAAACAGTTAACCAAGCGCCCCCGCTATTCCTACCCCAAAGCCTTCTTTGACTTCATCCGCAGTGGCGCCCCCCAGGTAGTCATATTCCACGATGTTTCTCGGCAGGCATCAAGGTAGTCTGCATCGGCTCGATGCTCTGGGCCCAGGATCAGCTGCAAGGCCTGGATGGAGCGGTAATGCTGCAACGTTCGGGCAGCCCGATAGCCCTCGGCATAGAGCAAGATCGTGCAAAGTTTCAGGGCGGCGTTATAGGCGATGCCGAAGCGCCAGTCAGGAGAAATCCCACCGGCAGCATCTGCCAAATCCCGATCCGCAATGGCCAGCAGGTTGGCGATCTCTTCCGGCGAAGTGACATGAGTTTCCAGCCAGCCGTTGTCGGCCCATTGCTGCAAGGTCATGTTCGTTGCTTATGATAAAAAACTTGGGGGATTCTAGGACGTGGGCCAAGAAATGACCCCCTTTTTGCTTGCGGCGTTGGAATTCTTCCACGGCCAGCTAGATCTGCCAATTATTTAGCTGATAGAAATTTAACGAATTCCACCAGATAATTAATATCGAAAATACCGCTATTGACCCATTCTTGGCGCATTACCTTCAGCGCCTTCAGGGAATCAAACTTGTCGCGCCAACTGCGTCTGGAGGTCAATGCTTCATAACTATCAATGATTCGCAAAACCCGGGCCCAGTGATTGATCAATGGGAGTCTTAGGCCCATGGGGTACCCGGAACCATCGCCAGTCTCGTGATGCTGCAAGACCATCAGCGCAGAGTTTTTGTTTAGGAGATCTATTTTCTTGAGAATCCGATGGCTCTCTCCCGGATGTCTTTTAATCAGTCCCATTTCGCTTTCTGATAGCCGCACAGGCTTATTTAATACCGCAGGAGGGACTTCAACCATACCGATATCGTGCAGTAAAATTCCTTGTGCAAACTCTATTATTTTATCATCTGTCCATCTAAGATACTTGGCAAACGCCAACCCCAGCAAGCAGGTATTTAAGCAGTGGACGTACAAATTCCCGTCATATCCACGAATTTTAGGAAGCCATTGGTGATATTGCCGATCCTGATTAAATATATTTAATAGATAATTAATAAGTTTAAAACCAGTCTCTAACTCTTCTTGCGTTCTACTAGATTTTATATAATAAAACCGGCGGGTCCAGAGGAGTGCGGCATCATAAATTAATTCAGCTTTCTTTACTGGCAGTAATTTATCATCTCTCAATTTCAAGCTTAGATTATGATAAAGGTACCTAAAGACATTACTCTCATCTTTCTTATTAATATATATAATTTTCATCCCTTTCTCATGTAATTCATTTACTAATGCGAATCGACAGATATCACCTTTAGGAAGGAAGATATTATATCCGAAATCATCCTTTCCAATAATGTTGGTTCTCAGAAACACATCAAAGTTGACTTCCATCCCTGGTTGCAGATTTTTAACTGCCAGTGGGAAATAGAACTCGTTGGCAATAACGCCGGTCCTTACTAATTTCTTTTTCGGTTCAACAACTTGGCGCAAATTATTTTGAGCTGCTGGCTGTGTGTTCCTGGCGTTTGTGAATCTACCGGTGCGAGCCAGATATTCCTCAACCTGATCCTTTTCAAATCGCTGATAGTAAACAAAGTAAATGTCATCTAATTTGACCTTTAACAATGAACCAGGATTAAACATTTCCCCCCGGCGGCAGAAAAGCAAATATTTGCTGGTTTCACCCGCATTTTCGGATTTTACATAAATATTAAAATTAATTACTTCGCCTGACCTGAGTTTTCTTATTTCTAAGGGAATAAAGAAGCTTGCGCGATTCATCTTTCCGCCCCGTAAACGATGGTAAGTACCCCAGTCCAGCCGGCACCGCCTAGACGTTCGAGCCTATTCTTTCGGGTTAATGGCAATGTTGGTCGAAAGATTAAGATCATCGATCCGCACACTATCCTGCAGATGCCACAGTGGAAGTAACACAGCTTTAAACCACGCCATCCTGCTTCTTGAAGCCTGCCACTTCCACTAGAAAAGAACCTGCATTAGTATCAAAGGGAATGCCGATAATAGGGCATTCACATTTATGCTTTATTTCATGAGACGGACCAGTGACTACCATAGGAATGGATGCTTTAAATTTGAGGCCCACATTGCCCAACGTGTTACGTGCCACGCCGGCAATCATATTGGTCAATTCACCCACCGCATCTTTGATATCTTCATTAATTTCCGTAAATTCCTCCCCCAGCATAGTGGAAACAATTTTTAATATACAGGAACGACTGAAAGTTAAAGACATAGAACCAATGCATGGCCCAGTAATTCCGATAAGTCCTGAAATATCACCTTGTGCTCTTTCGCCAGTCTTGACAAAGGGTTTTCCTGGCGTTACCTCAATAAAGGCCATGGTTTTTAATACCTCTATCGCTGCGCTTAAGAAGGGATTAATAAAATCAACATTCATCGATAATCTTCAAACTCCTGGTCTCGTTTTATTACATTTCTTCCAAGGATTCGCAATATTGTAACAAGCTCTCATTCAGTACCTGCTCTGTAATGTCGAAAAATATGCCACTGATATAATCTATTTTGCCATTTGAATCGCACACAATATAACTCCTTTCCTGAATCCAGATAATCTGCCCATTCTTGCTTTTTATTCTATATTCTCTGACGTAGTTACGATCAGTTTTTAATGCCTTGATAAAGGGAAACTTGGTGCGCTCCATGTCTTCTTCTAATAATATATCCGTCCACTTCAACTGGCGGGAATCGAAGTCGTTCTTGGAATATCCAATCATCTCCTCCACCCTGGTGCTATAAAAATCAACTGACCAATCAGCGTAACCTTTAAAAACCATAGCTGGAATATTGTTTAATATTAAATTGAATTCCTTTTTGATCTTACAAAGTTCCGCAGCCACTTTTTGATATTCTATTAGCAGTTGTTCTTTGGTTATTTCATTATTCACCATGATTACCCCCAAGCATTATATTACGGCATCGCTATTAAGGTTCATTACATCACTCAAGTTTCGTACCCCCAAATCGGGGAGAAGCAGTAAACGGGCCTTAGCCCCCTCCCTCAACCATCCCGGAAAAGGCGTTAGAAACGGGTTTTGGTTTAGCTGAGGTCCTTACGCCAAGGCAAAGCCTTTGGTCCTAAAGAGTCTTAAGCAGGCTTCTACCACTATCGAGTCGTAAGATAGACCTTTATTTTGGGAAATCTCCTTCAGGGCATGGGTCATCCCAATGGCCGGCCGGTAGGGGCGATGGGAGGACATGGCCTCTACCACATCCGCCACACCCAGGATTTTGGCCTCCAGGAGAATTTCCTCCCCCCTCAATCTCAGGGGGTATCCCGAACCGTCCAGGCGTTCGTGGTGCTGGAGGATAATCTGGGCCACCGGCCAGGGAAAGTCGATGGTCTTCAGGATGTCGTACCCTATCTGGGGATGGGCCTTGATGATGGCAAACTCATACTCATTTAATTTTCCCGGCTTGCTAAGAATCTCCGAGGCCACCGCGATTTTCCCCAGGTCATGGAGAAGAGCGGCCACCCGCAGGCCATCGATGCGCTCTGCCGGGAGGCCCAATTCCCCGGCCAGAGCGCAGGCCAAGTCCGCCACCCGCCGCTGATGGCCGGAGGTATAGATATCTTTCATTTCCATGGTCATGGCCATGGCCTGGACCACCCCTTCAAAGGCCCTTTGCAACTTGCACAGGCTCTTTTGCAGATCTTCCTCCGCGCGCTTACGGGCGCTGATATCCATAAACGTAACCAGAAGGCCGCGGATTCCCCCTTGTAATCCCAGGACCGGGTAGAGTCGCAAGTGCCAGACGCGGCTATCTATGGAGACGACTTCCCGCTCCTGGGGAGAGCCGGTTCTCAAGGCTTCGTTTATCGGCAGGTCCACAGGTTTTAATCCACCCCCGTACTTCCGGAAACGGCTGGCTAGAGATTGGCCGGGAGTCAATTTCAAAGAATCGACGGCCGCCTGGTTGGTCCATAATATTTGCAGGTCAGGGCCCAGATAGACAATGGGCTCCACCATGGCGTCAAAAAGGAGGGCCTTCTCTCTTTCCGCGGTGAGCAGTTCCTCCTCAATATGGCTGAGCCAGGACTGGGATTCCTCCAGTCGGGTGAGGCGTTGGCGCAGTGCCCCCATCTCCTGAAGGAGTTCCGCCTTGGTGAGGTTTTCCCTGCCCATTATCCTCTCACTTTGAATATTTTGGTTCATCCGTTTAATCCGAAAATCCGTGCCAAAGAGGAGTTTGCTAATTAAACCCAGGAAATCAAAAATCCTTGAAGCTCTCCTCCTCAAAAGGGATGAGACTGCGGGGGGCACCCGCCAGGGCCTGTCCGGCTCTTCGACGCGGCTGGAAGCCAATTTTGGAGTCGATCCTTGTGCCGCTGTCTGCCTCATCCCTGGTCGGTATAATCTGAAGAAGCTCATCTGGGTGCGTTCTGCTGTAGTCAGAACCATTAACCACGGTACCCAGCTCTGCGACCATGCCTTCCATATTTTTGGCCTGGACCTTTAGTTCCACGGAGGCGCTGGCGCTCTCCTGGGCGGCAGCCGCGTTCTGCTGTACCACCATGTCCACATCTTCTGCGGCCTTATTTATCTGGGAGATTCCTTGGGCCTGTTCAGTGGAGGCCGCCGAGATCTCCGCCACCAGTTCCTTCACCTTGCTGGTGCTGGCAGCCATTTGCGAAAAGGCTTGGCCGGTTTTTTCAACTAATGCCGAACCTTCCTTGACCTTGTAGATGGTTCCCTCAATCAAGCTGGCGGTATTTTGGGCGGCGTCCGCGGCTCGCATGGCCAGACTCCTGACTTCATCCGCCACCACCGCAAAACCGGCCCCGGACTCTCCCGCTCTGGCAGCCTCCACTGCGGCATTTAAGGCCAGCAAATTGGTTTGAAAGGCAATCTCATCGATGGTCTTGATAATCTTGGCGGTTTCATCGCTGGCCTGGGAAATATCTTTCATGGACTGGGTCAATTCGCTCATGAAGTAATTTGCCTCGTCCACCATGCCACTGGTTTCATTCATCATGGCATTCGCCTTATGGGCATATTCGGCATTCTGGTGAGTCATGGAGGACATCTCTTCCAGGGAAGTGGAGATTTCATCCAGAGCCGTGGCCTGCTGGGCGGAACCTGAGGCCAGGGACTGACTGGCGTCAGCCACTTGTGAGGCGGCGGAGACTACCTGGCCGGTCCCTTCGTTCAGTCCCCGGATAGTCCGATTAATGGATCTGGTGGTGCTCAGACTTAAAAAGCCCCCTAAAGTCAGGGCCAACAAGGGGCCGCCGATCATTCCCGCCAGCATGAAAAATCTGACCCGACGGTCTATTTGTTCGATGGAATTGTGGGTTTTCTGCACATGTTGCTCCACCAGAGGACTGATCTTCTTCAGCAGACCTTGCACCTGCTGCAAATGGGAGCAGGTTTCCGTTTTATAATAGTTAATGGCCTCAGCGCGGTATTCTTTACCTTGCTTTAGCAACTTTTCCAGTTCCAGGGCGGACTTATGCAGTTTGGCATGCGGTTCTTCCACTTGCGAGAGCAGAACTCCAACTTCCGGAATCTCCGCTTCCAGTTTCTTCCGGGCTTCACTGTAGTACCATTGGCCAAAACCACATTTATGGTCATCCTTTTCCACGGCTATCTCGGTCAGATTCTCATCCCGTTGGAATTCGCCGACATTGGCCGCCCAAATGAGATGGTCGATCTCCCGCTGTAAGAGATTTTTGGCGATATTCTCCAAGTAATCGACTTTATAGTCGGCCTTCAGGCTGTCGGATACGTCTTGCCAGGCTATCCAGTTGACCGTTAAGGTAATGAGAGAGACCGCCAGAAATCCGGCGATCAATTTGACACTTAATTTCATACGTTTCATTGCAGATCTCTCTTAAGATTATTTAGTTATTAACTTATACCCTTTTTCCGAAAACAGTCGCAGACAGCATTCTATTACCTCAGGATCAAATAAGGTGCCGCTACCTTTTGAAACTTCCTTTAGAACGCTATTGATGTTGAAGCGGCTACGGTAAGGCCGTTCCGAACTCATAGCATCCACCACATCGGCCACTGCCAGAATCCTGGCTTCCAGGAGGATGTCTTCTCCGGGGAGACCGGCGGGATAGCCGGAACCATCCATTCTTTCGTGATGCTGCAGGATGATGGGCGCCACCGGCCAAGGCAAATTCACGGCATTGATAATCTCATATCCAATTTGAGGATGAATCTTGATGAGGGCCATCTCAATATCGCTCAGAAAGGAGGATTTATTAAGGATATCGGCCCGAACATAGATCTTGCCGATATCGTGCAGGCTCCCGGCCACCCATAGTCCTTCAATCCGGTCTTCGGGAAGCCTCAACTCCCTGGCCAGGGCGCAGGCCAGCCGGGTCACCCGCTGCTGATGGCCGCTAATGAAAGGGTCCCTCTTTTCCACGACATTGACGGTGGATTCCAGGGTCCTCTGTAATCTAAAGAAACTTTGCCGGAGGTCCGCCTCCTCTTGCTGCTTGCGGCCATCTTCGGCGGCCTTCAACTCGCCAATGGTACGGTGCAGCTCCTGGATTTCCTGAAGGAGCTGCTCCCTGTTCCTTTCGATGTGGCGCATTGATTATCCTCTAAGATTTGCCGGATTGTGGTTCTAGACTCACGGCGCGCAATCTCTGGGGGATTCAGACTTGCGGGAAAGACCTGGAAATATATCCATCTTTCCTGCTACCTCCACCTACCTCTGAAACCGCATCCATCATGATCCTCATCTGGATCGGCCCCGTCTAGTTCGCTCCCTCCACCGCGATGATGCAGGTGCGGCCAGGGGATGATAGTGCTTGCTTGCATTAATAATTATTGATTCAGAACCTTACGGACCAGCTCGGCAAGTTCGTGCATCTTAACGGGCTCAAGCAGGGACTCCTGGACTGCCACGAAATATTCTGAGCGTGGACTATGTTCCGATCTTGAAATATTTATTTTAGGGGATAAGGAAGATTTGAATACAAACAGATACTAAAAAATGCGGAAGGGTGCTAAAAGGCGCTTTAGAACTTGAGCAACTCCGAGGCGGGAATAAGGATTTTGCAGCCTGCTTTGACTTGCTTAAACGTAATGCGGTTCTCTGCAGTCCACCGCCAAACGGTGGACCAATGGACCCCTATCGTGTCGGCAAATTCTTTGATAGTTAAGAAACTTTTATCGGAAATTCTCTCATTACGTCTCTGTACCGCCTGCTGAAACTTGCCGATATTGAATTTTCCTTCTTTCTGCATTTTTTCAATGGATTGATAAAATTGCAGCCCGACCTGGTAGCGTTTGGAAATGGGCACCTGCCCAGACCAGACGACCTTGCCGGACAATTGCACCTTTTCTTCCGTTGCCTCTCCCGGCAAATAAAAGCTGAAATGGGCGTTGCTATCCATGGATAGAGGGATTAAGGACTCGATCCTGGCCCCCCAGGCGCTGATGTCCAACATGATAGTGTCGCTCACCGGCTGATTATTGACTTCCGTAACCTTCATGAAGACTTCATGGCGCTTAGCGCTCCGACGTTCCTTGGGTTCTTGAACCGACTCCAACTCCAGGCAAGAAGGCCAAGTCCGGATCGCGGCTTCAAATTCTTCCGGAGAGAATTCAAACCCCCCATCCCGCAGGAAGGTTATCCTTTCTTTGTCGGTGGCACAAGCTTGGGCTTTTTTCAGAAACTGCGGGTCTTCCTGGATTAAGCGCAGAAACTCAAAGGCATCTTTCATGATTAGACACGCCGATTTATCAACTCAAGTCTCGTACCCCTGAAGCGGGAAGAAGAGGTTAAAAGCAGGCCAGCCCTATTGCCATGCTCCGGAAGGCCCTGGCCACAGAATGAAAATATTAATAATAGAGAATTTTGCAACAAATGGATACTAAAAGATGCTAAAAGTTGATTAAATGCATCTTGGAACTTGAGCAACGTCGAGGCGGGAAAAAATATTTTGCAGCCTACTTTGACTTGCTTAAACTTAATGCGTTTCTCTACAATCTATCGCCAAACGGTGAACCAATGGACACCTATCTTGTAAATTCTTTTATGCTTAAAAAACTCTTATTAGGAATTTCCTCATTACCTTTTTGAACAGCCTTCTAACACTTGCCGATATTGAATTTTCCTTCTTTCTCCATTTTTTAATTGTAAAGATGTCGAAACTTTTCCAGCGGTGGCAGGAGAGGGGGTAGGGCAAACTTATTTCTCATTGTTGGTCAGGCTATGACACCAACATCACCAACATCACGCCTGGTAGAAAATCTTCTATGCCCGCCGATTTGAAATATATCTCTTATCACCAACCTGCTCAAGTCAATTGGTGTGGCGTCAAGGGGAATCGTCCAGATTCAGGTGTCATAACATGATTTTCTAAATCAGGTTGCCATCATTGGCGAATGCCGGACTGATTCGCCGGAAGCGGCTATGACTAAGAGCAAACGTCTTCAGGAGGCGAGCCAGAGTTTCCAGGAGACTTTAATGCTGACGCTAACGAGATAAGTATGCCAAATTCGGTTCGCCGATCCAAATTAGTTGATGAATTTATTCATGAATGGTCCCAACACCATTTAATGGCTTAAAAAGCACCTAGCGCTGACATACGTGAAGGTCTGAAGCTCTCTTATGAAAGACACTCACTTGGCATCCGGGAGATTTATCGGTGGCCTATGAAGAAATGCAGATATTTGGCTAGGGAAGGATTTTGGTCTGGAGATAAGTGTGTTTCGGACGAGAGCTGATGGGTGCCGAAATATTTGCATTGCCTGGCAGGTAAATGGTCTGGCCCTTGAGCAGGCTTATCACGCCTACTGTCAAGCCGCCGCCGAATAAAACTACAATGGCGGCTATTGGTGATCGTTACGAAGATTTGCTAAGATTCTGCATGGCCATTTTTTCCCCGGCATTGATGCGCAATTGGCCGCAATCAATCCATCAGGCCGAGGCGCCGGTCAACGTTCCCCACCGCCTCGAGACCACGGGATCGTGGGTGCAATTATTGACATTTTCCCGAAACGAGAATAACAGGAAGAAAAACCAATGGTTAACCAGAAGACAAACCTGGGTCGGTTTGCCGATCTGACCTGGAAGGATATCGACGGTTTTCTCCAGGGCAAGACCAAGGCCCAACTCATCGACCTGATCTATGATCTGGCCGGGCAGTACCCGGAGATGGCCAGGGAGCTAGCCGACCGGAAGCAGGTGATCTCCGGCAATACCATAGCGCTGGTCACGCGCCTGCGTAAAGAGATGCGCGACCTTGCCAGCGAGCCTGGCTGGCAGAACTATTGGAATAGCGAGGGCTATACGCCGGACTATTCCGGGGTGCGCAAAAAGCTCGAGACTTTACTCAAGGCAGGGCACCCTGAAGAGGTACTGACCTTGGGCCGGGAACTGGTGACCACCGGTATGCGCCAGGTGGAGGAGAGCCATGACGAAGGCGAAACCGCCA
This sequence comes from Thermodesulfobacteriota bacterium, assembly GCA_040757175.1. Taxonomy (GTDB): domain Bacteria; phylum Desulfobacterota; class Desulfobaccia; order Desulfobaccales; family 0-14-0-80-60-11; genus SURF-52. The sequence goes on from JBFLXM010000076.1 coordinate 29,663, forward strand.
TGGAGATTGCCGGCTGCCTGCCGGTGATCGTCGAGGCCCTGGACCGGTCGTCCCTTGATCCCGCCGGTAAGCTGAGCTGGGCGCTGGATGCCGTGCTGGAGGACCAATTTGACGTTTGCGACGCCTTTGCGGAATACCTGGACCGGCAGCATCCCCAAACAGCCTGGCACACCCTCGCAGACCGGCTGTTGGCTCAGTTACACGGGCTTAAAGGCGCCAAGGGCGCCGATAAATGCAGTCGCGACTACGAACGTGACCGTATCAGCCATTGGGCTATCCATGCCCTGGAGCAAGCCGGCCGGGAGGCTGAGATCATCCCCCTGTGCATCGCCGAAGCCAAACTGACGGGCAGTTATGACCGCCTGGTCCAACGGCTGATGGCGGCGGGGCGTTATGAAGACGCCGAAAAATGGATCACGGAAGGCCTTCGGGCCATCGGCGAAAAATGGCCCGGCATCGGCGCCGGCTTGCGGGATAGACTGCGGGAAATTCGCACGCGGGAACAGAATTGGCCGGTGGTGGCCGCGCTGCGGGTCGAAGAATTCGTGCGGCAGCCTTCCCTCCAGGCCTTCAGGGATTGCCGGAAAGCCGGCGGCAAAGCCAAGGCCTGGCCCCAGGTGCGCGCATCTCTTTTGCGCTTCCTGGAAAACGGTGAACTGCCCTGGAAGCAAGAGGGCTGGCCCCTGCCGGAATCCGGCCTGGAGCAGCCCGAGCCCGAGGCGGAGCAGCGCCATCGATTTCCCCTGATCGGCGATCTGATTGACATCGCGATTCTGGAAAAAAAGCCCGACCAGGTGCTGAAATGGTACGATCAGCGTCCCCAAAGCCGGTTTGGGTGCCCCTGGTTGGATGAAGACGCCATCGCCGACGCCGTTCAAGTCCAGGCGCCGGAGCGGGCGGTGGCCATCTGGAAGAATAAGGCGGAACGGCTGATCGCCCAGGTCAAACCCAGCGCCTACCAGGAAGCGGCTAAATACCTTCGTAAAGCAGGGTTGGTCATGTCCCAACAGAATAACCAGGCGCAATGGGATCAATACCTGGGGAGCCTGAGGGAAACGCACGCCCGTAAACGCTGTTTGCTAGAGATCCTGGATGGTTTGGACGAAAAACCCATTATGAAAAAAAGACGCTGAAAATCATGTTTTTTTCCCCAAGCAGGACACGATGCCCAAGGCTAAAGGCGGGATGCGCTTCGCTTTCCCGCCCTACGGGATACAGGCTGCGGGCTGATCAATTAACTTGCAAATGAAAGGTAATGACCCTTCATATAGCTCCCCTTGACATTTCCCACTTGTTTGTGAAATAAGGGAACTACCTGAAAAGAGCTACCCTTATCCCCCAGGAAGAGAGCTATGATTGTTGATAATAAAGCAAACCATGTTTGCATGGAAATAGAGGGTTAAAGATGATTAACCGGAGAATACTTTTTGTGATAGTGGCGGCTTGTTTTGCGTTAATGCCGCAAAGTGCATCGGCGCAGCGCAAGATAGCGGTTGAGGTATCACATAGAGGAAATGACTCCGTGGGGCAAGTCTAGCCTATCAAGTAAAAGAATGCATACGGTCTGTCGATTTAAGACTTGTTAAAAATATTGAATCGAGGTTGATAATACACCTTATGACGTTGGATGTATTTAGAGGTCACCCAGGAACCGCAAGCGTCTATAGCTATGTGATTACCGGCTATCTCGTTGGAGTAATAAGTTCGGAGATATACTTAACATCAGAAATGGGGAATTGTGGAGCCAAACGCGGTACCGCGGTAGCAGAGGAAATAGTTGGAGATATAGACAAAATGGCAGATGGCTTAGGGCAAGAAGCGTGGAGCAATTTCTCAAAATAATAGCGGCGATTTCAGAGACAGAAGAATCATAAGTTATCTTGACTAAGAGTATAACTAATTTACATTTTATCAAATATTGATAGTTTATTATGGATAAAGAAATAAAAGAATTTATCGATAGCATTGGTGCAAGAGGATTAAAACCTGGTGACGTCCTTTATGATATTGTAAGAAGACAGAATTATTTCATTTTAAATGATTATTTTCTTAATTGTAAAAATAAGCCGAGACAAAAAACCTTTCTGGGGAGTTGATGCAGATTATCTTGATAGATTGAACGATTGGGAAGGGTATTTTTTTCTTGTTCTATTAATATCATCTAATGAAGGTTGGGTTTATGGAAAAAATGAAATTAACAATAATATTTATAATGGATTATGGAAATATAGAGAAAAAAATTTTAATTATATAATTCATTTTTCAGAAATTAAAGATGGGAATTCCTTAAATTTAACCAATTAACCGCCTTTATTCACGAGAGGAATGAAGGGGCTGCTTTTCGAGGCTTTTTTTTAAGGTGTAAAGGCGGCTGGGAGAAGGTGGCATGAGCTTCAAGGTAATTTTTTCTGCCAAAAAGCCTGCCGGATGTGAGGTCATACCAAGCCGCCATCAAACGGCAATTTTTTTGTAAGGGCGGACCCATGTGTCCGCCCCATGAGGGCGCAGACGCGGGTGCGCCCTGGCAATTCCGTGCCTTTAGATTGCGACTTGGTTATGGCAGACTGTTTCCCTAGGGCGTCCTTGCTTTGAAGCTGTTTATCCGGCGATTACAGCATCTTAGCAAACCCCCTTTCTTTTTTTAAGGACTTTTGGTGCATAATTGGGGTTAATCGCTTCCCATGCAGGAGTCAGAGGGGTCCAATCCTCTCATCCCCAGGGATGAGGGAAAATGCTGCATTTTTGCGTTAGGCTTATCGCACTAATTTCTTAAAAAGGCACCCTTTGTATCTGTGCGCGAATTGTGCTCAAATATCTGTTCCACTGTGCGCGCAGCGCGCTCAAGAATACCCACATACACCCTCTTTTACCCTCTTGCCTTTTTGGTTTTGATCCAGTATATTCAAGCCCGTTAGCACTTTCCGGGCCGTTAGCTCAATTGGTAGAGCAAGTGACTCTTAATCACTAGGTTTGGGGTTCGAGCCCCCGACGGCCCACCAGGGAAATCAATAATTAAAAGGGGTTAGTCAATGATGGCTAACCCTTTTTCTTTGAAAAACCTCAGGGCTAACCCAGGTATAACCTGAGTGCGGGTTTTGGTTTTTTAAGGTGGCTCTTTAAGCCCAGTGCCGTTATTAAATTCTCCTAAGTCAGAGGTTAAAATCCAATCTCCTAATCGTGCAACAGGGCCCCCTCTGAGACAGCGGTATGATGACTTCTGTTTCAATCCTCACCCGGCTCTAAAGCCGGGTGCCCCGGGTTTCACCGTATCGGTGACCCAGGCCGGGGCCAGGATTTCGATATTGGGGTGCCGGCCGCATTCCACCAGCTTGGGAGAGAGAATGTACCTGGAGCAGTCGTTGGTGGGAAAGGTCTTGTCCAACTGGGCCATGACACCGCCGATGCCGGGCATCCTTTCCACCATCTAGACATAGAATCCGGCGTCCGCCAGGTCCAGGGCCGCCCGCACCTTGGCAATGCCGCCTCCCACCACCATGACCGCGCCCACCGGCGCGGTTCCGTGCTTTTGCGATTTCATAGGTTCACCTGCAAAAGCATTGATTCTCTCTCTCCCTCCATGTTTGATAATGATAGTATCACAAGCCCTCATAACTGATCCCCTGGCCGTTGAGGACCGCGATCCTCCCCCCGGCGCAGACCCGGCAGAGGGTCCGCCCGTTGCCCTCCACCGACCGGGAAGCCATGATCTGCTCCCCGCAGGCGTCGCAGATCAAGGAATCAACAATGCGGGCATATGCCGGCATGGTGATGGTCAGGTGCTGGAGGTGGAACTGCTCTTCCAGGGGCGTCTGTAATTCCCGGCGGGCAACGGCGGCCCAGAGATGATGGAAGCGATGCAGTTCCTCCGGGGTGCCCTGCCGTTCCACCACGATCTTCTGGAATAAGGGTGCCGCGGCCGGATATCGGGCCATCATGCCGGTGCGGTAGCCGGGCCGGACGATGAGGCGCACCGCCTGGCCGTCTCCCCGCCGGGCCACGGTCACCGCGGTCTTCCCCAGGTCCTTGAAGATGAGGGCGTTGTTGCCGAAGGTGCAGCCCGTCACCGCCTGGATGCCGTCGGTGAAGCAGTTGTTGCACTCGACGATGGCCACCACTTCCTCCATGCCGGTGTTGGCCCGGTTTAGGATCTCCATGGCGTGCTGGCCCGCCTTCACCCCCAGGCTGACAAAGGGGCACAAGTGGCCGTGCAGAGTCTCCGCCTGATCCAGGAGACCGTCCAGGTCCTGGTTCCGGATCATCGCCTCAATATGCTGTCTCCCATGGGCATGTTCGTGCATGGCATCCTCCTGCTGCCTAGAGGTTAATAATCACTGAGACGAAAAGCCAGGGGCACCTGGATGTTGAGCTGGGAGCGTCCCAGGGCCGGGGGCAGGGGCGGAAACCGCCCCACCTTGTGCAGGGCCTCGGCCGCGGCGCCGTCCAAAACTTCGTGGCCCGAGGAACTGGCGATGGCATGGCCGGCGATTTCCCCCCCCTGGCCGATGGTGAATTTGAGCACCACCACCCCTTCCCGGTGCTGGCGGCGGGCCATCCAGGGATAGGTCTTTTTTTGCTCCAGCCGGCGGCGCACCTCCGCCAGGTAGCTTTTTAAAGCATTGCCGGCCCCTGATCCCGGCCCCGGGTCCGAGCCGGGGCCGGAGCCGGTACCCAGACCGGACCCGGGCCCCGTTCCCCGGCCGGCCCCCTGCCCGCTGCCCGCGCCCTGGCCCCGGCCTGACGCTGATCCCGTTCCCGGGGCCGCCACCCGGGGGGCTGGCGCCGCGGCGGCCGGGGCGGGCCGGGGCAGGGCCAGGGCCGGGGGCGGCGGTATCTCCGGGGGCCGGGGAAGCTCCCGCAGCCGCGGGGGTTTGGGCTTCTTTTTCACCGGCTCGGGTTTGGGAGGCGGAGGCTGGGGCCGGCTTTGAGGCTTCAGCGCCTCCACCCGGCTCGCCCCGCCGCCGGCATGGCCTGACCCGGAAGTCAGACAGATGGCGGCCACCTCCACCACCCGGGGGGGGCGCGGCAAATCCCGGGACCACAAAAGGGCCAGGCCCAGAAGCAAGCCGTGCAGAGCCACGGAAGCCGAAATTATTGCGGTCCAGGCCTTCCAGCCCCCCGCGGATGCCCCTGCCGGCATAGTCATTGACCGTCCTTAACGCTGCTCCACCTCGATGCCGATCCGCTGCACCCGGAGACATTTGAGGCGGTCGATGACCTCCATCAGGCGGCCATGCCTGGTCTCTTTATCCGCGGCGATGACGGCCAAGGCTTCCTGGTCCTGCTTCTGCGTCTGGAAGATGGACTCAAAATGGGCGTCACTCATAAGCCGCACCCCGTTGATGGCGATCTGCCCTTCCCGGTTGATGCTGATGATCATGGGGACTTTCTCCGGTTTTTGCGCCTGGGTGGCCTGGGGCAAGGAGATGGCAAAGGTGCGGGGCATCATCACCGTGGCCGTCAGCAGAAAGATGATGAGGATGACCAGCACGATATCCACAAAGGGGGTCATATTGATCTCGGTGATGGGGCCGTGCTGGTGGCTCTTCACGACACCCCCCCGGCCTGCCGCCTGGGCCGCGGCGCTTCCTGGGTTGCCGCCGCGGCCGGGCCGTGCAGGTAGGTGAGCAAAATGCGGCTCAGTCGCTGGGAACGCTCCAGGATGGCATGCAGGCGGCGGTGGAAAAAATTGTAAGCCATGACCGCGGGGATGGCCACCAGCAGCCCCACCGCGGTGGCCACCAGGGCCTCGGCGATCCCCGACATCACCGCGGGTCCGCCTCCGCCTTCGGTCAGAGCCAGGTCTTTGAAGGCATGAATGATGCCCAGCACCGTGCCGAAGAGGCCGATGAAGGGGGCGTTGGCCCCCAGGGTGCCGAGAAAGCCCAGGCGCTTTTCCAGCATCTGCCCCAGCCGCAGGCGCTCGGCCTCCATGGCTTCTGCCGCGGCCTGACGGCCCCGCGGCACTTGACGTAACCCCGCCAGGAGCACCTGGGGTTCAAAACCGGGGGTACTTTCGCAGAGGGCCGCCGCCGCCTTCCAGGCGTCATTCGCCAGCAAAGGCTCTATTTCTGAGATAAATGCCTCTTCCGCAAAACGGCCACGGTAAAAAACCCGGGCCCGCTCCAGCATCACCGACACCGAGGCGATGCTCAAGATAATCAACAGGCCCAGCACCCAGGTGCCGCCGCCCAAGGCCAGGTTCAACATCAATTTGGTCAGGTCCATGCCGCCTCCAACATAAAAAAAGCCATGAAGCCCCGGCCCTTCTGGGCCGAGAGCCTTCATGGCTCTATGGTTATCTGGGGTTCTGCCCGGGTACTGCCCGAGAGTTCGCTCTCGAATTGCATCATTTTATATCCATGGTGCATTTGCTGTCAACCGGTCTTCTTCCCTTTAAACCCTGTGCCGGTTATCACTATTTCCTTCAACGCCTGCACACCCTGCCGGGCAGGTTCCTCCCCCCACAGGGGAACTAGGCCGATGTAAACCGAGAGTAGGGAGACACAGCCAAAAATGAGGGCAGTCTTTTTCAATGGAGTACCCTCCCATGCCAGCCAGCCCCTGCATGGTTTTCCGCCACCCGCTCCACACCCCTAAGGCGCACCAGGGGATAGAGAGGGTGCAGGCGGTCATGCTTCGCCGTAGCTACCAGGAGTTGGATCGATTCACATCCCAGGCTTAACAGGAAATGCCAGGCGTCATCCAGTTCCAGGATGCCCGGTCGGGAAACCACGATTTCCAACGGGCCTTGGGGATTGGTCAGCCCCTGGTAATGGGCCCCGGGTTGTAAGCCCCCCGGCGGCTTCCCGCCCCCCATCAAATAAACGATTACCCCCTGTGTCATCATGCCCTCCATGAAAATGAGATAGGGAGCGCCAGGCTCCCCGAGGCATGATCCACGCGGACAAAAAAAAACCTTGAGCCCGTGTGGACCCAAGGATTGCACCCAGTTTACTTGATCCCTGGCGGGGCCGGGAAGATTTACCATCTCTCCCCGGCCGCTCCTTCCCCAATGCCTCGTTGGGGCAAGCAGCGGGCTTACAGGCAGGTCTTCTGGCTCCCGGATCTTTCTAATCCCTGCGCCTTCCCGCCCTTTTAACAAAGAGCAGTGGCTGGGGTGCAGGTTTCGTCCCCGGTTACAGCGGCGGGACCGCGCCGGCTTTCAACCGGCTTCCCTTTTATGCCCCGGAGGGCGCCTGTAGGCTAAAATTGACTCTACCACAGGGTCTCAATGGAAGTCAAGGGTATCCTTTTCCCTGGTAAAGGTGGCGGATTGTTGCCGCCCGCAACACTGGAAGCTGGCATGCAGCACTTCGAAAAAAAGGTCGGCCTGGGAGGTGGCGGGATGGACCTCCACCCAGGTCCCGCATTGGGCGCATTGGGCCAGATACGTGCCATCTGCGGCGATCCTGGTGACCGTCATCTTCTTTCTCTAAGACCTTAAGTCCAGCGTTACCAATACTTATACCCTGTTCGCTTAGAAATGAAACAAACTAACACGCTAACATATTGACATCACTCGTAGGGGCGGGTTTGAAACCCGCCCCTACAATGCGAACATGGTATTAATGGTGGCTAACCAAAGGGTGGACTCGCCCGGCAGTTTTAATTCCGGAGCCAAAACCCGGCGATGTCCAGCGGGGGAAGAGCGGTGCAGGCAATACCCGTCCTAATAAACGCGCCGTGACAGACCGGCATGGATGGGCTGCCTGGCCTGGTAGCCCGCCACTCCTTGGCCTGCAGCCAACCGGGATTTTATCCAGGCTACCAGGGAGGCGAACATTCCGGCCCACTCCCGGGTATGGCCTTGACCGGTATAAAGATGCGCCAATTCATGGCAGAGGGTGGTCAGGCGGCATCCCGGGGGATAAAAGACGATGGACCTCCGCCCGTGGTCCGCTTCGGCCATTAACACCGAGGACTCCCCCCGGAAAACCGCGGGATCGTCAGCGATCTCCAAAGGAACTGGAGAAAAGCCAAACTTGGTGCAAATCACCCGGCTCCAGGAGACAATCTCCTGGAATTCCCGGGGCCGGATCAGCTCCCGGTCATAGGCGCGACATCGATCACACCATACCTGGCCGTCAAAAACCAGGTCCCCATGGTCTGCCGGGTCCAGAACCGCGCGGCATTGGGGGCACTCCAACCTCGGGGGCGCCGATACCCCCACAGCTCGGGCGGCGCTGCTTCTTTTCTCCTGATCTTCCGGCTCATCCATGGGGCGGCCCCCAAAGCAGGTACTCCACCGGATAGTCAAAGGTAAGCCAGGGGGCCCGCTCCTCCAGGGCCGCGATTTTTTCCTTAATCTCGGCCACCCTGGCCTCCCTTTCTTTATCGCCGGGATGGTCCCGCAGGTCCACCTCAGCCGCTTGCAGAGCCCTGCGCAATTTCTCATACTCCAATAACAAGGGTTGGTCTTTCTTCCGGAAGATCTGGTAGTCTACCAGTTCCTCGGCATCATCAAAGAACCACATGGTCATGATTTTTACCGAAAACGGAAAACGGTCTTTAAAAATTTCCCAGGGAACATGACCCTTCGTCCCCCTCATAGACCGGTTTGCCCTCAAAATTAAACTTTTCCCCGGATTCATCCAGGGTCAGGATTTCATAGGCTTCATCCCAATGCCCCCACCGGGTATACGTCCCGAAGGAGAGGGCCCCCCGCCCCAGATCGTGGCAAACGACAAGGGCCCCCGGATCTCCGGAAGGCGCCTGGAATTGATAACTGGAAACGACGGCTTCTCCCTTTTTCCCGATGATCTCTTCAATAACCTCCCAGACCGCACTGGGCGTTACCCCCATCGCGGTCAATTCCTGGCGCCAATTCTCCGAGGACAGTGGCCGTTTTTCCCAATAATTTAAAAGCATGCCTTCGACTCTCCCTTTTCCCAAGCTTTTATACCAAGTGGCAGTCTAATGGTGGCACAGGCTTTCCAGCCTGTGCAGCGCAGGCCAAACGGGCTGTTGCCTAAATACATTTTCTTTGGACTGTTTTGACCACTTACTGATGGTCGGGCTGCAATCTTGGGACGTCGATTCAGAAGCAGCCAACCCAGCGGAAATAGCCTTTAGGGCTGATTA